>NZ_JADWYU010000101.1:104309-117817 GCF_016786325.1 Frankia nepalensis | reverse complement strand
CCCGCACCGACCTCGCCGCCTACCTCATCCGCCGCGACGACCTCAACACCCGCGACGACGACGAGACCTGGCTCCCCCCCCCCCCCCCCCCCCGCGCCGCCCCCCCCGCCCCCCCCCCCCCCCGCCGGCATCGGGCTGGCTCACCGACCACCGCCCACGCGGGCGGTGGTGTCTGGCCGCGTGAGCGGGGTGGGCGGCAAGGACGGCGGGCGAAGGTGGTCTTCGCCCCGTTCTCTGGCGCGGGCGTGGACCGGTGTTGCAGAGTCCTGAGGGTTCCCGCCGTTCCCGGCGGCGCCACCGGCCGAGGCCGGCCAGCGGTTGCCGGCTGCCCCGGCCGGCGCGGGCGCGGCCGAGGGCCAGTCGATCACCAGGTGGACGCCTTGACCAGCTCCGGCCCCAACACCCGTCCCGACAACCGGCCCGATCCCCAGACTTCCCAGCACACCTCCCAGCAGACCTTCCAGATCGGGTTCCAGACCTCCCCGATCGCCGACCTCCCAGATCCGCTTCGCGGATCCGGCAGGAACCCTGCCGCCGATCGGGCAGGGACCCCGGATCCGGCAGGGACCCCGGGCTTCGCGGGCCCGGCGGTCGCCGAGCCGGAACCCTCCGGGTCGGCGATGCGCCGCGCGCTGCGCCGGGCGCGGGACGGCGCGACGCTGGACGTCACCGAGGCGGCGGTGTTGCTCGCGGCGCGCGGCGACGACCTGCGGGACCTGGCCGCCTCGGCGGCGAGGGTGCGCGACGCGGGGCTCGAGTCGGCCGGCCGGCCCGGGGTCGTGACCTACTCGCCCAAGGTGTTCATCCCGCTCACCCGGCTGTGCCGGGACCGCTGTCACTACTGCACGTTCGCGACCGTCCCGCATCGGCTGCCGGCCGCGTTCCTGGAGATCGACGAGGTCCTCGAGATCGCGAGGGCCGGGGCGGCGGCCGGCTGCGCCGAGGCCTTGTTCACCCTGGGTGACCGGCCGGAGGATCGCTGGCCGGCGGCCCGGGAGTGGCTGGACGCGCGAGGCTACGACTCCACCCTGGGCTATGTCCGGGCCGCGGCGGTCGCCGTGCTCGAGGAGACCGGCCTGCTGCCGCACCTGAACCCGGGAGTGCTCAGCTGGGCCGAGCTCGCCCGGCTCAAGCCGGTCGCCCCGTCGATGGGGATGATGCTGGAGACGACGGCCCGCCGGCTGTTCACGGATCAGGGCGGCCCGCACTACGGCTCACCGGACAAGGATCCGGAGGTACGGCTTCGGGTGCTCGAGGACGCCGGCCGTCTCGGCGTCCCGTTCACCACCGGCCTGCTGCTCGGCATCGGCGAGACCAGGACCGAGCGCGCCGAGACGATCTTCGCGTTGCGCCGCGTCGCGCGCGCCTACGGCTCGGTCCAGGAGGTGATCGTCCAGAACTTCCGGGCGAAGGACGACACCGCGATGCGCGGCGAGCCGGACGTCGGCGCCGAGGAGCTGGCCGCGGCGGTGGCCGTGACCCGCCTGGTGCTCGGCCCCACGGCGCGGGTGCAGGCCCCGCCGAACCTGGTCGACCCGGACGAGTGCGCGCTGCTGCTCTCGGCCGGTATCGACGACTGGGGCGGCGTCTCGCCGGTCACCCCCGACCACGTGAACCCGGAGCGGCCCTGGCCCGCGCTCGACGCGCTGCGCGCCGCGAGCGCGGCGGCCGGGTTCGAGCTTCGGGCGCGGCTCACCGTCTACCCGCCCTACCAGTCCGAGCCGTGGCTCGACCCGCGGCTGGCCGGCCACGTGGGCGCGCTGGCCGGGCCGGACGGGCTGCTGCGGCCCGGCGCGGCCCCCGTCGGCCTGCCCTGGCAGGAGCCCGACGGCGGCTTCGCCGACAGCGGCCGCACCGACCTGCACACCGCGATCGACACCGCCGGGCGCGCCACCGAGAAGCGGGCCGACTTCGACAGCGTCTACGGCGACTGGGCGGCGCTGCGCGCCCAGGTGAGTGCCGCCGGCACCGGCGCGGACGGCGTCGTCGGCACCGGTTCGCGGGCCGCCGACGCGGCGGGCGTGGCGGCGGCCGCGGCGCCGGCGCCTCGGCGGGGCGACCCGGAGGTGCTGGCCGCGTTGCGGCACGCCGCCGACGACCCGGCCGGCATCTCCGACGCCGAGGCGCTGGCGCTGTTCGGCGCGACCGGCCCGGAGCTCGAGGCGCTGTGCCGCCTCGCCGACGACCTGCGCCGCGACACCGTCGGCGACGACATCACCTACGTGGTGAACCGCAACATCAACTTCACCAACGTCTGCTACACCGGCTGCCGGTTCTGCGCGTTCGCGCAGCGCCGCGGCGACGCCGACGCCTACACGCTGTCGTTCGAGGAGGTCGGCCAGCGCGCCACCGAGGCGTGGGAGATCGGCGCCACCGAGGTCTGTGTGCAGGGCGGCATCCACCCCGACTGGCCCGGGACGGCCTACTTCGACCTCGCCCGCGAGATCAAGCGGGCCGCGCCGGGGATCCACCTGCACGCGTTCTCCCCGATGGAGGTCATGAACGGGGTGAGCCGGACGGGGCTGTCCGTCGCCGACTGGCTGACGGCCGCGCGCGAGGCTGGCGTCGACACGATCCCGGGCACCGCCGCCGAGATCCTCGACGACGAGGTCCGCTGGGTGCTCACCAAGGGCAAGCTGCCCGCCGCGGCCTGGGTGGAGGTGGTCACGACCGCGCACCGGGTGGGCCTGCGCTCGTCGGCGACGATGATGTATGGCCATGTGGACACGCCCGCCCACTGGGTGGCCCACCTGCGGCTGCTGCGCGCGATCCAGGCGGAGACCGGCGGGTTCAGCGAGTTCGTCGCGCTGCCGTTCGTGCACCACAGCGCGCCGATCTACCTGGCCGGGGTGGCCCGTCCAGGACCGACCGTCCAGGAGAACCGGGCCGTGCACGCGATGGCCAGGATCCTGCTGCACGGCGCGATCGCGAACATCCAGTGTTCGTGGGTGAAGCTCGGCACCGAGGGCTGCCGGGCGGTGCTCGCCGGTGGCGTCAACGACATCGGCGGCACGCTGATGGAGGAGACGATCAGCAGGATGGCCGGTTCCCAGCACGGTTCCCGGCGTTCGATCGAGGAGCTCGAGCAGGTCGCCGCCCTGGCCAGCCGCCCGGCCCGGCAGCGGACCACCACCTATGGGGTGGTCCCCCAGGAGCGCTTCGAGGCGGCCAGGGCCGAGCCGCACCGCACGGCCCTGCCGCTGGTCTTCTGAGGACGGCTGGACCCGGGCGGACGGCCGGGCCCGCGAGCGGGCCGACCCCTCGGCGCGACCGCCGCCCCTGACGCCCGGACGAGCCAGGGGCGCCCGGGCGTCACGGACACCACCAGGCCACCTGACGCGCGGCCGTCCGGCACTGTTCAGCGCGGCTACCTGGGCCGCCGTCCCGCGAGCCGCGAGGCCCGCCGGGCCGGCCGTCCTGGCCAGGCCGACCGCCCGTCGCGACGGAGTGACCGCGACGAGTCGCGAATCACTCACGGCAAGCCCACCGGAGCCACTACATCCCGTAACTGCGTGCTGGGCTGACCTCCGGGCTGCAAGGTGGTGCGGGAGGGTGCGCGCCAGTTGTCCCCCCGCCAGGCGGGGTTTGTATCCGTCACGTATGCGGATGACTACGGCTGGACGGAGCAGGATCGCCACTGAGCGATTTCTACTGCGGTGCGTAACGGGGAACCCCAGGAGGGGACCCTCCATCACGGCGCCCAGTGACTGTGAGCTATGGTCAGGTCGCTGGTTGTAGAAGATGTTGCGCCGGTAGGGTTGACGTGAGCCGTCTTCGGCACGTGTAATTACCGGCGTGTCATTCCCCCCGCCGAAGGGGCCGCTCTGGTAGTGGCGACCTCATCGGTGTGGACACCAGTTACCTGCGCGCCGGCGCCCGGGGGGTGACCGACCGCACCGCGACGGGTCTGGAGGGGTCCTGATGGAACACACCGACGCGGCCGTCACCACGCGCGAGGCCATGGCTGACCGCGCGTCTGGAGACTGGCCATCTGTCGGCCTAGGGACGCGCGCCGACGATCGCGCGTCCGCCGGCCGCGAGATCGCGTCCGCGCCGGCCTCGCCGCGCCCACCCGCGCCCCGCGTGCCCGTGGACACGCCCGTCTCGGCGGAGCGACGCGTCGCGGCCACGACGGCCTACGTCGGCCAGGCAGCGCCCGAGCCCTACGACCTCGTCCGCGCTCCGGCCGGGGTGCCGGGCGCCGCCCACGCCTGCGCGCACCCCACCGTCGAGGCCACGCGCCCCGGCGCTCCCGGCGGGTCCGCGCGGCCCGGGATTCCTGGAGGACCCGAGGTTCCCGGCCGACCGGCCGAGCCCGCGGAGGAGGCCAGGGAGCCGATCCCGGAGGTGTCCCAGGACGTTCCGGCCCCATTCGCCGACGACACCCTGGACGCGGGCGCCGCCGCTGACGAAGCCGACGCCGACGCCGACGACCTCGAGGACACCGACGGCGAGGACGACGAGGAGCTGTTCGGCGCGGAGCTGGTCGGCGCTGGCGCCGACCAGCCCGCCGCGCGGCCGGTGCTCGCCGAGGTGATCGACATCGGCCTGGGTGACCTGATCGGCGAGGTCATGGAGTGGCAGGAGCGCGCGCTGTGCGCGCAGACCGACCCGGAGGCGTTCTTCCCGGAGAAAGGCGGCTCGACCCGGGAGGCCAAGCGCATCTGCTCCGGCTGCGAGGTCCGCACCGAGTGCCTCGAGTACGCGCTCGCCAACGACGAGCGCTTCGGCATCTGGGGCGGCATGTCCGAGCGCGAACGGCGCAAGCAGCGCCGCCGGGCCGTCTAGCGCGGCCGCGAGGCGCCCGGTGGGGACCGTGGTGGGCGAGACCGGCCCAGCGCAGCCTCCGCCGGGCGCGGCCGCCGGAGGCGATTCGTCGCCATCGCGCCGATCGCCCCGTCTGGCCGGCCCGCCGGGTTCGGCGGGCACGGGCGGTCCAGCGGGCACCGGCGGTTCGGTGGGCACGGGCGGTTCGGTGGGCTCCGGCACGCCAGGGGGTGTGGCGGGTCCTTCCCAGCCACCCGACCCGCCGCCGATCGTCGTCGCCGTCGTCACGGTGGCCGCGACCGGCCGCCGGCCGGCGCCCGGCGTCCCGGCGCAACGCTCGCCGGGCAGGCACACCGCCGCGCCGGCCGGCGAGTTTCCCACGGTCGGCGGCGGAACGGCTTCTGGACCTGCCCGATCGCCAAGCTCCCAGCAGACCTCCCAGATCGCCGACCTCCCAGATCCGCTTCGCGGATCCGGCAGGACCCCTGCCGCCGACCGGGGAAGCACCCCGGGTCCGGCGGGGACTCCTCCGTCGATCGGCCAGGAACCCCGGATCCCCCGGGAGGTTCACTGGCTGGCCCAGCAGACCCGCCCCGTCGACCGGGTCGTGACGGTCGCCGTCGCCGGACCGTCGCCGGCGGGCGCGATCGCGGCCGCGCTCCGCCAGGACGGCGTCGCGCCGCCCGACGACGGCTTCGTCTGGCTGCTCGACGAGTCGACCCGTCCCGCGCCGGACGCGCTCGACCGGCTTCTCGCCTGCGCGGCGCTCGACCCGGGGGCCGCCGTGCTCGGGCCGGTGGGCGTCACGGTCGACCGCGCCGGGCTGCGCCGCCCCGCGCCCGGGCCACCGCTCGCGGTCCGCGACGTACTCGCCGTGGACCGGGCCGGCGCGCTGGTCCGCTCCCGGGCATGGCGACTGCTCGACGGGCCCAACCCGCTCGCCGGCCGGGCCGACGACCTCGACCTGTGCTGGCGCGCCTGGCGCGCCGGCCTGCGGGTGGTCACCGTCCCCGCCGCGCGGCTGCTGGCGGCCGGGCCCCGCGCGACCGAGCCCGAGCGCCCCGCCGAACATCCGGGCGGACACCCCGCCGGGCTCCCCCGCGCCGCCCACCGGCACTGGGACGGCCACCTCGGACGAACCGGCGCCGAGCGGACCGGGCGGGTCGAGCGGGTGGACGCCCTGCGGGTCAGGATCGGGCAGTCCGGCCCCCTTGGCTGGCCGCTGGCCCTGGCCGGCGCGCTCCTGGCGATCACCTGGCGCGCCCTTGCCGCGCTGGCTCGCGGTCAGGGCCGCTCGGCCGGCGCCGAGGCGCTCGTACTCGCCGCGGTGCTCGCCGACCCGGCGCGGCTGTGGCGGCTGGCCCGGCGCCCGTCGGCGAGCCCAGGGCTCCCGCCGGGCCGGCGAAGCCGCTTCTCGAGCTCCCGGGTCCCCGCCCGCGCGCTGCGCGGGCTGCTGCCGAGCCCCACCAGGCCGGGATCCGCGATGGCCGTGGACGTGGCCGCGCCCGCTCCGCCGTGGCCGCCCGCCTCGGCGCGACCGGGCACGGCCGCCGACGGCATCCCGGCCGTGGGCCGACGGGCGCGCCCCGCGGGCCACCACTCGGCGCCCGAAGCCGCCGGGTCGGCTTCGATCCGGCGGGGACCCGACGGATCCCTCTGGCCGGTCGCCGTGCTCACGGGGCTGCTCGTGGCCGCGGGCTGCTGGCTGACCCGGGCGGACGCCGCCAGGGCCGGTCCGTTGCCGCCCGGCGCGGCCGACCTGTGGGCGTCGCTCTGGTCGGGCTGGCTCGGCCCGGCGGGTGGGCTGCTTGGCGGCCCAGGCCCCGCGCCGCCGTGGACCCCCCTGCTCGCGCTGCTCGCGTCGGCCCTGGGCGGGCGCCCGGGACTCGCCGCTGGCGCGTTGCTCGCGGCCGCGCCGGCGCTGGCCGGCCTCGCCGCCTACCGGGCGACCGGGCTGCTCGGGGCGCGGCGCTGGGCACGCGCCGGGCTCGCCGCCTGCTACGCGCTGGCGCCTCCGGTCACCGCCGCGGCGACGCGAGGGGACCTGGCGGCGGTCGGCGCGTGCGCGGCCACGCCGCTCGTCCTCGTGGCCGCCGCGCGGCTGCTCGCGCCTCCCGACCTGGCCGACGGCGACCGGTACGGCCTTCCCGGGCCCGGTGGCGCGCCGGGCGGCTGGAAGGCGGCGTGGGCCCTGGCTGGCGCGTTGCTGCTCGCCGTCGCCTGCGCCCCTGGGCTGCTGCCGGTCGCCGCCGTCGCGCTGGCCGCCGCCGGGGCGACCGGAACCGCCGGGAAACGTCCCGACCGGCATGCCGGCGCCTCGGGCCCCGCGGGGGCGGCCGCCGAACGCCCGCGACTCGCCAGCCGCCTCGCCGCCGTGCTGGCGGCCGGCTGCGTGCCGCTGCTGCCCACCCTGTGGGTCGCCGCGCGGACCGGCCGGGACGAGATCCTCACGGTGCTGGTCGACCGCCCTGGCCTGGGCGGCGCCGAGGCACGGGCGGCCGCCGCGTTCGTCGTCGCGTGCGTGCTGGCCGCCGGGCTCGGCGGGATCCTCCGCCGGCCGGACGGCGGGACCGTCTGGCGGGGTGTCGGCCTGTGCTGGCTGGTGGCCGGCCTCGCGTGGGCGGCCGGCCAGGGGCCGCTCGCCGCCGCCGGCCTGCTGGCCGCCGTCGGGGTCGCCTGGTCCACGCGGCCGGGGACGGGTGCCCAGTGGCCGGCCGGCCCGCGGCGGGTGGCTCCAGCCGGCCGGCGCGGGAACGGGCTGGCGCTGGTCGTCGCGGTGGTCCTGATGGCTGGCCCGGCACTGCTGTTCGCCCGCGC
Organism: Frankia nepalensis; assembly: GCF_016786325.1. GTDB lineage: Bacteria > Actinomycetota > Actinomycetes > Frankiales > Frankiaceae > Pseudofrankia > Pseudofrankia nepalensis. Next base: position 110,233 of record NZ_JADWYU010000101.1, on the reverse strand, counting down.
GGCCGGCGCGCTCGGCGGGCCGCCGGCCGGCGGCGCCGGCTGGGCTGGCTGGGCCGGTGAGCCGGTGGGCGGCGGCCTCGTCGGCGCGCCCGACGGGCGGTGGCCGGCGGACGGCGACGCCGGGGCCTGGGCCGCCCTGGCGACCAGGCAGGAGCCGGGCGCCGGCCGGACCCTGGTGCTGCGCCCGTCAGGCGGCGGCGTGGCGTACACGCTCGCCGGCGGCCGCGGGCCGACCGTCGTGGACGCCGCGGGCGACCCGCCGCCCGCGGCCCGCGCCTTCCTCGCGGCCGTGATCGCCGACCTCGCCGTCGGTGGCGCCTGGGGCGCGGCCGCGCTGCCCGCGCTCGGCGTGGACACCGTCCACGTCCCGGCGGCCGCCGGCACCGGCCTGTCCGGCGACCACGGCCCACGGCGGCCGGGGGGCGCGGACGCGGCGCTCGTGGACGCGCTCGACGCCGCCGACGGCCTGGAGCGCGACCAGCCCCATCCCGACGGCTACCACTGGCGGCTCGTGCCCGGCGCCACCTTCCCGGCCCCTGGCGGATCCGGGGTTCCCGCCCGACCGGCGGCAGGGTTCCTGCCGGATCCGCGAAGCGGATCTGGGAGGCCGGCGGTCGGGCAGGTCCGGGAACCAGCCCAGGGCGTCGGCGCGGGACTGCGCGTGCTGCCCCCTGAGCTGGCCGCCCGCGCCCGGCCGGCGCCCGCCGGCGACGCGGGCGGAGGCAGCCTCGCGGCGGCCCGCGCCGCGGCGGCCAGCCGGGTCCCGGTGGGGCCAGGCCTGGCGCTGGCACCCGCCGCGCCCGGATCCGGGTCGCCGGGGCGCGCGTACTCCTCGGTGTCGCTGGGGACGGACGCGTCGCTGGGGAGGACGGCGGACGCGCTGGTGCCGGCCGGGCCGGCCGGGCGCCTGCTGGTGCTGACCGAGCCGGCGGACCCCCGCTGGGAGGCGACCCTGGCCGGCCGGCGGCTCACCCCCGTGGCCGCCTGGGGCTGGGCACAGGCCTTCACGTTGCCCGCGGGCCCCGCTGGCGAGGTCCGGGTGCGCTATGACCACACGCCGCACCGCGCGCTGCTCCTCGTCCAGGCCGCCGCCGTGGGCGTCCTCCTCCTCGCCGCCGCCGCGGCCGGCGCCCAGGGCCGCCGGCGCCGTCCGGGGGCGGTGCTGTGACCGCCCCGCCCCGCCACGCGGCCCCGAGGACGCGCCGCCGGCGCGGCTCAGCCGGGATCACGGTCGTGGGGACGATCGCGGTGGCGGGGACGGCGGCCGTCGTGGCGACGGCGGCGCTGCTGCCCGCCGGGGCACCCGTGCCGGTGCCCCTCGGCAAGCCGAGCGGGCGCACGCTGGTCTGCCCCGACCTCGGCGTCGCCGGGCGGGTGCCAACCCGGATCGACCTCACCCGCCCCGACACCTCAGGACGGGTGACCGCCGCGCTCGCCGGCCTCACCCCGGCGCGGGACGAGGCCGCGCGGACACCCGACGGCTGGCGGCCACCATCGGCCGTCCTCGCCGGCGACGAGCGACGCGGCCACCTGGAGACCCCCGGCGAGCGGCGGCCGCCGCCCCGGACACCGGCGCCCGACCTGTCCGTGCTGGCGGGCCTGTCCGAGACGGACCTGAGGAACCTCGCGGACCAGCGGGCGCGGGACGATCTCAGCGCCCTGGCACGGCTGTCACCGGCCGAGCGGGCCGAGATCACCCGCCTGGCCGGTCCCCCCGCCCCGGATGACCTGGCGGCGCTGGCCGGGCTGTCGCCGGGCGAGCGCGCGGCGCTGCCACGGCTGGCCGTCTCGTTCGGCCGGCCGGTGGCGTTGCGGGGAACCGACGTCACCGGCCTCGCCGCGACCGTCACCGCGCCGGGCGGGGCGGCGGGGCCGGCGCGGGCCCGCTGCGGCCCGCCCAGCGGCTGGTCGTGGTTCGCCGGGCCCGCGACGGTCGCCGGCCACGACCCGTTGCTCTTCCTCGCCAACCTCGGCGTCGCGCCGGCCCGGCTCAGCGTGCGGGTGCACACGCCCGGCCGCGCGCCGACCGTCACCGAGGTGACCCTGCCCGCGGGCGCGACCGTCAGCCGCCGCCTGGCGGCCATCGCCCCGGAGGCCGCGGCCACCGTGGTCGGCGTCGAGACCAGGGCCGGCCGGGTGGTCTCATGGCTGGTCGACCGGCCGAGCGACGGTGAGCCCTGGGAGCTCGCCCCGGTCCCGGCCACGGCCACGCCGGGTCACGCGGCGCTGCTCGGCCCGCTGGTCGCCCCCGCGGGCACGGGCGGAGCCCAGGCCAGCGTCGTCGTCGCGGCGCCGGCCGGGGGTGCGCGCGTCCGCGTCCGCCTGGTGACGGCCGGCGCGGGACCCGCCGGCGCCGACGAGGTGGTGGTGCCCGACGAGGTGGTGGTGCCCGATGGGGAGGCGGTGTCCGTCCCGGTGACCCTGCCGCGCGCGGCGGCGTTGGCGGTGCGCGTCGAGGCGCTCGGCCCGGCTCCCGTCGTCGCCGGTCTCCGGCTGCCCACCGGCGCCGCTCAGGGCACCGGCCTGGCCGGCGACGACGCCGTCTGGGTGCCCGCGGCCTCCCTGACGGCCACCGGCTCCGGCGGGGCCGGTCTCCCCGCCGCGGCGGCGTCGCCGGTGGACGTACCGCCCGTGCCGTCGGACGCCGCCGGCGCGCTGGTCCTCGCCGCCCCGGCCGGCCGGGCGACCGCGCGCCTGGACGGCCGCGCGATCACTGTGCCCGCCGGGGACGCGGTCGCCGTCCCGCTGCCGGTCGGCTACCCGGGCGGCGGCCTCACGGTCGCCGGCGGCCCGGTCGTCGCGACCGAGCTGGTGGGCCTCCCGGCCGCGAGGGCGGCGGGCGCTGACGGGCGTGGGGGCCAGGACGGTCGCCCGAGCCAGGACGGCGGGCTGGCGATCCGGACCGTCAGCTCGGTGCTGCCGATCGCCACGAGCGGCGCCGCGGCCCCCGTCGCGCTGGCCGCCGGCCCGGCCGCCGCCGGCTGACCATCCGGCAAGGCGCCGCCTGAGCACCCGCCGTGCCCGGGACAGCCGGCGTTCGAGACCGGTCGAGGCCGTTCACGCCGCCGGTGACCCGACCGCCTGACGCGAACTCGGACCGGACCAGCGGGCGGTCAGGTCAGGCCGGACGGCGGGTGCCGGGACGGGCCGCGAAGACCCGGCCGGCGCCGCTCAGCGTGACCGTCGCGGGGGCGGTGAGCACCGCCGCCTGGCCACGGGCGAGCCGCGACGGCTCGGCGGCGGGCTCGAGGCCAGCCCGCTCGCCGCCAGCCTCCGCGGCGCCGGCCGCCAGGGGGGCGGAGGCCACGCGCACGTCCACCGCCCCGTCGACCGCGAGCAGCACCGCCGGCCGGTTCAACGTCACCTCGCCGCCGGCGCAGATCGCCTCCGCGAGCACGAAGTCATCGACCGGGACCGGCCAGTAGCGCACCAGGCCGCCGGCGCCGGCACGCAGCGTCTTCGCGGCGAGGACGGGGGCGGCCGACGGCGCCGGGTCGAGCAGGCGCAGCAGCTCGTCCACGTCGATGTGCTTGGGGGTGAGGCCCCCGCGCAGCACGTTGTCCGACGTCGCCATGATCTCGATGCCGACCCCGTGCACGTAGGCATGCAGCAGCCGGGCCGGCTGGAACAGCGCCTCGCCCGGTCTGAGGGTCACGTCGTTGAGCAGCAGCGCGGCGGCGATGCCGACGTCCCCCGGATGCGCCACGGCGAGCCGCCCGACCAGGTCGGCCGCGAGCACCAGGTCGGGGGCCGCCTGGGCACGGGCCGCGACGCCCGTGGCGGCCCGGGTCAGCTCCCCGGCGAGCGCGCGGCCGCGTTCGCGCGGCAGCGTCAGCAGGGTCCGCAGCACGGCGGCGGCCCCCCGGGCCGGATCGGCGGCGAGCGGCCGGAACGCCGCGGTCAGCCCGTCGACGCCGAGCGCCTCGACGACGGCGAGTGTGCGGCGCGGTTCACGGATCCCGGCGAGTGCCCGGAAGGGGGTCAGCGCGACGATCAGCTCGGGCTTGTGGTTCGGGTCGCGGTAGCGCCGGCGCGGCGCGTCACGGGGCACTCCGGCGCGCTCCTCGGCGTCGAAGCCCGCGCGGGCCGTCGCCAGGTCGGGATGCACCTGCAGCGAGAGGGCCTTCTCGGCGGCCAGCACCTTGAGCAGGAACGGCAGCTCGCCGACCAGTTCGACGGCCGGGCGGCGCCGGCCCGCGTCGTCGACCTCGGCCGGGGCCACCGGGTGGGTGCCCAGCCACAGCTCGGCGGCCGGCTGCCCGCCTGGCGGCTCCCCCAGCAGGTCGTAGATCGCGTCGGGCGAACCCCAGGCGTAGTTCTGGACCTGCCCGTACAGCGGCAGCAGCCGCGCCGCGGCCGGGGGGGCGGCACCCGCGATCTGGGTATCTGCGCTCATCCTGGGTCGCTCCAGCCCCGTCGGACACCTACTGGTCTCGCCCCACAGACTACGGTCCGCCACCGCCTCGCCCGGAACGCGGCCCGTCGGCTCTCGCCGTCCGAGCGGTGACCGTCAGTCCTCCTCGCCCCAGCCGTGGCCTTCCGGGTCGATGACGGCCGGGTCGACGCCGAGCATGTCGGCGACCTCGTGGATGATCGCGTCGAGGACGAGCTCCGCCAGGTCGTCGGTGTCGAGCGCGCGGGCCTCGAGCGGGCGGCGGTAGACGACGATCCGGCGCGGCGTCGCGGACCGGCCGCGGCCGGTGCCAGGCTGGTACATCGCCAGCGGGACGGCGTCGTCGGTGACCCCGACGGGCGGCACGTCCTCCACCGCGAACTCCACCCCGGCGAGCTGGTCGGACCAGCGGATGTCGAGGTGCTCGACCGCGTCGAGGACCAGGTCGTCGAAACGCTCGCCCCGGGTCGAGTAGGCCGGCACGTCCGGCGGGAACAGCGTGCCCCGCATACCGCGGCCCCGCCGGTCTCGCCGGCGGCGCGCGGGAACCGCCCGCTGGGTCGCCCGCGGGAAGTGCGCGGGCCCGGCTGCCCGGGCTTCATCCACCACGGCGCCAGCGTAACGTTCCCCGGCCCGTTTCCCGGCCCGTCGGCGCCCGCCCGTTCAGGCCCGTGGCGGCCTGTTCGCCGGCCTTCCGCGGGACGAACTCCCAAAAGATCGCCGGACCGCCGGACCGACGCATCGTGGGCGCCGAGCGATATAGACGCAGAGTGATTGAGTGTGGCAGCTTACGTCACGAGTGGGGTTTCTCTTGCGCGACACGGCGGGCGGTTGTGGCCGCCGCTCGTTTCGGGGGCTACCGTCCGGAACGTGAAGCCCCGGCGCTGCTCCCGCTCGGCCTGCTCCGCGGTCGCGGTTGCCACGCTCACCTATGCCTACGCGGAGTCCACCGCGGTGCTAGGGCCGCTGTCGCCGTACGTGGAGCCCCACTCGTACGACCTGTGCGGCCCGCACGCCGACCGGCTGACCGTGCCGCGGGGTTGGGCGGTCGTGCGCATCGACCCGGAGCCGCCACGCAACCCGGCCACCGACGACCTCGAGGCGCTCGCGGACGTCGTCCGCGAGGTCGCCCGCCCGGGTCCGCTGCCCGGCGAGGTTCCCGGCTACGGCGCGGGCTACGGCCCGGTCCCCGGCCACGGCCCCCTGCCAGGCACCACCGGTCAGGAGCCGCCGCGCGACGACCCCGGCGGCCGTCGTCACCTACGCGCCGTACCCACGTCCTAGCGGCGGGCGAACCCTGTTCGCCGCCCTTCGGGCGGCTTCCCGCAGGCCGCCAGGACATGCCTGCCCAGGGGGACGACCCCCTGGAACCCCCGATGTCGCGCTTCGCGCGACCCATCTGACCTAGCGCACGACCTAGCCCACACAGCCACCAGCGTCACGCACCCAGCTCACCGCCCTTCGGGCGGCTTCCCGCAGGCCGCCAGGACATGCCTGCCCAGGGGGACGACCCCCTGGAACCCCCGATGTC
>NZ_JADWYU010000101.1:76419-104209 GCF_016786325.1 Frankia nepalensis | reverse complement strand
CTGACCTAGCGCACGACCTAGCCCACACAGCCACCAGCGTCACGCACCCAGCTCACCGCCCTTCGGGCGGCTTCCCGGGTGGTCGCCGGGTATACGGCCGATTCAGGGTGGCTGGGCGCGGCAGGGAGCAGGCGGTCGTGGTCGGGCCGTGGGTGCCCGGCGGAGCCGACAGTCACGCCGGATAGGGTCATCCCGCGACGCTGGCCGAATGTGGGCCGGCGGCGCGCGGACCAGAAACGACGGCACTGATGACGGCCGGGCGCAAGCCACCGGCAACACGGGGTGCGGAAGGTGGAGGGCAATGGGGCTTGACCTCGCCCGGATCTTCAAGGCGTATGACGTGCGCGGAGTCGTGCCGTCCGAGTTCGACGCCGACATCGCCCGCGCGACCGGCGCGGCGTTCGTCCGGCTGCTCGGCGCCTCCGAGATCGTCATAGCCCACGACATGCGGGAGTCGTCCGGCCCGCTGTCCACGGCGTTCGCCGACGGCGCGACCGGCCAGGGCGCGGACGTCGTGCTCGCGGGTCTCGGCTCGACGGACCTGCTGTACTTCGCCTCCGGCTCCATGAACATCCCCGGCGCGATGTTCACCGCGTCGCACAACCCGGCCAAGTACAACGGCATCAAGATGTGCCGGGCCGGCGCGGCGCCGATCGGCCAGGACACCGGCCTCGCCGAGATCCGGGACCTGGTGGCGAGCGGGGTGCCCGAGCACACCGGCCCCAGGGGCACGGTGCGCGAGCTCGACCTGCGCGACGCCTACGTGGCCCATCTGCGCACCCTCGTCGACCTGTCCGGCGTCCGGCCGCTGAAGGTCGCCGTCGACGCCGGCAACGGCATGGGCGGGCTGACCGTACCGGCCGCGTTCGCCGGCCTGCCGATCGAGCTGATCCCGCTGTACTTCGAGCTGGACGGCACCTTCCCGAACCACGAGGCCAACCCGATCGAGCCGGAGAACCTGCGTGACCTGCAGGCCGCGGTGCGCGCGAACGGGGCGGACATCGGGCTCGCCTTCGACGGCGACGCCGACCGCTGCTTCGTCGTCGACGAGCGCGGCGGCCTCGTCTCGCCGTCGACCATCACCGCGCTGGTCGCCGAGCGGGAGCTGGCCCGGGAGGCGGGCGGCACGATCATCCACAACGTGATCGTCAGCCGTGCCGTGCCGGAGCTCGTCAAGGAGCTCGGCGGCGTGCCGGTCCGCACCCGCGTCGGCCACTCGTTCATCAAGGCCGAGATGGCCCGGACGGGTGCCATCTTCGGCGGTGAGCATTCCGGGCACTTCTACTTCCGCGACTTCTGGCGGGCCGACTCGGGCATGCTCGCCGCGCTGCACGTGCTGGCCGCGCTCGGCGGTCAGGCTGGCCCGCTGTCGACGCTGCTCGACGGCTACGCCCGCTACTCGCTCTCCGGAGAGATCAACTCCGAGGTCGCCGACGCGGCCGCGTCGATGAGGGCGATCGAGGCCGCGTATGCCTCGAAGGCGACCGATATCGACCACCTCGACGGCCTGACCGTCTCGTTCGCCGACGGTTCCTGGTTCAACCTGCGGCCGTCCAACACCGAACCGCTGCTGCGCCTCAACGTGGAAGCGGAGGATGATGGCACCATGAGCGTGCTCCGGGACGAGGTCCTGGCCCGCATCCGTGGTGGAAGGGACTAGTTACCGATATGAGCCTCGATCCGCTGCTCTTGGAAATCCTGGCGTGCCCGTGCCCGCAGCACGCCCCGCTGCGCCAGGACACGCTGGACGGCGCCCCCGTGCTGGTGTGCACGGCCTGCAACCTCGCTTTCCCCGTGCGGGACGACATTCCGGTGATGCTGCTCGACGAGGCGACGCCCTTCCCCGAGCCAGCCGCCCCGGCGTCGTCCTGACCGTGCGCGCGGAGCCGGGTTCGCCAGGTTTCGGGGACCTGCCGGATTCATGGGGACCTGAGAGCGGTTGACGACAGACGTGGTGTACGTCGACGAAAGTGTCCTGGACGACCCGGCCCGGCTGGCCGCGGCGGATCCCGGTGACCTGTTGCGGGAAATCGCGACCAGTGGGCGGCAGGTCCGCGAGACCTGGCGGCTCGCCGAGGAGGCCGGCGTCGGCCGGCTCGGCGCCGCCGGGCGGCCGCGGGCCGTGCTCGTCGTCGGCCCCGGCGCGGCCGCCGGCGCCGCCGCGGGGCTGGCGGCGGCCGCGGGCCCCCCCCGCCCGGCCCCGGGGGTCGGGCCTCCCGCCCCCGGGCGTGCGGGGTGGGTCGGGGTCGCGGACGTCGTGCTCGCCGTCTCCGGCTCCGGGCGATCCCCGCTCACGCTGAACGCGGTCGAGGAGGCCGACCGGCGCGGCTGCCGGATCCTCGCCGTCGGCCCGCTGGGCACGCCGCTGCATTACCTCGCGGACCGCGCCAGGGCGCCCTTCGTCGCGATCGACGGCTCGCGCCCGGAGCGGGCGAGCCTGTGGGCCCTGGCGACCCCGCTGCTCGCCGCCGGTGCCACGCTGGGTGTCTGCCGGGACGTGGCCGCCGGCGCCGAGGCGGCGGCGGCCCGGCTGGAAGAGATCGCCACCCGCAGCCGCCCCTCCAGCGAGTCGTTCGTCAACCCGGCGAAACTGCTCGCCCTGGAGCTGGCCGGCACCCTGCCGATGATCTGGGGCACGTCGCCGGCGACGGCCGCGGCGGCCAGCCGCGCGGCCACCCAGCTCGCGGTCACCGCCAAGTACCCGGTGCTACATGGCGGCCTGCCGCACCCCGCGATCTACCAGATCGCGGCCTTCGACGGCGTCTTCGGGGCCCGTGGAGCCGCGGCCACCGGCGGTGGCGACGACGACGGGCTCGACGACTTCTTCCGCGACCGGGTCGACGACGAGCTGACCACGCGACTGCGGCTGATCCTGCTGCGCGACCCCGGCAACGAGCACCCGGACGTGACCCGGCGCGCGGACACGGTGGTCAGCGTCGCGGCGGAGCGCGGCGTCGGCGTCACCGAGCTGTCGGCCGCCGGCTCCCATCCGGTGGAGCGGCTCGCCTCGCTCGTCGGCCTGCTCGACTACGCGTCGGTCTACCTGGCGATGCTCATCGGCATCGACCCCAGCCTCGAGCCCGCCATCCACGATCTCGACCGCGTCCGCTGACCAGAGCTCCGGCCAGCGGACGCGGGCAGGGATAGCCACCACGTCGGACGCGGATGGTCACGTCCGGCCGCGCGCGGGCGATGGGCTTGGCGCGCGGCCGGAGCACCGACCGGTCGGCTAGCGTGGGCCGTCGCCGCCCCCCGGGTCGGGTGGGCGGCCCGGCTGCTGGGTCTGCGGGCCCTGGCCGCCGCCCAGGCCCGGGAACTGCGGCGTGGTGGTGGGCAGGCCGGGGATCGGCTGGCCGGTGAGCGGGTCGATCGTCATGCCCGGCGTCGCCGTGGGCGTCGGGGCGGTGTTCTGCATGCCGCCCTTGGTGCCCTGCGCGACCTTCGGATCCGCCTTCGGCAACTGCTGGACCGGCACCCCCTCCAGCGCGGGCTTGAGCGTGCGGCCGAAGATGAGCGCCGGCAGGTCACCACCGTAGACGTACGGCCAGTCCTTGCCGTCCGCCTGGACGTGGCGCAGCGCGTACTCCTTCGCGTTGCCGCGCGGGTCGCCCACCGCCACCGCGGCCGCCATCTGCGGGGTGAAGCCGACGAACCAGGCACTGGAGTAGTCGTCGTTCGTGCCGGTCTTGCCGGCGGCCGGCCGGCCGATCGCGGCCCGGCCTCCGGTGCCGCTGGGGCCGGCGATCACACGCTGCAACGTGTTGGCGACGGTGTCCGCGATGCCCTTGCTGATGGCCTGCCGGCAGTTCGGGGCGGGGGCGATGTCCACGTTCTTGCCGGAGGAGTCGGTCGCCGCCGTCACGTACCGCGGCTCGCAGTACTTCCCGCCGGCCGCGAACGTCGCGTAGGCGTTGGCCATCACGAGTGGCGAGATCTTCATCTGCTGGCTGAGCGTGAGGCCGCCGAAGCTCGGGTTCAGCCCGTGATCCAGCCCCTCGTAGGTCTTGTCCGGGATGCCGAGGCGCTTGGCCAGGTCGGCGGTCGGCATGACGCCGATCTTCGCCAGCAGCTGGATGAAGTACGTGTTGACGGACATCGCCATCGCCGCGGGCATGTCGAAGGTGCCGGCCTCGTCCACCTCGGCGTTCGAGTAGCCCTTGTTCACGCACTCCTCGACGCCCTCCTCGCCGCGGCCCTCAATCGGGAACTCCTCGACTATGACGCAGGCCGGCGAGTAGAAGGCCGTCGAGAGGCCGTAGCCCTGCTCGAGCGCCTCCGCCATGGTGAAGGCCTTGAACGTCGAGCCCGGCTCGAAGGCGGGCTCGGTCGCCAGGTTCATCTTGGTCTGGAACTGGGCGGCGTCCTCACCGAAGTTCCAGTTGAGCGCCATCGCCAGGATGTTGCCCGTGCCGGGCTCGACGACGACCTCGCTGGCCGAGACCCGGTTGGTCTTGCCCATCGTGGCGTCGACCGCGGCCTGCGCAGCGGCCTGGACCTTCGGGTCCAGCGTCGTACGGATCCGCAGGCCGCCCTCGTAGAGCCGGCGGTCGCGCTCCTCCTGGGTCGCGCCCAGCGCCGGGTCGACGCTCAGCTGCTTCCGCACGTATTCGCAGAAGAACGGGGCGACCGACTCGGCGCAGGAGTCGACCGTGGTGTCCTTGGTGCTGTCACTCAGTGTGATCGGCATTTGCTTGGTCGCGTCGGCCTGGGTCGCCGAGATGTAGTTCATCGTGACCATCCGGTCGAGCACGTCGTTTCGCCGCTTCATCGCGTCGTTCGGGTTGTGCACCGGGTTGAACCGCGACGGGCTCTGCACCAGGCCGGCGAGCAGCGCCGCCTGCGCCAGGGTCACCTGGGAGATGTCGACGCCGAAGAAGTGCTGGGCGGCCGTGCCGACGCCGTAGGCGCCGTCCCCGAAGTAGGCGATGTTGAGATACCGCACGAGGATCTCTTCTTTGGACAGCTTCTTCTCGAGGGTGGTCGCGTAACGCAGTTCCTGGAGCTTGCGGGACACGGACGTGTCGATCGCGGCCTTCCGCTCTTCCAGGGTGCGCGCGTTCTGCAGCAGCACGTTCTTGACGTACTGCTGGGTCAGCGTCGAGGCGCCCTGCTGCACGTCGCCGGACTCGCTGTTGCGCGCCAGGGCCCGCAGCATGCCCTTCATGTCATAGCCGCCGTGCTCGTAGAACCGGGAGTCCTCGATCGCGACGATCGCCTGCCGCATCACCTCTGGGATCTCGCTGCCCTCGATGACGACCCGGTTCTGCTCGCCGTGCAGCGTCGCGATGACGGTTCCGTCGGCGGCGAGGATCTGCGAGTTCTGCGGCAGCGGCGGGGTGATCAGTTCGGCGGGCAGCTCCAGGTAGTGTTCCGCCGACGACTTCGCGAACAGGCCGGCGCCGGCGGCCATCGGCAGCGCGAGCAGCGCCACGACCAGGCCGAGGGCCAGGGTGAGGACCGCGCCCCGTCTGGCGAACACCCCCCGCCCGGGACGCGGCGGCTCCGGCACGGCCGGCACGTCGAGCAGTGTGCGTAGGTTCCCCGCGCCGTCGTCCGCGGGCCGTGGGGCGCCGGCCTTGCCGTCACGCGCGGCCCGACCGGCCCGGCCGGGCCCGCTCGGGGCGGAGTGGCTGGCCCGGCGGCGCGCCGCCGGGCCGCCGGCGCGGCGGGCGGCACGGCCTGCCTCCGCGACCGGTGTCTGCGTGTCCCGTCCGGCCGCCGTGGCCCTCACCCCCAGCACGAGATCAACGACGTCGACCCGGCCGGTGGGGGCCGGGGACGCCGTCGGTGGTCCTGTCAAGCATGCGCGAGCCGCCGGAAGGTCGCCGAGCGGTGCCCGGTCTGCGCACCGCCGCCCCGTCCGGCCCTCGCCGGCCGCCTTGGGAGCGGCTGGCGCGCGCACGGACGTTCGGTCCACCCCGCACGAACGGTTCGTCGCGGGCAGGGACAACCGTACCGGACAGGGCCTTCAAGCACCGACTGTGGTAGCAGTATCACCATAGGTGTCTACTCGATGGTTGTGTGGTTGCCCGCGCCCTGACGGGCCGTTGCTGGCGGGATGTTCGGTGTGTCCGCGCGAGGCCGGCCGTCGCGTTGGCCGGGCGCCTCGGCCGCTGGCCGGCGTGGGCCCCTGTCGGGGCGGCATCCGGCAAGGCTGCATCCGGCAAAGCGGCGTCCGTCAGGGCAGTCCCCCTCGGGACGGCCTCGCGCGGCGGCGCGCCAGGTCCGGCCCGTCAGCGCAGATCGAGCAGGCGACGGGCCTTCTGGGCCTCGAAGTCGAGGGCCGCCACCGGTGGGGGCGGGCTGATCCGGCGGGTGAGCTCGCCGAGGCGGCGCACGTCGGCCGCCACGTTCGGCTCGGCCAGCACCCGGACCGCGAACGCCAGGTCGCTCGGGCTGACCTGGTAGCGGCGCTCCAACTCGTCGGCGTAGGCGGCGGCGAGCAGCTCGCGCTCGCCGTACTCACGGTGCCCGCCGGCCGAGCGCTCCGGCGCCACCAGCCCGAGCGACTCGCGGTAGCGCAGCATCCGCGGGGTCGTGTCCAGCACGGCGGCGGCCCGCGCGATCGGCAGCCGCTGCTCCGGACGCAGCCGGATCCGTTCTCGCAGCCGTTGCAGCACCTCGCGCACGAACCGTTCCTCCCGGAGCTGGGCCTCGACGAAGGCGCGCCTCCTGCCCGGAGGGGCCGGCGGGGCCGGGGGGCCGTCTCCTCGAGGGAACCACCCGGCCGCCGGCGAAGCTGACCGCCGGTCAGCGAGCAGGCGTTGACCCGCTCCGGGCAGCCGAACACCCGGCCCGCCCGCCTCGCCGCCCGATCTTGGAACGATCACGGGCCGAAGCGTAGCCGGGGCTCGCCTTCCTTCGCACGAAATCTTACATCAGCCTGTCAGCTTCGTTGACAGGGCGTCGCCTGTCCGCCGATCGTCGAACCCACCACACGCGACAGGAGACGACAGATCGTGACCATCACCCAGACCACGGAGACCCCAGAGGCCGGCGACCTCGCGACGAGCCTGCCCCGCCACGACGTCGCCGACCTGTCGCTGGCCGCGCAGGGGCGGGCGCGCATCGAGTGGGCCGACCGCGCCATGCCGGTGCTGCGCCAGGTGCGCGCCCGGTTCGCGAAGGAGCGGCCGTTCGCCGGCGCCCGGATCGCCGCGTGCATGCACGTGACCACCGAGACGGCGAACCTGATGCGCGCGCTCGTCGCCGGCGGCGCCGAGGTGGTGCTGTGCGCGTCCAACCCGCTGTCCACGCAGGACGACACCGCCGCCGCGCTGGTCGCCGAGTACGGCGTGTCGACGTATGCCCGCAACGGCATCGACCGGGACGGCTACTACGCGCACATCGACGCCGCGCTCGACCTCGCCCCGCACTACGTCTTCGACGACGGCTGCGACCTGGTCAACACGCTGCACACCGCGCGCACCGACGTGCTCGGCGAGGTGCTCGCCGGCTGCGAGGAGACCACCACCGGGGTGATCCGGCTACGCCGGATGGCGGCCGAGGGCGCGCTGCGTTTCCCGGTCGTCGCGGTCAACGACACCGACACCAAGCACATGTTCGACAACCGCTACGGCACCGGCCAGTCCACGCTGGACGCCATCTTCCGGGCGACGAACACGCTGCTGGCCGGCAAGACCGTCGTCGTGGCCGGCTACGGCTACTGCGGCCGCGGGGTGGCGTCCCGGGCGAAGGGCCTGGGCGCGAACGTGGTCGTCACCGAGATCGACCCGACGAAGGCGCTCGACGCCGCCATGGACGGCTTCCGGATACTGCCGATGGCGAAGGCGGCGGCCGTCGGCGACGTGTTCATCACCGTCACCGGCAACCGGGACGTCATCCGGCCCGAGCACATCGAGCTGATGCGCGACGGCGCGATCCTGGCCAACTCCGGGCACTTCGACGTCGAGATCGACATTCTGGGCCTGGCCGCGATGGCGGTCGACGGCCCGCGCCGGGTACGGCCGAGCACCGACGAGTACGTCCTGGCCGACGGCCGGCGGGTGCTGCTGCTCGCCGAGGGCCGGCTGGTCAACCTGGGCGCGGCCGAGGGCCACCCGGCGGCGGTCATGGACATGTCGTTCGCCGACCAGGCGCTGACCGCCGAGTGGCTGACGACGGCGGCCGGCACCCTGGCGCCCGGGGTGCACGACGTGCCGACCGAGATCGACAAGCGGGTCGCGAGCCTCAAGATCGAGACGATGGGCATCGACATCGACACCCCCACCCCGGCCCAGGTCGAGTACCTGAACTCCTGGCGCCACGGTTCCTGACAACTTTCTGTCAGAAATGACGCCTTGTCCGCGACCGCCGGAGGCGCGACAGGGTTGACAATTCGATGTCAACCCTGTCGGCTGGACGCCGGCCCGCCGGCTCAGCGAGCCGGCGGGTAGTAGCCGCCGGAGGCACCCGGCGGTCCGCCGAACGAGGCCCCCGGCCGCGTCCAGGCATAGGCGGGAACGGGTGGGTTGACGTCCGGGTTCAGCAGGTGCCTCGGGTAGTACTCGAGCGGGACGCCCGGGATCTCGCCCGGCCCGTACCGGGCCCGGGACACCGCGCGCAACCGGCGATAGGACCGCCGGGTCCGCTCGGCCAGCACCGCGGACAGGTATGCCCAGCCGGGGGTGTTCGGCGGGGCAGGTGGGGTGACGACGGCGCGGACCTCGGCGACGAGCTCCGCGCCGATCCGCTCCCGGGCCTCGGGCGCCAGCTCGTGCACCCGGCCGAGGAAGTCACGGACGGTGCCGGCCAGCTCGTCGTCGAGCCCGGTGAGATCCAGTTTGGTGACCCACCCGGCGAGCGGGGCTGGCACCGTCGGTACCACCCCGACGAGCATGGGCACCGACTCGTGCACCACCATCGTCCCGGCGAACAGGTCCCCAAGCCGCTTCGAGCGCCTGGAGACCAGCATCGCCACCACCGCGGGCAGCCCGAACAGGACGCCCGGCCGTTCGGCGACCGCCCCGAGGAGCCCGCGCACCAGGGCATGCCGGAATCGGGTTGGACCGCCGTCGTCGCGCACCACCCGCAGCTTCATCACCATCTTGCCGACGGTTCGACCGCGCAGGAACGTCTCGCAGATCACCGGGTAGCCGAGCATCGTGCCCACATAGACGACGATCACGACAGCGGTCGCCAGCGCGACGTCGTCCTGGGGGTTCACGGCGATCAGCAGGACGGTCAGCGTGCCGTAGAGGACGCACACCTGGATGAACAGGTCGAGCAGCACGGCGATCATGCGGGAACCGAGCCGGGCCGGCCGCAGGTCGATCGCGACCGCCTCACCGGTGACGATCCGGCTCATCCGGCCACGTCCCGGTCCGTCGTGCCGTGGCCCATCGTGGTTCCCTCCGCTGGTTGGCGTGCTGGCGTCCATGGTCCGGCATGGCCGGCCCACACCGGCCGCGGGGTCGCGTCCCGGACGACTTCCGGCGCGGCGACCCCAACCTCCCAGGCCGGCGCGGACCCCGTCCCTCGGCGCGGCCGGTGTCCCCCGTCCTGTGTCGCCCCCGCCCTGGTTGGTGGTCCACCGGCGGTCGGCTCACCGACGGCCGCCGTCGGATATGGCGAGCCATCTGACAGTATTTGCCCGACGGCCGCCTCCGGTATGAGGTTGGCGCGTGGCTTGGGCGCGCCCCGGCCGTGGGGCACGCCCGACGGGCGTGGTGGCTGATCGAGGGCGATCGAGGGGCGGTGGTCATGGATCTGGACGCGTACGTCGCCATCCACCGGCCGGAGTGGTACCGGCTCCGTCACCTCGTCGACAAGGCGGACCGGCCGCGCCGGATGCCGAAGGAGGAGCTCGACGAGCTCGTCGAGCTCTACCAGCGAGTCGCCACCCACCTGTCGGTGATCAAGGGCCGGACACGCGACCAGGCGATGGTCGACGACCTGTCGTCACTGGTGATCCGGGCGCGCGCCGCGGTCACCGGCGGCGCGGACCCCGGCTGGCGGGCCGTCGGCCGCTACTTCGCGGTGACCTTCCCCGCGGCGGTCTACGCGCGGCGGTGGTGGTGCCTCGCGACCACGGCGGGTTGCCTGCTGCTGGCGCTGGGGTGCGCGCTGTGGGTCACCTACGACGCGACGGCGCGGGCGAACCTGGTCCCGGCCGACGAGGTGGTCCAGCTCTGCCAGCACGACTTCGCGTCCTACTACAGCGAGAACCCGGCGGGCTCGTTCGCGAGCCAGGTCTGGACGAACAACGCCTGGGTGGCGGCGCAGGCGATCGGGTACGGCGCGCTGTTCGGCGTGTTCACGCTGCTCGTCCTGGCCCTCAACTCGTTCAACCTCGGCGTCGTCGGCGGATACATGTCCGGCTGCGGCGAGAGCGGCCAGTTCTTCTCGCTGATCCTGCCGCACGGGCTGCTGGAGTTGACGGTCGTGTTCGTGGCCGGGGCGGTCGGCCTGAAGCTCGGCTGGTCGCTCATCGACCCGGGCGGCCGGCGGCGGGTGGAGTCACTCGCCGCCGAGGGCCGCGCCGCGGTGGCGATCGTGCCGGGGCTGGCGGTGGCCCTCGCCGTCTCCGGCGTGATCGAGGCGTACGTGACCCCGTCCGGGCTGCCGACCGCGATCCGGATCGGCATCGGCGCGCTCGCCCTGGCGCTGTTCGTCGGCTACGTCTGGCTCTACGGCTCGCGCGCCGCGTCCCACGGCGAGAAGGGCGACATCGAGTCCTCCCTGGGCGCCGACCTCGCACCCGTCGCCGTGTAGGCCCTGGGTCAGGTCCCGGAGCCGGGTCTCGGCGGCCGGCGGTGGGTACCGGGCAGCGTGGCGAGGAGCCGGGCGACCAGGCCCCGGGAACGCCGAATGGTCCGCGTGTAGACGAGCGTCGTCACAGCCGGAATTCGCAGGTTCAGGGCGCCGTCCGTCAACTTGAGCGAAGCGGCGGCGGCGAGTTCGTCGCGGCCGCCATAAGAAGAGTCATCGGTGTTCAGCGCCAGGTGCCACGGCGCGCCGGCGAGCGACGGGTGACGCAGCAGGTAGCTGGGGAAGGAGGCATTGTTCAGGCTGGTGATGACAAGTAGCTCCTCGCCGTTTCCGGCGTCCCCGGCCGGGTCGGCCCAGCGGCGAAAGGCGATCACCCGGCCCGCGTCGTTGGTGTGCAGGATCTCGATGTCGCGGCCGCGGGCCGCGGGCGAGGCGAGCCGGAGCCGGATCAGGGCACGGTAGGCGGCGAACATCCCGGCACCGGTCCCGGCGCGCAGCCCGTACAGGTCCTCCTTGTTCTCGGTGAAGCGGTCGTAGGTGTAGGCCTTCGCGGCGCCGACCTCCTCCCCCATCAGGAACATCGGCGTGCCGGCCGACAGCAGGCTGAGCGCGGCGACGCATCGGAGCCTGGCCTCGGCGTACCAGCGGGTCTCGTCGACCAGTTCCGCGTTGTTCACCGCGACCAGGATGTTGCGCTTCGAGTGCTCGGCGTTGCCCGCCTCGTCGTGGCTTTCCGGGTAGACGACGGTCTGGCCGGCTGAGCCGCGGAGCGCGTCCGCGAACAGGCCCATCGCGAGCGGCCCGTCGAGGTCCTTGCCCGCGGTGTCCAGCAGACGGGCGTACGCCGGTCCCTCGCCCTTGTCGCCGATCAGGTGATGGTAGAAGTCCACATACCAGTGGGCGTCGAACCCAAGGCCCCCGGCCGGCGCCGGTTTGGTCACCTGGTCCCAGCCGGAATGGTCCTCGGCGATCAGGATGACGTCCGGCGCGATCGTCTTCAGCGTCTGACACAGCTCGCGCAGGAACTTGCGGCCGGCGATGTTCGCCGCCGGCACCGGCCGGCCGTCCGCGTGCGACGCGTTGTACAGGTGGATCGACGTCGTCTGGTCCAGACGGAAGCCGTCGAGATGGAACTCCTCCAACAGCGCCACGGCGCTCGCGACGAACAACGCGCGGACCTGTTCCTCGTGGTAACGCGGCGCGAACCCAGAGGAAAGGTTGTCGACGTACCCGCCGGCCGGAAACCCGGCATGGTCCGCCTCGGTGCCCTCGTACCAGTAGTAGGAGTTGTGGCTCGGTCGGACGGCGTCGTACTGCCACATGGCCCGTTCGGCGTCCTGGGCGAAGTGGTTGAACACCAGGTCCATGAGTACGGCGATGCCACGACGGTGGCAGGCGCGGACGAAGGCGGCGAGCCCGGCACGCCCGCCCGCGCTCTTCTCGATGGCCAGCAGATGCGAGGCGCCATATCCCCACTGCCGGCTGCCATTGAACTCCAGCGTCGGGAGCAGTTCGACGGCATTGACCCCGAGGTCGGCCAAATAGTCGACGAACCGGACTGCATGCGCGAACGTGCCGGCTCTCGGCCGATAGCCCACCGCCGACCGCGCGGACGCGTGCCAGGGAGGCAGGGCCGCGTCCTCGGCCGCGGGATCGTCGAAACCGAGCGCGCCGACGTGCAGCTCGTAGATGACCAGGTCCTCCACCCGGCGCGGCACCGGGTGGGCCGGGTCGTACTCGTCCGCCCAGAAGTCCGCGGGCGTCGCCCCCGGATCGACGACCACCGAGCAGCTGACGCTCCCGTCCAGTTCGGCCGCCGTCCCCTCGTAGCGCGCGCCGAGCGGGTTGACGTCGCCGCCGCCGGCCTGTTCCCGGGAATACATGTCACCGCGCCAGGCGACCGAGCCGTCCTCCCGGGTGACCCGGTAGAGGTACGGCCTGCCGACCCAGCTGGCGAACCCGTCGGCGCTGGCCTCCCAGACCCCGTCCGGGCCCCGTCGCATCGGCAGCCGGGGCAGCGTCGTGTCCTCGCCGTACCCGTCGTCGGCGACATAGCCGCTGGCGCCGCCGAACGCCACCTCGACCGCCCGCGCGCGCGGCGCCCAGACGCGGAACGCGATCCGGGCGTCGTCCGCTCCCGCTCCCCGGGCCTTGTCGCCGTCGCCGTCGCCGTCGCTATCGCCGTCGCCGTCGCTATCGCCGTCGTCGCCGCCGTCGTCGGCCGCGGTGCCTGTTCCGGGGACACGCACCGCGCCGAGGAGATGATGGCGGGCCAGGCTAAAGGTGGCCGTCACCGCCGGCGGGGAGCCGGGATCGAGCTCGAGCGCGCGTACCTGAGCGGTGGAGGCCGGGTCGGGGACTTCACCCGGGATTCCCCAAAGTTCCGACCCGTCGTCGCGTCGTAGCCATACGCCCCAGCGAAAAGTGGTGGGTGTGGAGGCGTCGAGCCGCACGGTCGCCGTGAACGCCGGGCCGCCGTTCAGGCCGACGATCTCGGCCATCGGCACCGAGGCCCAGGTACCGCTCGGCCGCCCGTCAGCGTCCCAGCTTCCGACCAGCCGCGCGCCTGCCGCGATCTGCCGCGCGATTCCGGCGTGGTATACGAAATCAACCTGGACGATGGTCATTCGGCGACCAACGGGCCACGGTTGGCACCAGACGCGTGACTCATGGCCAGCAGCGTAGGTCGTCGTTCTTTGGGCCGCTCAGGAGACATGCGAGGTTCTGCCCTGAACACGACGGATCGGTCCGGAACGGCCCGGCCCTCGGCGAGAGCCTCGTCCAGACGGCCGGCACGCCGCCGGTCACAACGACACGACCGGCGCGAGCCGTGGGCTCGGCACGCGCCAGGAGGGGAGGACGCGGTGTACTACGAGACCTCGGTACGGATCGCCGCCCCGGCGGAGCGCGTCTGGGCCGTGTTGCGCGACGTCGAGCGCTGGCCGGAATGGACGCCGACGATGAGCCAGGTGCACCGGATCGAGTCCGCGCCCGAGTACGTGCCCGGCGCCGACGGTCCCACCGGTGAGCTGTCCAAGGGCGATGTCGTCACGATCAAGCAGCCCAGGCTGCCGACGGCGAGCTGGACCGTCACCGCATGGAACCCGGGCGCCTCGTTCGCCTGGACGTCGACGAACGGCGGCACGCGGACCGTCGCCGACCACCAGATCGCCCCGGACCCGGACGGCACCAGCGTGACCGTAACCCTCAGCATCCGGCAGACCGGTCCACTCGCCGGCCTGATAGCCCTCCTGGCCGGCGGCCTGACCCGCCGCTACGTCGACACCGAGGCCGCCAGCCTCAAATCCCGCTGCGAACAGCCCTGAGGACCGCGGCCGACCGGCACGGCCTGACTTCTCGGAAAGATCGGCGAAGCCGGCAAAGCCGATCCCCGGCCGCTTCAGTGCGGCAACTGGACGGCGCGGGCTTCGGCGGCATAGGTGGCGCGGTCGGCTTCAAGGACGAAGCCGCGGGTGATGGCGTCGTCCAGGGAACGATCGAACGCGGCCAGGTAGGCGTCCCGGGTCGGGTACCTGGCGGCGAGCTCGGCCGGGGCGATCGGGGTGGTGGATCCGGTCAGCCGGCAGAACGGGCCTCCTGGGGCCGGGTCGCCGCTGAGGATCACCGCCGGGACGTCGACCGACGGTGTGCGGATGCCACCGAGCGCGATGCCGCTGGAGTCGCGGGCGAGCACGGTCGTGCCGTCCGGCCCGGTCGTCGTCCGGAGGCGTTCGCCGCCCGGTGGCGGGGTGCCGTCGAGGATCCACCGGTCGAGGGCGGCGAAGGCGGCGGCGGCCACGTAGCGCTGCGGGCCTTCGTTGACCGGGGCCGAGCAGCCCAGCCCCGCCGCGATCGGGCCGACCAGATGGTCGTCGGCGTGCGAGGTCCCGGCCACCTCCCAGGTCCGCAGCGCCTCGGTGTCGTCCTGGCGGGCGGCGGCGTAGCCGAGCGTCGGGCCGACGTCGGTCTCGGTCTCGAAGATCAGGACCGGGGCGTCGAGGTCGGCGCGGATCCGGACGTTCGCGATCCGTTCGGTGCCGGGGCCGGCGACCGGCGCCGCCGAGGCACCCCGGCTGTGCACGAAATACCCGTCGTAGACGTTCGCCAGCGGGTGGACGGCATTGATGTAGGTGGTCAGGTAGGCCGCGGACTGGGACTCGCCGGAGGCGATCAGCCGGGCGACGCGGCCACCGCCCAGGGCAGGCACGCCGGCGCCGTCCCGCCCGCGCAGGGCGGCGCCCACCTGGGAGAGGATGTCGAAGGAGTACTGGTCACCCGGGTGAACCAGCGAGCCGTACCGCTCGGGCGCCTGTGCCTTGATCCCACCGCTGGGCAGCTGGCTGCCGGCGGACAGCGGGGCGGAGCCGCCGTTGATGCCCAGCGCCTGCGCCGACAGCCCTACGTAGGCCGAGCCCGACCGCAGGAGCTGCTCGCCGAGGTACGCCCAGTCGGGCGCGGCGTCCAGACCGGCCGACTGGTTGAACCACTCGACGAGGACCGTTCCGGTGAACGCGGCCGGGTCCGCGGGGCGGCGCACCACGATCCGGCTCCGATAGTCCGCCTTCGCCGACGGGGTCGCCCGCCATACCCCGTCAGTCCCCAGATCGCCGTCCGCCGCGTACGCGGTGGCGGTGCCCGCGGCGAAGAACTCCTCTTCGACATAGTCGAAGTCCGCGAGTTCCGGCCCGGTGGCCACCGGGACCACCAGCTCGCCCACGGTGATGGGACCGGTGAGGGTCGCCGCCGCCACGTTCGGCGTCCGGAAGGCCGGCGCGGTGGACGTCACGGCCGGCGCGGCGTCCTCGTCCGGCTCTCCCGACGACGAGCAGGCCACGGCGCCCAGCGTGACGGCCGCGAGCAGGACCGCGAGGCGCCGGCCGGGCCCGCGGCGGCGCGCCCCGGCGGCACCACGCGCGGCGACTGGTAATCGAGCGTTCGGGACCATGGCGTTCTCCCGGCTGTCCACGCGGCACGGCGACGCCGGACATCGTCCGCGTAACTAATCCGGGACGCCAGCGATCGCGCGCGGCCGAGGCCGGCGAGGCCAGGTCCGGGCCCACCGGCCTACAGGCGGCCGAGGGCCTTGAGGGTGAGATAGGCGTCGGTGACGGCGGGGGCGTAGCGGTCGGGCGGGGCGTCGACCACCTCGACGCCCCGGCCGCGCAGCTCCTCGGTGAGCTGGCGGCGGCGCAGCAGGGTCTGCTCGGCCGACGCCGCCGCGTAGACCGCGTGGACGTCGCCCCGGCCCGCGGCGAGCTCGGCCAGCCGCGGGTCGCGCAGCGCGGCGACCATCACTGTGTGCCGGGCGGTCAGCGCCGGCAGCGCCGGCAGGAGGGACTCCTCGATGACCGCGGGCACCAGCTCGGTGAAGATCACCACCAGCGAACGGCGCCGGGTCGCGCGCAGCACCGTCGAGACGAGGCCCTCGTGGTCGGCCTCCACCAGCGCCGGCTCGAGGGTCGCCATCGCCTCGCTCATCCGCGCCAGCAGGTTCGCCTCCGTCGAGTCCGGCATGACCAGTCGTGCCTCGCTGTCGTGCGCGATCAGCCCGACCCGGTCGCCGGCGCGCAGGGCGACCGCGGTCAGCAGCAGCGCCGCGTCGAGCGCGTGGTCGAGCCGGGGGCCGTCGCCCACGGCGGCTGGTGGGCCGGCCGAGGACCCCGGGCCGTGGGGTGCGTCGGGCGACACGGCGCCGACCCGGCCGGCCGACGTCCGGGCCGTGTCGAGCACGCAGACCACCCGGCGGTCCCGCTCCGGGCGGAACGTCTTCAGGACGACGGAGCCACGCCGCGCCGTGCTCCGCCAGTCGATCATGCGGACGTCGTCGCCGATCACATAGTCGCGCAGGCTGTCGAACTCGGAGCCGGCGCCACCGCCGCGGATCGCGACCTCGCCCTCGATCTCCCGCAGCCGGGCGAGCGCCGCCGGCAGATGCCGCCGCGAGTGGAACGGCGGCAGCACCCGCACCCGCCAGGGGCACTGGTGCCGGCCCTGACGCCCGGCCAGGCCCAGTGGGCCGAGCGAGCGGACCGTGATCCGGAACGGCTCGCGGTCACCACGGCGGGACGGCGCCAGGGTCTCCTCCAGGAACCGCCGCTCACCGGCCGGGATGGTGACCGAGTGGACGCGCGGGCGGGCGCCGGCCGACGGCGGCCAGCCGTCCCGGATCCTCGCCCGGACCGCGCGCCGCCCGTCGTTGCTGACGGTGAGCACCAGCGGCACCGGCTGGCCCAGCCGGGCGGCGCGCGGGCCGCTCCGGGAGAACTCCAGCGCGCGGACCGAACCGGCGAGCGCCACGTCGACCAGCACCGCGACGATGATCAGGAAGTTGACGAGCAGCAGCACGAGGCCGGGGACGGGCGCGAGCGCGACCGCCACCGCGCCGAGGAACCCCAGGGCCGCCGCCCGGCCGGTGATCGCCATCCGGTCAGCGGGGGACGGGGACGGTCGCGAGCACCTGCTCGAGCACCACGTCCGAGCTGACGCCGTCGAGCTCGGCCTCGGGGCGCAGGCTGATCCGGTGACGCAGGGTCGCGCGGGCGAGCGCCTTCACGTCGTCCGGGGTGGCGTAGTTGCGGCCGGACAGCCAGGCCCACGCCTTCGCCGTGGCGAGCAGCGCGGTCGCGCCACGCGGCGAGACGCCGAGCAGCACCGACGGGGCGTGCCGGGTCCCGCGGGCGAGATCGACGATGTACGCCAGCACCTCGGGGCGCACCTGCACGGCGCGCGCCCCCGCCCGGGCGACGGCCAGCTCCGCCGGGCCGGCGACCGCCGTCACCCCGGCGGCGTCGAGGTCGCCCGGGTCGAAGCCGGCGGCGTGGTGGGCGAGCACCCGGACCTCGTCCTCGCGGGGTGGCAGCGGCAGCGTCACCTTGACCAGGAACCGGTCGAGCTGCGCCTCGGGCAGCGGGTACGTGCCCTCGTGCTCGACCGGGTTCTGGGTCGCCAGCACCGCGAACGGCGTCGGCAGCGGCCGGGGGGTGCCGTCGACGCTGACCTGGCGCTCCTCCATGACCTCCAGCAGCGCGGCCTGGGTCTTCGGCGGGGTTCGGTTGATCTCGTCGGCGAGCAGCAGGTTCGTGAAGACCGGGCCCTCGCGGAACGCGAACTCGGAGCTGCGGTTGTCGTAGAACAGCGAGCCGGTGACGTCACCGGGCATCAGGTCCGGCGTGAACTGGAGCCGCTTGGTGTCCAGCGACAGCGACCGGGCGAGGGTACGCACCAGCAGCGTCTTCGCGACCCCGGGCACCCCCTCCAGCAGCGCGTGGCCACGGCAGAGCAGGGCGACCACCAGGCCGCTGACGGCGGCGTCCTGGCCGATGACGGCCTTGGACACCTCGGCGCGCAGCCGCACCAGCGCGGCACGGGCGGCCTCCTGCTGCTCCGCCGACGGCGCGCCTGACGCCGGCTTCGCCAGCGCGGGCGCCCCAGGCGCGGGCGTGGGCGGCGGGACTGGCCGCGGAGGCGGCGGTGGGGCTGGCTGCGCGGGCGACGGCGGAACGGACGGCGGGGGTGACGGCGGGGCTGACAGCGCCGGGTTGGCCGGCGCGGCCGGCCACGGGGCGGGCACCGGCTCCGCCGGCTGCTCCGGCAGGCCAGCCGGCGGGGCGGGGGGCCTCCCACCGACGATGGTCACGTCCGTGTCCTGATCCTCCGGCCCGGCGGCGCCGCCGGGGTGATCCGCCTCGCCGGCCGGGCCAGGGCCTGGCGTCGGGGCGCCGGGAGCAAAGGCGCCCGGGTACGGAGTTGTCACCTTCCACCCACCTGCCGATCGAGATCGTCGAGTGCCTCCGCGAGCCAGAGCAACGCGGCGTCGTCCAGTTCTGGCTGCCCCGGGCCCGGCGGGCCGGGATGGGGCCATCCACCGGGCGAGGGCGGCGGCGCGACCATGGGTGCCCCCTGCCCGCCCGAACCGTACAGGAGGGCCCAGATCTCCATCGCCGGGCGACCTGTCCGCTCGGCGACCGACGCGATGAGCGACGCCGGGTCTGGTCCGGTGATCTCCGCGGCCACGGCGCCGGCGCGGACGGTGCCGGCCGCGCCGCGCTGCCCGTGCGGCGGCAGGCCGAGCCGGTCGGCGAGCCGGGCGCGCAGGCCCGCGCGCAGCGACTCGGCGGCCAGGTCCCGGGCACGGGCGGTGGCATAGAGCCGGCCGCGGCCCTCCGTCGTCTCCGCGGCGCGCACCACCACGGGCAGCGGCTCGGGCACCGGCGGGCCGAGGCGGCGCCCGCGCCACAGGGCCAGCAGGAGGAGCGCGAGGAGCAACTGGGTGACGGTCAGCCAGAAGCCGTCCCCGAGCAGGTCCACGGCCCCCATGCCCTCGACCGGCTCGGAGCTGGTCGGCTGCTGGATGACCCAGTCGAGCCGCGGGTGCTTGGCCATCAGGCCGAAGGCCAGTGCCGCGTCGCCGTCCTCGTCGAGCTGGTCGTTGGTGAGGAACTCCCCGCCGCCGAGCAGGACCAGGCGGCCGGACCCTCCAGGCTGGGTCACGACGGCCACGGCCGCGCCCTGAGTGTCCTGGGAACCCGGCTCCAGCGGGTAGCAGTACGTGACCTCGGCGTCGATCGGCGGCGTGACCGGGTCGTCCTCCGGCGGGCCGTAAAGGTAGGAGGACCCGATCGTCACACTGCCAGCGGTCCGGGCCTCCGGCAGCGCGCAGTCGGGCTCGTTCGAGGCGGTCGACGCGGAGTCGAGGACGTCGATCGGGAGGCGCAACGCGGACAGCACCGTCCTGGACGGCTCCACCAGCACGACATCCGCGCCGCCCTGGGCCAGGTCGCGCAGGTCCCGCAGGACGAACCGGTCGAGCAGCCCGGGCTCGACCACGACGACCGTCCGGTCGGGGTCGCTGGCGCCGTCCGGGGCGCGCGACGCGTCGAGCGCGCTGGCGACGTCGCCGCCGGCGACCACCTCGACGCCGCGGTCGCGCAGGATCTCGGCGAGCGCCATCGTGCCGCCGGGCTTGGGCGACCTGACATCCAGGTAGTCCTCGCTGGTCGACGGCCCGCCGACCGCCGCCGCGAGGACGGCGTAGCCGACGATCAACACGGCGAACACGGCCAGCACGCGCAGGGCGCGCCTGGTCGTCGCCGGACGCGGCCCGCTGCGCTGGAAGGTCGACCCGCCCGGCCCCGGTCCGCCGGCCGGCCCCGCGGGCCCGGCCGGGGAGGGGGCGACGCTGGTGGGGGCGGTCATGCCGGCACCGCGTGGGTCGGTTCGGCCGGCGCGTCGTCGTCCTTGCGCCGGCGGACGTTGGCGAGCGCCTCGTCGGCGCGCACCACCGTCTCGTATTCCCTGGTGCCCGCGGGCCGCCCGCCATACCAGACGTCGCTGAACACGGCGACGGCCAGCCGCAGCTCGGCCTGCCCGGTGGCCGTGACGGCCGTCATCTCCTCGACCAGCTCGCCCGCGGTGCGGCTGGCCCTCGGGTCGAGCACGCCCTTCTCCTCCAGCATGCGCACCAGCGCCCGCATCCGGGAGCGCAGCGCCTCCGCGTACCGGCCGGCGCGGGCGAACTCCTCGGCCTCGGCGCGCAGCGCCTTGGCCGACAGCGGGCTCGCGAGGTCCGTCTCGGCGTCGCGGCCCCTGGCGGAACGGCGGACCGGGCCGAGCCACAGCCGCAGCACGACCGCCAGCGCGACGACCGCCAGGAGCACCGCGAAGATGCCGAGCCCCGTGTAGTTCCCGCCGCCGGCATGGGAATCGCCCGGGATGACCCAGTCGAAGATGTCGGTCAGCTTCTCGCTGATCCAGTCGATCACGTCGTTGATCCGGTCGAACAGGCGGCGCAGCCAGTTCGGCGTCTCGCGACCGTAGATGTCACGCGACAGCTCGCGCCTGGCCTCCTCCTGCGCGCCGTCCCGGGTGACCGGGCCGCCCAGCGTCCCCATCAGAACCACCTGCCCCGGGGCTCGGCGGGACCGCCGGAACCGGCGGGCGGCGCGGGGATGTCGGGTGTGCCGGGCCTGGCGGGCCCGACGGGGGCCGACGCGGCGGCGGCCGCCGGGGCGGCTCTGGTGGCGGCTCTGGTGAGGGCCACGTCGAGGCCCTCCCGGCGGATTCGTCGGTCGACGTAGAGGATCGCGAGGATGCCGGAGATCACCGGAGTGACGATCGTGATGGCCAGCAGGCTGCCCAACGCCTGCACCACGTAGCCGGCGGTGGTCGGCTCGCCGGAGGGGTCCGTGAACGTCGACTCGGACGGCAGGGTCAGCAGGCCGACGGGCACGGCGACGACGAGTACCAGTACCCCGGCGATCACCGCGGCGAGCGCCAGGATGCTGAGCGTGCGCCACCACACGCCCTTCATCAGGTAGCGGGAACGGCTCAGCGCCTCGCCGACCGTCCCGCCCTCCAGCGCGTACACCGGGGCCGCGAGGCAGAGCAGGATGCCCAGCCACACCGACACGACGCCCGCGGTGAACAGCCCGAGCACCACCACCAGGGTCACCAGCACCGAGAGGGCCAGCAGCCCGGGCAGCCGGGGCGCGACTCGCCGGGCCGCCGCCCCGAGCCCGAGCTTGCGCCCGAGGCTGGCCTCGGCGACCACGACCGCGAGCACGCCGGACATCAGAACGATCAGCCCCAGGGTGAGCCCGGCCAGCACGAGCCGCAGCAGCGCGTACGAGACGAACGACGCGTCCTGGGCGGCGATCGCGATCAGCGTGCTCAGGATGTTGATGACGGCGCCCGGGATGGCGGTCAGCCCGAGCGTCGCGCCCGGGTTCGTCCTCATCGCCGCGAACGTGCCGTCGAGCGTCTCGCTGATGCTCAGCGGCCGCAACGGCACGATCTCCGCCGTCCTGCCGGGCGGGTCGGCTGTCAGCCGGCGGCCACCCCGCGACCCGGCCCAGCCACCGTTACCGCTGGCCCCGACCTCGTTCTCGGACCCAGGCGCCGCCCAGGCGCCGGGCGGCCGCCCGGCGGCCGGCGGGGCCGGGGCGGCGGGTGGCGCGGCGAACGGCGGGGGCGGCCCGGGCGCGTACGGGGGCGGTTGCCGCGGATGGGGCCCAGCCGGCGGGAACGCGGGCGGCACGGGGTAGGGCGGCGGTACCGGATAAGGCGGCGGTACGGGGTAGGGCTGTGACACAGGGTGAGGCGGCGGCACGGGGTAAGGCGGCGGCGGGCCTTGGCCCCGCGCGCCAGGAGGTGGCGCGCCGCCCGCGCCGGGCATCGGCGGGTGGCCGTAGCCGGCAGCGCCGGTACCCGGTCCCTCCACCATGCGTGCTGCCTCCTCGGCATCGTCGCGTCCACCTACGGCCGGTGGACGGGATCGGCGGACCACCAGCCGTTCCGGCCGACCCGTGCCCCAGCCTTACCGACCCGGGCCACGGCCACCGTCACCGGTCGCCCATCTGACCCTCTCGCGAGACCTGGGTCCGGGTCACCACCGGGGGTTCCGATCGGCGGGCCCCGAGGGCTGGCCACCTGACGACCAGCCCGCGGTGCCAGCCGGGCCGCCACCCGGCGCCGCGGCAGGGCCAGGTGGCCAGCCCTCGCCGGTTCCCAAGGTGGCCCCGCTGGTCGGCCACCTGTCCGGCGAGTGGGTCCTCCGGTCCAGGTAGAGCAGGGCGAACACGCCGGACAGTACCGGATAGATCGCCACGTCGAGGAGCAGGGACAGCAACGCCGGCAGGGCATGGCCCACGATCGTCTTCTCGCCGTCGGACGTCGGCAGGGCGGGTTCGACCACGAGGTAGACGAGCAGGGTGCCCGCGAACACCGGCAGGCTGGCGACGAGCGTGACGCCGAACGTCCGCCACCACCGCCGCCGGACCAGCTCGCCGGACCGGCGCAGCGCCGCGCCGACCGAGCCGCCCTCCACCGCGTGGCAGGGGGCGGCCAAGCAGAGGAGCACGCCCAGCCACGCCGACACCACGCCGAGGGTCACCGCGCCGCCCACCACCGCCAGTGCCACCACCAGGCTGATGGCGAAAAGGCCGGGCAGCAGGCGGGCGGCCCGCCGGAGCGCCGCGGCGGCGTCGGCCTTCGCGCTGACGCCCTCCTCTGCCGCGACGAGCGCGATCACGGCCGACAGCAGGGAGATCAGGGTCAGGTCCAGCGCGAAGAACGCGGCCTCGAACCACCCGACCGTGTCCTCGGAAAGGTTCCGGGTGGCGAAGTACATGACGAGGTAGCAGCTCTCGACGATGACGGCGCCCACGGCGGCCACGCCCAGCGTCGCCGCCGGGTACCGGCGGATCGTCGCGAAGGTGCCCGCGAACAGTTCTCGCACCGTCCTGGAACGTTGGGGCGGGCCGGGCGGCAGGTGGCCCTCGGGTCCCGGATAGCCCACGTACTGGTGTCCGGGGTAGAGCGGCAGCGGCTTGCCATACAGGAAGGCGTCCGGTCGCGAAGCGCCCCGTCTCCAGCTGTTCTCGATCGCGTCATCCCTCATGGGCCGGTCCTGCCTCCTCAGCACGTGGATGGTCCGGAGCGCGTGGATGGTCCAGCCGGCCAGCCTCCACCGACACCGCCACCGGGGCCCGGCTGGCCGGCGGGCCATGCGGCCGGCGGGGTGCCCCTCCGGTCGGCGTCGTCCGTCCGGTCGAGGTAGAGCAGGGCGAACACGGCGGCCAGCATCGAGTAGACCGCCACGTCGTAGGGCACGGCCAGAAGCCCGCGCAGGAGGTAGCCCGCGGTCGCCGGGGGAAGGTACGAACTCGGCACCAGCTCGTCGATCAGAGCGAAGTAGCCCCAACCGGCGATGTTTCCGAGCACGTTGGTGGCAAGCACGATGCCGAGCGTGCGCCATCCCCGGCCCTTGACCAGCTCACGCGACCGGCTGAGCGCCTCACCGAGGGAGCCGCCCTCCACCACGTAGGCCGGACCGGCCAGGCAGAACAGCGTGCCCAGCCACAACGTCGCCACAAGGACGATGAAGCGGAGGCCGAGAGAGGGTCTGGGGATCAGCGTCAACGTGGTCAGCATGGCGATCACGAACAGACCGGGCAGCCTGCGCGCGGCCCGCCCGGCCGCCGCGTCCGGCTCGACCCGCCGGCCGGACCTGGCCCCGGCCAGAACCACCGCGATCACTCCGGAAAGCATGCACTGCAGGGTCACGTCAGCCGAGAACAGGGCCGAGTCGCCCCATTCCGCCATGTCCTCGGACAGCGGCGGAACCGTGAGATACGTGACCGTGTAGATCGTCTCGACCACGATGGCGCCGACGGTGGCCACCCCCAGCGTCGCCGTCGGGTGGCGCCGGATCGCGGCGAACGCGCCGCGCAACGCCCCCAACAGGCCCAGGGGCCGCCGAGGCACCCCGAGCGGCGGGAAGCCGTGTGGCCCGGTGACCGGCTGAGACAACGGGGAGGTCCCGACGAGCTGGTCGTACAACGCCGGGCCCAGCGGCGGAGGGGTGGCCGGAACCCCGGGTCGGCCCTCACCGAGGGTGCCGTCGCCGCTGTCGGACGGACGCTGGTGCATGGGCTGCTGTCTCCTCGGCCTGCGGGCGCCTGGAGGCAGTCGCGCTGGGGGCCAGTCGTGTCGAAACGGCCGGTCGTGCCGGGCGCCCGCCGGTTCCCGCTTGCGCCGCGTAGATCCTCGCAGAATCGGCGCACCGCCATCTACTCCGTTAGGCGATCCGGGACCTCACGTTGGTGCCCGCCCGCGGCCAGTTGTTCGACCCGCTGTCCACAGGGCCGCGGGTGTCCACAGGCGAGCGGGCGGGACTGGTCGGCCGGGCCCGCGCCGCCGATGCTGCGCGGGTGACCGGTCCCTCGCCCGCCCCCGGCGTTCGCGCGCAGATCCGCGGCGCGCTCGCGACGCTGGCCGACCTCGTGCTGCCGCGGACGTGCGGCGGATGCGGGCGGGCCGGCGCCGCGCTGTGCGCGCGCTGCGCGGCGGCGCTGACCGGTCCCCCGATCCTCGCCGCCCCGGGCTCGATGGCCACCTCGGGGCGGCGAGGGCCGCCGTGCGTCGCGGCGGCCCACTACGCCGGCCCGGCCGGCTCGATAGTGATCGCCTACAAGGAGCGTGGCCGGCTCGATCTCACCCGGCCGCTCGCCGCCGCGCTGGCGGGCGCGGTGGCGGCGGCGCTGGCCGTCGCCCGGCCGGGCGGCCCGCCAGGCGAACGGCCGGTCCTGCTGGTCCCGGTGCCGGCGAGCGCGGCGGCGGCACGCCGGCGCGGGTTCGACCACGTCGCCCGACTCGCGGGTGGCGCCGCCAGGCTGGCCCGCGCCGCCGGCGTGCCGACATGGGTGGCGCCGCTGCTGCGCACGGTCCGGCGCACGGCGGACCAGGCGAGCCTGGGTGCCAGCGAGCGAACCGCGAACGTCACCGGGGCGTTCGCGGCCAGCCCCGCCGCGGTGGGCCGGCTCACCCGGGCCCTGGCCGGCCGTCCTCCCGAACGAGCGAGGACCGGGGTTCCCACCGGTGTCCTTCCTGGTGCGGTCGACGTCGTGGTGGTGGACGACGTGGTGACCACCGGCGCGACCCTCGCCGAGGCGGTACGGGCGCTGCGCCGGGCCGGGGTACCGGTCCTGGCGACGGCCGCGGTCGCGACGGCGCACGGGCCCGGGGTCCGCTTCGCCGCGCCACGTGTCCGATTACCGAACACGCGGGTACCGGAAGGGTGAAACTAGATGGCCTACCGGTGTCCAGGGTGGGTATGCGGCCACCGCCGCGCGGCGGCCGGCCGACGCCCAGGTCTCCCGGAACAGGTGATAACGGCAGGTGAGACGGATAGAGGCCACACAAGGACGACAGTCACACGGCTATCGCTGGACGGAGGAGAGCAAGTAGGACGACGAGACCTGGCCTCGCGCCGGCCCAAACGGGCCAGCGTCGGCGCCAGGGCGACCGGGCCCGGGCCCGGAGTCGGGAGCTAGCCAGCCGTGCCGCGCCGGACCATCCGGCCGGCGAACGGGAGGTGGATCGCGTGGAGATCGTGGTCAAGGGCCGGCACACAGCGGTTCCGGATCGGTTCCGCAGTCACGTCCAGACCAAGCTCGCGAAGTTGGAACGGTACGACGGCAAGGTCATCCGGGTCGACGTCGAGCTCTCCCATGAGCACAACCGCCGGATGGCCGACGTGCGTGAGCGGGTCGAACTCACCGTCTACAGCCGCGGGCCGGTGATCCGCGCCGAGGCCGCCGCGGCCGACCCGTACTCCGCGCTCGACGTGGCGACGTCCAAGCTCGCCGAGCGGCTGCGCCGCGCGGCCGAGCGCCGGGCCGATCACAAGCACGGCAACAACGGCCAGGGGCACGGCCGCGCCTACGTCGGACCGCCGCCGCCCGCGCGCGCCGGGGCCGCGACGCCGGGCGCGGGCGGTCGGGCCGCGCCCCCCGCGGCGGCGCTGGCGACGGAGGGCCTGAAGACGGGCGGGTCCCCGCACCTGCTGACCCCGGCCGACGTCGCGGCGGCCGCCCGGCGCCGCCCGGTGGGCGACGACCAGCGTCCCGGCGCCGCCGGGAACGAGGCGACGGAGGAACCGGGGCCGTCGGACCTCGACGTCGACCGCTACGAACAGCCGGACCGTTCCCCGATGGTCGTGCGGACCAAGACGCACCGGGCGGCACCGATGACGCTCGACGACGCGCTCTCGAACATGGAGCTCGTCGGCCACGACTTCTACCTCTTCCAGGACACGGAGTCCGGACATCCGAGCGTGGTCTACCGGCGGCGCGGCTACGACTACGGCGTGATCTGCCTGGTCAGCCCGGACGAGCCGGAGCCGGCCGTGGAAGCGGAGCCCGGTCGGGTGGGAGCCACTCCCTAGCGCGCCGCCACGGCGTCCCGCGGCCGTCTGGCGGGGATACCCACCACGCCTGGGGTCCCCGCCGGTCGGCGCCCCGGCCCGGGTCCGCGCGGCGTGGCCCCTCGCGCGGTCACGGCCAAGCTGGCCCGGACCGGCCCGATCCGGCGGATCCGCGGTAGGCGACATGGGCCTTTCCGCCGTCTGATGGCCGGTTCGCCCCGTCAACGTGGGATCATCGACCTCGGGTGTGGTGGCAAGCGGCAGTCGTGACCCAAAGGCCGGGCGAGCGCCGGAGGTGTCGCGCGGGGCCGGGTACTACCTGGATGTCACCGTGTAGTCGGC
Source organism: Frankia nepalensis (assembly GCF_016786325.1). Classification (GTDB taxonomy): domain Bacteria; phylum Actinomycetota; class Actinomycetes; order Frankiales; family Frankiaceae; genus Pseudofrankia; species Pseudofrankia nepalensis. The sequence goes on along the minus strand of NZ_JADWYU010000101.1, from coordinate 77,454 downwards.
GCATGGACGAAATGTGTCCCGCGCCGGCGAACACGGGTCCGGGTTGCCTCGGCGCGCATCCGCCGCTTGGCCGCCGCCCACCATGCCGGGGCAGTGGTCCTAGGGAGGCCAGATGACGGTGGACGAGCAGCGCTCGGCCGAGACGCCGCGGGCGCCATCGGAGGAGAACCCGATCCGGGTGCTGATCGTCGACGATCACGCGCTGTTCCGCCGCGGGCTGGAGATGGTGCTCGCGCAGGAGCCGGACATCGAGGTCGTCGGGGAGGCCGCGGACGGCTCCGAGGCGGTGACGATGGCCGGCGAGATGGCGCCGGACATCGTGCTGATGGACGTACGCATGCCGCGGCGCGGCGGCATCGACGCCACCAGCGCCATCAAACAGGCGGTACCGAGCGCGAAGATCGTTATGCTGACGATCAGCGACGAGGAGGCCGACCTCTACGACGCCATCAAAGCGGGCGCGATGGGCTACCTGCTCAAGGAGATCTCGATCGACGAGGTCGCGGCCGACATCCGGGCGGTCTACAACGGCCAGAGCCTGATCAGCCCGTCGATGGCGTCGAAGCTGCTCAGCGAGTTCGCCTCGATGATCAAGAACAAGGACGACCGCCCGCAGTTGCCGACGCCGCGGCTGACCGACCGGGAGATGGAGGTGCTCCGGCTGGTCGCGAAGGGGCTGAACAACCGCGACATCGCCAAGCAGCTCTTCATCAGCGAGAACACGGTCAAGAACCACATCCGCAACATCCTGGAGAAGCTCCAGCTGCACTCCCGGATGGAGGCCGTCGTGTACGCCGTCCGCGAGAAGCTCCTCGAGATCACCTGACGACAGGCAAGGCTCGGGCCGCCGCACCTCCAGGTCTCGCCTCATACCGCGCCCGGCAGGGCGCGGAGCGTCTCCGGCCAGGCGGAGCGGCCGGGGTCCCTCCCAGATCGGCTCCGCCGATCTGGGAGGTTCGGGCCACCCCTACCCGACCAACATCCCAACCCCGGACCAGAACTACCCCATACCTCCCGGTCCTGCCCCATACCAGG
>NZ_JADWYU010000101.1:0-76319 GCF_016786325.1 Frankia nepalensis | reverse complement strand
GAACTACCCCACACCTCCCGGTCCTGCCCCATACCAGGTCGGGGCCGGGCGCGGAGCGTCCGGCCAGGCGGAGCGGCGATGGTCGCCCCTAGGCGACCCTGAGCCGACCGCCGCACTAGCCTTCGCGATGTGAAGGTGACGGCCCTGGCCGGGGGTATCGGTGGCGCAAGGTTCCTGCGCGGGGTGAAGGCCGCCCTGCCGGACGCGGATGTCACCGTGATCGGCAACACCGGCGACGACATCATCCTGCACCGGCTGAACATCAGTCCGGACCTCGACACGGTCATGTACACCCTGGGCGGCGGCATCTCCGCCGAGCGGGGCTGGGGCCGCGAGGACGAGACGTTCACGGTCGCCGCCGAGCTCGCCGAGTACGGCGTGGGCCCGGCCTGGTTCGGCCTCGGCGACCGGGACCTGGCCACCCATCTGGTACGCACCCAGATGCTTCTGGCCGGCTACTCGCTCTCGGACGTCACCGCCGCGCTGTGCCAGCGCTGGCGGCCTGGCGTGCGGCTGATCCCGATGAGCGACGACCGGGTCGAGACCCACGTCGTCATCACCGACGAGCAGGGCCGCCGGGCCATCCACTTCCAGGAGTGGTGGCTGCGGCTGCGCGCCGCGGTGCCGGCGGAGGCGATCGTCTCGGTCGGGGCGAGCGACGCGAAGCCGGCTCCCGGCGTGCTCGACGCGCTCGCCGAGGCGGACGTGGTGCTGCTGCCACCGTCGAACCCGGTGGTCTCGATCGGCTCGATCCTGTCGGTACCCGGCATCCGCGACGCGGTCCGCGAGACGCCGGCGCCGGTCATCGGGGTGTCACCGATCATCGGTGGCAGCCCGGTGCGCGGGATGGCGGACGCCTGCCTGCGCGCGATCGGGGTCGAGACCTCCGCCGAGGCCGTCGGCCGGCACTACGGCGCTCGGGGCAAGGACGACCCAGGCAGCCGGGGCAAGGACGGCCCAGGCGCCCGGGGCGAGGGGGGCCTGCTGGACGGCTGGCTCGTCGACGCCGCCGACGCGGGCGTCACCGTCCCGGGGGCGCGGGTGAGCGCGCGCCCGTTGCTGATGACCGACCTGGACGCGACCGTCGCGATCGTGCGCGCCGCGCTGGAGCTGGCCGGTGTCTGAGGGCGCGGCGCCCGGGCGGGCGGTGTCTGAGCGGGCGGCGTCTGAGCGGGCCGTGCCTGGGCGGACGGCGCCGGATGGCGGCGCGGGAGCCGGCGCGCGAGCGGTGGAGGCGGCCCGCGGGGACCTGCGGATCATCCCCGTGCCGGGCATCGCGGAGATCCGCCCAGGTGCCGACCTGGCGGAGGCGATCGCCACCGCCATGGCCGCCGCGGGGCTCGCCCTCGCCGACGGCGACGTGCTGGTCGTCACCTCGAAGATCGTCTCGAAGGCGGAGGGCCGGATCGTCCAGGTCTCCGGCGACCGGGAGGCCGCCCGGCTGGCGGCGATCGAGGCCGAGACCGTGCGCGACGTCGCCAGCCGCGGCCCGACCAGGATCGTCGAGACCCGGCACGGTTTCGTGCTCGCGGCGGCCGGCGTCGACGCGTCGAACATCGCCAAGGACAGCCTGGCGCTGCTGCCGCTGGACTCCGACGACAGCGCGCGCCGGCTGCGCGCCGGCCTCGCCGCCCGGTGCGGCGTCGACGTCGCCGTCGTCGTCAGCGACACCGCCGGCCGACCCTGGCGGCGCGGCGTGGTCGACCAGGCCGTGGGCGTCGCCGGGATGGCGGCGCTGCGCAGCCACATCGGCGACGTCGACGGCTACGGCAACGAGCTGGGGATGACCGAGGTCGCCGAGGCCGACCAGCTCGCGGCCGCGGCCGAGCTGGTCAAGGGCAAGCTAACCGGCACGCCGGTCGCCGTGGTCCGCGGCTTCGCTGTCGTGCCCGACGACGAGCGGGGGGTGCGGGCGGTGGTCCGCTCCCCGGCCGAGGACATGTTCCGGCTCGGCACCCTGGAGGCCCGCCGGGCGGCGCTGACCGAGCGGCGCACCGTGCGGGCGTTCTCCGCCGAGCCGGTGGACCTCGCCGCCATCGAGCGGGCGGTGGCGGCGGCGGTGACGGCCCCCGCGCCGCACCACACCACGCCATGGCGCTTCGTGCTGGTCACCGAGCGGCGCGACGAGCTGCTCGCCGAGATGGCCGCGGCCTGGGCCGCCGACCTGCGCCGGGACGGCTTCGACGAGGACTCCGTCACGCGGCGGCTGCGCCGCGGCGACGTGCTGCGCGCCGCGCCCGTGCTGGTGGTGCCGCTGGTCACCGACGACGGCGCGCACGCCTACCCGGACGCCCGCCGGGCCGGCGCGGAGGAGCGGATGTTCGCGGTCGCCGGCGGGGCGGGGGTGCAGAACTTCCTGGTGGCGTTGGCCACCGAGGGGCTGGGCTCGGCCTGGGTGTCGAGCACGATGTTCTGCCCCGACGTGGTCCGCCGGGTGCTGGATCTGCCAGCTGGCTGGGCACCCCTGGGGGCGGTCGCGATCGGCCATCCGGCGGCGCCCGCCGCGCCACGGACGCGACGCGACCCCGGCGCGTTCCTCCTCTACGCGTGACTCCTGGGGACACTTCGTAGGATGCGGGCGTGGCTAAGAAGAGCGCCGATCGAGGTGTCCCCCTGTCGAAGGGCGACGCCGATCGCACCGTCCGCCCGACAGGCAAGAAGAAGGTGGACCGCAACGCCCGGCTGGACGCGTTGCGTCGCGAACAGAAGCGCAAGGAGCGTCGGCGCGCCTTCCTGATCTACGGTACGGCCGGCGGGCTCGCCCTGGTGCTGCTGGCCGTCATCGTCACGTACAGCGTGGTGAGCAACCGCAACGCGGCCAAGGCCCACAAGGTCGGCTACGTGGCCGCGCCGTCGGCGGCGGCCCAGGCGGCCAACTGCACCGGCGTGGTCAACGACCCGCAACAGGTGTCGGACCACCTCAAGGTGCCCGGCGAGACGTTCAACTACAAGCAGGTCCCGCCGTCGTCCGGCAACCACGACGGCGACCCGCTGCCCGACCAGATCCGGTTCTACAACCCGACCTCGGGCATCCGGGTCGAGCGGGCCGTGCACAACCTGGAGCACGGCTTCGTGGTCGGCTGGTACGACGCCAAGCTGCCGGCGGACCAGATCGAGCAGCTGCGGAAGGTCGCGGCCAACGCGGGCAACCGGTTCATCGCGGTCCCGTGGACCCGGTCGGACTTCGCCGACAACCGGCACTTCGTGCTTACCGCCTGGGACCGCACCCAGCGCTGCGGCACGGTCTCCGAGCAGGTCGTCGCCGACTTCATCGAGGGCTACGGGGATCCGGGGCTGGGGGGTGTCGGCTGGGACTCACCAACCGCCCCCGAGTCGGGTTACCAGGGCGGCACCTTCGACGTCACCGAGGACGGCCCGCTGGTCCTGAACGGCGGAGACACCGCCGTCCCGTCGGCCTCGCCCACCATGGGGGGCAACAGCCCCTGAGCGCCAGCACCAGCGCCTGTCGGGCCCGCGACCGTTCGGTCGCGGGCCCGATCCGTGTTGGACTCGCTATGCTCAGCCATCATGAAGATCGGGCCGGAGACTCGGATCGGGCGGATGGCGCAGGCGTTCTCGCTGCACCCAGCGTTCCAGCGGATCGGGCCTTCGGTGGTCCCCAAGGTGGACCGGACACTTCACAAGATCAGCGGCGGCCGGCTGATGATCGGCCAGATGATGCTGCCCATGATCATGCTGGAGCACACCGGGGCGCGCTCCGGCCTCGCGCGCCGCACCCCGCTGGCCACCATGCCGGACGGCGACGGGTTCTGGCTGGTCGGCAGCAACTACGGCCGGACAGGGCACCCGGCGTGGACCGCGAACCTGCTCGCGCATCCGGACGTCGCGGTCGTCCACCGCGGCAAGCGCCGTGAGCTGCGCGCCCGCCTCGTCGAGGGCGAGGAGCGGGCGGCCATGTGGCCGAAGCTGACCACCTTCTGGCCCGGCTACGCCGAGTACGCCAGGATGAACGATCCCGCTCTGCCCACCGGCCGGACCCTGCGCGTCTTCCGCCTCGACCCGCGCTGAGCCGGGCCAGGGCCGACTCGAAGGGCTCCTTCTCCTAGGAGACGACGCCTTCGTAGGAGACGACACCGTTCCACCACGGGATGCCCACGCCCTGGCCTAGCTGGCCCAGTTGGACGTCGGCGGACGGGCCCGGCTCGTGCGCGCCATACCCGGCCAACAGCGTTGCCGTCAGCCTCAGCGAGCGGGCGAGGGCCGACGTCGTGCCCGGCGCGGGAGCATCCATGAGCCCTTGGACTCCGTCCCCGCGCCGGGTTCCCGACGATCCGGCCGGTCGCCCGGCCAGCTGACGGTGGGTCAGACGCGGTCGGAGCTGAAGCGGATGGAGCCGGCGGACAGCGTGCTGCCGGGGAAGACCCGCACGCCGGCGCGCAGCTCGTTGCCCGGCTCGATTCGGGCGCCGTCGCCGATGACGACCCCTTCCAGCACGACGCCCTCGCCGATCACCGCGTCCCGGCCGATGACCGAGTCACGCACCGTCGCGCCGGTGCCGATGGTCGCGCCGTCGAAGAGCACCGCGCCGTCGATCGTCGCGCCGCCGCCCACGGTCACGCCGACGCCGACGGTCGCGCCGCCGAACAGCTTCGCGTCGGAGGCGACGACCGCGCCGCTCAGCACCAGCGCCTCACCCACCGGGCCGGGCAGCGCCGAGGAGGCGATCCGGCCCTGTACCAGGTCGCGGGAGCCACGGACGAAGGCCGCGGGGGTACCCAGGTCGAGCCAGTAGGTGCTGTCCGGGTAGGCGGCGATCGGCACGCCGGCAGCGAGTAGGCCTGGGAAGGTCTCCCGCTCCACCGACACGGGCCGACCGGCCGGGATCTCGTCGATCACCGAGCGGCGGAACACGTAGCAGCCCGCGTTGATCAGGTTGGTCGGCGGGTCCGGGGTCTTCTCCAGGAACTCCGTCACCCGGCCGCTGGCGTCGGTGGGGACGACGCCGAAGGCGCGCGGGTCGTCGACCTCGGTCAGGTGCAGGGTGACCGCCGCGCCGCTGTCGGTGTGCCGGGCGATCAGTGCCTGGATGTCGAGGCCGGACAAAATGTCGCCGTTGAAGATGACAACCGGGTCATCGGGTCCGGAGCGCAGGAAATCGGCGACGTTGCGGATGGCCCCGCCGGTGCCCAGGGGCTCGGTCTCGGTCACGTAGGCCAGCTCGAGGCCATGCGCCGAGCCATCCCCGAAGTACTCCTCGAACACCTCGGCCTTGTACGAGGTGGCGAGCACGACGCGGTCGATCCCGGCGTCGCGCGCGCGGGCGAGCATGTGCGCGGTGACCGGCACCCCGGCGACCGGAAGCATCGGCTTGGGGGCGGACATCGTCAGCGGCCGCAGCCGAGTTCCCTTGCCCCCCACCAGCATCACAGCATCCATAACGGCCAGTTTTCCAGATCTCGTGGGAGTAGACGACGGCGCCCATCCAAGTAGGGCAGACCGTCGCCGAGCCACATCTCGTAGCTACAAGCAGCCAAGCGGCACCAGCACGCTTCCAGCAGACGAGTGCTCATCACCGGGCGGAGGCCGGCCATCGCACAAGGCCAACCGAACCAAAGCCAGGTGAATGTCGACCCCTACCCGCACCCGTGGCGCCACAGTTGCGTTAACGGTCGAAACCGACCGCCAGCGCGTGGACATCCAGGCGCGAGGTCGGTCGCCCTCAGCGCTCGCGAGTGCCGGCGGGTGGCAGCAGGGCCGCGGAGCGAGTGGTCCGGGCGCCGGCGCTGTCCTTGGCGAACGCCAGGGCCGCCAGCAGCCGGGCACCGAGGCCCACGGTGAGCGCCACCCGCAGCGGCAGGTAACCGGGCCCCGCGTACTGGCGGCACAGGTAGCGCACCATGCTGCGATGGTGGGCGACGAGCATCTTTCGCGACGTGCGCTGCGTGGAATGGCCGCCCAGGTGCTCGACGACCGCGCTCGGTACGTACACGCTGCTCCAGCCGGCGAGCCCGAGGCGACGGTCGAGATCGACGTCCTCCATGAACATGAAGTACGACTCGTCGAACCCAGCGACCGACTCGAACGCCTCCCGCCGCAGCAGCTGGACCGAGCCCGACAGCCAGCCGGCCGTCGCCTCGCGGGGCGCGCCGCGCTCCCGGCGGTAGGAGGCCGTCCACGGGTTCGTCGGCCAGAACCAGCCGAACAGCGCGTGCCCGACGCCCCGGCCCAGCGAAGGCAGATCGCGAGCCGACGGGTAGAGCGCGCCGTCCGGGTTGACGATCCCCGGGCCGAACGCCCCGCCGTCCGGCCAGCGCGCCGCGGCGTCGACCAGTTCGTCGACCGAGCCGGCGGTGAACGAGATGTCGGCGTTGGCGACGACCACCCAGGTGCCCCTGGCGCCAGCCGCGCCCCGGTTGGCCGCGGCTCCGTAGCCGAGGTTGCGTCCCGGCCGCACGAGCCGGACCTCAGGACGCTCGGCCGCGGACGCGGTCGCCGCGTCCAGCTCGGGCGAGTTGTCGACGACGACGACCTCGTAGGTCCGCGACGTCGCCTTCGCCAGCGTGTCCAGGAAGTTCGCGATGACGTCGCCGGACCGGAAGGTCACGACGACAACCCGGATCTCCGGCTCAACACTCACCAACGGGCCTCTTTTCTGGTTCGCTCCGTCCGGGCACGGCGCTCCGGCGCCGTCCTCGCCTGGCGGCTCGGACGACACCTCCACGCCGCGTCCTCCTCCGCTCACGTGCGCTCCGGCGACCTCCGCTGCGGTACGCCCACTTCGCTTCGCTGGTGGGCGTATCTCCGCGGAGGCGCGCCTGCGCGCCGCGTGGCTGGATTCCCGCGGCACACGACCTCGCATCGACGGTAGCCGGTGGGTCCTCCCGTCCGACCGGCCGGGTCCACAGGAGCGAAGTGTCCGTCGTAGCGCGCGCTGTGGGTCGCGTTCTGCCGGACAAGTCGGGAGTGATGGTCACCCGCCATGGTCAGGGCCGAGGCCCGTGGACCGGCTCCCGACTTGTCCGCTGATCCGCGAGCTGTAGCTCGCGCTACGACGGACACTTCACCGTCGCCCCGCACCCTCCGCGCGCAAGCGCCCACCCGCAACCAGCCACGATCCCGACCTCGGACCAGGACAGCCCACAGACCTCCAGGCCCTACCCAGCCCCGGGGGGGGGGGGGCCCCCCCCCCCCCCACGGCGGAGCCGGGGTCCCTGCCGGATCGGCGGAGCTTGCGGAGCCGATCTGGGAGGTCCGGATGGTCGCCCCTGGGCGACCTTGAGCCGACCGCCTCAGGCGTCCGCGACGGCGCGGGCGTAGCTGGCGAGGTGGGCGTCGGCGCAGGCCGCCCAGGTGAACTCCCGTGCCCGGGCGAGGCCGGCGGCGGCGAGCTGGGCCCGACGCTCCGCGTCATCGAGCAGCGTGCCGAGCTCACGCGCGATCGAGTCGGCGTCCGGCTGGGTGTAGGCGACCGCGTCGCCGCCGACCTCGGGCAGCGACAGGCGCGGCGTGGTGAGCACCGGGGCGCCGCAGGCCATCGCCTCCAGCACCGGCAGGCCGAAGCCCTCGCCGTGCGACGGGTAGGCGACCAGCTCGGAGCCACCCAGGTAGCCCGGCAGGTCGGAGAAGCGCAGATAGCCCGGCCGTAGCACCCGCAGGTGGCTCGGTACGGCGGCCACCGCGGCGTCCACCTCGTCGTCCCAGCCGGAGCCGCCCGCGAGCACCAAAGCAGGCGGCTCGTCGCGCCAGTGCACCGCCTCGGCCCAGGCACGGATGAGGCTCGGCACGTTCTTGCGCGGCTCCAGCATGCCCAGGAACGCGACGTAGCGGCGGTCGCCGAGGCCGAGGCGCATCCGTACCCGGCGCTTGTCCTCGTCCGTCGGCGGGTGGAACGTCGTCGTGTCGACGCCGTGGTAGGCGACGTCGGTGGTGGTCGACTCCCCGTCCAGGACCCGGACCAGCTCGTCGCGGGTCGCCTTGGACGGCACGATGATCCGGTCGGCCTTGCGGACGGCGGTACGCATCGCCGAGCGGAAGAACGTGCCCTTGACGGCGGTGTGCATCTCCGGCTCGGTGAAGAACGTGACGTCATGGATCGTCACGCACACCGGCCGCTGCGCGCGCAGCGGCATCGTGTAGTGCGGCGAATGGATCACGTCAGCGGCGACCTGCTCGGCTACCAGCGGGAGGCCGGTCTGTTCCCAGGCGAGGCGGGCCGGCCGGTGCGCGATCGCCGCCGGCCCGGACAGAACAGTGGCATCCGGGGCCAGCCGGCTATAGCGTTCTTCGTCCGACCGCTGACACACGAGCGCCAGATCGGCGCCGGCCGCGCCCAAAGCCGCGACCAGCCCATCGACATAGCGCCCGACACCGCCACGGTCCGCCGGAACCGCGGTGGCGTCGACGAGCACCCGGGGTCCCACGGCGCTCCTTCCACCGACATGTGTTGCCTGAATTCGTCTCTGCCGTCTGCGAGGTCAGGTCGACGGGGAGCGCGCAGCACCTGATCGCGCCCCGCCCGCCTGTTTCCCCGACCGCACGCGCCGCCGGCCATGAGGAACTCGCTCCTGGGGCGGCGCATACAACCGGGGCAACACTACGCCCGCCCGTCACCGGCGACGGACACGGCCGGGGAACCTTTCACACGACGGTAGAGCTCCCAGCACTCGCGCGCCGCCTCAACCCAGCTAAAGTGCCGAGCCCGTGCGCGTCCGCTGTCCGACAGGCGGGCCCGCAGCGCGTGATCGGCGACGATCCGGCTGACGCCGGCGGCCAGCTGGGTCGGGTCGTCGACCGGCACGACGGTCCCCGCCGGCCCCGCGACCTCGACGAGCGCGGGCACGTCGGAGACGACCACCGGCACGCCGTGCGCCATCGCCTCGACCACCGGCAGGCCGAACCCCTCTGACCGGGACGGGGCGACCAGCACACTGGCCCGCGACAGCACGACGGCCAGGTCCGCGTCGTCGATCCGGCCGAGCGAGCGGAACCGGCCGGCCGCCACGCCGAGCTTGGCCGCCTCGGCGGCCGCGTCCAACGCCCCCCAGCCCGGCTGGCCGACGTGCAGCAGCGGCAGCCGGGCCGCCGGGCCGGTGACCATCCCGAGAGCGGCGAGCGCCACCTCGAGGCCCTTGCGCGGCTCCAGCGTGGCGAGCGTGAGCAGGTAGCCGTCGGGGGGCAGGCCGAGGCGCCTGGCGCGGTCGTCGGCGTCCGGCCCCACCCGCAGGACCGCGTCGGCGGCGCCCTCGCCGATCACGTGCATCCTGCCGTCCGGCACCCGCAGGAAGGGGCGCAGGTCGGCCGCGACGGCCTCGGTGGGCACGACGATGGCGTCGGCGGTACGGGCGGCCCGCGCGCCCATCTCCTGGTGCCAGCGGGCACCGTGCGGCGTCAGCGTGCGCGGGTGCGTCCAGGGGACGGCGTCGTGGATCGTCACCACGAGCGGCACGCCGCGCCGGCGCGGCGGCACGAGCAGCGTGGGCGCGTGCACGACGTCCACCCCGGTCGGAGTCGGGCCGGCGCCACGCGCCCACGCGGTCGCCAGCGCCCGTCTCGGCAGCCCCAGCCGCAGCGGCCCGAGCACGCCGGGGAGCGCCGCGTCCGCGGTCACCGGCCCGCGCCCGCCCGGGAGCCGGGCCGCCAGCGCCTCGCCGACGGGGGCCGGCAGCCGTCTCGCCCGCGCCGGGCGATGTTCGGGGCGCCAGGCGCACCAGCCGACGACCCCGTCGCCGGGGGCGGCGGTCCTGGCGAGCGCCGCGGCAAGCTCGGCCGAGTACCGGCCGGTGCCACCCGGCACCGGCGCGAGCACCTGATCGAGAAGGAAACCCACCCGCACGAAGCCCGCGCCTCCTCAGCGACGCCCGGCCCGGCCAGGGCCAGGGCTCCTGCCGGACCGGCGGCCCGTGCCACCGCCAGGCCGGCGCGGGCCACCCGGACGGCCCGTCCCGGACGACCGGCCGGACACGCCGGGCCGCCCCGAGCCACCCGGGCGGTCGGCGCCGCCTGGCGGGCTGGCGCCGTCGGGTCCGCGGGCGGCGTTGATCCCGGCGCCGACCATCACGGCGCAGGCCACCGCACCGACGATGTGACCCCACGCCCGGTGGTCGAACGTGGCGAACAGGGCGCCCATGCCAAAGATCACCAGGGCGAAGAACAGGACGGTGAGGAGGACGGCGAGCGCCCGCTGCGCGTTCACCCGCTCGGTCAGCCCCGCCTGCGGGCATGCGTGAGGACCACGCTGCCGCCGTCGTCGGGGGAGCGCCGGTCGTCGAGGGCGACCAGCGGCGACAGCGGGGCCGCCGCGTTCCAGCCAGCCCGGCCACCCTTCGCCGACAGGGTCAGGTAGAGCCGCTCGGCGCGCTCGGAGCGGAACATGTGGGTCTGGCGGACGACGTCCAGGCCTGCGCCGTCGAGCAGCTTGTTCAGGACGTTCGCCGGGTAGGTGTGCTTGACGTGGTAGCGCTCGCGGTGACGGGCGAGCATCGCCGGCCAGCGCTCCGCCCTGGTCAGCGCGTCAGCGGAGAGCACCAGGTCGCCACCGGGGCGCAGCACCCGCGCCATCTCGGCGAGCGCGGCGGCGCCGTCGTCGAAGTGCTCGATCGCGCACACCGACATGACGACGTCGAACGACCCGTCGGCGAACGGCAGCCGCAGGGCGTCGCCCTCGATGAGGCCGGGGTGCCCGCGCAGCCGCCGGCCGAACTCGAGCTTGCGCCGGGCGAGGTCGAGGCAGACGGCGCGCGCGCCGCGGCGGCCCGCCTGGCCCGCCCAGTAGCCGTCCCCGCCGGCGACGTCGAGCAGGGTCCGCCCACGCAGGTCGCCGACCCAGCTCAGCAGGGTCGAGACCTCCCGGCGGCGCATCACGTGCACCTGGTGCCCGACGTAGGCCAGGGCATCGTCACGCAGCGAGCTCATGCTCTCCAGTCTGCCCGCCGCGTCGGCCAGGGCCCGTGCCGGGGTCGGCCACGGCGCGGCCGGGCCGCCCCCAGACGGGGAGAAGCCGTCAGGTACCAGGCCGAGCCGGTCGCCGGGTCGTCGCCGGATCCGCCTTGGGCCGTCCAGGCCGCCTGGACCGCCCGGGCCGCGACGGGGACCGAGCGAGCCGAGCCGCCCGCCGCCGAACCGGAGGCGGGGTCGGCGCCCGTCAGCCACCGCCCCGGATCGGCCGCCCGAGCCCGGGCCGGGTCCCGCCCTGATTCCGCGCGGCCGGGACCCCCGGACCCGCGAGCACGGCCGCCGGGGGGCGGGCGTGGACGGGGCGGGGGCCCGCGGGAAGCGTCCGGCCGCCGGGACGGCGCGGGCCGGGGGTGGCGACCCACAGGTAGGTCGGGGCGAATGGCAGCGCGGCCCGCGCGAGCCAGGCCCGCGCCGCCACCGACCGCCGGCCCGGTGGCCGGCCGGCGCCCGGCAGCCGGGCAGCCAGGCCGGCCAGCCACGGCGGCGGGGTGCCGAGCCAGGGCAGCCGGGGCAGGTCGGCCTCGGCGTGGAAGGTCTCGGGCGCGAGCATGACCGCGGCGGTGTAGTCCCAGGCCCGCAGCCCGACCCGGGTCAGCATCCGGCGCAGGCCGCGCCGGGTGCGGTAGCGCTCGTAGTAGTGCTCTCCGCGGCCGGTCACCCGCAGGTAGGCGTCGGCGAGCACGGGCGGCAGCCACGACAGCATCGGCAGCCGGTGGTGCGGCTCCACGACGCCGAGCCGGTTGCCGAGGCCGAGGTAGACGATGCCGTCGGGGGCGAGCACCCGGCACGCCTCGGCGACCAGCTCGTCAGCGTCGACGACGTGCTCGTAGATGTGGTTGAGGATGACGACGTCGACGGCGCCGTCCGGCAGCGGCAGCGCCAGCCCGTCGGCCTGGACGAACCGGGCCCGCCGGGCGAACCGCGCCCTGGCGCGGCGCAGCCCGGCGACGTCGATGTCGACGCCGGTCACCTCGGCGCCCGCCGCGGCCAGTTCGTCGGCGATGAAGCCGGCCGAGCAGCCGACGTCGAGCACCCGCAGGCCGGCGAGCACCCGCGGCCCGTCCCGGCCGTCCCGGCCGAGGAAGTGCGCGAGCACCGCGATGAGCTTGCGCGCCTTGCGCCGGCGGGTGAACTCGTCGAGGGTGCGCGGCTCGGTCTCGGAGTAGCACAGCTGGCGCCCACGCGACCGGGTGGGACGCGGCCGGAGGCCCGCGCGGCGCGGGCCCGGCCGGCCGGGCAGTTTCGGCTGACGCGATGGCGCGGTACGTGTCGTTTCTCTCACAGCCAGTGAGAGTACGGAGCGCGCACTAACTCTTACTTATTGTGCTTATCGGTGGTCCACGCGCCGCTGGCCCTCGATCGCCTCCAACAGAGTGTCGAGGTAGCGCTCCCAGCCGCCGGCGGTGTCCGGCGGGCGCACCTTCGCGGCCAGCGCCGTGAGCACCCCCGGCTCGTACAGCCGGCGCAGCGCCGCGGCCAGCGCCGCCGGGTCGCCCGGCGGGACCAGCAGCCCGTCCACCCCGTCCGAGACGGCCGCGGGCAGCGTGCCGACGGAGGTGGCGACGACCGGCAGACCGTGCAGGTGCGCGAGATCGACGTTCTGCGACGCGGTGCCGGCGCGGTAGGGCAGCACCAGCGCGTCCGCGGCGGCGAACAGGGCGGGCACGTCGGCGGCGTCGACGTAGCCGGGGCGCAGCTCCACCCGGTCGGCGAGGCCGAGCTCGGCGACGAGCGCCTGGGTCGCCTCCTGGCCGCCCCAGAACTCGCCGGCGACGGTCAGCGCGACGTCCGGCGGCCCGGCGGCCAGCGCCCGCAGCAGCACGTCCAGCCCCTTGTACGGCCGCACCAGCCCGAAGAACAGCAACCGTCGCCTCGGGCCGCCCAGCGCGCTTGTCGCCTCGCCCGTCGCCTGGCCCGCCGGTTCGCCTGCCCGGTCCGGCGCCGCCGGCGCGTCCGCGGCGTGGACCCGGCGGCTCGGGGCGGTCCACAGGTGCGGCGCCATCGCGGCGACGCGCACGGGGGCGGCGGTCAGCGCGGCGGCGCGGGTGGCCTCGGCGTCGGTGTGGACGAGCACGGCGCCGGCGCGGCGCAGCACGGCCCTGATCAGCGGCTCGTCGAGGCGCCGGCGCTCGTGCGGCAGCACGTTGTGACACAGGGCGAGCACCGCCGGCCCGGCCGCCCGCCGGCCGGCGCGGCCCAGCCCGGCGAGGATGCCGAGGTAGGCCGGGGCCTGGATGGGCGTGACCACCACGACGACGACCGCGTCGGCGCGGCGGCGCAGCCGGCGGCCGAGGCGCACCCAGCCGTCGGGGCGCCACCACGACAGCGGGTAGCCGGTGGCCGGGAACGGCTCCATCTCGGGCGCGTCGACCCGCTGCTGGCCCGGGTACAGCCTGGCGGGGTACTGCGCGGACCAGGATTCGATCCACACGTCGTGGCCGCGCCGGGCAAGCCGGTGCGCGAGCTCGGTGGTGTGCTGCGCGATCCCGCCCTTGTAGGGATGAGTCGGCCCGACGATCGCGATCCGCGGCCGCCCGGCCCGGGCCGCCGGGGCCGGCCCGCCCCGCGGGTCAGGAACTGCCACGGGACCGGGCCACGAGGTCGCCGAGCAGGGCGAGGACCGCGATCTGGAAGCCGACCAGGATCGCCAGCAGCGTCGACGTGGCGACGTGGAAGTCGTAGCGGGCGAGGTCGACGATCAGCTTGATGAACCCCAACCCCATGATCCACAGTGCGACCGGGAGCAGCACCTTGAGCGGGTCGAAGTACATCACCATCCGCAGGACCTGCAGGATGTAACGCCGCGCGTCCCGGAACGGGTGGAACTTCGACTTCCCGGATCGCTTCGCGTAGTCGATCGGGAGGTAGTCCACCGGGTGCTGGTTGGACAGGAACGCCATCGTGATCGTGGTGACGCAGGAGAACCCGGGCGGCAGCAGCCGCAGGTACGGCAGGGAGACCTCGCGGCGGAACGCCCGCAGCCCGGAGTTCAGATCCGGGATCTTCGTCCCGGACAGCCGCTGCGCGACCATCCGGATGAACCACTTCGCCGGCACCCGCGCCCACTTGTGGGTGCCCTCCTCGGAGGTGCGGGCGCCGACGACCTGGTCCACGTCCGGGTTGTCGTCGAGGTACTTGACGAACTCCGGGATCCGCTCGTTCGGGTAGGTCATGTCCGCGTCGGTCCAGACCACGATCTGGCCGCGCGCCTCCTGCGTCCCGATCCGGCGGGCGGTACCGGAACCGCCGTTGCGCCGGAACGGCATCAGCCGCATCTTCGGGAAGCGGGGCGCCACCTCGTGGAGCACCGCCAGCGTGTCGTCGGTCGACTTGTCGTCGATGACCAGCAGCTCATAGCTGTAGCGGCTGGCGTCCATCGCCGCGCTGATCCGCTCGAGTTCGAGGACGACGTGGTCCTGCTCGTTGAAGCAGGGCAGCACGACGGTCACGTACGGCGCGTCCCGCTGGGTCGAGAGCTGATCGTCGTCGCCGGGCGCGGTGAGCATGGACGCGTCCGAGGGGTGGGGCTTGCGGATGGCGCTGACACTCACGTCGGTCTTACTCCCGGTCGCTGCTGTTTAGGACCCCGCGGCGCGTGGAGCGCCGCGTCTGGGTCCCCGTCTACAAGGCAGCGCCGCCGTCTCGGCCACCGCCTCGGCCGCCGGCGACGCGCCGAGGCCCGGCTCCACGCCCATGCTCGCCGACGGTGGTTCGCGTGCCAGCGTGACACGGTGACGCGCACGCCCGGACGGTGGGCGGGTCTTGGACACGATATGTGACGGCCACCGGTCTCCCACGGAGACCACTGAGGATCACACCGGCCGGCCGGCGCGCCGGCCGGCCGCGATTCCGGCGCGTTCACGCAGGTCAGGGCCCGGCGCGACCGACGTCGCCGCCGCGCCGCCCCAGGCCGGGCCCGCGTCGTCGCGGCCTGGCGCGCGCGGAGACCCCGAGGCCCGGTGAGGCCACTCACGGCAACGGCGCCTAGGGTGGTATTCGTGGGTGCTTTCAGGAGCGATCTACGCGAATACGTCCAGCACGTCCGGTCGCTGCACGCCGCCCGGGAGACCTCGGCACTGGCGTTCGTCACCGGGCTGCGCTATCCGCTTGCCTACGGCAAGCCGATCTGGACGGGCTCGCGCACGATCATCGAGGGTCATGAGCGCTTCGAGTTCGCCCCTGGTGGTGTGCTAAGGGTCGGCCTCGGCTCGTTCGGGCTGTCCACCAAGCACGACTCGTCGATCGTCCGAGTACACCCGGAGGGGCGGCTGCGCTGCGAGGGCGTCGTGTCGCTGCAGCGCGGCGTGCGCGTCGTCGTCGACTCCGGGCTACTGCAGCTCGGCCACGGGGTCAACATCAACGGCTTCGCGAAGATCCTGGTCCGCGACCGGGTGTCGATCGGCGAGCACTGCACGATCTCGTGGAACACCCAGCTCATGGACAACGACTTCCACCCGATCGTCGTCGACGGCGTACAGCAGCCGCAGAGCGCGCCCATCGTCATCGAGGACCACGTGTGGGTCGGCGCCGGCGCGATCGTGCTCAAGGGTGTGACGATCGGTGAGGGCGCCATCGTCGCCGCCGGCGCCGTCGTGACCAGGGACGTTCCCGCGAAGGCCATCGTCGCCGGCTCCCCCGCCAAGGTCATCGGCACCGCCGACGCCTGGAGCTGACGGCCGCGGGGTGGGTAGCCCCTGTTCGCCGCCTCCGGTCGGCTTCGCCAGGACGGCCGCCGGATGTCTCCCCCAGAGGGCCGGCCCCTCAGGCCCTCGACGCCGGGCCGCGGCCGCCGAGATTCCGGTCGCGCGGCTGCCCGGAGGGCCGTTCTCAGGCGCTACCGATACGTTTCCTGGACTCTGGGTTGAATTTGGGTGGATCGGGTGCCATCTGGCGTGGGTGGCCCGGGGCGGGACGCCTACCATGACAGGCGTCCATCGCCCGGGGGGTCTTCTGCTGTGTCATCTGAGGCCGAGAACGGGCCGGTGTCGTCTGAGGCCGGGAACGGGCCCTCACCTGAGGCCAAGAACGGCCTGGTGCCTTCCGAGGCTGAGAACCGTCTGACGTCGCCCAGGGCCAGGAACGGGCGCCTGTCGCCCGAGGCCAGGAACGGGCCGGCGCCTTCCGAAGCTGAGAAGGGGCCGCCGCCCAAGGCCAAGAACGGGCCGGGGCTGCCCAAGGCCACCAACGGGCCGGGGCCGCTCAAGGCCACCAACGGGCCGGTACCACCCGAAGCGAAGAACGGGCCGGGACCTTCCGAGGCCGAGAACGGGCCGGGGCACGCCGCCGCGGCGGACCGGCGGCCGGCCACTGGGGCGGACGCCGGCCCCCGCGAGCTGCTGCGGCCCGAGGTGCGCTTCCGCCCCTGGCGGGTGCTGCGTTCCGCGCCCGCGCCCGTCTGGCTGATCACCATCCTGTTCACGCTGCTGCTGGGCAGCTGGTCGGTGCTGGTGCCGCAGTACCACGCGCCGGACGAGCCGCATCACGTCGACGCGGTGATGCGGCTGGCGGAAGGGAAGGGCTGGCCTCCGGTCGGGCACGCGACCGCCTCCCCCGAGACGGTCGGCTCGATCGTCGAGGCGCCCTACGGCACCCGGGACAACCCGCGTGAGCTGGCGGTCGGGCCGTTCACCGAGGCCGACGCGACCGATCGCGCGGACCGGCCCGAGTGGCGGGAGCTGCCCAGGCCGGGCCAGCCAGCGGGGGACGTGCAGCAGATGATGCAGCACCCGCCGCTGTACTACCTCGCGGGCGCCGCGCTGGTGAAGCTGCCGCCCGGGGCGCCGCAGGACCTGCGGTTCGACCTGGTCATCGGGCTGCTGCGGCTGATGAGCGTGCTCATGGTGGCGCCGCTGCCCCTGATCGCGTGGGCCGCCGCCGAGCGGATCACCGAGAGCCGCGCCGCCGGCCGGGTCGCGGCGCTGCTCCCGCTGGCCATCCCGATGCTGACCCACATCGGCTCGAGCGTGAACAACGACGCGCTGCTGGTGCTCGCCGGGGCGCTGACGACGCTGGCGCTGTGCTATGTGCTGCGCGGCGACACGTCGGCGCGCACCGGCTGCTGGGTCGGCGCGTTCATCGGGATCGCGATGCTGTCGAAGTCGCTGGGCATCGTGTTCGTCCCGCTGGCGGTCGTCGCCTACCTGCTGGCCTGGCGGCGGGCCCGCGGGGCGCTGGCACGGGAAGGGGCCAGCGCGGGGGAGGCCGGAGCCCTGCCCGCCCCCGAGCGGACGCGGGCGGACGGCGCCCCGTTCCTGCTCGCGGAGGCGGCGGCCGGCCCCGCCGTGTCGCCGGCGGCGGCTCGGTTCCCGTGGCGGCCGCTGCTGACCGGCACGGTGGCGGCGCTGGCGTTCGGCGCCTGGTGGTTCGTCGTCAACCTGGTCCGCTACCACACGTTCCAGCCGACGACGCCCGGTTTCGTGCTCGGCACCGAGCTGTCCGGCTGGGGGGAGTTCGCGGACGTACTGGTCAACGGCACGATCCTGCGTTGGTGGGGCGAGTTCGGCTGGTTCGAGGCGAACCTGCCGGAGCTGGCCGCGCGGATCGGCACCGTCGTGGTCGCGGTGCTCGCGGCGGTCGGCATCGCGGCCGCGCGCCCGAGGGCGAGGCGGGTTGACCTCGTGCTCATGCTCTGGCCGACGGCCGGCCTGTTCGGCCTGATGACGCTCCAGTCCGGGCTGCACTTCCATGACACGTCGCACGCCAGCGGCATCTCCGGCCGCTACCTGTTCGCCGGCCTGGTGGCGCTCGCCGTCGGGGTCGGCGCCGGCGCCGCGTCGGCCGGCCGGCTGTCCCGGTTCACCCCGCTGGTCATGCTCGCGGGCGCGGTCGCGATGCAGGCCATGGCGATCTGCGTCCTGTTCCCGCGCTGGTGGGAGGGCCCGGGCGGCGACGCGCGGGACGGCCTGGACGCGCTGCTCGCCTGGTCGCCGTGGCCGCCGGTCGCGGTCGAGGTCGTTCTCGGGCTGTGCGCGCTCACGCTGCTGGCCGTCGCCGTCTGGGCGGTGGTGTTCGCGATCCGCCCGGTCCCGCGGGACCCGGGTGAGCGAGACGCCGGCAAGCCCGGCGCCATGCCGCTCGCCGACCTGATCGCCGGCAACGTCGGCGGCCCCGCCGGCCCCTACGACTGGTTCGGCACCGGCGCCCATCCCCTCCAACCCGACGCCGGCACCCCCCAGTCCGACCAGACCCTCACCATCCCCCGCCGCCCCGGCGCCCACCGCCACCGCAAGGCGTAGCCCCGGCCCGCCACTCGGCGGCGGGCGGTGGGCGGCGGGGTGAACGCGGCGCGCAGGACAACCGCGGTTCCCGGCGCGTGGCAGTTCGAGGCGCGCGGCCCTGGTCCCAGCTCCGCCCTGGCCCTGGCTCGGCAGCCCGCGGGCCCTCGGCGCTGGCCGGGCCGGGTGGGGTTGCACGGTCACCACCGCCCCTGGAATCGGTCCATGGCCTATGGCGCCGAACTGGCACGTTTTCGGCACCACAGCCCATGGGATCACCGGCCGAACACCCACAGGCCATGACCGGCCGGTCGGGCGGGGCGTAGGTGGGTTCTTCTGGTAGATCGCGGAGGCTCTCGCGCCGCCTTGATCCACGAAGAGTGGCCCGGGGCGACACCAGCACGCCCGCCAGGTCCGCACAGACAGGAACTACCTTAAGTAATCGCGCCGTGGCGGTACGGCACGCCGGGCGGGGCCGCAGACTGAGGTCCTGTCGGGTTAGGTCTGCCTGCTCGTTCGGGGGGATCGGTGCGCCGCAACCAGCAGCACGCGCTCGCCGTCCAGGCGACCTCGCCCAGCGCGCCCCGCCCCGGCGAGGCCCCGCCCGGCGAGAACCGGTCTGGCGGGAACCCGGGCGGTGAGAACCAGTCCGCGGAGAACCCGTCCGGCACGCTCCCGACCGTCCCGCTTCCGGCCCAGCAGCCGCTGACGGTGCCCACCCGGGGCGGGCTCACCCTGCCGACCCATCCGACGCATCCGATGGGGGCGGTCGCCGCCGAGCCGCTCACGGACGACGACCCGGAAGAGCTCGGCGACTACCAGCTGATCGGACGGCTCGGCGAGGGCGGGATGGGCACCGTCTACCTCGGCATCGGGCCGATCGAGGCCGGGCAGGCGGCCGGCGGGTCGGCCGTGATCGGCGGGCCGGCCGTGGTCGGCCCGGACGGGATCGACGGCGAGCTGCGACTGGTCGCGATCAAGATGATCCGGCCGGACCTCGCCCAGCTGCCCGAGTTCCGGGAGCGGTTCCTGCGCGAGGCCGACGTGGCCCGCCGGGTCGCCCGGTTCTGCACCGCCGAGGTGCTGGAGGTCGTCGACCCGCCGAACGGGCCGCCGTACCTGGTGACCGAGTACCTCGACGGGCTGACGCTCACCCGTGCCGTGCTCGCCGGCGGCCCGCTGCGCACCGGGGACCTGGAACGGCTGGCCGTGAGCGTCGCCGCCGCGCTGACCGCGATCCACGGGGCGGGCCTCGTGCACCGCGACCTCAAGCCGTCGAACGTGATCCTCTCCGCCCTCGGCCCGCGGGTCATCGACTTCGGGATCGCCCGGGCCGCCGACGCGCACGGCGTGCTCAGCCACGACGTCCTGCGGATCGGGACCCCGGCGTTCATGTCGCCGGAGCAGGCCAACGGCCAGCCGGTGACGGCGGCGGCCGACATCTTCGCCTGGGGTGGCCTGGTCACCTACGCGGGCACCGGCGTGCTGCCGTTCGGGGACGGGCCGACGCCCGTCCAGCTGTATCGCGTCGTGCACCTGGAACCGAACCTCGAGGGCCTTGGCCCCGCGCTGCGCCCGATCGTCGCGCAGGCGATGAGCAAGGACCCGGCCGAGCGCCCGACCGCGCAGGAGCTGTTCCTGCGCCTGGTCGGGATGGGCCCGCCGACCCACCCCGACCCGGCGGTGAGCCGCGCCATCCGCGCCGGCACCCTGCCGGCCCAGCCCGCGCGGGGCACCCCCGGCGAGGTGCCAGCCGACGCCGCCGTGGGCGGCGGGCACTCCGGCGACGACCACGCGGCCTCCGAGGGCTGGCCGCCGGAGGCCGCCGACCAGGCCGGCGCCGGCGGCGCCCAGCCCGCCACCGGCCCGGGCGCCGCGGCGGCGGGCGGCATCCCGACGGCGCGCGGCGACCAGGCCGCGGGCGACGGCCCCGCGACCGGCGGTGCCGCGGCGCGGGGATCGGAGGGGCGCAGAGCCAGGGCGCGAGGGATCGCGGCGCGGCGGGCGGAGGCGGAGGGCTTCGAGGCAGGAGCAGCGGAGGCGGAAAGGGCGGCCGACGCCGCCCGCGGCCGACGCGCCCGGCTCGCGGCCGTGCTGCGCGCCCAGCTCCGCCCCCGCGCCGACACCGAGGACCTCGCCTCGCGGGATGGCCCCACCCCGCGGCCGGTGGACGCCACCGACGGGCGGCCGGCGCGGGTCTGGCGGGACCGGATCCGGCACGCCTCCCTGTTGATCATGCCACTGCTGGCCCTGATGCTGATCATCATCCTGATCCCGGTGGTACTGCGCAACCAGCCCGGGCCGAGCCCGACGCCGGCCACGGTCGCCGCCGGTATCGCCGAGTCCGCCGACCAGGTCCGCTCGGCCGACCCCGAGCTCGCGGCCCGCCTCAGCCTCGCCGCGTTCCGGATCAGCCCCAGCCCGGCCACCCGCGCCAGCCTGCGCACCTCGTTCGCCGACACGGCGGCGACGAACCTGACCGGCCACACCGACTCGGTCCTCGGCGCCGCGGTGAGCCCGGACGGCAGGCTCGCCGCGACCACCTCCGCGGACGGCACCAGCCGGCTGTGGGCGCTGGCCGACCTGACCGACCTCTCCCGGCCCGCCATTCCCAGGCCGCTGGCGGTCACGCGCGGGCACGAGGGGTGGGTCACCGCCGCCGCGTTCAGCCCCGGCGGGAACCTGCTCGCGACGGTCGGCCACGACCGGACGGCGATCCTCTGGGACATCCACGACCCTGCCCACCCGGCCCGGGTCGCGACGCTACGCGGCCACGAGGGCTACGTCGTCTCCGTCGCGTTCAGCCCCGACGGTGCCCGGCTGGCGACCGCCGGCCACGACAACACCGCCCGGATCTGGGACGTCCACGACCCGGCGCGCCCGGCCCAGCTGGGCGTGCTCAGCGGCCACTCGGGCTGGGTCCGGCAGGTCGCGTTCGGCCCCGACGGCCGGACGCTCGCGACGGCGAGCGCCGACCACACCGCGCGCCTCTGGGACGTCAGCGACCCGCGCCGGCCCCGCGCGGAGGCGACGCTCACCGGCCACAGCGACTATGTGTGGGCAGTGGCCTTCAGCCCCGACGGCCGGCAGCTCGCGACCGGCGGCTACGACGGCACCGCCCGGCTGTGGGACGTCACCGACCCCGCCCACCCCCGCGCCGAGGCGACGCTTTCGGCCGGCCTGGACTGGGTGCTCACCCTCGCCTTCGCGCCCGACGGCCGGACGCTGGCCACCGCCGGCCGCGACGGCGCCGTCCACCTCTGGGATCTCACCGTCCCCGGCGAGCCCACCTCCGCCGGCCGGCTCGCCGGCCACACCGACTGGGTCCAGTCCGTCGCGTTCACCCCCGACGGCCAGGCCCTGATCACCGCCGCCGCCGACCACATCGCCCGCGTGACACCGCTGGACGACCCCACCCTGCTGGCCACGGCCTGCCGCGGCGACGCCCACCAGCTGGACCCCACCCGGTGGCGCCGCTACCTGCCCGCGATCCCCTACCGCCAGGTCTGCTGACGCGCCAGGTCCGCGCCCGTGGTCGCGGCGGATCCACGGTCGGAGCCGCTCACCTGCCCGCGGCCGCCGGCCCGGTGGATCCCGTCAGGCAGGGCGGTCGGGGTTGTGGTGCCGGCCTGGGGCGCGGTGGCGGGGCTCCCGGCGGTCGGCGATGAAGGAGCCACCCAGCCGGCGCCGCATGGGGACACCGGAACGGTCGAACAGGGGCGGCTGCCCTGGGGCGCCCAGCTCGGCCGGCTGGCCCGGCGCGCCCGGCTGGACCGCCGAGCCGGGCGGGAGCGCCTGGCCCGCCGGGATCGGCTGGCCGGGATGGATCGGGGCGGCGGGCGGCGGGGCGGGCGGCCCAGCACCGGGAGGGGGCGGGAACAGCGGGGGTGAGGGCGGGGACGGCGGGGGTGGGAACGGCGGAGGTGGCGGAACGGGGCGCGACAGGCCTGGCGCCGGCCCGGCGGGCGGCACAGCGGGGCCTGGCGGCGTCAGGAGCACGCCGCCGGAGCCCGCGGCGGGCGGGACAGGAGGCGGCGGCGCCCACGCCGCCGAGCTCGGCGGCGGCGGCCAGGGCCCCCGGCTGTCGGGGGTCCACAGCCCGGGGGTGGGCTCGCCACGGCCGTCGGCCAGCAGGTCCGCGCCGCCGCCGTGACCGCCGGGACGAGACAGGCCAGGCCCGGCGCCGTCCAGGCCCACGGCCTCTTCCGGAGCGGCAGCCGTCGTTCCCGGGCCGGCCGCCGTTCCCGAGCCGGCGGGCAACGCGCGGGCCGCGCCGCCGCGGCCCGGGCTGGCCGTCTCCCCGGGCGGGAGGGCGAGCGGGCCGCCCGTGGCGTCGGTCTCCCCCGCTTCCCGCCGGCGGCGCTCCTCCTCGGCGAATCTGGCCCTGGCCTGCTCGAGGCGGCTCGGGCCGCGGCGGAGCCGGGCCCGCAGCTTCGAGTCGGCGGAGCGGGCGGCGGCGACCAGGCGAGGCTCCTCGAGCCGGGCGTTGAGCGCGTCGGCGGTCGCCGCCCGCTCGGCCGCGAGCGCCCGTTCCAGCTCGGCGATCCGGTCGGTCTTCTCCATGTCCGCGGCGACCAGCCGCAGCCGCTCGACCTCGAGGCGCTCGAGCTCGGCGTGGTGCAGGCGGGCGAGGGCCAGCGCCTCGTCGCGCAGCGCGACCACCCGCAGGTACAGGTCGAGCCGGTTGCGTTCCAGCCGGACCAGCAGGGGGTTGGCCACCCAGGGGGCGAGCAGCTCGGCGATCCTGGCCGCGTACGGCGCGCGCCGGTCGACGACGATGCCGAGCCCGAACACCGGCGCGACGGTGAAGAACCGCAGCTCGGGATGGCCGGCGACGAACTCCTCGACCGCGGTGCGCACCCCGTTGCGCGGCCCGCCCTCGGCGAGCGCCCAGGCGAAGGCGCCGTCGCCGCGCAGCCCCCGGCCGACGACCGCGTCGGGCGAGGCCAGGGTGACGCCCGCGTCCCAGGAGTGCGGCTGGAGGTCGGCGTCGGTGAGCCGGTCGGGGGCGGTGTACTGGTCGCGCCGGCCGGTGGGCCAGCCGACGTCGTGCACGACGACCAGCGGGAACGTGGTGCGGCCGAACTCCTGGACCGCGTCGTCGATCGCGCCGAGCGTGCCGAGGACGGTGGCGTAGTTCGCGTCGGCGTCGACGAGGTAGGCGTCGGTGGGGGTGTGCCCGTCGAGGGCGGCGGCACCTCGGTCCCGGACGACCTGGATGTCGAGGCCACGCCCGGCGGGCGGGACACGGCCCGGCTCCGGGTCGGCGACGAGCAGGCGGCCGCCGCCGCTGGAGCGCAGCAGCTCGACGAGCAGCGCCGTCGTCGCGCCGCGCTCGGTGCCGAGCAGGCTGATGCTGCGGACGGTCGCCGCGGCGAGCAGCGGCAGCCAGACCTCCCGCAGGTCGACGACGGAGCGCAGCAGCAGCGGCGGCTCCCCCTTGGCCGCCGCGGCCGGGTCGTAGGCCACCAGGCCGGGGCCGCCGCTGTAGACCGCCAGCTCCCCCGCGGCGGGGCCGCTGGGGCTGGCGGAGGCGAGGTCGGCGAAGCTGGCGCGCAGCGCGCCCTCCCCCGGGCCCGGGGGCCCCGCGGGCTGGTCCGGGGCCGGGGGCGTGGGGGCCCCGGTCCTGGCGGTGGCTGAGCGGACGTAGGGGCGGGCGGAGAGCGCCGACGGCGAGATCGGCAACCCGCCCGGCTCGCCCACCGCCCCCCCGGTCGCCGTGTCGCTCACCGAAGGCCTCCCAGTTGTCGCATCACCCGGCGGGCGGCCCGGCGGGGTAGTTGCGGCCCCGTACCCGGGTCCGCCGCCGTGGGCGCGGGGGCGACCACGGGGTCCCCCCGGATCCCCATCCACCCGAAGGCGAACTCGACGTCGATCGCGTACGTGCCGCCCAACTCAGGCATGCCAGGCAAAACCAGGTTGTAGACCAGCTGAGGGTCGTCGTCGAGGATTTCAGCCAAGTTGGGCTGTAGTAGTCGAAGCCCCACCAGCCCCAGAACAACACCGCGCCCACGGTTATCCAAACCGGTTCCGCCGGCGCCGCCGACCGCGATACTGCCGTTTTCAAAATGGGTGGACTCGAGCGAACCCGGGCCCTCGAACGCCGTAATCGTGATCCTGCGGGGCTTGCCGGCGCCAACGATGTGGAACTCGAGAGTCAACCAGTCCAGCCGCAACAGGCCTCGCCGGCCGGCCGGGTCGACCCGGACCCGGCGGGCACCGACCGCGTCGACCCGAAGCCGCACCAGCGACAGCCCGTCCCGGCCGGCGTACGGCATGGCGGTGGCCTTCGGCCCATGGGCGAAGTCGGCGCCGGTGTCGACGTACACCTCGACGGGGCCGGCCGCGGCCGGCGCGGACAGCTCCCGGGGGTCGACCCCGGCCGCGGCGGCGAGCTCGGTGACGAGCGCCAGCGGCCGGTTGGCCACGGCGGCGACCGCCGCCGGCCAGGCCGCCTCCCGCAGCGGCAGCTCGGCCAGCCCCGCGGGGCTCAGGTAGGGCACCCGGCGGATCAGCTCGGCCGGGAGCAGCCCACGCCCGCCCCGCTCGGCCGGGGCCGCCTCGGCCTCCCGGCTCGCCGACCTCCCAGATCCGCTTCGCGGATCCGGCGGGAACCCTGCCGCCGATCGGGCACCGGCGGAGACCCCTGGCGCGCCACCCTGGTCCGCGTCGCCGGCCGCGCCCGCTTCGCCGTCGTGCCGCCAGGCGCCGAACGCGGAGGCCTCCGCGGCCGTCGGGCGGGCGACGAACCGGGTCAGGGTGCGCAACAGCGCGAGCCGCGCCCCGTCGCCGCACAGCGACGGCAACGCGCTGTCCAGACCGTCGGCGTTCTCGGCGCGCCGGTGACGCAGCCACTCGTCCTGGAAGGCACGGATGCCGGCCTGGGCGGCCGCCCGCTGCGCGAGCTGCGTGCGACTGGCCCGGCCGAGACCCAGCAGCGGGGCCCCCGTCTCGTCGAACGAGGCCAACGCGCCGACGTCGGCCATCGCCACCTGCTCGACGACCGCCGGGGCGCGCAGCAGCTGGCCGGCCAGCCGCGCGGGCTGACCGGCCGAGGCGAGGTAGCCCTCCATCCGGTGGCCGGCGAGCCGGTGGGCGTGCGCGGCCGGGCCGGTCGCCAGGTACAGGCCGACGGGGACGGCCTCCCGGCCGGTGGCGGCCAGCAGCCGCGCGAGCAGCACCTGGGTGGCCCCGTCCCAGCCGAGGTCGACGAGCACCGCCGGCCCTCCGTCGGGCAGCCGCTCGTCGAGGTAGCGCAGGAACCGTTCCCGCAGCCGCTCGGCCGCGAGCACGATCTCGCCGCGGACCCGGTCGTCCCCGGACAGCGTCGTCAGCAGCTCGTCGAGGACCTCGTCGAGCAGCCCGGCCGGCATGTCGAGCCGGCGTCCCATGAGCGCGGAGATCCCGGGCACGGCCGTGAGGTCGACCCGCAGCCGGCGCAGCAGCGCGCCGACGGTGCCGACCGGGCTTCCCGCCGGATCGGCGAAGCCCAAGGTCCCCGCCCGATCCGGGGTCCCCGCCCGGTCGGCGGCAGGGTTCCCGCCGGATCCGCGAAGCGGATCTGGGAGGTCGGCGATCGGGGAGGTCTGGAAGCCGATCGGGGGAGCCTGCTGGGAGGTCCGGGAGTCGGCCCGCCAGGCCCGGCCGCCGGCCGGGCCCGCGCCGGCGTGCGCGAGGAAGGCCCGCAGCTCCGCCGGGGACGCGTCGAAGACGTTGGCCAGCGCGCACACCTCGCGCGACGCCCACAGCGGCCGGGCGGTGACGCCGGCGTCCCGGCCCGGTCCGGCGAGCAGGCTCGCGACGAGCTCGCCGGACCGCATCACGCAGAAGACCTCGGCGGCGCCGAGCTCCTGGGACCGCTCGACGACCCATTCGGCGAACCCGGTGAACACCGGGCCGAACACGGCCGCCCCGGTGTCCCAGAACCGGCGCAGCGCCGAGGGGACCGCCGCGGCGTCGGCCCGGTGCAGGGCCCGGGCGCGCAGCGCGGTCAGCCCGAAGTCGCCGTACTCGGGGTCGACCGGGATGGCGTCGTCCGGGTCCCCGAGCAGCCCCTCGGCGGCCAGCGTGGCACGCAGCCCGGCGGCCGCCTCGCCGCGGCGGACGACGATCACGTTCGGCCCGGCCCCGCCCGCCAGCCCGGCCGCGCCGGCCGCCCGCGGGTCCGGGCCCTGGCCGGTGACGGGATCGCCCGCCACGTACATCAGGCGGCAGGTGGACGCGCCCGCGGTTCCCGCCGGGCCGACGCCGGCCCGGGCGGCGCGCACGTGCCCGAGCAGGCCGTCCACCGTTCCCACCCCCACGTCGGCGGAGGTGACCACCCCGGCGATCGGGACGCCGGCGAGTTCGGGACGGGCCAGCAGCCGCTCCACCTGGGCCGCGGACAGGCAGGTGTCCGCGACGAGGTAGACCGGCAGGCCCAGCTTGAGCGCGGCGAGCTCCACCAGCTCGGCGGCGGCCAGGTCGACCCGGTGGGCCGCCCGCAGCACGGCGAGCTCCGCCTCGACCAGGTAGTCGAGTTCGCCGGCGCCGGGCAGCGCGGGGCGCAGCAGCGCCCACACCTCGTCGAGACGGGGGCAGCCCCGCCCGTCCGCGCCGCCCCCGGAGCCGCCGCGAGCGGTGAGCACCCGCCGCCGCGCGTCGCGCTCGGCGAGCATCCGCAGGTGGGCGAACTGGCCAGCTGTGACGCCGCCCGGCAGCCGGCCCGCGGCCGCCAGCCGCTCCCCCAGCAGCCAGAACACGTGCGCGGGCTCGGGGACGAGCCGCCACAGCAACGTGTCGAACACGTCGACGACGAGGGCGTCCGCGCCACCCGACCCCAGATGCGACCAGACGTGGGCCAGCGGCGCGTCGGTGAACAGCCTGGTCACCCCCCGGTCGACAATCTCGTGAAGCCGTGCGACGGCGGGCCCAGCGGCGGGCGGTCTCCGGCGAGCTGGCTGGCTCGGGACTCCGCCGCCGACCGGTGCCGGAGCAAGCGGGCCCCGATACTATGAACCGCCTCCCAGGCTCCGCCCACCGGCGTGGGCGGCACCGCGGGCGGTGGGCCAGCCGTGCGCCCGCCATGCTGTTCCGGTGCGGCGCCGGTGCCCGGGTTCCCGCCGGATCGGCGACAGGGTCCCCGCTGGATCGGCTCGCCGATCCAGCGAGTCGGCGATCCGGGGGGTCCGCGGGGTGACGGAGGCGCGGCACACCACCAGCATCAAATCGGGCGTCACCCGCCTCGGCGGACCCAACCGGGACCATGGCACGATCGGGACAACAATCGGGGCCGCTCCCATGGCGGGTGGCGGTTCCGCGACGTCCATGGTCCGGCGTCGTAGAGGGTCGAAGAGGAGCCGAGGAGTGCAGCTCGCAGGTGCTGGCCCCGCCGCTGACCGGACCTCCCAGATCGGCGCAGCCGATCCAGCGGGAACCCCGGGCGGCACGGCCGACGCGTCCCCGGCGCCACCAGCGGGGTCGCCCCCGATGCCGCCGGCAGGATCTCCCCCGGTGAGGA
Organism: Frankia nepalensis; assembly: GCF_016786325.1. Lineage (GTDB taxonomy): Bacteria > Actinomycetota > Actinomycetes > Frankiales > Frankiaceae > Pseudofrankia > Pseudofrankia nepalensis. The sequence goes on along the minus strand of NZ_JADWYU010000101.1, from coordinate 48,692 downwards.
CCCCGCCGCCACGCCGGCCAGGTTCGGGGCCGCGGCACGCCGCCGACGGCCCGCTGGCCAGGCGGTCGCGGGCGCAGAGCCGGGTCCGCTGGGAGCTGCTGGCCAGCCTGATCCGCAAGGATCTCAAGGTCAAGTACAAGGGCTCCACGCTGGGTTTCGCCTGGTCGCTGGCCAACCCTTTGCTGCTGCTGGTCGTCTATACGTTCGTGTTCCAGGTCGTGTTCAAGTCGGGCGTCCCGCGCTTCGGCATCTATTTCCTCGCCGGGCTGCTGGTCTGGAACGCGTTCGCGCACAGTGTGGCGACCGCCTGCGGCAGCGTCGTCGGCAACGCGAACCTGGTGAAGAAGGTCCGTTTCCCGCTGCCGGTGCTGCCGCTGTCCGCCGTGGGCTTCGCCGCCGTGCACTTCGTGCTCCAGCTGCTGGTCCTGGTCGTGCTCATCGCGGCGCTCGGTTACCCGCTGCTCGGCGGCGGGCTGCTGCTGCTGGTCCCCGCCGGCGCGGTCGCCCTGGTGTTCACCATCGGCATGGCGATGCTGGTCTCGGCGCTGTCCGTCCGGTTCAAGGACACGCCGCACCTCGTCGAGGTGGCGCTGATGGGGTGGATGTGGCTGAACCCCATGGTCTACGCGTTCGGGATGATCCAGGACCGGCTGCAGGAGTACACCTGGCTCTACCTGCTCAACCCGATGGCCATCGTGGTCGCCACCTTCCAGCGGGCCCTCTACATCGACGCCACCACCACCAAGGCCGACGGCTCGACGCTGCGGATCCTCGCCGACCCGGGCTACGCGTTCTATCTCGAGCACCTGGCCGCCGCCGGCGCGGTCTCCCTGGCCGTGCTGGGACTCGGCATCTGGGTGTTCCGCAAGCTGCAGGCCGACTTCGCCGAGGACCTCTAGTGGCTCAGACCTCTCCTTCGTACTCCCCCTCGGCCACCACGACGACGGGCCCGGCCGGTCCGGCCGGCCCGGCCGCCGGCGGCGGCAACGGGGCGAACGCCAGCATCAGCGCCGGCGCGCTGCCCACGGGCGGCGCGAGCGCGCGCGGCGGCACCGGCGCGACGGGACCGACCGTGATCCGAGCGCAGGGCGTCAGCAAGAAGTTCGTCTCCTACCACAAGCGGGCGACCAGCCTGAAGGAGATGATCGTCCGACGCGGCGGCCTGTCCGGCGAGGACTTCTGGGCGCTGCGGGACGTCAACGTCGAGATCAGCCGTGGGCAGACCGTCGGCCTCGCCGGCGCGAACGGCTCCGGCAAGTCGACCCTGCTCAAGGTGCTCGCCGGCATCCTGCGCCCGACCAGCGGCCGGGTCGAGGTGAACGGCCGTATCGCCTCGCTGCTGGAGCTGGGTGCCGGGTTCAACGGCGAGCTGTCCGGCCGGGACAACGTCTACCTCAACGCGTCCCTGCTCGGCCTGACCAAGCGGGAGACCGACCGGCTGTTCGACTCGATCGTCGACTTCGCCGAGCTGCGCCACAAGATCGACGACGAGGTGAAGCACTACTCGTCCGGCCAGTACGTCCGGCTCGGCTTCGCCGTCGCCGTGCACGTCGACCCGGACATCCTGCTCGTCGACGAGGTGCTCGCCGTCGGCGACGAGGCGTTCCAGCGCAAGTGCCTCGCGAAGATCGACGAGTTCCGCTCCCAGGGCCGCACGATCCTGTTCGTCACCCACTCGCTCGACCTGATCGAGAACATGTGCGACCGGGTCGTCGTGCTCGAGTCCGGTCGGGTCATCCACGACGGCGCACCGGCCATCGGCACCAAGCTGCTGCGTCAGCGGCTCGGCAGCTCGCCGACCGAGGGCTCGGGCGCGTTCAGCCAGGCCACCGTGCGGCCCGAGACGGTCACCTACAGTTCGACGCCGGGCGGGCCCACGGAGATCTCCTACGATCCGGGCGATCCACTGACCATCACCGTCGGGATCGAGGCCTCCGCGGGCTGCCCGCCGCGCGTCGGTGTGCGCTGCGTGGCCGTTGGCCAGCACGAGATCCCGATCTGGGTGATGGAGACCCCCGCGGGGGGAATCCCGATCACGCCGGGCTTCTCGTTCCTTGACTTCACCATCGACCGGCTTCCGGCGCTGCTCGGGGCGTTCGCCGTCCGGGTGGAGGTCGTCGACCCGACGACCGGTGAGCTGATCACCTCCCGTCGCTTCCACGACCTGTTCGGGATCAGCGGCTCACACGCCGAGGGCCTGGTCCATGTCAGCTACGAGGCGAGGCCAAGGGCATGACCCACACCGACATCGAGCCGCGCGGCGCCGTGACCGTCAGCACCCGCACCGCGCCCGACCGGACCTCTCCACGGGCCTCCCGGACCGGGTCCGCCGACCAGGGAGAGACCCGGGGGCCCGCCGTCCCGGCCCTCGGCGACACGGACGGCGGCCGGCCCGGCTCGGGCTGGGGCGACCGGCCGCTGGTCACCATCGTGATCGTCAACTGGAACGGCGCGCACCTGCTGCCGCCGTGCCTGGACGCGGTCGCCAAGCAGAACACCGCCTTCGGGTTCCAGACCTGGGTCGTCGACAACGCGTCCAGCGACAACTCCCGGGCACTGCTCGCCGAGCGCTACCCGTGGGTGCGGGTGATCGAGTCGCCGGCGAACCTCGGCTTCGCCGGCGGCAACAACCTGGCGCTGCACCAGGTGAACACCACCTACGCCGTGCTGCTGAACAACGACGCGGTGCCGGAGCCGGACTGGCTGGCCAACCTGCTCGCCCCGTTCGACCAGCCGGGCGGCGACAAGCTCGGCGCGGTCACCGGGAAGGTCGTCTTCCTGCCCCGCTTCCTGCGGCTGCGGCTGGAGACCCCGACCTTCTCCCCGGGCCCGCACGACCCGCGCTCGCTCGGGGTGCGTATCTCCTCGGTGACGGTCAACGGCCGCGAGGTGCTGCGCGAGGTGCTCTGGGAGAAGCTCACCTTCGGCGCCGAGGGGCCGCCGACCGCCCCGTTCTTCTGGACGCGCGGCAGCGGCGAACTGCTCGTCCCCGTGCCCGAGTCCGGCCAGGTCCGGCTCGGGCTCACCTGGGCGGCCGAGACCGCCAAGACGGTCATGCTCAGCTGGGATGGGCATTCCGGTCCGGCCGACGGCGGGCCCGGCTGGGCAGCCGCCGACGGCGGCGCCGCCCGGTTCGCCGCGTTGCCGGTGGCCGGCACCGAGTCGAACACCGTCTCGGTGACCATCGACGACACCGCTCCACGCGTCGACGTCATCAACAACGTCGGCGGGATCGTGCTGCGCGACGGCTACGGCGCCGACCGCGGCTATCAGGAGGTCGACACCGGCCAGTTCTCGAACCCGGAGGAAGTCTTCACCGCCTGTGGGAACGGCATGGCCATGCGCACGGCGCTCGGCCACGACCTCGGCTGGTTCGACGACGACTTCTTCCTCTACTACGAGGACACCGACCTGTCCTGGCGGATCCGCTCCCGGGGCTACAGCATCCGCTACGTCCCGGGCGCGGTGCTGCGGCACGTCCACTCGGCCTCCAGCGTCGAGTGGTCCCCGCTGTTCGTCTTCCACACCGACCGCAACCGGCTGCTCATGCTCACCAAGGACGCGACGCTGCCGCTCGCCGTGTCCGCGGTGGCCCGCTACCCGGTGACGACGCTGTCGATCGCCGTGCGTACGCTGCGCCAGGCGTGGCGGTCGCGCAGCCGGCCAGCCGTGCGGCCGACGCTGCTGCGGCTGAAGGTGATCGGCTCCTACCTACGGCTGTTCCCGACCATGGCGGCGCGGCGGAGGGAGATCGGCCGCACCGCCAGCGAACGACGACGCTCGCTGCAGGACTGGCTGGTGGCGCGATGACCGATCATTCCCACGAGTACGGCCGGCGCTCCGGCCGGCGCGAGCCCGACGGCCACGACGCCAGCCGCGACGGCGACGGCTGGTTCGAGCAGGGCGCGTTCGAGCAGGGCGGGTTCGACGAGGCCCGGGGCGGTTCGGCGGCGGGCCAGGGATGGACGGCCCGCTCCGAGCCGCGGGGCGGGGACCCGCTCGGGCTGGACCCGTTCCCCCCACCGCCCGCGGCGGGCGAGCCGATCAGCTTCGACCCGCAGGACCCGCTGGGCCTCAGCCGGCTGGGTTCCTACGACCTGGAGCCGCTGTCCCCGCTGGACGGCCCCACCCGGGTGGACGAGTCCGCCCGGCCGGCACCGCTGGACACGCCGCGCCCCGACGCGTTCGCCCGGCGGCTGGACCCGTTCGGCGATCTCGAGCCGCTCCCGCCGCTGGAGCCGTCGCCGCGGCGGGCGTCATCGTGGGCCTCGGCGGCCCACGGCGCGGACGACCTGCTGGAACCGCTCGCGCCGGCACGCCCCGCCGACCGAGCCGACCGAGCCCGTCCCGCCGGGACGGTCCGGGCCACGCCGGCCGCCACCGGCCCGGCGGCGCCGATGGAAGGCCAGGTCATCGACCGCGCCACCGGCCGGCCGATCGACCTGCCCGACCGGGCCCCCTTCGCCGGCACCGGAGCCGAGGTCCACACCAGGCCAGGCCCGAACACCGAGCAGACCCGGCCAAGCCACGGCCCCGCGCCGCTGGACCTTCTCGGCGCCGGCCAGGCCGGCACCGCCGAGGCCGTCGGCGCGGACGCCGAGCACGGCGCGGCCGAACCGTCGGCGGTGACGGCCGGCGCCGGCGCGGACGACGTCGTGGCCCGGCGGGACCGGCCGGACGGCGGCACCCGCTGGGACCCGCTGTCCGACGACCTTCCCGAGGACCTCGCGGCCGGCCTCGCCGCCGAGCCGACGCGGACCGACGACCTCCTGACCGGTCACCAGCTGTTCTGGCCACGCACCTCCCAGACCGGCGACCTCCCGGACCTTCCCGATCAGCTTCGCTTCGGCGTCGACCCGCCCGCCGCCGGCACGCCCGCGTTCACCGAGCCGGACACGAGCACGATCTCGCGAGCGGGCATGTTCGGATTCCTCACCGACGGCCCCGACGCCCAGCCTGTCGGGCAGACGCCGGCGGAGCGGGTGCCGGTCGAGCGCATCCCGGTCTCCGGCGGCCCGGCGGAGGGCTCGATCCCTGGCGGGCGCGACCCGCTGGACGACCTGGAGTTCACGCCCTTCCCCTCCCCGGACAGCCTCCTCGCCGAGCAGGCCGGCCCCGCGGACGGCTTCGGCTTCGACGCCGGCGTCCACGACCTCGTCTCGCCGGGCGGCCTCGACGAGCCCGGCCTCGACGGCGGCTATGGCCCCCTCCTGGATCCTGTTCCCGCCGACCCCGCCGCGGCGGACCTCGTTCCCGCGGACCTTGCCTTCGATGACGCCACCGTCGTCGACTCCACCGTTGTCGACTCCACCGTTGTCGACGCGGAGACCATCGACGCCGGCGACCTCGCGTTCGACGACGGTCGGGTGTTCGCGCGGGACGCCGGCGTCGTCGACGAGAACGCGCCGTATGCCGTCGGCGCCTTCGACGACGGCCAGGTCTTCGACGACGGGCTGGTCCTCGGCGACACGGAGATCCTCGGAGACGCGGAGATCCTCGGAGACGCGCGAGTCTTCGGAGACGCGCGGCACCTCGGCGTCGACCAGCCGCCTGGCGCCGGCCAGTTCCCCGTGGGCGGCGACTTCCCGCCGGTCGCCTCGGTCGACGACGTCGTCGGCATGGGCGGCCACGCGGACCTCGCCGCGTACGACGGCTCCGCGGGCGTCCCGCCCGAGGAGCTCGCGCTCGGGGCCCCCGACGGCTCCGAGCACCTCACGGCGACCGACGAGCCCGCGACGGCCGACGAGCTGACAACGACCGACGAGCTCACGACGGCCGACGAGCTCACGACGGCCGAGGACCTCGCCACGGCTGACGGCCCGGAGCGAGCCCACGCCGTCGGCGCGGTCGGCACCGCCGGTGCCGTCGACGGAAGCCCTGACGGCGACCAGCTGGTCGAGGACGTCCTCGAACCGGTCGACGAGCCCCCGGTGCGCCTGTCCGTCGTCGGGGCCGCGGCGGCCCATGCCGACGAGCCGTCCGCGGCCGGCGAGCCGGCCGGTCCGGACGAGGACCAGGACGGCCTCGTCAACCCGACCGCGCCCGTGCGTCCGGACCACCCGTCCGAACGGGCGTTCATGACGTACTCGGGCTTCGCCGGCGAACGCCGGCACGTCGGCTTCCAGATCGGCTCCCTGCCGACACCATCCGTACCGGAGCGGGGAGTGCCGAACCTGGTCGTTCCACTGCCCACCGCCGCCCAGGCGCGCGCTGGTGACGACGACCTTGGTGAGGACCTCACCAGAGACGACCTCACCAGCGACGAGGCCACCGGCGACGAGGCCACCGGCAACCCGCCAATCGCCAGTGAGCCGGCCCTCCGCGGCCCGGTGACGGACATCCGCGCACTCGCCGACGCCTATCGGGTGGCGGACGGCGCCCCGGACGACGCGCTCGGCGCGGACCCCACCGACGGGACCGGCGCCGACGAGGCCGACACGGACGGGGCCGACCCGGCGCCGGCCGCCGTCGGCGCCACGCCGAGCCCTGAGCCGGCGACCACCGGCCTGGGGCGGCGGGTGCGGGCGGCCGTCTACAACCGGTTCTGGCATTCGATGGGCGGCGGCGAGCGCCACAACGGCATGATTGCCCAGGTTCTCGCCGCAGACGGCGCCGAGGTTGACATCCTCGGCCACTCCGACATCGACCTCGCCGAGGTCGGCCGGCACCTCGGGCTGGACCTGTCCGGCTGCCGCTACGTCCGGATCCCGGACCGCGGCGAGGAGGACCTGTCCGTCCTGTCCACCGAGTACGACCTGTTCGTCAACGGCTCCTACATGAGCCGGATACCGACCCGGTCGCGCCGCGCCGCCTACCTGTGCTTCTTCCCGACCCCGTTCGACCACGACATGGCCGCCTGGCGCAAGGCGGCGGTCCGTTCCGCCGGCCCGCTGCTGCGCGGCGTGCGCCCGGCCATCGACTTCGGCACCGGCTGGTTCCCGCCGGAGGGCGGCAAGATCCGGCAGTGGCGCTGGTCGTCCAGCAAGGCGGTGCTCGCGATCTCGGCGGGCACCCAGCGGACGCTGCGCGCCGACTTCGGCCGCCCCGGCGCCCCGGCGGGCACCTCGCTGCGGGTCGTCGGCCCGGGCGGCGACACCCTCGCCAAGATCGACGTCGGCGCCGAGTTCGCCACGCACGAGATCCCGCTGCCCGACACGGAGGTCGGCATCGAGATCACGCTGCTCTGCGACACCTTCACCCCAGGCCCCGCGGACATCCGCGAACTCGGCTTCGCGATCAGCCGGCCGCGGATCTCCGACGTCGCGGATAGCCCGCTGGCCAAGGTGGCGCTGCGCTTCCCCTGGCTGCTGCGCGACCCGCACGACCTGGCCTGGCTGGACCGCTACGACGTGGTGATGGCCAACTCCGACTACACCCGCACCTGGATCCGGCGGATGTGGCGGCAGGAGGCCGACATCCTCTACCCGCCGATCCAGGTCGACCGGCTGCACCCGGCGCCCGTCCGGGAACGCACGATCGTCACCGTCGGCCGGTTCTTCGCCCCCGGCCTGGGGCACGCCAAGCGCCAGCTCGAGATGGTCGAGTGGTTCGGCGAGCTGCACGAGGCGGGTCACCTGCCCGGCTGGACGCTGCACGTCGTCGGCGGCATGGAGGACTCGCAGAAGCCCTACGTGAAGCAGGTCAAGGACGCGGCGCACGGCCTGCCGGTCGAGGTGCACCCGAACGCGCCACGGGCCGACGTGGAGAAGCTGGTGTCCACGGCGTCGGTCTTCTGGTCCGCGACCGGCTGGGGTGAGGACGAGCGGCGCCGGCCGTGGACGGCCGAGCACTTCGGGATGACGACCGTCGAGGCGATGGCCGGTGGCTGCGTGCCGGTGGTCATCGACCGCGCCGGCCAGCGCGAGATCGTCCGGCACGGCATCGACGGCTTCCGCTGGACCGAACCCGCCCAGCTGATGTCGTTCACCCGCCGGCTCGCCACCGAGGACGACCTTCGCCAGCGGCTCGCCGACGAGGCGGCGGCCCAGGCCCAGCGCTTCTCCGACGCGGCGTTCGCCGAGCGCTGGCGGGCCATCGCCGCGCGCCACCACCTGTACGAAGGCTGACGCTCCTGAGGCAGGCAGGGCCGCGCTCGGCCTCCCATCACATTGACCGGGCGTCCGTGGGGCGCCAGAACGTAGGCGACAGGTGAGCGCGGACGCGGGCAGACCTGCCGGGTCGGCTTCCGAGCCTGCCCGATCGGCGGCGCCGATCGGGCAGGAGTCCCGGATCCGGCAGGAACCCCGGCCACTGCGGGTGGTTCTCGACGCCACCCCGCTGCTCGGGCAACGGACCGGCGTCGGGCGCTACGTCGAGAACCTGTTGGCCGCGCTCGCCGACCTGGTCGGCGACGAGGCCCTCGGGCTCATCCGTGAGTTCGGCGCGCTCGCCCCGGGCAGCGGGGCCGTCGACGCGGCTGGCGCCTCCGCCGGCGCCCGCTCGCCCCGCGCCGCGGGGCCGGACGGGCCGACCGGGCCGGCGCTGGCCGCCCGGGCCGGCAACGGGCGCCCGCCCGCCGGGGCGGCGCTCGCCGCTCCCGCCCGCTCGCTGGACCTCGCCGCCACCGCGTTCACCTGGCGAGGACTGGCCGGTCTCGCCGAGGCGCTGCCGCCGGGCGTCGGCTCGGTGGCGCGGCGAGCGCCGGCGCGGCTGCTCCAGGAGTCGTGGGTTCGCGGCGACCGGCTCCCCGCCGAGCTGCTCGTCGGCCACGCCGACGTCGTGCACGCCACGAACTTCGTCCTCCCGCCGCTGCGCGCCGCCCGTGGCGTGCTCACCATCCATGACCTGTCCTACCTGCGCACCCCGGACACGGTCAGCGAGGCGTCGGCCCGCTACGCGACGCTCGTGCCGCGTGGCCTGCGCCGAGCCGCGGCGGTGATCACCCCGAGCCAGGCCATCGCCGAGGAGGTGATCGCCGCCTACCGGCTCGACCCCGACCGGGTGACCGCGACCCCGCTCGGCGTCGACGGCCGCTGGTTCGACGCGGCGCCGCCGAAGCCGGAATGGCTGCGCGAGCGCGGGTTCCCCGAGCGCTACCTGCTGTTCGTCGGCAACGCCGAGCCGCGTAAGAACCTCGGCACGTTGCTGTCCGCGCTGCGCGGCCTGCACGGCACCTATCCGGACATCCCGCCGCTGGTGCTCGTCGGCCCGCCTGGCTGGGGCCCGGCGCTCGACACGGCGGGCCTGCCGGCCGGGGCGGTCCACGGCGCCGGCTACCTCAGCGAGGCCGACCTGCGTACCGCCGTCGCCGGCGCCGTCGCCCTGTGCTTCCCGTCCCGCTACGAGGGCTTCGGCCTGCCTCCCCTGGAGGCGCTGGCCGCCGGCACCCCGGTGATCGCCGCCGACATCCCGGCGGTGCGCGAGGTGACCGCTCCCGTCGTCGGCACCGCCGTCCGCCTCGTCCCGCCGACCGACGTCGACCGTCTCGCCGACGCCCTCCTCGACGTCATCGACGGCGGCTACGCCGGCCTGTCCGACGGCCTGGGCGGCGTCCGCCGGTCGGGCGCCGTCGACGCCGACCCGCGCGAGATCGGCCGCCGCCACGCCCGCGCGTTCACCTGGCGCCGCACCGCCGCCCTGACGGCCGCCGTCTACCGCCGCGCCGCCGGCTCCTGACTCCCGCGGCTCCAGGATCGGTCAGGCCGTCCGCGTCACCGATGACGCGGCCCGTCCGGCTGATCCTGGGAGCGCGGGGCGACGGGCGAGCCGACCGGCGTCCGGGAAGCCGGGGCCTGCGCCGGCAGGGACGTCGCCGAGGCGGAGGCTCCCGAGAGTTCGGTGGCATCCGAGAGTTCGGTGGCCCCTGAAAGCTCGGTGGCCCCTGAGAGCTCGGTGGGCTCGTCGGCGTGGATGTAGCGGCCGCCGCGGAGCAGGGAGGCGAGGGCGGCCACGAGGCTCATCGCGATCGCGAGGCTGAAGACGATGACCAGGCCGTCGTGCAGCGGGCCGGAGATCAGTTCCGGGAAGTACTGCTTTCCGGTCAGTTCGGCGACGTCAGCGGGTGGCAGGGTGCTCAGGGTCTCGTGGCCGACGAGCGTCTCAATCGGGTTGTAGCCGAGGAATGCGGCGAACAGGCTGCCAACCGGGGGCTGGGCCGCGACGTCGGCCGCCACGTCCGCGGGGACGCCGCGCGCGGTCAGCCCGTCGGTCAGCGTCCGCGGAAGGCTCGAGGCCAGGCCGGCGACCATCAGCGAGAAGAACACGCCGATGGACAGCACGCTGCCCGAGTTCAAGAAGGTACTGCGCATACCGGACGCCGAGCCCCGGGCCGAGGCCGGCACCGAGTTCATGATCGCCGTTGTGTTGGGTGCCGCGAACAGCCCGGAGCCGATACCGATGAGCGCCAGCAGCGCGGCGAACGCGAAGTAGTCGAAGTTGATCGGCAGGAACAACAGCCCGAAGAAACCGACGGCGGTCAGCGTCAGGCCGCCGGTCGAGAACACCCGGGCGCCGAACCGGTCCGACAGCGCTCCGGACATCGGACCCGCGGTGATGAAACCGATCGTCAGCGGCAGCATGTAGATACCGGCCCAAAGCGGGGTTTCTTCGTAGTCATAGCCGTGAAGTGGCAGCCAGACGCCCTGCAACCAAATGATCAGCATGAACTGGAGGCCGCCGCGAGCGATCGCGTTCAGCAGCAGCGCCAGGTTGCCAGCGGTGAACGCCCGGATCCGGAACAGCGTCAGGCGAAACATCGGCTGGGCGACCCGCGTCTCGACGACGGCGAACGTCGCGAGCATCGCCGCGCCGCCGATGAGCGCCGCGAGCACCGCCGGGTTGGTCCAGCCCATCATGTGGCCGCCGTAGGGCTGGATGCCGTAGGTCACGCCGGCCAGCACCGCCGTGAGACCGATGGCGAACGTCAGGTTGCCCAACCAGTCGATCTTCGCAACGACCCGTCGGCCGTTGTCACGCAGGCTGATGTATGCCCAGACGGTGCCGACGATCCCGATCGGGACGTTCACCCAGAAGATCGCGCGCCAGTGCCACTCGGACAGCACACCACCGAGCACCAACCCGATGAACGTGCCGGACAGGGCCGCGACCTGGTTGATCCCCAGGGCCGTGCCGCGCCGGTGCGCGGGGAACGCGTCCGTGATGATCGCCGCCGAGTTGGCCGTCAGCATGGCGCCGCCGACGCCCTGCACGACCCGCATGACGATCAGCCAGATCGCGGCGCTCGACCCGGTGAACGGGGTGAGCGCCAGCGCCGCCGACGAGACGGTGAAGATCGCGAATCCGGCGTTGTAGATCCTGACCCGGCCGTACATGTCGCCGAGCCGGCCAAGCGAGACCACCAGGACCGCGATGACCACCATGTAGCCCATCAGTAGCCAGAGCAGGTAGCCGATGTTGCCCGGCGCCAGCGGGTCCAGCCCGATCCCCCGGAAGATCGCCGGCAGCGAGATGATGACGATCGAGGCGTCGATGGTCGCCATCAGGACGCCCAGCGTCGTGTTCGACAGCGCGATCACGCCGTAGTGGCGGCCCCGCGCGGCGGTCGGCCCGGCGCCGTCGTCGGCGGCCGGGGTGGCCGAACTGGCTGGTACGGGCGGCCCCGCGATCATCTCGTGCTGCTCCCTCCGGCCGTCTTCCGATCTCGCCGCGCCGTCTTCCGGTCCTGCTCGCGGCGGCCGCATACTTGCTTAACACAAGCTAACGACCCCGGCAGCCGATCCGGAATGCGCAGTCCGGTTAGGCTCCCGCTGGTCACGGGGAGGGACACCCAGCGGAAGAGGCCGTCGACGGACGGCGATCGGCGGTGGACCATGGCCGTATGAGATCGGCCAGGCCGCCGTGGACCAGGCGCCGCGCCGCCGTGCTCGTTCTGCTCGCCGGACTCGTCGGGCCGCTCGCGGTGGGTGGCTGCGCGGACCTGCCGCCGAAGCCCGGGCCGGGCCCCGGCGAGGGCGGGGGCACAGGCGGGGCGGCCACGGCGATCGACGCGAGCGGCGACGGCGACGGCCCGGTCACGGTCGCCGGCCTCTCCGACGACGGCGACGTCGCCGGCTACCGGGTCGAGGGCGGCCGGGGCTTCCTGTTCGCCGACGGCACCGTCCACGAGCTGCCGCCGGTCGCCGGGTCGCCGTCCGGGACGCCCGTCATGGTCGCGGCGGTCAACGCCGGCGGCCAGGTGGCCGGCGCGGTACCGGCCGAACAGGGCCGCTACCAGCCGGTGGTGTGGCCGGGGCCCGGGGCCCCGGCGATCCCCGTCGGCCCGACGGCGTCGGGCACCAGCAAGGACCTCAACGACCGCGGCGACGTGCTGATCGACGACGGCACGACGGTCGTCGTCGCCACCGCGGCGGCGGGCCCCGTCACCGCGGCATCGGGCATCGTCGTGCGCGTCCCGGCGCTGCCCGGCGCCACCAAGCAGTACGGCCAGGCGATCAACAACGAGGGGCTGGTCATCGGCTGGGCGGAGTACGGCGGCGCCGGCCGCCCCTCGGCGGCCAGGTCCTACCTGTGGGACGGCGCCCGGCTCACCGACCTCGGCAGCCTCGACCCACGGCCGGACACCGCCGCCTTCGTCCGCCCCGCCGCGCTGAACGAGCGCGGCCAGGTCGTCGGCAGCAGCCTGACGCCGTCGGGCGACACCCACGCGTTCCTGTGGGAGGACGGCCGGATGACCGACCTGGGGACGCTCGGCGGCCGGTCGAGCTTCGCCACCGACGTCAACGAGCACGGCCAGGTCGTCGGCTACTCCGCCACGGCGACCGAGGAGGTGCACGCCTTCTTCTGGGACCAGGGCACGATGATCGACCTGGGCGTCCTCGCCGGCGACCACAGCGAGGCCGGCGCCATCAACGACGCCGGCCAGATCGCCGGCTTCTCCACCGCCGCCACGAGCCCCACCACCACCATCGGCGCCACGAATCCCACCGGCGGGGAGCCATCCCCTCCGGGCACCCCGGCCGCGACCACGACCCACGCGGTCGTCTGGAAGGCAACCCGAGCCCTGACCAGCCCGGTCCCCGGCGGCGGCGACCCCCCGCCCGCCTGGGGGGTCGAGCTGACCGACCTCGGCGTCCCGCCCGGCTTCGACGCCAGCGCGGCCTCGGCGCTCAACTCCCGAGGCGACGTCGCCGGCACCGCCACCGCCGGCGACCGCGACGCCCACGCCTTCGTCTGGGCCGTCGGCCGTCGCTGACCCGGCCGGGGCCGGAAAGCCGGGAAACTTCTCGTCGGAGCGGTGTCGATCCAGCTCGCGCCGCTCGTCGGGTAGATGAAGGGCCCGAGTGGCCGCCCACGAGATGAGGAGTCACCCGATGGCGGAGTACCTGATTCTGATCTACGAGAACGAGTCCGACTACGAGACGGGCGGCGAGGCCGTCTACGGGCGCGTGATGGCGGCGCACAACGCGTTCGGCGAGAAGCACGCGGCGGCGCTGCGCGGTGGCAACGCGCTGCAGGGGGTCAGCACGGCGACGTCGGTCCGATCCGACGGCGCCGGCGGCTTCACCACCACCGACGGGCCGTTCGCCGAGACGAAGGAGGCACTCGGCGGCTACTACCTGGTCGAGGCCGCCGACCTGGACGAGGCGATCGCGATCGCCAAGGACGTCCCGGCGTTCTTCGGCGGCGTCGAGGTCCGGCCGATCATGACCTTCGACTGAGCCGGACCTGTATGGCCCGACCAGATACCTGATCGGGTGGCAGGCGCACTCGAGGACCACAGACCCGAGATGATCACCGATCTGAGATAGCGACCCATCTGAGATGACGGCCTACCCGAGATGACGACCGATCCGGGCCGCGGCTCGGCCGCGGCCGCCCAGGTGGCCGCCGCGGTCGCGGACGCGCACCGGCGGGAGTGGGCGTTCGTGCTCGCCGCGACGGTGCGCGTCACGCGCGACCTGGACCTCGCCGAGGAGTGCGTCCAGGACGCCTACGCCCGCGCGCTGACCGCGTGGGCCACCGAGGGGGTTCCGGCGCGGCCGGGCGGCTGGCTCACCACCACCGCCCGGCGGCGCGCCATCGACCTGCTGCGCCGCGACGCCAACCTGCGCCGCCGCCTTCCGCTCCTCGTCGAGGACCCGACCGAACCGGGGCCGGAGGACGAGCCAGGCCTGGAGGAGGCGGCGGGACCAGGGGAAGTACCTGCCACGCCCGCCACGCCGTCCGGCTGGCCGGCGGCTCGCTGGCCGACGCCCCGGTCCGGCCCGCCAGGCGCGGTCGGGCTGGGCGCGGCAGGGCCGGGCATGGTCGGCCCGGCCGCGCCCGGCGGGCCCGCGGACCGGCCCGGGCGTCCCCGCCCGGTCAGAGGCCTCGACGACCTTCCCGTGGTCGCCGGGGCCGCCGACGACCGGCTGCGACTGATCTTCACCTGCTGCCACCCGGCGCTGGCGCTCGAGGCACGGGTGGCGCTGACCCTGCGGCTGCTGTGCGGGCTGACGACGGCCGAGGTGGCGCGGGCGTTCCTCGTCACCGAGCCGACGATGGCGGCCCGGATCACCCGGGCGAAGAAGAAGATCGCCGCGGCCAGGATCCCCTACCGGGTGCCGCCGGCCGCCGAGCTGCCCGAGCGGATCGACGCGGTGCTCACCGTCGTCCACCTGCTGTACACCACCGGCCACACCGCGCCCACCGGCGCCGACCTGGTCCGCCGCGACCTGGTCGAGCGGGCGCTCGACCTGGCCAGGATGCTGCGCCTGCTGCTGCCCGACGACCCGGACGTCGCCGGCCTGCTGGCGCTGGTCCTGCTGACCGACGCGCGCGCCGCCGGGCGGGTCGGGCCGGACGGGCGGCTGCTGCTCCTCGCCGAGCAGGACCGCGCCCAGTGGGACCGGGCCGCGATCGACGAGGGCGTGGCCCTCGTCCGCGAGGCGCTGCGCCGGCGCGGGCCCGGCGCGGGCCCCGGGCGGCTGCCCGGCCGGTTCCCGCTGATGGCCGCGATCGCGGCGGTGCACTCCGGTTCGCCCAGCTGGGAGGACACCGACTGGCGGGAGATCGTCGGCCTCTACGACCTGCTCACGCGGCGCTGGCCGTCGCCGGTCGTGGCGCTCAACCGGGCGGTCGCCGTCGGGTTCGGAGAGGGCCCGGCCGCCGGCCTGGCCGCGCTGGACGCGCTCGCCGCCGAGCCCCAGCTCGCCGGCTACGGCTACCTTCCCGCCGCGCGCGCGGACTTCCTGCGCGCCCTGGGCCGGGTCGCCGACGCCCGCCTCGCCTATGAGGAGGCTCTCGCCCTCACGGAGAACGCGGTCGAACGCGACTTCCTGGCCGCCCGCCTCCGCCAGCTCGGCCCGAGCTGACCTCGGCGGCCTGGCCGGCTGCCAATACCGACAGGAACCTTCTTCTGGATCTTGAAAAGCCTTTCCGGACCGGGAGCACGTCGGCCGGATCTTCCAAACACCGCCAGGAGCCTTCTCGTAGATCTTGAAAAGCCGCTCGACCCCCAATTCCCGCACACATCCGGCGATCATGGACTCGCGGGAGGCCGAACACCTTCCTTAATCACTAGATGTGTACGACATTCGGCGATTTATGTCCGTTTTATCCCCGAATCTCGCACACATCTGGCGATCTCCCAAGGAGACCAGGCGGGGACGGGACGAAGATCGCTGATTGTGTACGCGGATCGGCGGTTCGGGCCCACGGACCATGATCTACGGGAAGCTGAGAGCCGTCTTCGGAATGGCCGGACCCGGCGCCGACCGCCCCGACCGCGCCGCGGCTCAGCTGGCCACGGTCAAGATGCCCCGGCGCGAGACCGCGTCGAGCAGCTCGTCGACGGACCACTGGTCGTAGACGTGCTCGCCGTACTTCACGGCTACGACCTCGCCGGTCGGCGCGATCAGGAAGTCCGCCGGTAGCCCGAGGCTGCCGCCGTGTGGGCGCAGCCCCGGCGAACGCTCCCTGCCACGCAGAACGGCCCAGACCGAGCGGACGACCCCGCGCGCGATCGGCCACCAGGCACGGGGGTCCAGCAGCGCGCGTGCCCTCGACTCGACTCCGAACTCGGTGTAGAGGCGCTTGTCGGGGTCCGCGACTACCGCGAAGGGCAGCTCGGCGGTGTAGCGCGCGAGCTCGTCCGCCGAGGAGTGCCACACCACGACCTCGCGCACACCCGCGGCCTCGATCTCCGCGTGCCGGCGGGCGACCGACCGTAGGTGCAGGTTGCACACCGGGCAGCCGGCGAAGCGGCGGAACTGCAGGTGGACGAGCAATCCTTCCGGGTCGGGGACCGGCACGGGGTGCCCGGAGACCACCGGCAGTTCGCGCGCGGCGATCAGGGTGCCGGGCCGGACAAGGTTGCGTGGTGTGTACATCGAGGCTCCACCTGTAGGCGTACAAGCTACGCCTACCAGCGTAGGCGTAGCTTGTACGCTGTCAACCCGTCCGTGCGATCCACCGCCATGACCCCTGGACTATCCCGATGCCCCGTCGCCCCTCGCTCACCCCGCCGCAACTCGCGTCGGCCGCCCTCGACGTGGTCGACCGGGACGGCCTCGCCGGGCTGACCATGCGGGCCGTCGCCACCCAGCTCGGGGTCAGCACCATGGGCCTCTACCGGTATGTCAAGGACCGGGACGAACTGGAGGCGCTGGTGGTCGAGACCGTGCTCGGCGAGATCGACACCGATCCGCCCGCGCCCGCCCAGGGGGCGTCCTGGCAGGACCAGCTCACGGTGATGGCGCGCCGGCTACGGGACGCCGTCGGCACCCATCCCTCGACGGTGCCCCTCGCGCTCACTCGCCGGTACCGGTCCCAGGCGATCATGCGCTGGTCGGAGACGGTGCTCGCGATCCTCGCCACCGCCGGCATCCACGGCGAACAACGCGTGATCGCCCTACGGGCGCTGCTTGCCTACGCCATCGGCGCTATTCAGCTCGAACACCTCGGCGGCCCGTCCGGCCTCGACGCCCTGGCCGCCGCCCCCGGCACCCCCGCAGCCGGAGACTTCCCGCTCTTGGCCGAAAGCGGGCCTGTGGCCAACGCCATCACCCGCGACGCCGAGTTCCACGGCGGCCTCGCCGTCCTGCTCCGAGGCCTGGCCCGCTGAGCCAAGCAGAACGCCTGGAGATGTATGCAATCGGCGGACGGGCGACACAATCCTGATCCTCGGCGAAGGACGCTCGTAATGCTTCGTTAGGTCGTGCGACCAAGACCGACGTGCGGGTCAGACGGTCACTCGCCCGGCCCTGTGACCTGCATGGCTGCGGGAGGATGATCGCGCTCGTTGTGGCCGCCCGGCCCGCGTTCGCGCTCGTCAGAGCAACCTAACGAAGTACTACTTGGGAAAGGACGCTAGACGACAAGGGATCTACTTCCCGCCGGCGGAAGCGCCGGAGGGGGCCGGATCCCACCTGGTGATCACATCGAGGGTGGGCGCGGCGGCCGTGCCGCCACGCTCGACGCCGAGGCCCGCGGCCGCGGCGATCTCGGCCAGGTCGTCGATCGTCTTCAGCGGACGTCCGGTCGCCTCCGCCTGGATCAAGGACCTGGTCAGCAGGCCTTTCACCTGCTTCGCCTGGTAGCTGAGCGGACGGCGCACCCAGCCCCGGCCGACCCGCTTCTCGGTCAGCGCGCGCACCGGAACGGTGTTTGCCCGTAGCGGACCGGACAGCCGGGGCACCGTCGCGTAGTCCGACGAGCGCAGGTCCACGACGATCTGCTCGCCGAGCGGTACCTCGTCCGGGCCGCCGGCCAGCAGGAGCCCGGGCAGGAGCGGGCCGAGCAGGGCACGCCAGAAGGTGCCAAGCCCGGCGGGGCCGCCACCCGGGCCAAGGCCGGGAATGGTCGCCGCCATGGGAACGCGGTGGTCGGGGATCGGTTCGGTCGCACCGGTCAGGCCGAACGCCGCGTTGCACACGACGATGGCCCGGTCCGCCACGGCCCGCTCGGCCGGCGAGAGGGTCGCCGGTGAGAGCGCCTCGTAGAGCACGCCCGTGAAACGGTCGAGCGCGGGCATCGTCGCCAGGTCCAGGATCCCGACGTTCGCGGCCAGGTCCGCGGCGGCGCTCGTGGCCGGCAGCCGCAGCGCCGCGACGGCCGCTTCCGGGGCGTCCCGGCAGAAGGCGGCCACCGCGGCCGTCACCCGGACGCGTGCCTCGGCGAGCGGGCCGTCGCCGAACCCCGTCGCCCGCAGCGAAGGCCCGTCGCCCCCGGCGGCCTTGGCCTCACTCGGCGGCAGCAGGATCCGCACGTCCGCCCTCTCCTCCTCCAGCCGCACGGCCCTCCGGCCTCACGGCCCTCCGGCGCGGCCCTTCGGCCGCACGGCCCGGCGATGGGTATCGACGCCGGGCTTGGGCAAATCTAGCGACCGGCGCCCTGACCTGGTCGCATGCGCCGACGCGGGTCCTGGATGCTCACAGCGCCCGCACCGCGGTACGCGGCGGCTGGCCGTCGGCATCGGCGGCCGGATCCGGAGACTCTCGCCGAGTGGCTCCCCCGGGGCGGCCAAGGCCCGGCGGCCGGTCGGCGGCCAGGGCCTCGGCCAGGCTGGGGCGGTAGGGGGCAGGGACGCGACGGCGCGGCGTGAGGCTGGGGAGGGGCCAGCGCGGGACGGCCCCGCTGGAGAGGAACCACATCGCGGTGGCGAGCAGGGCGAAGCCGGCGGCCGCGGCGGTTCCGAGAATCCACAGGATCGTGGTGGGGGCGCCGAAGCCGCTCATCGTCAGTGCGCTCTCGAAACGGTCACGAACGCCGAGTGGGCGCAGCGCCTGGTGCTTGAAGGCGATTTCGCGTTCGGACATCAGGACGCAGGTTCCGGCGAGCGCGAGGACGGCGAGCACGGTCGGCAGGCCGCGGCGGGCGCCCGGTAGCGCGCCGAGCGCGATCGCGAGCAGCAGCGCCGCGACGGGCAGGCCGGGCAGCAGGTAACGCGCGAACCACGCGCCTCCGCTGGCGACGTAGCCGATCAGGGTGGCGACCACGACCGCGACGTGCAGCGCGGTCACCAGCCACGCCGCGGCCGGCGCGGCCGCCGTTCGCCACGTCCGCGCCTCTCGCGGGCGCACCCGCGCGGTGTCCGGGGAGACGGGCGACGGACGCGTCATGGTCGACGCCATGGTCGACGTCGTGGTCGAGACGTCGGGCTCCCGCGCCCGGGAGGTGGCCGTCCAGCCGGCCGGCCGATCGGGACGCGGCCGGCGGGCCGCCCAGCGGGCCGCGCACCAGCGGGCGACCCGACGCAGCACCGCCAGGGCCAGGCCGGTCGCGAGCACCCACAGGATGATCTTCGGGATCTGGGTGAGGTCCCGGCCGTCCGCGACGAGAAGCCGGGGACGGCCGAAGAAGCCGCGGTAGATCGCCCACCAGAACGTGCGCGAGGTCAGGACCTCGCCGGACGAGAGCGGCTCCTCCTCGATCGGGAACATTCTGGCGATCAGGCCGCTCGCCGTCGGGTCACCGTAGAGGCGGACATTGCGCCAGTACCACCAGCCGATCCCGCCGGCCACGAGCGCGGCGCCGCCGGCCGCCGTCGCCACCCCGTAACCGATCCGCCGTCGCCATCCCACCGGCGCCCCGGCCGCCGTGTCCGCGGGCGGCGCCAGCACGGGGGCATTGGTCTCGTCCAGGCCGCCAGCCTCGCGTCGGCTGGCGGATCGTTCCGTCTCCGGGTTGCCCGGATCGGTGTGGCCGTCGGCGCGAGGCGCCGCCTGGCGCCGGGGGCGGGTCGCGCGCGGGAACCGGGCCGTGTGCAGGGTGACGGCGAGGCCGGCGGCCGGTAACAGGACCGCCGCGGCGAGCAGGCCGCTCGCCCGGGTCGCGGTGGCGGCGAGCACCGCGCACCCGAAGCAGGCCAGCCTCGCCGGCGAACCGCCCCGACGCAGCAGCGCGACGGTGGCCGCCAGCGCCGCGATGATCGTGCAGACAGCCAACGCGTCGTTGTAGAGCTGCGCGCTCGAGTTCACGAACATGCCGACGGTGCCCAGGAGCGCGGCGGTGGCGACGGCGAGATCGGGCCGGGTGGGGACCAGCTCCCGTACCAGCCAGGCGACCGCGACGAGCGCGGCGACGCCGATCGCGACATTGAGCAGCCGCGCGGCCCGGAAGCCGCCGATCGGGTGGCCGTGATCGATGCCGATCGTCAGTGGCACCGCCTGAAGCCCATAGAAGAGGGGCGGATGGTTCGCGGTGTAGGTGAGAGCCGTGTTGCTCCTGATCAGGTCGCGGGCGCAGTCCGGCATGCCCGGGGCGGCGGCGATCTCCCGGGCGACCGAGTTGGGAACGGGCCGCTGGCGGGAGTCGTCCAGCCAGGTCGCCCGCGCGGCGGCGAGACCGGCCTTCGCCCGGTCGGGTGTGACGACGCAGCCGGCCGGCAGACCCGGCATCCCAGGGATGCGGGACCGGACCGGGGTGCTGATCAGCGGAAGAGTGCCGTCCGCGACGTCGAGGGCGTAGGAGGCGTGCTGGGCCTCGTCGGCGCTGCTGAACGGCGGCGTGGCAAGCGCCGTCAGCGAGGCGAGCGCGGCGAACACCAGGCTCGCCCCGATGACGCCGGCCACCAGCCAGCGGCGCGCACGCGGCCCGCCCATCGGGCCGGCGGGGCCGTGCGTCCGCGGCCGACGCCGGCCGCGCTCGCCGTCTCGCCGCCGGACACGTCCGGACGGCGGGCCCTGCCCGGGCCGGTCAGCCTGCTCGCCGCCCTGCCCGGCCCCGTTGTCCCGATCGGCGCTCTGGCCCCGGTCACGCCGTAAGCGCCCCGCCCCCGCCGTGCCCACCCATGTCTCGATCCATCAAGGGCGGCCGGCGTCGTTCACGGCCAATGCGCCCAAAGAGACGTTAGCGGCTGGCCCAACGGAGAACGCATGGGCCTACCTGGCCATGCGGTCATCCCCTTTGGTCAAGCGACCGGCACAAGGTCCGCGCAAGGGCCTCAGGCCTGGGTGCTGTAGGGGCGGCGGGCGGGGTCGGCGGTGCCGGTGGTCGGGCTGGCCGCGGCGTCGAGGGGCGGCAGGTCGGCGATGGCGGAGAAGTCAGCCTCGCCGTGGCCGCGGTCGGCGGCCTGGCCGGTCAGGTCGAGAACGGCCTGCGCGATGCCGAGCGGCCGGGGCGTGGCCCGGATGGCCAGGCGGACGTCCTTGGCGAGGGCCTCGACGGTGAACGCGGGCGGCGTGAAGTCCCCGGACTCGATCATCGGCCGCTTGTAGCCCAGGATGCCGCCGAGGAAGCCGCCGGCGAGCTCGTCGAGCACGACCTGGCGGTCAAGGCCGAGGTCCGTGCCAAGGGCGAGGGTCTCGGCGATGGCGGCCGTAGCCGCGGCGAGGCTCAGGTTGACGACCAGTTTCAGCGCGCTGCCGGCCCCCACGTCGCCGACCCGGACGATCCGCTCGGGGTCGCCGAACAGCTCCAGCGTGGGGCGGGCGGCGGCGAGGTCGAGCTCGCTGGCGCCCACGAGGATCTTCAGCTTGCCCTCACGCGCCGGGCCGAGGGTGCCGACGACCGGGGCGTCGACGTAACGCAGCCCGGCGGCGGACGCGGCCCGGCCGAGTTCCCGGGCCGCCTCGGGCCCGACGGTCGTCGCATTGATCACCAGGAGGCCGGCCGGGGCGGCGACGTGGACCGACTCCATCACGTCGCCGGCGGATTCCGGCCCGTACAGCATCAGCACGGCCACGTCGGCGTCGGCGACCGCGTCCGCGACGGAGGCGGCCTCCCGGGCGCCGGCGGCGACCAGCTCTCCGGCCCGGCCGGGGGTCCGGTTCCAGAGGGTGAGCTCGTGCCCGCCCGCCAGCACCCGGGCGGCCATCAGCCGGCCCATCTTGCCCATTCCGAGGAACGCCACCCGCATATTCGGCCTCCCGTCATCGCTGCCCGACTGCCGCCATGAACTACGGCTTGCCCGGCTCAACCGGCCTCGCTCGCCGACCCGCGCTTACCGGACCACTGCGCGCTCAGGGCTGCACTTATTGCCCCAACCGCCCGAGAGGCCAGTTTCATCCTGACAGTCCCCGGGCCCCGAGGGCCGCAGCCGACGGCCAGCCCGGCCGCCGGAACCTCGACGCGCTAGCGCCGGGCACCGCTAGGCTGCCCCTCGGCGATCTCGGCCCCCGCGAGGGCGTCGGCGCCTGAATCGCCGGGCAGGTCGGCGGGGTCGGGCAGGTCGGCGGGGCGCGACGCCGCGGGCTCGGGAACCGCGCTGGCCGGGACGGCCCCATCGGCGCCGGCGTCCATGCCTGCGGCACCGGCCTCCACGCTGGCGATGGTTGGGGACACGGCGGCCGGCGACACGACGGCCGCGGCGCGGGCCGGGCGCAGGGCGCGGGCGAGGCTGGCGGCCCCGAGGACGGCGGCGACGCCGAGGACGCCGATGACGGAGGCCAGGTAGCGGTAGTCGAAGCCGGCCGTCAGCGCGGACAGCGCCAGCACCGACAGGCCACCGGCTCCCGTCAGCCAGAACATCGGTGGCGGTCCCGGCCGGCGCCGGGCCCGGGCGACGGGGACGGCGAGGATTCCCGCGACCAGCCCCGCGGCCACCAGCGGCATCGGGGCGTAGCTCGTCTTCGAGTAGCCGTGCAGCAGGCCGGCCAGGTCCTCGTCGAGGCTGGTGGTGATGAAGTACCCGTCGGCGGAGCGCGGGTCGTCGTCGGGCAGGACGTTGGTGATGGTGTTCGGCAGCTCCCAGGTGTCGGCGCGGGAGGTCTTCGACGTCTCGTGCCGGGTCGGGGAGAAGTAGCCGACGAGGTAGTCGCCGGCGGTGGAGACCACCATCCAGGGCTGCGCCCGGATCACCTCGTCGGCGAACTGTTCGGCGAGCTGCTCGCGGCCCTTCGGGATGCGCGGATGCCCCTGCCGCAGCAGCGAGTCGGCGGGCCAGAGGTAGGTGTCGGGCTGGGTGCGCTCGGACACCGGCCGCGGGTCGCACAGCGTCAGCAGGTCGGGCCTGGAGTCCGGGATCACGGAGCAGTCGACGAAGGGCGCCACTCTGCCGTAGAGGAAGTACCCGGAGTGCGCCGAGACGGAGAAGCCCTTGCCCTCGGACAGGCTCCAGCCGCTGTAGGCGCACACCGGCGCCGCCGCGGCCACCCCGTACGCGAGGGTGACCGCCACGACCCGCGACGTGGCGCGGGCACCGCCGCCGTCCCCGCCACGCGACCGGGCCGTGGTGGCCACGGCCGTCGCGACCAGGACGACGAACCCGACGGCCAGCGGCCCGTAGCCGACCGTCCTGATCGTCAGGCTGGCGCCGAGGAGCAGCCCCGCGAGCGCGCCGGCCCAGGCCCTGGGCCGGCCGGGCAGCGCGACCAGCAGCAGCCCGAGGGCGGTCAACGCGCCGAACAGCGTCTCGGCGAGGACGAACTGGCCCAGGTCGAGCACCCAGGGCGAGAGCAGGACCGGTGCCGCGCACAGCGACGCGACCCACGGCCGGCGAACCACCCGCAGCGCGACGGCGTACGTCGCGACGCCGACGAGAAACGTCAGCGAGTGCTGGACGAGCACCAGCCGGGTGAGATGCTCCTCGCCGCGGATCAGCCGCAGGAACATCGGGTACCCGGACGGCCGCCAGTCACCCGGCCACAGCCCGTGCCAGGCCTGGTCGAGGTAGGCGCCCGAGTCGCCGAAGTACATCAGCGCCGGCTGGTAGGCGAGCACCACCAGCGCCCGCGCCGAGAGCGCGACCGCGGCGAGCGCGCCGAACAGCGCGTGCCGCCGCGCCCAGCGGCCGGCCCGGCGCCTCGGTACGCCTCGCCGCGACCGATCCTCGGGCCCGCTCGGACCAGCGGAATCGGGCGTTGACGGCGCCGCCGCCGCGGCGGCGGGCGGGATCGGCGCGGGCGCGGTGGAGGGATCGGTCGGCGTCGCCATCGCGGTCAAGTGTCCCAGGCGATCCCGCTACCGCCGCCTCGACCCACCGACGTCGTGTCCGTCCGTGGTGGTCCCGTTACCCCTTCACTCCGCTGGCGCCGGACGGGCAGCGCGCGGCCAGTGACTCGGATCACATCACTCTCCTTGCAGAGCGGGAATCTTTGCATGGACTGCAAACTTGTAGAGAGAGCAAAGTTGTACTGGACGCATGATTGCCTGGCCTCGGCACCCCGCGCCTGACCCGGCGCGAGCCTCTGCCCTCGGGCGCCCTGACCCGACGCGGCCTCCGGTGCCGACGATCATGCACCGCCCCAGGCAGGAACGGGAGAACAACGCCCATGAACTCGTCACGTAGCGCCGCGCCGGCCTCCGCCGCGCAGCCTCCCGTCGACGGCCGCCGGATCTGGCTGATCGTGATCGCGCTCGGCGCCGGGCTGTTGCTCTCCTCGCTCGACCAGACGATCGTGGCGACGGCGCTGCCGACGATCGTCGGCGACCTGGGCGGCGCGGCCCACCTGTCCTGGGTGGTGACGGCGTACCTGCTGGCGCAGACCGTTGGAACGCCGATCTGGGGCAAGCTCGGCGACCTCTATGGCCGCAAGGTCTTCTTCCAGGCCGCGATCGTCATCTTCCTGGTCGCCTCCGTGCTGGCGGGCCTGAGCCAGTCGATGACGCAGATCATCGCGTTCCGGGCGCTGCAGGGCCTCGGTGGCGGCGGGATCATCGTCGGCGCCATGACGATCATCAGCGACGTGGTCTCGCCGCGGGAGCGGGGCCGCTACCAGGGCGTGTTCAGCGCCCTGTTCGCGGCGTCGTCGGTGCTCGGGCCGCTGCTCGGCGGCCTGTTCGTCGACCACCTGTCGTGGCACTGGCTCTTCTACGTGAACGTCCCGGTCGGCGCGGCGGCGCTCGCGATCGTCACCATCGTGCTGCCGACGGTCCGCGCCGGGACCCGCAAGCGGATCGACTACCTGGGCGGCGCGCTGCTGGCCGCCGCCGCGAGCTGCCTGGTGCTGTTCACCAGCCTCGGCGGGAGCACGATCGCCTGGGCCTCGGCGCCGAGCATCGGGCTCGCGGCCGGCGGGCTCGCGCTGCTGGTGCTGTTCGGGTTCGTGGAGCGGCGCGCGGCCGAGCCGATCCTGCCGCCGCGGCTGTTCCAGATCCGGGTGTTCCGGGTCGCCGGGGTGCTGTCCTTCGTGGTCGGGTTCGCGATGTTCGGCTCGATCATCTTCCTGCCGCTGTTCCTGCAGGTCGTCAAGGGCATCGACCCGACCGTGTCCGGCCTGCAGATGCTGCCGATGAGCGGCGGCATGATGCTCGCCTCGATGACCACCGGCCGGCTGATCGCCTCGTCGGGCCGGTACAAGGTGTTCCCGATCGTCGGGGCGGGCCTGATGACCGTCGGCGCGGCGCTGTTCTCGCTGCTGAGCCCGGACGTCTCGACCGCGCGGCTGAGCCTGTCGATGTTCGTCTTCGGAGTCGGGATCGGCATGGTCATGCCGGTGCTGACGCTGTCGGTGCAGAACGCGGTCGACCCGCGCGACCTGGGCGCGGCGACTTCCGGGGCGACGTTCTTCCGCTCGATCGGCGGTTCGTTCGGCACCGCCGTGTTCGGCACGATCTTCGCGAACGTGCTCACCGACAAGCTGACGCACGCGCTGGCCGGCACCACCGCGCTGCCGGCCGGGACGGGCGGCTCCGATATCAGCCCCAAGATGATCAACGCCCTGCCCGCGGCCCTGCGCGCCGACTTCGTCCAGACCTACGCCGACTCGCTGCAGGTCGTGTTCCTGATGGCGGTGCCGGTCGCGTTCCTCGGCTTCCTGACCGCCTGGCTGCTCCCGGAGCTGCGGATGCGCGCCACCTCCGGCCTCGACGCCCGCGCGCTGACCACCGAGACCGCGGCCGCCGCCACCACCGTCCCGACGACCAGCACTGTCCCGGCCAACACCGCTGTCCCGACCGCCACCGCCGTCCCGACCACCACCGCCGTCCCGACCACCACTGCCATCCCAGCCGTCGCCGTCGCCACCGGCACTGGAACGGCCGCGAACACCATCCCGGCCGCGCGGATCGTCACCCAGAGCCGGCGGCCGGCCGGCGCGGACGGGCTCGACGCCGCCGTCCGCGCCGACGTCCGTGCCGCCGTCCTCGCCGACGTCCGCGCGGATGTCCGCGTCGTCGAACCACCGATCACCGGACGGTCCGCCGGAATATCTTCAGTGGCCGCAAAACTGTAGAGACAGCAAACTTGTAGGGCACGCACGTTCCGGCGGTTCCGATCTGTGGCCGGCGGCGTCGGAGCGGACGGACGAGGCCAGGAGGAGGTGGCGGCGATGGAAGTGCTGGACGCGACGGCGCCCGCCGGGGTGACCCAGCCCGGCGAGCTGGGACTGCGTGAGCGCAAGAAGCGCCAGACGCGGCAGGCGATCCGGGACGCGGCCGTCCGGCTGGTCGCCGACCGCGGGCTGGAACGGGTCACCGTCGACGAGATCGCCGAGGCCGCGAACGTCTCCCCGCGCACGTTCTTCAACTACTTCCGGTCCAAGGAGGACGCGCTCGTCGGGATCGACAACGACGAGATCGAGGAGACCTGCGTCGTGCTGCGCGCCCGGCTGGCCAACCAGCCGCCGCTGGCCGCCCTCGCCGAGGTCCTCACCGCCCGGCTGGAGCGCAAGACGGCCAACCCCCAGCTACACCTGGCCCGGGTGCAGATGCACCACAGCCATCCGCAGCTGTCCGGCGCGCACGCCGCGACCTGGCGGCACTTCGAGCGCCGGCTCGCCGAGGTGATCGCCGAGCGGCTCGGCGTGTCCGCGGAGGAGCACCCCTACCCGAGAACGCTCGTCTTCACGGCGATGGCCGTGGTCCGGGCGGTGATCACGCACTGGCAGCGCGGCGTGGAGCCGACGGCCGAAGGGCTGGCGGCGGAGCTGCGTGCCGGGTTCGACAGCCTCGCCCGCGGCCTGCCCCCGCCGGAACCGGCCGAGCCGTCAGCGCCGGCGCCCGCCGCCCGGCCCGCCGCCACGGCCGGCCCCTGAGCCGGGCCGCCCCACGCGCGCCCGCCAGCCAGCTCCGTCCGCCACCCGCCCGAAGGAGACCACCATGACAGCGGCAAGCCCGTCGGCCGACACGGCCCCGGTGGCAACCCCGGGCGGGACGCGGGTCGGGCTGATCCTCACCGCGCTCGGCGCGGGCATGCTGCTCGCCGCGCTCGACCAGACGATCGTGGCGACGGCGCTGCCGACGATGGTTGGCGACCTCGGTGGCGCGCAGCACCTGTCCTGGGTCGTCACCGCCTACCTGCTCGCCTCGACGGTCTCGACCCCGATCTGGGGCAAGCTGGGCGACCTGTACGGCCGCAAGATCTTCTTTCAGGCGGCGATCATCCTCTTCCTGGTCGCCTCCGCGCTGGCGGGCCTGAGCCAGAACATGGGCCAGCTGATCGCCTTCCGGGGGCTACAGGGCCTCGGCGGCGGCGGGCTGATCATCGGCGCCCAGACGATCATCGGCGACATCCTGTCTCCCCGGGAGCGGGGCCGCTACCAGGGGGTCTTCAGCGGCCTGTTCGGAATGGCCTCGGTGATCGGGCCGCTGCTCGGCGGCCTGTTCGTGGAGCACCTGAGCTGGCACTGGGTCTTCTACGTCAACCTGCCCATCGGCGCGCTCGCCTTCATGATCGTCACCGCGGTGCTGCCGGCCAGCCCGAACCGGGTGAAGCGGTCGATCGACTACCTCGGCACCGTCCTGCTCGCCGGCGCCGCTTCCTCCCTGGTGCTGTTCACCAGCCTCGGCGGGACGACGCTGGCCTGGGACTCGGCGGCGAGCATCGGCCTGGTCGTCGGCGGGTGCGTGCTGCTGGTCGCCTTCGGGTTCGTCGAGCGTCGGGTGACCGAACCGATCCTGCCCCCGCGCCTGTTCGCCAACAGGGTGTTCAACATCTCGAACTCGATGGGGTTCATCTCGGGCTTCGCGATGTTCGGCGCGATCACGTTCCTGCCGCTGTTCCTGCAGGTCGTCAAGGGTGTCGAGCCGACCACGTCCGGCCTGCACCTGCTGCCGGTGATGGGCGGCATGCTGGTCTCGTCGACCATCACCGGCCGGATCGTCAGCCGGACCGGCCAATACAAGCCCTACCCGATCGTCGGCACCGCGCTGGTGGCCCTGGCGCTGGTCCTGCTCGCCGCCCGGCTGAGCCCGGACATGGCGTCGGCCGAGCTCGTCGTCTACATGCTGCTGCTGGGTCTCGGCCTGGGCGGGGTCATGCCGGTGCTGGTGGTGTCGGTGCAGAACTCCGTCGAGTTCCGCGATCTCGGGGCAGCCACGTCCGGGTCGGCGTTCTTCCGCTCGATCGGCGGCTCGTTCGGCACGGCCATCCTGGGAGCGATCTTCGCGAACCAGTTGGCCCACAAGCTGACGACCGCGTTCGACGGCGCCCCACTGCCCGAGGGCCTCTCCACGTCCGAGGTGAGCCCGCAGGTCGTCGCCGGCCTCCCGCCGGACCTGCGCGACGGCTTCGCCACCGCCTACACCGACTCGCTCCACGTGGCGTTCTGGGTCGCCGCGCCCATCGCCGCGGTGGCCTTCCTCCTCGCGTGGGCGCTCCCCCAGCTCCAGATGCGCTCGACCAGGCACGCCGCGGCGGGCAGCCCCGGCCAGGCCGCACCGGACCGGGTGGACGCGTCGCCCGAGCCGTCGGCGTCCGAGTCCCACCCCGCCCCTCAGGCGGTGGCGCGACCCTAGGGTCCTTCCCGTGGATCTTGCCGGGGTCGCTCGACCGCCGATCCGCGTACACATCCGATGATCACTGGCCTGCTGGGGGCCTGGCGACTTCCTTGATCGCCGGATGTGTACGCCGTCCGGCGATTTCTGCCCGTTTCGTCGCCGAATCTCGTACGGATCTGGCGATCTATCGAGGAGACCGGGGCGGGGTGGGGCGAAGATCGCCGGATGTGTACGCCGTCCGGCGATCCGGAGCCGCGGAACATGATCCACGGGAGCGTCGTAGCCGGGACCGGCCCGGTGGCCGCCGCGCCGGCGCCGGCGCCGGGAATGATCGCTGTTTCTGCCCTCGGGAGGTCGTGAACATCGCCAGTTCACGACCTCCCGAGGGCACTATCGCCGATCATGAGGTGGGGGGCGCGGCAGTCGGGACGCGCTAGCTGGGAAGATCCAGCGCCTTGGGGTCCAGCTTGGTGAACAGGGCGCCGGGCCATTCCAGGCGGCGGCCCGCCGGGACCTGCTGGCGGCGCCAGACGCCGAGGTCCACGCCCAGCACGGCCGCCAGCCGCTCGGTGCTGAACGGGAGGAACGGGGCCAGCGCGACGGCGATGCCGGCGATCGCCTGCACCGAGGTGGCCAGGCTCGCCGCGGCCGCGTCCCGGTCGACCTTGACGGTCTTCCACGGCTCCTCGCGGTAGAGGTACTGGTTGACCTCGCTGGAGATCTCCATCGCGGCCCGCAGCGCGGCGCGCAGCTCCACCTTGCCGAGCAGGTCGGCGACCCGGGCCAGGCCCGCGTCCACCTTCTCCAACAGCTCGGCGTGCGCGCCGCCGAGCTCCGCCGGCGCCGGGACGTCCGGCAGCACGCCGTCGAAGAACTTGTTGATCTGCGCCATGACCCGGTTGACGAGGTTGCCCCAGTTGGCGATCAACTCGTCGTTGATGCGCCGGATGATGTCCGCGTCGGAGATCTCGGTGTCGTTCTGCTCGGGCAGCACCGTCGCCAACGCGTAGCGCAGCGCGTCCGGCTGGAGCACTTCCAGGTACTCGGGCACGCTCCGGCCGACCCCGGCGGACTTGGAGGCCTTCGCCCCCCCGAACGTGACGTACTGGTTCGCGGGCACGTCGGTCGGCAGGTTCAGGCCACCGTAGCCGAGCAGCATCGCCGGCCAGATCACGGTGTGGAACGGGATGTTGTCCTTGCCGACGAAGTAGTACGCGGCCGCGTCCGGGTTCTCCCACCAGGCGCGCCACGCCTCCGGGTCCCCGGCGATGTTCGCCGCCCACTCCTTGCTGGCCGACAGGTAGCCGATGACGGCCTCGAACCAGACGTAGATCCGCTTGCCCGGGCCGAGCTCGTCCGTCGGCAGCGGCACGCCCCAGTCCAGGTCACGGGTGATCGCCCGGTCGTGCAGCCCGTCCTTGACGAACTGGACCGACCAGTTGATCACATGGCGGCGCCAGCCCCTGCGGTTCTCCAGCCACGCCAGCAGCTGGTCGGACAGCGCCGACAGGCGCAGGAAGAAGTGCGCCGTCTCCCGCTGCTCCGGCGTCGCGCCGGTGAACCGGCTGCGCGGCGCGAGCAGCTGGTCGGGGTCGAGGGTTCGCCCGCAGTTCTCGCACTGGTCGCCGCGCGCGTCCGAGTACCCGCAGAACGGGCAGGTGCCCAGGACGTACCGGTCCGGCAGGAACCGCCCCGCCTGAGGGTCGTAGAACTGCGTCGTCTCCTGGACGGAGATGTAGCCGGCCTCGCGCAGCCGGGTGAACACGTCCTGGGTGACCCGGGTGTGGTTGTCCGTCCGGGTGGACGTGAACAGGTCGAACGAGATGCCGAGCTGCTCCCAGATCTTCAGGAAGATCGGGTGGTAGCGGTCGACGACCTCCTGCGGGCTGATGCCCTCCTCGTCGGCGCGCACCGTGATCGGGGTGCCGTGAGCGTCCGAGCCCGACACCATCAGCACCCGGCTGCCGACCATTCGCTGATACCGCGCGAAGATGTCGGCCGGCAGGTAGGCGCCGGCGATGTGCCCGAGGTGCGGTGCGCCGTTGGCATACGGCCAGGCGACCGCCACCAGGGTGGGACGGCCCGACGGGAGCGGGCTCTCGGTCTGCGCGGTCACGACCATGACGTTACTCCGCACGGGCAAACCCGTTTCCCAGCGCGACGCCGCCCCGCCGGCCGCTCCAGGACGGCCGGCGGAACCCGCCCATAATCCCGACCAGGGACTAGGACCGACCCCGGTCTCACAGGCCGACCCGGTACCAGAATGGTCGGGTCGCTCAGCGCCCCGACCGGGGTCCCTGCCGGATCGGCGACAGGGTTCCTGCCGGATCGGCGACAGGGTTCCTGCCGGATCGGCGGAGCCGATCTGGGAGGTCAGCGATCTGGGAGGTCAGCGATCTGGGAGGTTCGGGTCGCGCTAGCGACCCTGAGCCGACCGCCCTAGCTCGGCCCGGTGGGCGGCGAACGCGGCGGCGAGCGCGTCGCGCCACGGCCGCGGCGGGGTGAGCCCCGCGTCGATCCACCGGCGGGTGGACAGCACCGAGTACGCGGGCCGGGGCGCGGGCCGGGGAAACGCCGCCGTCGTCGTCGGGTGGACCTTGGCCGGGTCCTCGCCCAGCTCCTCCATGATCGCCCGAGCGAAGCCGAACCAGGTGGTGTCGCCACCGTTGGTGTAGTGGTAGATGCCCGGCGAGGCGTCCGAGAGCGCGAGCTCGATCAGCCCGCCGGCCAGGTCCGCCGACCAGGTCGGCGAGCCGCGCTGGTCGTCGACGACCGTGAGGACGTCGCGCTCGGCGGCGAGCCGCGCCATCGTCTTGACGAAGTTCTTCCCGGTCGCGCCGTACACCCAGGCGGTGCGGACGACGAACGCCGAGGGGCACAGCGCGAGGACCGCCTGCTCGCCGGCGAGCTTGGTGCGCCCGTAGGCGGACACCGGCCCGGTCGGGTCGTCGACCTCGTACGGCTTGTCGGCGGTGCCGTCGAAGGCGTAGTCGGTCGAGAGGTGGATGAGCGTGGCGCCGGCCTCCGCGCAGGCGGCGGCCAGGTGGGCCGGCCCGGCGGCGTTGACCGCGTAGGCGCCCATCTCGTCGGACTCGGCGCCGTCGACGTCGGTCCAGGCGGCCGTGTTGACGACGGTCAGCCCGCCCTGGATCTTCGCCGGCCTTGCCTGGTCACGGATGACCGCCCGGACCCTGGCCGGGTCGGTGATGTCGCATTCGACCCGGGTCAGCCCGGCGGTGGCCGGCAGCCGGGGATCAGCGGCGAGCAGCCCGCACAGGTCGGAGCCGACCTGGCCAGCAGAACCGATCACGAGTACGCGCACGGTTCGCAGTCTGGCAGACCGGCGCACAACCCGGCATCCACGTCAGGTTTCGGCTCGGCACCGAGACGGGCCGTCCCGTTTGCCCACCGGTGGCTTCCCGACGATCCGCGACGCCGCCCGCGAAACCTCTCCCAAGGATCCGCTGGCGCGGACTCCGGGTCCCAGGACCCCCCGATGCCGGGCTTCGCCCGACCTGACGGCGCGGCGGCCGGTCTTCCCGGCCACCCGCCGGCCGCGGCGGCACATCGCCGGGAGCCGGCGGCACATCGCCGGGAGGCGGCGGCACATCGCCGGGAGGCGGCGGCACATCGCCGGGAGGCGGCGGCACATCGCCGGGAGCCGGCGGCGCATCGCCGGGAGGCGGCGGCACATCGCCGGGAGGGGGTGACGCGGAGCCCACCGCCCGCCGACGGGAGCGCGGGATCCGTTCGTCTAGGCTGGGCAGGCGGGTGCGGTCCATACCAGGCCAACCAGACACGGTCAGCGCCAGACACGGTCATTACCAGACATGGTCCAGAGGCCGAACCTGGATGCGCGGGCCACACCCTGGCCGCGGCAGCAGGCAACCACGGAGCCGACGATCAGCGAAAGCACCGACACCGCCGACCGGGCGGCCGACGACACGGAGCAGGCCGCCCCTGACGGCGCCGGCCAACGCGACGCGGCGGCGGCGCCAGCTCCGAACCGGAGCGCGCCGGCCCCAGGCGCAAGCCACCCGGACGGCGTAAGCCAGATCGGCATGCCCCAGGAACCGCCCCGGCCACGCCGGGCGCTCGCGGCGGTGGGCGGCCTCGCCCGCCGGCTGCCCGCCATTGTGCTGTTGATCACGGCACTGCACGTCGCGCTGCTCGCCACCTACTCGGTGATCTATCCGACCTGGGCCGGCTACGACGAGGCGCAGCACGTCGACATGGTCTACGGGCTGCAGAACGGCGACGGCTGGCCGGGGCCGGGCGAGAAGATGCTGTCCAAGGGTGTCGCCGCGACCTCGGACGACTTCGACCGGGGCGCGTACCAGGACATGTTCCAGTCCGGCGGCAAGCGGCGGGGCGCGGAGTCCTTCGCCGAGATCACCCCGACCGCGCGCCCCGACCGCGGCTCGTTCGACGAGCTCGGCGGCCCCGACGGGGTGACCGACGGCCGGCTGTCGAACCAGATGGTGCAGCACCCTCCGCTGGTCTACGCGGCCGGCGCGGGGCTGCTGTGGGCGCTGTCCGCCGACGACTGGGCCTACGACCAGCAGGTCTACGTCCTGCGCGTCCTCAACATGCTGCTGGTCGCGCCGCTGCCCCTGCTGGCCTGGGCGACGGCGCGCCGGCTGGGGCTGTCGGAGGCGGTCGCGCGGGGCGCGGCGGTGCTGCCGCTGGCCGTTCCGGGGCTCTCGCGCGTCGGCTCGTCGTTCAACAACGACGGCATCCTGATGCTGTCCACCGCCGCGCTGACGTTCGTTCTCGCGGGCGTGCTGGGCGGCGACCGCCGGCTGCGCACCGCGGCCCTCGCCGGGGCGTGGCTGACGGTGGCGCTGCTGTCCAAGGGGACCGCGCTGCCGCTGCCGGCGATGGTCGTCGCCGCGTACCTGGCCGGGTGGTGGCGGACCCGCGAGGGGCGACCGGCGCCGGCCGGGGATCTCACGGCGCGCGGGCGGCTGCGTGCCGTCGCCGCGTCGCTTCCCTGGACGCCGGCGCTTGTCGCGCTCGGCATCGGGGCCGTCGCCGGCGGCTGGTGGTGGGTGCGCAACGTGGTGCTTTACGGGGCGCTCCAGCCGAACGGCTGGGCGACCAACCCGCCGCGTCGCGAGCCGCTGCTGCTGCCCGACTCGTTCTGGACCTGGCTGTGGTACTTCGTCCAGACGATGTTCAACCGGTTCTGGGCCGGGCTGGGCATGTTCGAGCCGCCACAGCTGACCCCGGTCGCGATCGTCGCGGCCACGGTCGTCGTCCTGGTCCTCGCCGGGACGGGCCTCGCCACTGGCCTCGCCGGGCGGGGAGGGCCGCCGGACCCAGCCGTCCCGGCCATTCCGGCCATTCCGGCCCAGCCCACGGCCACGAGCCGGCCGGCGCGGCGTGCCCGGCTGGCCCGGCTCCTGACGCCCGCGGTACTGCTGCTGCCGGCCGCGTTCGCGTACATGACGGTCGGGCAGCGCAGCTGGGCGGAGTACGAGCGGTACACCCGCGGCATCGCGGTGCAGGGCCGCTACCTCTATCTCGGCATCGTCGGCCTCGCGGTCGTGGCCGCGGCGGGGCTGGCCTGGCTGCTGGGCCGGCGGGCGCGCTGGACGCCGCTGGTGATGCTGGCCGGCGCCGTGCTCATGCAGGCGTTCGCGCTGCTCGCGATCGTCAGCTACTACTGGCTCGGCCGCGAGGTCGCCTTCACTCCCGCCCGCGTCCCCGACGCCGCCGCGGCGATCGCCCGCTGGGCTCCGTTCCCCGTCGGCGTCACCTGGGCCATCCTCATCGTGACGGCCGCGCTCGTGGCGCTGACGCTGGTCGCCGTCTCCCGTGGCGCGGGCCGGGACTGGCCGGGGCGGCCGGGCGACGGCGACCACCGGGAGCCGCCGGCGGCGGCCGTCTCCCAGCCGGCCGTCGCGGCCGCCGGTGGGTCTCCCGAGCCGGCGGTCTCGTCCTAGGGGTTCGGCGGGCCGGCAGGCCCCTCGCGGGCTCGCGCGTTGGGGCGCTCCCGCGCTCCCGCGCGTCTGCTCCGTGCCCACGCGTCCTCACATGGAACCGTCGCCCTCATCGAGGCGGGGGCGGCGGATACGCGCGACCGCAAACGGGTACGTTGAGTGTCAACATGAGTTCGTAGGGCTACAACGCTGCTCGGGGATTCACCCGTGCGGAGCGGGAGGTGCTGCCACGGTGACGGAAGCACCGCCAAGGCCCCCCGCGGAGTCCTCAGCGACGCTGCCCCCCGAACTCGATCCCCGCGCTCCGCGCCGAAACGCCGGCCGCGCCAGGCGGCGCACGTTCACCGTGCTGGCAGGAGTGCTGTCCGCGCTGCTCTTCGTCGTCGCCGTCGGTGGATACACGGTCTACCGGTACTTCGACGGCCAGATCTCCCGGATCAAGCTCGACCTGGACGGCGAGCGGCCAGCCGACGACGACGCCGGCGCCGTGAACTTCCTGCTCGTGGGCTCCGACAGCCGCACCGGCACGGGCGACGAGTTCCAGAACCAGGGCGACGTCGAGGGCGAGCGGTCCGACACGACGATGATCGCCCATCTGGCCCCGGACGGGACCACGACGCTGGTCTCCTTCCCCCGCGACACCCTCGTCGCCATCCCCGGCCACGGCCGGGGCAAGCTGAACTCCGCGATCACCACCGGGGGCCCGTCGCTGCTGACCATGACGATCGAGCGGCTGACCCGCGTGCGGATCGACCACTACGTGTCGGTCGACCTGGAGGGCTTCCGTCAGATGACCGACGCCCTCGGCGGGGTGAACGTGTGTGTACGGGCGCTCCCCGACGGCCGCACCTCGAACCTGCGCGACCCGTGGTCCCGGTGGTCCGGGACCGTCGGCGTCAACCATCTCGACGGTGACCAGGCGCTCGCGTTCGTCCGCCAGCGCCATGGGCTGCCGAACGGCGACTTCGACCGGATCCACCGCCAGCAGCAGTTCATCGGCGCGGTGTTCGAGAAGGCCACCAGCTCCGGGGTGCTGACCAGCCCGGCCCGTCTGGACGCGCTCCTGCGGGCGGCGCTGGGGTCGCTCACCGTCGACAACTCGACGACGATCGACGACCTGCAGCGGCTCGCGCTCCGGCTGCGCGGACTGCGCGCCGACCAGATCCGGTTCGAGACGATCCCGGTCCGACCCCCGACCCCGGCCGAGGGCGCGAACAAGCTCGGCGAACTGCCGGTGTACGGCTCCGTCCAGATCTACGATCAGCGGACGCTGGACGCCTTCCTCGCCCCGTTGCGCGGGGCGAAGGCGCCGGAAAGCTCGCCGCCTCCGTCCGCCGGCGTCCCCGCCGGACCCGTGTCGGATCGCTCGGCGGTACGGGTCGACGTCTACAACGGCACCGGTGTCGCGGGCCAGGCCGACCAGACCGCCGACGGGCTGGCCACGGCCGGTTTCGCGGCCACGACCGCGCAGACCTGGACAGGCGCGGCGCTCAGGGGCAGCGAGGTGCGCTACCCGCCCGGCCGGGAGGCCGACGCGCGCGCGGTCGCCGCGGTCGTCCCAGGGGCCAGGATCGCCGTCGACCCCACGCTGCGCGCCGGCCGGGTCACGCTGATCCTGGGGACCGGCTTCGCCGGCCTCGACCGTTCCGCGACGGGCGTCGGGACCGGTCCCTCGGCGACGGCCGGCGGCCGCGCCGGCACGGCGCCTCCGGTCCGCTCCGGGCAGACCGCCGCGGAGCTCACCAGCAGCTGCACCTACTGACCCGGCTGCCGCCAGGCCCAGCGGCCGCGCCCACCGACGTGGCAGCCAGGGACCGGCCCGGCCGGGCACGCCCGCCCGCCCCACTGCCCACACGCGAAGGACGCCCGCTTCTCCGCCCGTGAGCCCGGCCGCGCGCCGCCATACGCCGGAAGCCGCGCCGCGGTGAGCCTGGCCGGCGGCCCGCCGCCGGCGTTCACCGCCGCGCCGGCCGCGCGTCTCCGGCGACGGGTGTCACGCGGGTGACGCCCAGTGCGCGCCATTACGGCGCCGTATGCGGTGACAACGCCGCATGTGTCCGCTATTACTAAGCAGACCCCACCAAACCCAACGTCCAGGCGACGCGAGGCGTCTATCTCGATGACGACCACGCGGACGGCGCGACCCGACCTCCCGGACCGGCTTCGCCCATCCGGGAGCGACCCCAGGCCAGGCGGACACGGCGACCTCGTGCCCACCCGACGGGCCGGGCCCGCGCCCCGCCGGGCGCGGTACCCGCCGGTGCCCCGCCCGTCGGGTCGTCCTGACCCAGCGAGGAGGGCTGCAGCTGGTGAGCCGCGTGACCATGGAACGTCCGCTGCCGCCGGGGCTGAGCCCTCGCACCAGGCGCCGCTCATCGCTGCGGCGCATCTCGTTGGCCAGCTTCGGGCTGCTGTCGGTGCTGGTGTTCCTGCTCAGCTCGGTCGGCTGGTACTTCTTCCACCAGCTCGACGGCAACATCACCCGGCTCAAGGACTGGGACGGCGGTGGCGACAAGCCCGCCGAGGTCCCCGGCGACCTGAACATCCTCCTGCTCGGTGACGACAGCCGTGAGGGCACCGGCGACCAGTACGGCGGCGACGCGGTCCAGGGCATGCGCTCGGACACGACGATCATCGCCCACTTCGACGCCGACGGCTCGCTCACGCTGCTGTCGTTTCCTCGCGACACGCTGGTGACGGTCGGTGGTGACGGCGCCGAGGGCATCCCCCGGGACGGGAAGCTGAAGCTCACCGAGGTGCTCAACTACGGCGGCCTGCCCACCCTGGTCTCCACCATGCAGGACCTGACCGGCCTGGCGATCAATCACGTCATCACGATCAACCTGGCCGGCTTCAAGCAGATGACGGATGCCATCGGGGGCGTCGACGTCTGCGTTCTTCCCGGCAACAAGAAGGAGTGGGTCGAGGAGGCGAACGCCTACAGCACCAACACGAAGGACCCGATGAGCGGCTGGGTCGGCGGGCCGGGAACCGTCCACGTCAACGGCGAACTGGCGCTCGCCTTCGTCCGCCAGCGCCACGGCCTGCCCAACGACGACAAGGACCGGATCCGCCGCCAGCAGCAGTTCCTGTCCAAGCTGCTCGCCAAGGCCACCAGCTCCGGCGTCCTGAGCAACCCGGTCAAGATCAACTCTCTGCTCGGCGCGGTCGGCAAGTCGATGCAGACGGACCTCGACGCGGAAGGCCTGGTCGAGCTCGCGAAGCGGGCCAGCGGGCTCGACGCCGGGAAGATCAAGTTCATCACCGTGCCGACGCACGTGCCGATGCCGCCGGAGGGCGGGGCCACCAACGACCGGGGCAACATCCCCCCGCACGGCGAGGTGCTGCTCCTCAACACCGAGGACCTGGAGACGATCCTCGCCCCGATGCGTGCGGAGCCGGAGGAGGACCCGACGCTGGCCAGCGCGCCCCCGGTGGACCCGAGCCAGGTCAGCGTCGCGGCCGTGGTCAACGCCTCCGGCCGTTCCGGGCTCGCCGCCCAGACCGCGAAGGACCTGGCGGCACTGGGCTTCGTCGGCGCCATGGAGACCGGCAACACCACCCTCCAGGCCCCGACCGAGGTGCGCTATCCCACCGGCCAGGAGGGCCCGGCGAAGACCCTCGCCGGGAAGATCCCCGGCGCGCGGGCCGTCCCCGACACCGCCCTCGCGGGCACCGGGCTGAAGCTCGTGCTCGGGTCCTCGTTCACCGGCGTCGACGACGCCACCGGCGCCGGCGCGGGCACCGCGACACCCGGCGCGACCTCGTCCGCGCAGCCCGGAGCGGGCGCGGGCCCCACCGCCACGACCCCGCCCCCGGACGCCGGGAACGACACCTCCTGCACGTACTGAGCGCCGCCCGGGCCGGGCGGCCGGCCAACCGCCAGCATCTGGCGCGCCACCGGATCCGGGATTGGCGCGGAAGACTGTTACCACCGCCACCCGCCGAAGCACCCGACGATGGCACACAATTGGAACCACAAATCCGGCTACCAACCAGCCGGCAACAACAGAGCGTGGAGTCCGGGACGTTTGCCCCTACCCGGCTTCGCGCGCGGACGGCGAGCGCCACCACCGAGAGCCGCCGCCTCCCGGACCCCCGCGCACCCCGCCCACCTGCGCGCACGGGTCCGATGCGCACGGGAGGCCACCACCGCGCCCAGACCGTCACGTTGCGTATCGACAACGCAACCTTCATCTGTTGTTACTAAGCTCGCAAGACCGCCCCCGGGCCGCCCACGCAGCGGGCGGCGGCCCAGAAGGCCGGAAAGACACTGAGCTGGGCCCGTTCCGCCCACGTCGCGCCGGAACGGGGGCCGCGCCGCGCGCGCTGGGGGCACGCGGCCGCCCGTGGGCATGCCCGCCGGCCCGATCAGCCGGCCTGCCCCGACCCGAACCGATCCACCAGGTCCGTCTGGTGTCCCGACCGTCGAGGAGGGCCGCACCGCGGTGAGCCGCGCAACCCTGGATCGCCCCACCCTGCCTCCGGAACTCGACCCGCGCGGCCCGAGGCGACGCCGCTCCTCACTGCGGCGGCTGTCGCTGGCGAGCTTCTCCCTGCTCTCCGTACTGGTGCTGGGACTCAGCTCGGTCGGCTGGTTCCTCTACAACCAGTTCGACAAGAACGTCACCCAGCGCGACTGGGACGTCGAGGGAGACCGGCCGGCGGAGGTGCCCGGCAACCTCAACATCCTGCTCCTGGGTGACGACAGCAGGGACGGCACGGGTGACCAGTACGGCGGCAGCTCCGTCGTCGGCATCCGGTCCGACACGACGATCATCGCGCACTTCGACAAGGACGGCTCGGTGACGCTGCTGTCGTTCCCCCGCGACACGCTGGTCACGGTCCCGGCGAAGGAGGACGGCACCCGCTACCAGGGCACACCCGCCGACGGCAAGGACAAGGTCACCAACGTCCTGAACTACGCCGACGTGCCCGGCCTGATCAGGACGCTCGAGCACCTGACCCAGCTGAAGATCGACCACACGATCACCGTCAACCTGGCCGGCTTCAAGCAGATGACGGACGCCATCGGCGGCGTCGACGTCTGCGTCCTTCCGTCGACCCACAAGGAACGCTTCAACGACGACTCCGGGCGGCTGCGGGTCAGTACCAACACGAACGACCCGATGAGCGGCTGGGTCGGCGGGCCGGGAACCGTCCACGTCAACGGCGAGCAGGCGCTCGCCTTCGTCCGCCAGCGCCACGGCCTGCCCGACGGCGACAAGGACCGCATCGCGCGCCAGCAGCAGTTCCTGTCCAAGCTGCTCGCCAAGGCCACCAGCTCCGGCGTCCTGAGCAACCCAGTCAAGATCAACTCTCTGGTCGCGGCGGTGGGCAAGTCGCTGCAGTGGGACCTCGACAACAAGACGATGCTCGCGCTCGCGAAGCGGGCGAGCCAGCTGGGGCCGGGCAAGGTCAAGTTCATCACCGTGCCCACCCACGTCCCGCTGCCGTCCGAGGGTGCCTCCGACGACAAGGGCACCATCGGCTACCACGGCAACGTGCTGTTCGTGAACACCGACGAGCTGAACACCATCCTCGCGCCCATGCGCCCGGCGCCCGAGGATGATCCGGCGCTCGCCGACGCGCCCGTCGTCGAGCCCGCCCAGGTCAGCGTCGCGACGGTCGTCAACTCGTCGGGCCGCGACGGGCTCGCCGGCCAGACCGTCACCGACCTGAAGGCGCTCGGCTTCGGCGGCGTCATGAAGGCCAGCACCGGCGAGGCCACCCAGGCCGCCACCGAAGTGCGCTACCCGGCCGGCCAGGAGGGCGCCGCCAAGGCTCTGGTCACCCGGATCCCCGGCGCGCTGGCCGTCGAGGACGCCGCTCTGTCCGGCGGCGGCCTGAGTCTCGTCATCGGCTCCTCGTTCACCGGCGTCCAGGGCGCCGGCCCCGCGGCCGCCGCGCCCGCGGTGGGCCCGGCCGCGTCCGCGGCGCCGGCCGGCGCGGCCCCGGCCGCCGGGGCGGCCACCGGCGGGGGGGCGGCCACCGCACCGGCGGGACCCGGCCCCGGAACGGACACCTCCTGCACGTACTGACCCGACACGCGGCCAGACCGGGGGAACGAGACCGGGACGCCGAGCACGGGGCACGGACGGCCACGCGCCGTGCGCCGGCCTGACGGCGTGCCACTGGCCTGACGACCCCGGAACCGGGGGCGCCCGATACGTTCGAGCGATGCCAGGTTCTCCGGTCCCGTACCAGTGCTGTCACGGGCTTCCCGCGCGGGCGGCGGTCCATGAGCCGGCGCCGCGCCCGCTGCCCGCCCCGTCGCCGTGCGCGGCGGGCATGCCGTGACGGGCGGCGAGCTCCGGCTGACACCGGCCGACACGCTGCTGGTGCCGCCCGGAGTGGACGGGTCGGGCCTCGCGGCGCCGTACCCGGGGGTGGCGGCGGCACTGGCGGCCCGGCTGCGGACCGACGGGGCGAGCCCGATGGTCACCTTCTACGACGACGCCACCGGGGAGCGGGTGGAGCTGTCCGGGGCGACCCTGGACAACTGGGTCGCCAAGACCGCGAACCTGCTGGTCGACACCCTGGGGCTCGGGCCGGGTGACCGGGTCGGGGTGGACCTGCCGGCGCACTGGCTCACCGTCGTCGTCCTGCTGGCCGCCTGGTCGGCCGGTCTCGACGTGCTGGTCGGGACCGAGGCCGCCGCGGACGAGCCCGCCGGCGCCACGGACGAGCCCGCCGGCGACCTGGCGGCCCTGTTCGTCGCGGAGAGCCGGATCGAGGCGGCGCTGGCCCTGGGCGCGGACGAGGTCATCGCCCTGTCGCTGCGCCCGCTCGGCGCGCGGATGACCCACCCGGTCGCGGGTGTCCTCGACTTCGCCACCGAGGTGCCGGCGCACGGCGACCGGTTCGCCGCGCCGAGGCCGCCCGCGGCGCAGACCGCGCTGCTCGCCCACGCCGCTCTGGCCGCCGTCACCGCCGGGCTCGGCCCGGATGACCGCCTGCTGGCCACCGCCGGCCCGGCAAGCGCCCAGGGTCTGCTGAGCGCGGTGCTCGGGCCGCTGGTGACCGGCGCCTCGGTGGTGCTGTGCCGCCACCTCGACGGCAACCTCGACGACGCGGCGCTTGCCCGGCGGATCGCGACGGAACGGGTGACGGCCGTCTGCGGCACCGCGCGGCCGGTACCCGCCGGCGTGCGCCGGCTGCGTTTCGACGCGGCCGCCGAGAGCTGAACCGCGTCGCGGAGTCAGCCCTCGGCCGTCTGGCGGTCGCCCGCCGCGGCGGGACGCGCCGCCGCCACCTCGTGCAGGGAGCCGGCGGCGACGTCGTAGACGAAGCCGCGGACCGAGGTCGACTGGCGCAGGTAGGGCGAGGCGGCCAGGGCCTCGACCGACTCGCGGACGTTCTCCTCGAGGTCCCGGAACGCCAGCACCGGCCACTCCGGGCGGCTGCCGGTCCTGCTTTCCATCAGGTCGCGGAAGCCTTCGTCGGTGATGGTCTGCATGCCGCACCGGGTGTGCTGGATCAGCACGATCTCGCGGGTACCCAGCTCGTGCTGGCTGATCGCGAGCGAGCGCACCGCGTCGTCGGTCACCACCCCGCCGGCGTTGCGGATCACGTGCGCGGCACCCTCGGGCAGGCCGAGCACGGCGGCGACGTCGAGGCGAGCGTCCATACAGGCGAGCACCGCCACCCGCAGGGCGGGCGGAGCGGGCAGGACCTCGCCCTGGCCGGCCGCGGCCCGCCGGCTGGCGAACCCGCGCGCCCGCCGCACGAGCTCGTCGGTCGCCGTCGTCTCCGGGCCGGTGACCGCCGCCGCCGGCACGGCCGGGGACGCCGCCGCGCCCTGGGCCGGCGCCGTACGGACGATCTCCTTGGCCCTCTGGGCGGCGGTGCTCTGGTCGGCAGTGGTCTGGTCGGCGGTGGTCATCAGGCCTCCCGTCTCTCCGTCGGCTGGCCGGCGCCGGTCTGCTTCCATCCCCACCCGAGGATGCCCCGGCGAGCCTCACCCGAGGATGCCCCGGCGACGCGTCCCCAGGACAGCGCCCGGGGTTGCCACGCGGGGTGCTCATTGTCACGCTGACACAGCTGGATTCTGGTCTCAGGAACCCGGGGGCCAACGGCGCGGCGACGCGCCGGGCCCTCATGCGCCGCGGGGGTGGATGCCCGCGAGAAGGACGAGCCCGTGGCAACCTCCGAGGACCGGTGGCGCCCGCGGCGCGCCGGCCGGAGCGGGTAAGTCCGGGCAAAGCGCCCGAGGAGGCGCGGACCGAGGGCCCGGTTCGGGACGAGGGGAGCAGTGTCACCGACAGCAAGGAAGGGCACACCGTTCTGGACACCACCCGCCCCCATGACCGGGAGGATTCTTGCCGTCCGCTCTTGATCCGATCAGCTCTGTATCGGACGGGACCACCGCGCCGCCGCGCCGCCGGGGGCAGTCGATGGCCCGCCGGACGGCGTCGGTAGTCTCGGCTGGTGGGAAAAATCGACCAAGGCCGCGTGCGGTGAGGCATCGGGCACGGCCCTCCCGGCTACAGACGCTCGTTCGGGAGATGAGCAAGTTCGGCATCGTCGGCGCGGTCGCCTACGCCGTCGACTTCCTGGTGTCGAACCTGTGCCACTCGCACTTCGAGATGGGCCAGTTCACATCGAAGATCATTTCGACGATCGTGGCGGCGACTGTCGCCTACATCGGGAACCGTAACTGGTCCTTCAACCACCGGGCCCGCAGCGGCGTACGGCGTGAGTACGTTCTGTTCATCATTCTGAACGCCATTGGTCTGGGCATCGCGCTCGGTTGCCTCGGTTTTGCCAAGTACGTGCTGCATCTAGAGGGACCGCTCGCGTTCAACCTCTTCGGCAACGTACTCGGCACCGGCTTCGGCACCGTGTTCCGCTTCTGGGCCTACAAGCGCTGGGTCTTCCTGCACCCGGACCACCCGCGCGTGGCCGAGACCGCCGCCGCGCGGCCGGCCCGCGTTCCGGAGCCAGCCAGCCACTGACGGCGTCGCCCACGGACGACACCGTCCCGTTCCCACGGTCCCGTCGACGTGACCGATGACGTGACCGATGACGTCGGCGCGGCCGACGAAGTGGCTCCCGATGACGGAGCTTCGGTGACATGGCTCCCGATGACACGGCTCCGTGACGACGTCGCCGGGCGGCCGGCCGGGCACCTCGACCTCGCGTCGGGGCCTGCTG
Source organism: Frankia nepalensis (assembly GCF_016786325.1). GTDB lineage: Bacteria > Actinomycetota > Actinomycetes > Frankiales > Frankiaceae > Pseudofrankia > Pseudofrankia nepalensis. The sequence continues at coordinate 5,115 of NZ_JADWYU010000101.1, read as the reverse complement.
GCCACTGGCGGGCCCATCCATCGGGCCGCTTCCGGCCACGCTCGTCCCGACCACGCTCGCCCACCCACCGGCCCGTCGGCCCACCTGGCCGGCGGGCCGTCGGCGTTCCCGGCCGCGACCGCGGTGCTCACCCCCGCCACACTTCGCGGAAAAATCACATCCGGCGCAACGAGAGAACATCCCGGCGTGAGGAAAATAACAGGCCCCAAATTCTCGGCGAGCGGCCCCGGGGCCGTGCCGATCGCCGTCACGAGGCGACGGCCGCGCAATCGGTCGGATAACGCGTCACCAACCGGATCCGCGTTCTCGTCGGCACGCTCACCTACCGGCGCTACCCCACGCCGGACCGTCCACGTGCCGACCAGGGGTGCGACACCCTGCCACCTCAGGCGCCCCGGAGTCGCCCACGCGGGTCCCGAAACCCAGCGAAACGATGTTCACCCGCTCTCCGGTCGCCGGGCAGCCGCGGCCGGCGGAAACGTCATCAACTCGGAAAATCGCCGCCAGCTCTGTCGGACGAGCGACCTTCCATGTCCGACAAGCGACCGCGAGGTGCCACAAGCCAGCAGGACCTCCTAACATCGGACACCGGCCCCGGATTGGGGAGTGGGCATCCGGGGACCGTTTGGGAGGAAAAGTCATGCATCCAGCAGGCTACGGGCCGGACAACTCGGACGCCGAGACCCAGCTCGTCGGCGGATCCGCGCCGGGCCGGTCGCCCTATGGGCCGACCCCACCCGCGCCCGGTGCCGGCGGAGCGCCGGCGGACAACGCGGACGAGGTCACCAGGCTCGCCGGCGGCGGCGCCGCCGACCCGAACCGGCCCGGCGGCCCAGGCACGCCGGCCCCCGGCTACCCGCCGACCACCGCCTACCCGCAGGGTGGCTACAGCCCGGCGCCCGGCTACTCGCCGCCGCAGGCCCCCGACCCGGGTGGCTACGGCGGGCAGGGGTACCAGCAGCCCGGCTACACGCCCGCCCCCGGCTACACCCCCGCGCCCGGCTACCAGCAGACGCAGGGCTACCCCCAGCAGCCCGGCTACGACTACGGCCAAGGCCAGCAGGCCCAGCCCGGCTACGGCGCCTACGGGCAGCCCCAGCAGCAGGGCTACGACCAGCAGGGGTACGGCCAACAGCCCGGCTACGACTACAACCAGCCTGGCTACGGCCAGCAGCAGGGCTACGCCGGCGGCTACCAGGGCGGCCAGCCGCCGCAGCCGCCGGGGAACAACGGCCGCCGCAACCTGCTCATCGGGGGCATCGCGGCGGGCGTGGTCCTCGTCATCCTCGTCGTGGTGCTGGTGGTGACGCTGTCCGGCGGCGACGACAAGAAGAACGTCGTGGGCCCGACGCCGCCGGTGGGGTCGACCGCGCCGGCCACCGCGCCGCCGACGACCGTCGCGCCGCCGACGACGAGGCCGCCGACGACCCCGCCGCCCACGGCGGCGGGCGGGCTCACCCTCGCCCAGCAGGACCTGGTCGACCGGCTCAACTCCGACTCGCTCGAGGACTGCGAGAGCGCCTCCGAACAGGAGGACGCCGACATCGAGGCCGCGGTGCTGTGCAGCGCCACCGACGACGGCCGCGGCGTCTACGCCCTCGGCTTCTTCGACGCCGACGCCCTGAACCGGGACGTCGAGGCCCGCGGCGCGCAGATCTCGGAGACCGGCGACTGCAAGGACGGCATGGACCGGGTCGGCACCTGGAACTACGACGACACCCCGGACGTGGACGAGGGCGCCCTGCTGTGCGGGCACCTCAACGACGGCACTTACTTCATGTACTGGACGTATGACGACCAGCTGACCGGCTTCTACGCCCAGGACTCCGACGAGGCCACCCTCTACAGCTGGTGGACCAACTTCGAGGGAATGGGCTGACAGCCCGTGCCACGAAGGTCATGCTCCGGTGAGACCGGAGCCGGTGGCCGCCGGCCAGCATCGGCGGCGGCCACCAGGACCGGCGTGACCGCTGCCAGCGACAACGTGACCTGGCCGGCGCCGGCTGGGCCGGACGCCCGGCCGGCCCGGCCGAAGCCCTGACTCGCCACCGCGCGCGGCCGCGGGTGACCCGCGGGAGGAACGGTGCCAGCTCAGTCCGGCGACCAGCCGCCCCGGCCCGACGGCCGAGCCGGCCCCGGCGACGCCCCGGGGCCCGCCAGCCCAGCCAGCGACCACCGCGTTCCCCGGTTCGACGACCCGAGCGCCGGGACCGCCCTTGGCGACTGGGCCGACATCACGCCGCCACCCGGGCGGGGCGACCTGAATCCGAAGCCCCGGCCTTTGCCGCCGGCCGGCGGCGCGCCCCCACCGGCCGCCAGAGCGGGTTCAGCCGCCAGACCGGGTTCGAGTTCGACGGTGAGTCCGACCCCGGCGGCCAGCCCGGCTCCGCCGGTCCGCCCAGGCCCACCGGCCGGTGGGCCGCCCGCGCCCACGCCGGTGCCGCCCGCTCCCGCCGCGTGGCCCGGCGGGCCGAGCAGGCACGCCTGGCCGTCCGCCGGCTCGTCGCCCTGGCCAGGTCCGCCACCGATGACCCCCACGGCGGCCACGCCGCCGCGCGCGCCCGGCTCGCCGGGCAGGCGTCCCCGCCGCGGCAGGACCGTGGCGCTCGTAGTCACGGCCGCCGTGCTCGCCGCCGCCGCGATCACGGGCCTCGCGACGGTCACGTTCTCGTCCGGCGGTGAGGCGCCGGCCCCCGCGACGGTCGCCGCCCCCACCCCGACCGGACCCGGTCAGCCGGGCAGCCCGAACCTGACCACGGAGCAACGCGACCTCGTCAGCCGGTTCGACCCCGCGCAGCTGCGCGCCTGCGAGCCGAACCCCGAGCCGGCGGGCGCCGGGATCACGGCGGCGGTGTTCTGCCAGACGGCGGACGGCCGGACGATCGCCGCCTACGGCTACGGGGACCGGGGGGCCCTGCGCGATGACGTCGCCACCCGGGTCGGCGGCATCACCGAGGGCGGGCGGTGCGAACGCGGCGGGAGCGAGGTCTTCCAGTGGGACACCGGCGCCGGGTCCCGGCCCGGCGGGACGGTCATCTGCCACCCGCGCGACGGCTACCAGTTCCTGTTCTGGAGCATGGACGCCAACGAGGTCGCCTTCCTCGCCTACGACCGCGACCCGCGGGCGCTGTACGACTGGTGGACCGACTTCCAGCCGTTCCCAGGCGGCGACGGCCCCAGCGCCCCGCCCAGGGCCGCGTAGGACGCGCCCTGGGGCGGCGCCGCGGCCGGCCTGGGACGGCGCCTCGCGCAACGAACTCCGGTCGGCGAGCGTCGCACGGGCCGAGAGCTGTCCGGCGGCGAGAGCGAGGGGGAAGGGCATGCGACGTGGCCACGTCGTCGCGCTGGCGGCCGGTGGGGCCGTGCTGGTCGCCGCCGGCGTCACGGCCGGGGTGCTCGCCGGCGGGGGGAACGGTTCCGGGGCCTCTCCTGGCGCCGCCGGGACGGCGACCGGCGAGGTCGCGGACCCGCCGTCGGCCGCCGCCACGTCGCCGGGCGACGGCCTGACCCCGGCGCAGCGGTCGCTGGTGGCGACGCTCGGACCGCTGCGGGTGCGCGACTGCGTGCCGGCGCCGGCCGAGCGGGTGACCGAGCCCCCGGGTGACGGCCTCGGCCCGGACGAGGGCGTTGACGCGGCGGTGGTCTGCCAGACCCTCGTCGTCGACGGTGAGCCGGGGCCCGCCCAGGTCGTCGCGCGGCACTACCGCGACGCGGCCACGCTGACCGCGGACGCCGACCGGCGAGCCGGCGCCGTCGACGACGTCGGCAGCTGCGCCGCCGGCGAGCCGAGCACGGAGACCTGGGGCCGCTCGACCAGGCGGCTCGGCACGTTCCTGTGCGACCGAGGCGCCGCCGGCACGCCCGCGGGCACGTTCGCGATCTACTGGACGGTCACGGCCGACCAGACGGCGCTGTCCGCCTCGTCCACCGACCCCGCCGGCCTGATCGCCTGGTGGCGCGACTTCACCAAGCCCTAGGGACGCGTCCCGGCGACCGGCGACGGCGACCGGCGACCGCGGACGGCCGAGCGCTAGAAACCGGTGGGGCCGGGCGAGCCCTCGCGCAGCTCGTAGAGGCGTTGGTGCACGTGCTCGACGTGCGGGACGCTCGCCAGGACCACCTGGCCGCGCTCGCCGGCGCTCTCGATCGTCAGCGTGCCCGACCCGACCAGCCGCTCGAACAGCGTGTGCTGGAAGGAGACGTCGTTGAGCCGGACCAGGGGGATGTCCCGGCCCGCCCTGGTGAGCACCCCGGTCCGCAGCAGCACCCGCTCGTTGGTGATGACGTAGCGGGTGGTGATCCAGCGCAGCCAGGGCAGCACGCTCAGGTAGACCAGCGCGACGACCGCGACGATCAGCACCAGGTACTGGAGCGGCTTCTGCGCCGCCCCGTTCGGCGCGAAGAAGACGCCGAGCACGGCGAGGCCGAGCACTCCGACCGCGCACACCGCCGGACGGACCAGCCGGATCCAGTGTGGGTGCAGGTCGAGCACGACGATCTCGTCGTCGGTCAGGATGTCCTCGGGAAAGCCCACCTGCCGATCATCGCACCGATGCGCGGCGGACAAGGCCCCCTACCGACCGTTTCGTCGGGATTGATCCCTGTCCGCCGCCGCTCGAGACGTGCCCGGGCCCCGGCTCCCGCGCGGGCCGGGACCGGCTCACCGTTCGCGCGCCGGGCGGAGGTGGACGACGTCACCGGCGCTGAAGGCGCGCCCGGAGACGACCAGCCGGCCGGCCTCGTCGACGTCGGTGGCGGTGCCGACGACCGTCTCGCCGCCGGGCAGCTCCACCCGGACGTCCCGGCCGAGGGTGGCGCACACCTCCCGGTAGGCGGGCCGCGCGCCCGCCGGGTCGGCGTCGAACCTCGCCAGCGCGCCCGTCAGGTCGACCAGCAGCGCCGCGAGCAGTTCGGTACGCCGCGGCACGACACCGGCCGCCACCCCGCCGGCACCGGCCCCACCGCCGTCCGCCCCACCGCCGTCGGCACCGCCGCCGTAGGCACCGACAGCCCCGGTCACGGCCGGCTCGGCCCGGCCGGCCGCCGCGGCGGGGCGGGGGGGCCGGCGGGTGGGGCCGGGGGGGGGGGCGGGCGCGGCGGGGGGGGCGGTGGGGC
>NZ_JADWYU010000126.1 GCF_016786325.1 Frankia nepalensis | reverse complement strand
CCCAGTCCCCGGCCCGCCGCCCACCACACACCAAACCCCCCCCCCCCCCCCCCCGGGGGGGGGGGGGCCCCCCCGCCCGGGACTCGGCACTGGTGATCGGCCCCTCCCCGCCGCTGCCGTTCGCGTGAGATCCGTCTGGTGAGGATTCGAAAAGGAGCAGGGGTTTCGGAGCACGGCAGGAAATTCGCCTGCTATACGAGCCTGCGTGGCGCCCCGAGCGACCGGGCGTTCTTGTGGGCGAGTACGACCCGTGGGGTGGGTGTGAACGGCTCCGCAGGGCGTCCGTTGCTCTTCCTCGATTCCTCTCCTCTCCCACGTCGCGGCGGACACCTGAGGGATCCCGGACGTCCTGTCAGACGTCAAGGTCACGAAACGGTGCCGGTCCTGGCTCTGGTGTCTGACACGATCCCCCCTGACGTCGGACAGGACGAGAACGCCGCCACACGCGGACACAGGGCGAACGTCGCCGGGCATGGCACTAGAAAGGGCACAGATCTTCTTCGGATGGCTGCCTTTCGTCGTTGACGGTCGTGGGCGTGGCCGCGTGGACAGTGGCCTTGCTCTTCCTGTCCTCGGCGGGAAGCAGACCCTCTTCCTCGTTCGTATTGGTGTCGACCTGATATGGGCGGCCGGCGGGGCTCGTCCACATCCGGCCGCCGCCGTTGACGCGAGTGCCGCCATGGTTCGTCGCATCAAGATCCCCCCGGTCTCCCGTTCAGGCGACGGGCCGTACTGGCAACCCGGCTCCGGCCCGCACCCGTGGCGTCAACCGACCACCGCCGCGAACGCCTCCGCCCGCTCCTCCGATCGACGCCACGGCCCACCGGTCACCGGTCACCGGTCCCAATGCCGGCGTCGCCAGAGAACGACGTCCACCGGTCGCGCGGCTCGTTCGAGTCGAAGGTGTTCCTGCCTGGTGGCGCCGCCGTCGCTGGCGTGGGCACCCGACCGTCCTCACGCTTCCGGCCCGGACGGGGGTGGGCACCGGCCGTTGACCGGGCGCGATCGCGGGAGCGGCGTCAGCCCGTCGGCCGCGCCTGGAGACGCGAGCCAAGGTGTATGCCCCTGGTGACCGCTCGCCGCGCGCGCCGGGGCGACCGGGCCCATCATGGGTCAAGGAGGTCCTTCCGATGAGCGACATGCAGCAGGCCCACGCCCGCGTCAGGACCGACGCGGCGCCGCGCTATCTCAAGCAGCTCGCCTCCGACCTGGGACGGCGCGTCGAGCCAGTCGAGACCACCCAGGGCACGATGCTCACGATCGCCGGCGGTACCTGCCTGCTCACCGCCACTGGCGACTCCCTGCTCCTGCACGCCGCCGCCCCCACCACCGAGGGCCTCGACCGCGTCAAGGACGTCGTCGGCGGTCAACTCGAACTCTTCGGCGCCCGCAACGAGCTCACCGTCAGCTGGACCTGACCGGTCCCGGTGCCAGGTGGTAGGCGCCTGGCGCTCCCCTGGATCAGAGGCGCGCGGACCCCGGGGCGCCGATCGTCGCGCACGGCCGGCGATCTTCGGCCCGGCCTGCCCCGGCCTGCCCCGGCCTGCCCCGGCCTGCCCCGGCCTGCCCCGGCCTGCCCCGGCCTGCCCCGGCCTGCCCCGGCCAGTAGATTGCCAGACCCGTGGGAAATCACGGCAAATAGATAGAAATCCCTGGAAAGTGCACAGATCCGGCGAGCGGGAGAACCGCCGGCCCTCGAGCGTCTCATGATCTCCGGAAATGCGCGCGGATCGGCGGGCGAGCGACGTCATCGACATAACCGACGACACCGCGGGCGCCGAACATCCGGAACCGCCTTTGGCGCGCTCCGCGAAGCGTCGGCCTTTCCCTTATTTCGTCCGTGGTACAGGATTGCCGCACCGCGCGCGGGTGAAGTTCGCGCGCGGGTGAGGGGCGCCGTTTTGGCACTCTCGGCGAGGGCATGCTCGAAGGAACCACCAGGCCGACGCGATCCGCGATATCGCCGCGTGGGCGCCCCGCCCGCCCCTGGGCTGACCTGCGCACGCGGAGGAGGGGTCCGTCATGCCAATCCTTTGCCGCCCGGCCGTCATGGTGCCGGAACATACGATCGGGATGAGGGAAACGCTGGATCTGGCACGCGAGCTGCACGCGGACCATCCTCAGCTCGGCCTGGTGCTCCAGCTCATCGAGAACACGGGGGTGCACAAGCGCCACCTGGTGCGCCCGCTTTCCGAGACTCTGCGCCATCCGGGTTTCGAGGCCCGTAACGCGACCTATGCGGCGGAGGCCCGGCAGCGGGTGCCCGAGGTCGCGCGGGCCGCGCTCGCGGCAGCGGGCGACCTCAGGGCTCAGGACATCGAGGCCATCATCTTCGTCTCCTGCACCGGCTTCCTGATGCCATCGATGACAGCATGGATGATCAACAACATGGGATTCCGGAACGACACGCGACAGATCCCGATCGCCCAGCTCGGCTGCGCGGCCGGTGGCGCCGCGATCAACCGCGCGGCCGACTTCTGCAATGCCTACCCGGGCTCGAACGTCCTCATCGTCGCCTGCGAGTTCTGCTCGCTGCTCTACCAGCCCTCCGACCGGGACGTGGGCTCGCTCCTGTCCAACGGCCTGTTCGGCGACGCGGTGGCCGCCGCGGTCGTCCGCGGGAATGGCGGGCACGGCGTGCGGCTGGAGCGCAACGGCTCCTACCTCGTGCCGGACACGGAGCGCTGGATCTCCTACGCGGTCAAGGCGACGGGCTTCCATTTCCGCCTCGACAAGCGGGTGCCGACAACGATGGCGATGCTCGCGCCGGCGCTGCGCGCTCTCGCGGACAGCCATGGCTGGGACGCCACGGCGCTCGACTTCTACATCATCCATGCCGGCGGCCCGCGCATCCTGGACGACCTGCGCGACATCCTGGGAGTGGACCCGGCGTACTTCCGCTACAGCAGGGCGACGCTCACCGAGCACGGCAACATCGCGAGCGCCGTGGTTTTCGACGCTTTGCGCCGCATGTTCGAGGAGAACACGCTCGAGCACGGCGCGAGCGGCGTGATCGCCGGATTCGGCCCCGGCATCACGGCCGAGAGCTGCGTCGGCACCTGGGCCGCGCCCGCGGGCAGGGCGGTCGTCCCGCCCTCCCGGCTCGCCGCCCGCGGGAGTGGCAGGTCCTGAGCTCAGGGGCGGCCAGATCGGTTCCATCAGCCCGGCCAGGGTGCAGGCGACGACCGCGGTCTGCTCGGCGGACGGCGCCTGCTCCTGGTCCGGCCGGCGGGCGGTCGACCTCCACGGACCGTAGCGCGCTCCACCGCTCCGCATGCGGATCAACCGTTGGTCAAGGGGTTTGACCGGTCTCCTGGCCCAAGGACACAGCACGTCGCGACATTTCGTCGGTGTGCGGCGGAAGGGCCACGGGTGGTAATTCACGAGTAACCTCCGCCTCCTACCGTCCTGGTATGCGGTCGCCGGTCTGGTCGGCGCCGCGACGGGGGGACGTTGGCGTGAGCACCGCCAGTAGCGACGACGCGCCCGCGCCGGCTGGCGACCGGCGCCAGATGATCCGCCTCGTCCGCGAGCTGATGTCGCCGGCGGGACGGGCCGACCCGTACCCGGTCTATGAGCGCCTGCGCGCGCTCGGGCCGGTCGTGCGGATGCCGTGGGGCGCGCTGCTCGCCACCTCGCACGAGGTCTGCCAGCACGTGGTGGGCGACCGGGCGTGGCATGCCGTCGACGCGGCCTGGCGCGACGGGCACCAGCCGGGCTGGCGGGCCTGCCGGGCGAGCGAGGGCGTGGCGGCGACGACCATCGGTACCAACTCGCCGACGCATCCGGCGCTGCGCCGCGCCTTCGCGCCGTTCTTCACCGCGCAGGCGATGGCCCAGTGGCGGGCCCAGGTCGAGCGGCAGGTCGGGCGACATCTCGACGACCTGGCCCGGGCGCTGCGAGCCGGCGGGACGGTGGATTTCCACGCGCTGGTCGGTGCCCGGCTGCCGATGGCCGTGATGCTTGACGTTCTCGGGTTGCCAGCCGAGGACGCGGCGTTGCTGCGCCATCTCAGTCACGAACTGGCCTACGCGCTGGACCTTTCCCCGAATCGGGCTCGTCTCGACGACGCCCACCGGGCCAACCTGCTCTGGGAGGCCTACTGGGCACACCTGACCGGCCCGGCGAACCGCCGCCGGCTGGCCCAGGACGGCCCGCTCGGCCGCTGGCTGGCGGCGGGGCAGGACCCCGCGGTGCTCGCGGCGGCGGGAGACAACATCGGGCTTCTGCTGGTCGCCGGCCACGAGACGACCCGCGACCTGCTGACGGACGGGCTGCGCCTGCTGATCGCGGACCGCGAGCAGGCCCGCTGGCTCGCGGCACATCCCGAACGGGCCGGCGACGCGGTGGAGGAACTGCTGCGCCTGGTGTCACCGGCACAGCTCGTGAGCCGGTACGCCGCCGCCGACACCGCGCTTCCCGGCGGGACGACAGCCCGCGGGGGCCAGCTCCTGCACGCGGTGCTCGCCGCCGCCAACCGGGACCCGGCGGTCTTCACCGACCCGCACGTCCTCGACCTGACCCGCCCGCCGCGGCGCAATCTCGCGTTCGGGACCGGCGCGCACTACTGCCTCGGCGCTCCCCTGGCCCGGCTGGAGGCGGCACTGCTCCTCCCGATGCTCCTCGAGCGCTTCCCCGACCTGGAGCTCGCCGGCGAGGGGGAGTTCGACGACAACCTGGCCTTCCGCGGCACACGGGCGCTGCCCGTGCGACTCGCGCCGCCGAAGCCGTGGACACCCCCGGCCACGGCCACCCCCGGCACCATCGCCGGCCCCGACCCGGCCGAGGGCCAGCATCCGGCCACGGCTGGCCTGGTTCCGGCTCCGCCCGTCCTGGTCGGGCGGGACGGGGCGGTCGTGACCGTGACGCTCAACCGCCCGGACAGGCACAACCGGCTGAGCGCGGCGGTGCTCACGGCGCTCGAGGAGGTCTTCAGCTCGCTCACTGCCGCCCACGACGTTCGCGCCGTGGTACTGACCGGCGCCGGCGAGCACTTCTGCGTCGGCGGCGACCTGGACGAGCTCGGCCGGCTCGCCAGGTGGGCGCCGGAACGGGTGCGCGCCATCGCCGAGCAGACCGACCGGGTGATGGGCCTCATCCAGAACGCCGCCCAGGTCACCGTCGCCGCCCTGCACGGCGACGTCGTCGGCGCGGGCGTCGCCCTGGCGCTGGCCTGCGACCTGCGCCTCGCCGCCGAGACGGCGACGTTCCGCATGCCGGAGACCCTGCTCGGCATCCCGGTCGGCGCCAGCGGCATGCTCAGCCGGGCGGTCGCCGAGGTCGGCGCCTCCCGGGTCCGCCACCTGCTCCTGCTCGGCGACCCCGCTGACGCGTCCACCGCCGCCCAGATCGGCCTCGTGCACACGCTCGTCCCGGCCCACCAGACGGCCGCGAGCGCGCACCGCGTCGCCCGCCGCCTCGCCCGCCGCGACCCCCACGCCACCAGCGTCACGAAGCGAACGCTCGCCCGCTCGCATCCCAGCCACGCCCACGGCACCGCCCCGGACCTTCTTACCGCCGCCCTGACCACCAAGGAGCCGCGGTAACGGACCGCCCGGCCACGTCCGCCACGAATCCTTCTCGTGGTTCGCCTGGTTGTCGGAAATCCCCCCGATCGGGGTAGGCCGTCCATGGGGCGGCGCCGAACATACTCACCTCGGGCCCACCTTCTTCGGCGTCCTCACCGATCCGGTCGACCAGGATCCGCCCGGTTTCACGCAGGTTCCGCGAGGCCCTGTCCACGCTCGCGTCATCCGCGGCACAACTGGCCGCGGCGTTGCCGCGCGGGCGCCACGAAGTCAAATGTTGCCCGCGCAACCGTCGCACCCCGAGGGCTCGAGAACCCTCCCCTTGACCGGTTGATCAGACGGTGTTATCCATGTAATCGACATCCCGCCCAAAAGGTCGCCAAAGCTCCTCCCCAAGTGTGGCGTGGCGACCAGGCCCAGCGGAACCGGCTTTCGTCAGTTGTCTTCCAAAACCCGTCAGCATGGTTTGGAAGAACTTTGGCATCCCATCAGCGCTGCCGCTCCCGCCAATCGGCCTGATTTCAGGAGAAATCCAGGCCGGGTGCCGCCAGCACCCTCCTTCGCCGCGCCCGGCGGCGCCATTCGCCGTGCCTGGGCCAGGCCCACGCATTCCGATCCCGCGATCTGGAGCCAACCATGCCTGAAAACGCTTCCACCGAGTTATCGGCGCCCACCACCACGCCTTCGGCCGCGGGGGTCACCCGCCGGAGGTTCGCGGGCACCGCGGGCGCCGGCGCCGCGCTGGGCGCGGCCACGCTTGGCGGGCTGGTGACCGGTGCCGGAGCAGCCCGGGCCGCCACGACCGAGCAGCGCGAACGGGTCGTGGTCGTCGGAACCGGCTTCGGCGGAGGCGTGACCGCGCTGCGGCTCGCCAAGGCCGGCGTGTCGGCCCTCGTCCTGGAACGTGGCCTGCGGTGGCCGACCGGGCCGAACTCCAACACCTTCGCGACACTCGCGAACCTCGACAACCGGTCGGCCTGGCTGTCCGACCGGCCGCCGCTGCCCAGCTTCGCGAGCCTCGTCCCGGGGGGCGACCAGACCTGGCCGCTGTACACCGGGGTGCTCGAGGTCATCAAGGGCTCGGGAATGACCGTCAACTGCGGGGCCTGCGTCGGCGGCGGCTCGATCATGTACCACGGCATGACCCTGCAGCCGACGAAGACGAACTTCGCCAAGTCCATGCCGATGGCCGCCGGCCTGTACGACGAGCTGAACCAGTGGTGCTATCCCACGGTCGCCTCGATGCTGGGGATCTCCACGGTTCCCGACGACGTGCTCAACACGTCCCCGTACACCTCTTCCCGGATCTTCCTGAAGGTCGCGCCCAGGTCGGGGCTGCGGACGTTCCGGGTGCCGCTGCCGGTCGACTGGAACTTCGTGCGCGGGGAGCTCTCCGGTCAGTACAACGCGGCCTACACCAACAGCGACATCGCCTTCGGCGTCAACAACGGCGGCAAGCACTCGATCGACGTCACCTATCTCGCCGCCGCCGAGGCGACGGGAAAAGTGCGGGTCGAGACCCTTCACGTCGTGCGGGACGTCGCCCTGGACGCGAACAAGAAGTGGGTGCTGTCCGTCGACCGCATCGACACCGGCGGCGTCGTGCGGGAACAGAAAAGAATCATCGCGGACGCGGTTTTCCTCAACGCCGGCTCGCCCGGCACGACCCGGCTGCTGGTCAAGGCGCGCGCCAAGAACCTGATTCCGAACCTTCCCGACGCGATCGGCACCCAGTGGGGAAACAACGGCGACCGGATCTACGAATGGGTCGGCATGTGGGACAACCCCGGCACCCAGCAGGGAGGTCCGGCCTGCGTCGGCGCCACCGACCCGAACAGCCCGATACCGCTCACCATCATCCATGCCGGCGCGCCGCCGCTGCTGGCCGGTATCAACCGGCTGATGACCGTGGTCGGCTTCGGGATCGTCCCAGCCGCCGGCACCTGGACCTACGACGCGGCGAAGGACGACGCCAAGCTGACCTGGCCGACGACGGCGGACGCGGCGCTCCAGACCCTGATCGCCGCCCGCATGGCGGGGATCGCGCTGACGGGCGGCGGCCTGATGATCGATACGAACCTCACCGAGCCGTCGACCTGGCACGCGCTGGGCGGGGTCCCCATGGGAGCGGCGGTCGACCTCTACGGCCGCGTCCTCGGCCACCGCGGCCTGTACGTCCTCGACGGCGCCCGCATCCCGGGCTCCACCGGCGCCTGCAACCCCTCCATGACCATCGCGGCCCTGGCCGAGCACAGCATGGCCAGGATCGTCAGCCAGGACATCGGAAAGATCTTCTAGCGTCGCCCTGCATGCAGGATCGCCGATAGTGCCCCAACGGGGTTGTGATGAGGCCCTGTTCACGACCCCCGGAGGGCAGAAACGGCGATCATGTCCGACAGGGAGCCCGGACGCGCGTGGCGGTCAGCGGGTGTCGAGGAGGGTGGGGTCGGCGCGCAGCTCGGCGCGGACGGCGGTCTCCCAGAAGCCGATGAAGCCGTCGCCGTCGGAGTTCCTCATGTGGTTCAGGAAGCCGGCGGGCAGCACCTGGCTCGGGGTGGCGCCCGCCGCGCGGACGTGCCAGGCGCGCTGGCAGCGCTGTTCGAGCGCCACGGCCCGCTGGAACACCGAGCGGGCCGAGGTGCCGAGCACGAAGACGCCGTGGCCGGCGAGCAGCGCGAGATGGCCGCCGCCCATCGCGTCGACGGCGCCGCGGGCGGTCGCGGCGTCGTTGACCGGGCCCTCGTACTCGTTGACCAGCACGAGGTCGCCACCGCCGCCGAGTGCCGAGCTCTGGTCGTAGATCGGCGGGATCTCCCCCATGTCGGCCCAGACGGTGCCGTAGAGCGGATGGTTGTGGACGGCCCAGGTGACGTCGGCGCGCGCGGCGTGCAGCGCGAGGTGCAGCGGGATGCCGAGCGGGACCGGCCAGTCGCCCTCGAGCAGGTTGCCGGCGAGGTCGATCCGGATGATCTGCTCGGGGCGCAGCTCGTCCCAGCGGACCAGCCATGGGTTGCACAGCAGGGTGCCGTCGGGCTGTAACGCCGTGATGTGCCCGGCAAGGTGGTCGTTGTAGCCCTCCCGCCACAGGGCACGGGCGAGCAGGGCGATCTCCTCGCGGGTCGACAGCTCCGGCATCAGCTTCTCGGCGGTGGGGACGAACGTCATGGGAATGCCTTTCAGGCCGGGTCGGCGGGCAGGACGGACGGCGGGAGCGGGTGGCGGAACAGGCCTGCGGCGTTCTCGCAGCACATCGCCCGGATCTCGGCGGCCGGGATGTGCCCCCAGGCGTCGGCCAGGACCCGCTGGGTGTCGGGCCAGGTGCCGTCGCCGTGCGGGTAGTCGGTCTCGACCATGATGTTCTCGACGCCGATGCGGTGGCGGGTGTCGATGGTCGACGGGTCGTCGAGCGTGCAGAACCAGAAGTTGCGGCGCAGCACCTCGGCGGGGCGCAGGTCCCAGCCGACGCCGTAGCCGGACCGGTCGACGATGTTGTCCAGCCGGTCGAGCAGCATCGCGACCCAGCCGATCCCGCCCTCGCTCATCGCGATCTTCAGAGCCGGGAAGCGGACCGGGTAGGCCGACCACAGCCACTCGGCGCACGCGGTGAGCGACGCCTGGCCGAACAGGGTCGAGCCGAGCTGCAGGCCCGGCGCGCCGGGCGGCGCCTCGGACAGGCCGGCGCTGCCGACGTGCAGCGTGACGACGGTGTCCGTCTCGACGCAGGCCGCGATGATCGGGTCCCAGTGGTCGCGGTCCCACAGCGACGGCAGGCCGATGCGGTGCGGGCGCTCCGGGAAGGTGACCGCGGTGAACCCGCGCGCGGCGTTGCGCCGGATCTCGGCGACGGCGAGATCCGGGTCGGACAGATGGGTGATGCCCATCGGGACGACCCGCTCGGGATAGGCCTGGAACCACTCCTCGTACAACCAGTCGTTCCAGGCCCGCACGCAGGCCAGACCCAGCTCCTGGTCACGGGCGTTGAAGAAGACCCGGCCGCAGAACCCGGTGATCTGCGACGGGAAGTTCACCGACGCCCACACCCCGCTGGTGTCCATGTCCCGCACCCGGGCATGGATGTCGTAACAGCCGGGCCGCATGTGCTCGAACCGGAACGGCTCGACCTTCACCGTCTCCGGCCGCCGGCCGGCGACGGCGTTCATGCCGACCTGGGTGAACGTCGCGTCCTCGAACCGCCAGACCTGGTGCCCACGCTCGGTCTCGACGATCCGCGGCGCCGCGTCGGCGAACCGCGCCGGGACGCGGCCGGCGAACAGATGCGGTGGCTCCACCACGTGGTCGTCCACCGAGATGATCGTGTAGCGGACCTCGCGGGGCTCCGGCTCGGGTAAGAAGAGGCTCGGGTCGAGCGCGGCGTCGCTGACGGTGGGAGTGGTGCCCACGGCTGCCTCCGGGCGTGAAGGGGAACTACTGCCGGTCATGGGGGCCGGTCGTCAGGGCCGGTCGCGGCCGAGAAGGACGAGGTGCAGGAACAGCGCGCCGGCGCCGCCCGCCGTGCACAGGGCGACGCGGGCGTCTCGAACCTGAAGGGCCCGGCCGGCCTCGCCGCGCAGCTGCTGGGCGCCACGGATGACGCGCTGCAGCATCTGGACCGACGAGCCGGCATGGCTGAACGACATCGTGCCGCCGTCGGTGGTGACCGGATGACTGCCGGTGATGGCGATGTGGCCGTCCTCGACGAACGGGCCGCCCTCCCCCGGGCCGCAGAAGCCGAACGCCTCCAGCTGACGGATGATCTCGAACGAGAACGGGTCGTAGAGCTCCAGCACGTCGACCTCGTCGCGGCGCAGGCCGGCGGTCGCGAGCGCCCGCTCGAACGCGCGGCGCCCGACCTGGCCGTTCACCGGGACCTCGGCGCCGGACGCGCCGGACGCGCCCGCGCGGCGGGCATGGCCGGTGTGGTCCCAGGCCGGCGGGTAGCGGTAGCTGGGGCCGAAGTGGTCGGCGCCGCCGGCGAGCACGCGCACCGGCGGGCGGGCCAGGTCGGCGGCGCGCTCGGCGGTCGTCAGCAGCAGCGCGCAGCCGCCCTCGGAGGTCGTCGAGCAGTCGAGCAGGTGGAACGGGTCGGCCACCATCCGGGAGGCGAGCACGTCGGCGGCCGTGTAGGGGCCGCGGCCCGCGTAGACCGCGGCCGGGTTGGCGTGGCCGTTGTTGCGGATGGTCGCCGCGACCGTCGCGAGCTGCTCCGGCGTGGTGCCGTACTCGGTCATGTGCCGGCGGGCGACGAGCGCGAACTCGGCGGCGGTGAACAGGCCCCAGGGGATGACGAACTCGTTCTCCGGGCGGGTCCAGGGCGCGGTCGAGGCACGCTCGGTGTAGGTACCCGCGTCGGCGGAGACGACGAGGACCGTGTCCGCCAGACCGGCGCCGATCGCCGCGGCCGCCTCCAGCACCGCCCCGATGCCGGGCTGGGCGCCCTGCCAGGCGGGGCCGAGGCCGAGGTCGTAGACGAGTCCGCCGGCCATGCCGGGAGTGGACAGGCCGTCGACGTCGGCGAGGGTCAGCCCCGCGTCGGCGAGCACGCCGGCGACCGCGTCGAGCAGCAGGGTCGTGGGCGTCTGATCGGGCAGCCGCCTGGCCTGAACGGTGTTGTAGACGCCGGCGATCGCGGCCGGCCTCGGACGTACCACCCTCAGCTCCTCTCCCCCACCGGGCCGGCGTCGCCGTCGCGGCCGCTCTCGTGGCCGTGCTCGCCGTCACGGCGGCGCTCGCCGTGATGTCCATGCCCGTCACGGTCGCCGTGCCCGTCACGGTCACCGTGCCCGTCGCGGTCGTAGTCGTGCAGCGGCGGCGGCCCGGCGAACGGGGGCCTCGGGGTGGTGGGCACGGCGGCGATCTCGTCACGCAGCTGCGCGACGTTCGCGAGCTCCGCGTACATCCGGCGCAGCACGTAGTCGCCGACGGCGCGGGAGTACCGCAGCTCGGGCCGCTCGTCCAGCCGCACCTCGCGGGCCCGGCGCCGGCCCCAGCGCAGCTCGTCGATGGCCGCGCGGGTCTGGTCCAGGTAGCGGTCGAGGATCTCCACGACCCGTTCCGGCTCCATCTCGGCGCCGAGCCACACCCGCAGCAGCACCGGGTGTTTGACGACGACCGGCTCGTCGTCGGCCACCTCGTGCAGCCAGTCGCGCAGCACCGCGCGGCCGGCCGGGGTGATCTCGTGAACGAACGTCCGCCGCACCCGGCGGGCGGGCGCCGGCCCTGACGTGACCAGGCCCAGCTCCTCCAGCCGGGTGAGCTCCTTGCGGATGTGGCTGATCGCGGGCGCCCAGTAGAAGAACCGCAGGCTGAAGTCCGCGCGGGTCTTCAGCTCGACCGCCGACAGCGGGACGTCCGCCACGGCCAGCAGCCCGAGCACCGCGTACCCGGTCGGCGGCAGCCCGTCACCGTCCCGCCGGCCGGCTGTCCGGGCGCCCGCCCCGGCGCCCGTCGAACCCGCGCCCGTAACCGCCGTGTCGGACGTGTTCGTGTCGGACGTGTTCGTGTCGGACGTGTTCGTGTCGGGCGTGTTCGTGTCGGGCGTGTCTCGCGTGGTCGTCTCCCGCGTCGTCGTGGTTGGCGTCGTCGTGGCTCGCGTCGTCATGGTTCGTAGGGTCCCGGCTCGCGTCGTCATACGCCGGCCGGCCGGTCGGCGATCACGCCACGCTCCCGCAGGCCGGCGATCTCGGCGCCGGTGAGCCCGAGCAGGCCGCCGTAGACCTCGTCGTCGTGCTGGCCGAAGACCGGTGACGGGCGGCGCAGCAGCGGGCCGGGGTGGCTCGCGAGCCGGAACGCCACCCCGGGCATCGGGTGCTCGCCGACCACCGGGTGCGAAAGCCGCTCGAAGAAGCCGCGGGCGGCCAGCTGCGGGTTGGCGAGCAGGTCGGCGGCCGGGGTGACGGGAGCGGCCGGGATGCCGGCGGCGGCGAGCGCGGCGAGCGCGCGGGGGCGGTCGAGCGCGGCCGCCCAGGCGCCGATCGCCTCGTCGAGACGGTCGTGGCAGGCGGTGGCCCGCCGGCCGGCGAACGTCGCGAGCGCGGGGTCGGCCGCCAGGTCCGCGCGGTCGAGCAGCCGGCACAGCGCCGCCCACTGGGCGTCGTCGGTGACGGCGAGCGCGATCCACGCGTCCGAGGCCGTGCCGGTGGCGGCCGGGCCCGAGCCCAGGGCTGGGTCCGCGGAGGCCGGGAACGGGCCGGAGTCTCCGCCGGCCAAGAACGGGCCGGAGTCTCCGCCGGCCAAGAACGGGCCGGAGTCTCCGCCGGCCAAGAACGGGCCTGGGGCGCACCGATACACGCCCTGGGGCGCGGCCAGCGGCCCGCGGTTGCCGTCGCGGCGCAGCGACGCGCCGTTCGCCGTGTACTCGACGGTCAGCTCGGCGGCCACGTTCAGCACGGACTCGACCATCGTCGCCTCGACGAGGGCGCCGGCGCCCTCGTCGCGGTCCCGGGCCGCGAGCGCGACCAGCGTGGCGAACGCGGCGTGCAGGCCGGCGATCGGGTCGCAGGCGCCGCGCGGGATCACCGGCAGGCCGGCGGCGGTGCCGGTGAGCCAGGCCATGCCGCTGGCCTGTTCCATCGTCTGGGCGAATCCGGTGCGGTCCCGCCACGGGCCGTCGAGGCCGAAGGCCGGCATCCGGGTCAGCACGGCCGCCGGGTTCGCGGCGCGCACGGTCTCCCAGTCCAGGCCGAGGTTGGTCAGGACGCGGGGTGAGAAGTTCTCCATGACGACGTCGCAGGCCCCGACCAGCCGGCGGGCCAGCTCGAGTCCCTCGGCCCGCGACAGCTCCAGGCTGACCGCGCGTTTGCCGGCGTTGGTAGCGAGGAACATCGTCCCCCATTCCCACCACCGGTCCTCGCTCGGCGGCTTGCCGCCGGAGAACCGCATGCCATCGGGCCGGGAGACGCCCTCGACCTTGACGACGTCCGCGCCGAGAGCGGCGAGCAGCATGGTCGCCGACGGCCCGGCCCAGAACGCGGTCAGGTCCAGGATCCGCAGGTCGGCCAGGGGCAGCTCGCGCGTCCCCTGCGCGGGCGGCACCGGGGCGGCTCCCGCGCGGATGGGCCAGTCGACGGTGTCCGTGTGCTCGCCGAGGGCGGGGGCGGGCGCGGCCGGGCGGCCGCGGAAGTCGCCGACCCGGTAGGGGACGCGCGGCTGGAGGAAGCCCCCGCCGGGGTTCGGGACGAAGACGCCGCGGGCGGTGAACTGGTCGATCGCCGTCACCGTCTCCGGGGTGCCGACAGGGGTGACCGGGACACGCAGCGCGGCGGCGAGCTCGACGATCTCTTCGGTGGTGTGCCGGGTGGTCCAGGCGCGCACAGCCGCTTGGAACTCGCCGCGGCGCGCGTGCCGGCCGGCAAGTGACGCCAGCTCCCGGTCTTCGAGCAGATCGGGACGTTCGATGAGGACCAGGAAGTCCTGGAACTGCTGGGCCGTGATCGTGCAGAAGCCGACCAGGCCGTCCTTGGTCGGCTCGATCGACGGCGTCTCGGGGATGCGGGCGGGCCCGGCGGGGCCGGTCGGCCTGCCCATGACGGTCGGGCCGACGACGGACAGACCGCCCATCATGATCGTCATGCATTCGAGCATCGCCACGTCGACGAGGTCGCCGGTCCCGTCGCGACGGGCGCCGCGCAGCGCGGCGAGCCCGGCGACGGCGGCGTAGGCACCCGACGCCCACTCGCCGATCCGCCCGCCGGCCTGCAGCGGGGCGGCGTCCGGCTCGCCTCGGCCGGCGGTCGAGCCGCACGCCGCCTGCAGGAGGAACTCGGTCACCGCTCCCCCGCCCAGCGCCTCCGCGCCGGGCGGGGACCCCTGCTGCCGGCCGTCGTCGGCCCAGGGGCCGGTGAGGCCGAACGGACTGATCGACAGCACCACCGCGCGCGGGTTGTCCGCGTGCAGCCGGCGGACAGCGGCGGGGTCCGCACCGGCGGCACCTCCGGCACCACCGGCTCCGGTGCCGGCGAGGGCGCCGCCGACGATGACGAGGTCGGCGGCGGCGGCGAGCGCGCGGGCATCCGGACCGTCGACGGTGTCGACGACGGAGCGCTTGGACGTGTTGAGGTAACGGAACAGCGCGCCGTCGTCGGCGCCGCCGCTGGTGGCGGTGGGGCGGGCGCCGGACGCGGACCACGCGCGCATCGGGTCGCCGCCGGGCGGCTCGACCTTCACCACGTCGGCGCCGGCGTCGGCGAACAGCTTGCCGCAGTATGGCCCCGCGATCTGGGTCGCCAGCTCCAGGACGCGGACACCGGCGAGCGGACCGGCCGGCGCCGCGGGCGCGGGCGGCTCACCGGCCCACGACGCGGTCCCGTGTGTCGACGCGGTCCTGCGTTTCGACACGGTCTCGTGCTCCGCCGCCGCCGCGTGGTCCAGCGCCGTCTCGTGCTCGGGCGTCATCGACCGGCCCTATGCCCGGGGCGCGGCCGGCGCGGCCGGCGCCGCGGGGAAGGAGGGCGCCGCGCGGTTGGTGATCCGCTTCCAGGTCGCGAGGTCGCGTTCGTCGGCCGCGCGCCCGACGTGGGTGACGACGTCGACGTCGGTCGCCTCCGCGCGCAGCGCGCCGGCCGTGCAGCGTTCGCGCTGGCGGGTGGCGAACGGGTCGAACTGGAAGTGCCGCAGCGCGTTCTCGTACGTGATCTTGTTGATGACGTCGTCGGTCAGGTGGCCGAGGTTCGCGATGATGTCCTCGGGGGCGTTCGGCCAGCTGGAGTCCGAATGCGGGAAGTCGGACTCCCAGCAGACGTTGCCGACGTCGAACCAGTCGAGCAGCCGCGGGCCGACGGTGTCGCTGATGAAGCAGGTCAGGATGTGCTTGCGGAAGACGTCCGCCGGGCCGGACATCCCGGCGGGGAACGTGGGCCGGGTCCAGCCGGAGTGGCGGCGGCCGACGTGCTCCGCGCGCCACAGGAAGTAAGGGATCCAGCCGATGTCGCCCTCGGTGAGCGCCATCCGCAGATCCGGGAAGTCCGCCCAGAACTCGGCCCACACGAGCTCGGCGAACGAGAAGATCGACGCGATCGACGAGCCGGTCATGTTGACGCTGGCCGGGGCGTCCGAGGAGTACATCGGCGAGCGCGACGACGAGCCGAGGTGCAGGCACAGCACGGTGCCGGTGTCGCAGGCGGCGCGGAACAGCGGGGCCCAGTAGCCGCTGTGGATGCTCGGCATCTTCAGCGCCTCGGGGTTCTCCGAGAACGTGACCGCGTGGCAGCCCTTGTCGGCGAGGCGGTGGATCTCGCGGGCCGCCTCCTCGACGTCGAAGAGCGGCAGGATGCCGCAGGGAATGAACCGGTCGGGGTAGGCGCCGCACCACTCGTCGACGTGCCAGTCGTTGTACGCCTTGATCATGACGAGGTTGACGTCCCGGTCCGGGCCCTGGTTGAGGACCTGGCCGGAGAAGCCGGTCCAGTTCGGGAAGTTCAGCCCGGCCAGCTGGCCGCCGGCGCTCATGTCGCGGACCCGTTCGTGCACGTCGTAGCAGCCGGGGCGCATCTCGTCGTAGCGGCTCGCGTCGACGTTGAACATCTCCGGCGGCTTGCCGGCGACCGCGTTCAGGCCCAGGTTCCGCCCGCGTAAGGCGCCGTAGTACCACTGCTGCACGCCACCAGGCTCATCGACCACCCGCGGGGCGAACTCGGCGTACTTCGCCGGGACGTGCGCGTCGAACATGCTGGCCGGCTCGGCGATGTGGTCGTCGACGCTGACCAGGATCAGCTCGTCGGGCTTCATGACTGCCTCCGTTGGGTGAGATCGCGGAATCAGGCGGAATCAGGCGGGGGCGTCCGGTCCGAAGTACGGCAGCGCCACCGCCACCGTCGACGGCCCCGCCGGGTCGACGAGGTGGAAGGCGGCCCTCAGCCGCATCCCGGGCCGGATGTCGGCGGCGTCGAGGCCGATCAGGCAGGTCATCATCTGGTAGCCCTCGTCGAGGGTGACGATCGCCGGCGCGTAGGGGACTCGGAACGCGGGACTCACCGGCCGGCGGACGACGGTCCAGCTGTAGAGCGCGCCGAGGCCCGTCGAGAGCTCCCAGCGCACGGCGCGCGACAGGCAGGCTCGGCAGGCCTCCGCCGGCGGGAAGCCGGGAGCGCGGCAGTCCGCGCAGCGCTGGAACAGCAGCTCGCCGCGGGCACAGCCCGCCCAGAACGGCTCGGTGAGCGGCGTGCGCGGCGCGAACGGGAGACCGCCGGCCTGCGGCCGCAGCAGGTCGCCCGCGGCGCCGCCGACTTCGCCACCAGTGGCCTCCTGGTTCGGACTAATAGTCCGAACGCGCGAGGACGTATCGGCTAAACCTGGATCACCCACAGTGACACAAACCGCCCTTTCTCTGCCGAACGGACCGCTCGCCAGCCCCAGTGCCCGGTCGGACACGCCCCGGCACGGCCGAGCGAGGGCCAAGCCCTCGACAGCATCGCGGCCTCCGGTTCCGGAGATTAGCTCAATAGTCCCACTGTGCCCACCCCTGATTCTCGAGATCCGCCACCGGGCGCCGCGGTCAGGCTGGTGTCCGGCCGACGGGGCCCTGAGGTTCGCCAACGGCGACCCGCCGGGTCGGCGGTTTCGCGGAGGTCCGGGGGAGGACGTCAGGCGCCGCCACCCGCGGCGGCCCGGCCATGCCAGCCGACCGGTGGCGACACCTTGCCGGCATGGCGGGACGGATGGTAGACGTAGCGCCTGAGCAGCAATTCTCCAGGATGAACGATCATTCAAATGATGCGCGTGCTCAGCGGCGCGGCGAGCGGCAAGCGGCGAGGAGTCATAGATGAGCGAGCAGGACTCACCTCAGGAGCGGACGGCCCCGCGGTACGCCGAGCGGCTGTTCCCCGCGCCGGTGGACCACGGGATCGCCCGGTCGGACCGGGCCGTCTCCACGGTCGAGCGCGGCACGGACACCGTGACCTACAACGACCCGGACGGTCGTTGGTACGAGGGCGGCGGGCGGATCGGCGAGAAGGCGGTCGAGTCGATCGTCGTCTACCCGCCGACGCGCGGCGTCGTCTCCCAGGGTGACCCGTTCGAGCCGGTGAAGATCGGCATCCTGGTCGACATGGACCTCGGTCAGCTGCTGTCCGACTGGGTCGACTCCACGATCCTCGCCGTCGAGGACGCGCTCAACGAGGGCGTCTACGACCGGCCGGTCGAGATCATCACGGCGGACGCGCGCGGGCTGCCGCGAGAGAACTACCTCAAGGTCCGCCGCGGCTACCAGAAGCTGGTCGACGACGGCTGCGTCGTCGTGCTCGGCCCGATGATCTCGGACAACTCGCTGAACCTGATGGACACCGCGAACAGGACCGGGGTGTCCTGCATCGGCTGGACCGGGTCCGTCAAGTTCGCCGGTGACTACTGTTTCACCGTCGCCAACGGCGACATCCCGACCGAGTCGGTGATGGGCGCGAACTGGTGCGCCCAGCAGGGCCACACCAAGGTCGGCTTCTTCTGGGAGAAGGGGTCGTCGGGCGACACCTACTCGGACTACTTCCGGACGGCGGCGCAGAACGTGGGCGTCGAGATCGTCAAGGAGGTCAGCCTCGGGCCGAACCCGAAGAACTTCCAGGAGCACCTGGAGACGATGCGGGCCCAGGGCGCCGAGGCGATCGTCTACATGGGCTACGGCTACTCGACGTTCCGGTTCGCCCAGGCGTTCAAGGCCCTGGACTGGGACCCGCCGCGGTTCATGGGCACCGCGTTCATGTTCTACTCGAACTCGAACGCCTGGGCCGAGGGCCTGGAGGGCTGGCACGGGGTCGACCAGCTCGGCGAGGACGGCGCGAACCCGAACTACGAGGCGATGGTCCGCCGTTTCGAGGCACGCTTCGGCCGGGTGACCCGCAACGTCGTCGTCGCGCTCGGCTACGACACCGCGCGGGCCGCGATCCACGGCATCGCGAACGCCACCATCCCCACCCCGGAGGAGGTCCGGCTGGGGCTGGAGAAGATCAAGTGGATGCCGTGCACCAACGGCGGCCCGGGCGCCTACATCACGTTCGCGCCGTACGACCACCGCGGCTACAAGGGCGACTTCCTCACCATCCGGGAACTGCGCGGCGGCGAGCTGCACTTCCGCGGCTACTACCGCCCCCAGTGGCCGTCCAACACCCAGTCCCCCCTCCTGGCGCCCCAGACCAAGCCCGACGAGGACTGACCCCTCCCCTCCCGAAAACTCCCTCCGCTCAACGACCCAGCACCCCCTCCGCGGGGATCTTGGGTCTCCGGTCAGTCGTTAGGGGCACGAACCGCGGCCTGCGCGCGCCCTGACGTCGGACAGGAATGCCCCTGACGTCGGACAGGACGACGCGGCCCACGGCCCCGCCGGCCCGCGGACCACCGGCGGGTACAGGCACCCGCGCGGTCCTGGCGTTTCGGGCACAGCCGGGCGCGGCGCAGGCCGCGCCCGGCTACCGTCGTGCCCTGACGACGGTTGACGCCGGCCGCGGCGCGGCACGCGCCGAGGCGGCACAGGCTGAGCGGCACGGGCTGAGCGGCACAGACAGAGGGAGCGGGGCCGGATGGAGCTGCGCGAGGCGATGCGCACGTCGGGCGCGGTGCGCACGTTCACCGACGAGCCCGTGCCCGACGACGTGCTCGCGCGGGTGCTCGACAACGCCCGGTTCGCGCCCAGCGGCGGCAACACCCAGCCGTGGACGGTGCTCGTGCTGCGCGACCCGGCGATCCGCCGGGCGGTGCGCGACCTGGCGGTGCTGGGCTGGCGCGAGTACCGGGCGCAGGTCGCGGCCGGGGTGCGCCCGTTCGCGCCGGGCAAGGACGGACGCTGGCACGGCCCGGCCGTCGACCTCGAGCAGGCGGCGGCGACCCCGGCGCCGATGTCGTTCGTCGACGACCTCGACCGGGCGCCCGCACTGCTGGTTTTGGTCGCGCGGCTCACCGCGCTCGCGGTGATGGACATCGAGCTGGAGCGGACGAGCATCGTCGGCGGCGGGTCGGTCTACCCGTTCGCGCAGAACGTCCTGCTCGCGGCGCGCGACGAGGGGCTCGGCGGGACGCTGACGACGTTCCTGGTCCGCCGCGAGCCGGCGGCGGCGAAGCTGCTGGCCATCCCGCCGGACCACGCGATCGCCGGCGTCCTCGCCCTCGGCTACCCCGAGCGGCGCGCCACCAAGCTCACCCGCCGCCCGGTCGCGGAGTTCACCCGTTTCGACACCTTCGACGGCGAGCCGTTCACCGCCACACCCTGACGGCGCCTTCGCCGGACACGGAGAAGTAAGAGAAGTACCGGCATTGCCGCACTTTGTGGGACGGTATTGCCGTGTTCTACAGGGAGGCTTCCCGACCTGTCCGGGGCCAGTACCTGCGCGTCTGGGCGCAACCGCCGGGCTGGGTTTTCCACGGGTTCCTCGTGGTTCCCACGGCGGCGTTGCTCTGGGCGGCGAGCGCGCCGGTGGGCGACTTCCTGTTGACCGTCAGCTCGGTGTTCGCGCTGGCCGTCGCGGCGTTCATCTGGAATGTCCGCGTCGCGCTCGCCACGTGGGTCCGCGTCCGCTGGTCCTGGTGGTTCCCGGTCGCGCCGCTGGTCGGCGCGCTCGTCGCCGGGCTGGTCGTGGCCGACGTGCCGCGGCCGGTGAGGTGGGATCTCAGTCGCGGAGCATTCGAGTCCGTCGTCGTCGGCCTGCCCCCGGCATCCGCGGACGCCGAATGGCACGACATCGACGTCCCCACCTGGGTGGGCGCCTACCGGATCATCGGCGCCTACCGGGTCGGCACCGCGGTCATCTTCTATGAGGAAACCGGCGCCCTGTTTGACGACGCGGGTTTCGCCTACCTGCCGGACGGGCCCGACCCCGCGCTCGCGAACGGCTCCTTCGAGTCACCGAGGTACCACCATCTCGATGGCCCCTGGTACACCTGGGTCGCCGGCTGGTGAGACGCGCGGATCGCCGGCCGCGCCCCGTCAACGGCGTGGACAACACCTCAGGGCGTCCCACCGGGCGGCGGGCCGGCGCCGGAGTTAGGTTGCCGAGCGGCGGGCGCCGGCCCGCCCGGCCTCGGCGCCGCCCCCGAGCCCCGGCGGCTCCCTACGGAAGCGAGCTGCGTTGAACTGGAACGACACCGTGATCGCCGAGTTCCGGGCGAACAACGGGAACGTGAGCACCGGCGGATTCGGCAGGAGCCTGATCCTGCTGCACACCATTGGCGCCCGCAGCGGCACCGAACGGGTCAACCCCGTCCTGGGCCGCCGCTCCGGGGATGACTGGGTCGTCGCCGCCTCGTTCGCCGGCGCCCCCACCAACCCGGCCTGGTACCACAACCTCCTCGCCCACCCCGACGTCGCGATCGAGACCGGTGGCGGCGTCGTCGAGGTCACCGCCACCGAGATCACCGGCCCCGACTACGACCGCGAATGGGAGGGCTTCACCACCCAGTCGGCCGCCTTCAGCGAGTACAAGGCGAAGGCCGGCAGCCGCCGCATCCCGCTCCTCCGCCTCCGCCGCCGGGCCTGACCCACGCCCGCCCGCTGGCGGCCCGCCACGAGGGCAGTGCCCAAGGGCGGCGCGCGGCGGCCCTACGGCCGGCGCCCGGCGCCGGGGGTGGCGACGGCGTCGAGAAGGACGTCCAGGGTGAGGTGGAGGTCGTCGCGCACCGCCGCTGGGAGCGCGAGCTCGGCCTCCCACTCGTGCAGGCGGTCGTTGACGCGGCGACTCAGGACGTCGCCGGCCTCGGTGAGCTCGACGATGATCCGGCGCCGGTCGGTCGGGTCCGGGGCGCGGCTGACCAGACCGGCGGCGGCCAGGCGGTCAAGGGCGAGCGTCATGCCGCCGCTGGTGCGGCCGAGCAGTCGGCACAGCCGGCTCGGCGCGCCCTGTCCACCGGGTGAGTGCCGGATCGTGCCGAGTACCAGGTAGTCGGCCACCGTCAGCCCAAACGGCTCGACAAGGCCGTCGAGCGCCGCCGAGACCAGCATGTTGAGCCGCACCAGCCGGGCGAGCAGGCCGGCGCCCCCGGTCAGGCCGACCTCGTCGACCCACCCGGGCTCACGCGCTGGCGCGGCCACCGTTGTCGCGCTCGTCGCGGTCATCGCGCGCCCGTTCGGCATGTCTCGGAACTCTAGACGCGGCCCGCGGCCGGCCCCGGCGCCGCGTCAGTCCGTGATTCCGAAACGCTCCAGGCCGAAGGCGCGGATCGCGTTGCCGCGGACGAACTTGTGGACCTCGGCGGCGTCCATGTCCGCCCCGGCGCACAGCCGGTGGGCGACGGCGCGGGAGTGCGGCCACGTGCCGTCGGTGTGCGGGTAGTCGGTCTCGAAGACGATCTGGTCGAGGCCGACCTCATGGCGGGACACCAGGCCGTGCTGGTCGTCGAACAGGCAGCCGTAGACGCGGCCCTTCACGTAGCTGCTCGGCGGGTTCGGCAGCTTCGCGCCGCCGCCGACGTCGCCCTTCCAGACCAGGTCCATCCGCTCCAGCAGGTACGGCATCCAGCCGACCTGGCTCTCGGCGTACACGATGGTCAGGCCCGGGAACCGGTCGAGCGTGCCCGAGAAGATCCAGTCACACAGCGAACCCTCGGCGTTCTGCGACGACAGCGACATGCTGACGGCCAGCGGGGCGTCCGGCGAGGTGGACGGCATGGTCGACGACGAGCCGATGTGCATCGTCACGACGGTGCCGGTCTCCTCGCAGGCCCGCCACAGCACGTCCCAGGCACCGGAGTGGATGGAGGCGAACCCGAGCCTGCTCGGGTTCTCGGAGAAGGCGATCGCGTACGAGCCCTTGGCGGCGCAGCGGCGCACCTCGGCGGCGGCGAGCTCCGGGTCCCACAGCGGGATGAGGGTCAACGGGACGAGCCGCCCCCGGCCGGCGCCGCCGCACCATTCGTCGATCATCCAGTCGTTGTAGATCCGGATGCAGGCGAGCGCGACGTCCTTGTCGGGACGCTCGGCGAACCCCTGGCCGCAGAACCGGGGGAAGGTGTTCGGGAAGTTGATCGCCGCCTCGACGTGGTTGACGTCCATGTCGGCCAGCCGCGCGTCGCGGTCATAGGTGCCGGGGCGGAAGTCCTCGTAGACGGCGGGGAGGTTCTTCACCTCCGCGGCGGGGACGCCGGCGGAGGCGTGCAGCAGGCCGGTCGGGTAGACGAGGTCGTCGTAGATCCACAGGTCGCACCAGCGGCCGTCCTCGGCGCCCCGGGTGAAGCCGTAGTGCCCGCCGGAGAAGTGCAGCTTGAGCTTGTCGCGGACGACCTTCGGCCCGCGCTCGCGCATCGCGGCCGGTAGCTCCCGCTGCCACAGGTCCCGCGGCTCGAGAATGTGGTCGTCCACCGAGATGATCTTGGGTAGGTCCTCCGGCGCCGGCGTCACGGAGCCGGCGGCGGACGCGGGCGTGGGCGCGGTGATGTCGGTGACGGCCATGGCCGGCCCCCTTGTCTGCGGACGAGGTCCGCTGGCGAGAGATGGAGCCCCGGCGAGCGGGATTGCGGATCGCTTTTTGGAAAGTTACTTTTCACAAAGCGACCTGTCGAGACCCAGGTCACATCGATCATCTGGTCATCCGCCACGCGGTCTGGAGGCACCGTGCCCGAACTGAAGATCGTCTCTGTCGGCGACGTGCCATGGCACGAGGTCAAGGCCCAGGAGCACCCGGGCGGGCGGCGGGTGTCCGTCTGGGAGAAGTTCCTGGAGTGGTCGCCGGAGCGGATGGTCATCTACGCGCGCTACGACCCGGGGATGGTCGTCGAGCGGCACGGCCACATGTCGGACCATTTCGTCTTCGTCGTCGCCGGCGAGGTGCTGGTCGGCGACCGGCCCTGCCCGGCCGGCACGCACCTCACCCTGGAGCACGGCGCCGTCTTCGGCCCACTGGTCGCGGGACCCGAGGGCGCCACGCTCTACGAGATCATGACGGGCGACCCGCGGGCCGTCCCCGCCGACCCGGAGGGCTTCGCCCGGCTGCTCGCCAACCGCGGCGCGCGGCCCCTGCCCAACCCGGCGGTCCCCTGGCCCGACTGGCTGGCCCCGCGCACCGACCGGCAGGCCGGCCTGGGCACCGAACCGCGCTGACCGGCCAGTCCGGAGGGAAGCACACGGCCGGCCCAACGGTTGCGTCAAGGAGCGGACGACGGAGGAATGGACGTATGACGACCACAAGCTCCACGACCAGCTCGACCTCCGCGGAGCCGACTGGCTCTACGAGCGTTTCGGCGTTGCCACCGGTGGGATCGGCGAAGCCCGCGGCCGGGCCCGGGCGCGGCCGAGTACGGGCGGAGCAGGGGGCCAAGCGGGTGCGGGCCCTGCTCGGCGGCGCCCTCGTCGTCGACACGGTCCGGCCGGTGCTGGTGTGGGAGGGGCCGCACTACCCCGTGTACTACCTGCCAGCCGAGGACTTCCGGGCCGAGCTGGTACCCAACGGCAAGGTCGCGCGCTCCCCCAGCCGCGGCGACGCGACTCGGCACGACGTGGTCGTCGACGGCCGGCGCGCCGAGGACGCGGCCGCGACCTACCCGGACTCCCCGATGCCGGAGCTACGCGGCCTGGTCCGACTCGACTGGGACGCGATGGACACCTGGCTGGAGGAGGACGAGATCGTCTACGGGCACGCACGCAACCCGTACCACCGGGTCGACGTGCTGTCCAGCTCCCGGCATGTCCGGGTCGAGATCGACGGGGTGACGGTCGCCGAGTCGACCCGCCCGACGGTGCTGTTCGAGACGGGCATCAGGCCCCGGTTCTACCTCCCGCTCTCCGACGTGCGGACCGAGCTGCTCCGCCCGTCGGACAGCGTCACTCACTGCCCCTACAAGGGCGAGGCCGGCTATTTCTCGGTCGAGGTCAACGGCACCGTCCACAAGGACGTCATCTGGATCTACCGAACCCCGCTCTTCGAAAGCATCCGCATCGCGGGCCTGGTCTGCTTCTACGACGAAAAGCTCGACATCTACGTCGACGGCGTCCACACCTGACCGGAGGTCAGGCAACTCGCGGCCGGCCGCCCTCGACGGGACGGTGGCCCGGCCGCGAGGCCTCAGCCGGCGATCAGCCGCGCTGGAACGGGGAGTCGGGCACCATCGCGTCGGTGCGGACCACGCGGTGCGCGATCAGCCAGCGGCCCTCGGCGGGGACCAGGACGTCGCGGTAGCGGCCCCAGTGATCGAGACCGGCCGCCGTCAGGACCGCGAAGTAGGCCGACGTCTGGATCCGCTCCGGGCTCACCGCGTCAAACCGCAGGTTCGTGAGGAAGTGACGGACAAACGACGGGCGGCGAGCCTCGACTGCACCCTCCTGGCCGGGAACCGCCTCGGTCGCCCGCACGCCGGAGAGCGTGGCGATGATCTCCTTGCGGCCCCGCGCGACCCAGTCACCCTTGGACTCCAGCACGCCGTCCTCGGTGAAGCAGGCAGCGAGTTCCTCGAGCAGGAACCGGTCCCCGCTGTGGTTGT
The DNA here is from genome assembly GCF_016786325.1 of Frankia nepalensis. Lineage (GTDB taxonomy): Bacteria > Actinomycetota > Actinomycetes > Frankiales > Frankiaceae > Pseudofrankia > Pseudofrankia nepalensis. Next base: position 15,247 of record NZ_JADWYU010000126.1, on the reverse strand, counting down.
AAGCCGCCACCGTGTCCCGCACCTGCTCGCGGGCGACAATCTCCCAGTTCTCCACGAGGTCGTCAGCCTACGGGCTAGCCCCGCGAGCCGCCGCTGATTGCCCGGGACGAAGCCGCGCCCCGGTGGCCGGAGACTCTCACCGGTGGAACGAGCGCTGTGGGCTCAGTCCGCGTCCTCCGGGGCGAAACCAGCGAGAGCGGCGACCGACGGGATGAAGTAGTAGGCGCCGCTCACCGGGGTCGTGTAGCGGGTGAGAGCGTCGCGCAGGCCGTCCTCGGTCGCGCCGGCCATCCGGCGCAGCATCAGGTCGAGGACGCGCTGCTGGGCCGCGAAACCGACGAAGACGGTGCCGTGGTCGGTGACCGTGCCGTAGGCGGTGTTACGGCGGAAGATCTCCAACTCCTCGCCGTCCTCCTCGACGACCGTGCGCGAGACGTGCGAGGTCGCCGGCATGACGTCCTCGCCAAGCTCGACGCTGTCGAGCTTGGTCCGGCCGATGACCTTCTCCTGCTCCGGCACGCTGAGCGACTCGAAGGCCAGGCTGTCGTGCGACCACCGCTGGAACAGCAGCACGCTGCCGCCCGCCCCCGGCCCGTCGCCGACGACGGCGACGGCCGCGGCGTCGAGCAGCGACGGGTTCTCGGTGCCGTCGATGAAACCGGTCAGGTCGCGGTCGTGCGCGTAGACCCAGCCGCCGAGCTCCGTGGCGACGGTCGCGACGCCGACGAGCGCGCCGACGACCTCGAGGGCGTTGGTGTAGACAGCGGTCCGGTTGGGGCCGGCGATCCACACGAAGGCGTCGCGCTGGGTAGCCGGCATCTGGAACCCGTCGACGCCGACGATCGGCTCGTTGAAACCGGTGACACCCGCCGGCAGGCCGTCGGGCCGGATCCGCGCCCACAACTCAGGGCGGAAGCCAGCGACCAGGTTGACGCCGCCGCCGGTCGACAGCGGCCCGGCGAGCCCGGCGACCGCCTTCACGAGGTCGACGGCCGACGCGCCGTCGACGAGGTCCAGCTCCAGGTAGGAGTGCTCCGGCGTCCCAAGCGCGAAGATCCCCGGCTGTGTCACGTGCGTACCCGTACCCTTCCCACCCGACTCACTGGCCCATCCAGACGGCCGCCCTCGGCCCGTACCGCCCGCCCGCCGCCCGGACCGCGCGCTGGCGCTGGCCGCAGGACGCGCGGGCACCCCCGGGACGGTACACAGCGCGCGTTCCGGATTCGTGACACCCCGCCCCTTCCCGCGGGAACGGCGCGGGCCGGCCGGCTGGCCGACGCGGCGGCGCCGCGACGACCGTGAGCCCTCGCCACGGCGACCCGCGAGCCCCGGTGGGCGCCGCGAGGTTTCGCCTGAGCGCAAGTTCACGATGTGGAGGCGACGTTCCGTCGCTAACGTGTCATAAGCAGTGCTATGACACATCATGCCGTGCCACCTCATGCCGCCCGGCGGCCCCAAGTCAGACGGTGCCGGTTCTGGCGGAGTTGGTTCTGACGGCGCTGGTTCTGGCGGCCGGCCGGTGGGTGCCAAGGCGGCGTCCCCACGTCGACGACGAAGGTGAGCGCTGATCACGTGAGTGCCCGAGCGTCCCAGCCGGCCTCGTCGACCGCCACCGGGCACCCAGCGTGGATCGTCGGCGTCCTCGCGAGCGCGGGCATCGTCATCTCCGTCTCCCAGACGATCGTCGTCCCGCTCATCCCCTCCTTTCCCAGCCTCCTGCGCACGTCCGCGTCGAACGCCTCCTGGGTGATCACCGCGACGCTGCTGACCGCCGCGGTCGCCATGCCGGTGCTCGGCCGCCTCGGCGACCTCTACGGCAAGCGCCGGATGATGCTCGTCTCGACGTGGTCCCTCGTCGCGGGCTCGGCGTTGTGCGCGCTCAGCAGCTCGCTCGTGCCCATCGTCGTGGGCCGCGCCCTGCAGGGCGTCGGTATGGGCGTCATCCCGCTCGGCCTGTCCGTGATGCGGGATGTACTGCCGCCGCGCAGGCTGCCCGGCGCGGTCGCGGTCATGAGCTCGTCGATGGGGGTGGGCGCCTCGCTCGGCCTCCCGCTTTCCGCCGTGGTCGCGCAGAACGCCGACTGGCACGTGCTGTTCTGGATCTCCGGCGCGACCGGCCTGGTGTTCGCCGTACTGCTGCCGCTGGTGGTGCCCGAGCCGCCCACGCGCGCCGAGGGCCGCTTCGACCTGGCCGGGGCGGTGGCGCTGTCGGTGGGCCTGACCGCGCTGCTACTCATGATCACCAAGGGCACCGACTGGGGCTGGGCCAGCCCGACGACGCTGTCCCTGCTCGCCGCCGCCGTCGTCGTGCTGGCGTCGTGGGGCGCCTGGGAGCTGCGGGTCAGCGCGCCGCTGGTCGACCTGCGCACCACCGCGCGCCGCCCGGTCCTGCTGACGAACCTCGCCGGAATCGTCATCGGTTTCGCCATGTACGCCAACGGCCTCGTCGTCCCGCAGCTGCTGCAGCTGCCGGAGGCCACCGGCTACGGCCTCGGCCAGTCACTGCTGGCCGCCGGCCTGTGGATGGCCCCCGGCGGCCTGGGCATGATGCTGTTCTCACCGGTGACGGCCCGCCTGATCGGCGGCCGCGGCCCGAAGTGGGCGCTGGTGATCGGCAGCGCCGTCGTCGCGGCCGGCTACCTGCTGGCGCTGCCGCTGATGGGCTCGACGATCGGGGTCGTCGCGTTCTCGCTGGTGATCAGCTCCGGAGTCGCGCTGGCCTACGGCGCGATGCCCGCGCTCATCATGGATGCCGTCCCGCTGTCGCAGAGCGCGGCCGCGAACTCGCTGAACAGCCTGATGCGCTCGGTCGGCACCTCGACGTCGAGCGCGGTGATCGCGATGGTTCTCGCGCACCTGACCGTCTCGCTCGGCCCGACCCAGGTGCCCTCCGAGGCCGGCGTGCGTCTCGCCTTCCTGCTCGGCGCCGCCGCCGCCGTCGCCGCCCTGCTCATCGCGCTGGCCCTCCCCGCCCGCCACCCGCGCACCACGGCAGACAAAGCAGCCCTCATCACCACAGCGTCCGGCCCGGCCCTCGCGCGGCCGGTCGAGGCGGTCCAGGACCTCGCCCGCTGACCGCGCCGCGCCACGCGCCACGCGCCACGCGCCAAATCCGTCAAAGACACACAAAATGATGAATCAACGCTCAAAAGGAAAGCCGGCACGTTGGTGCCAACTCCGCCGGCTTGCTTAGCGGCATGACACATGAGCCGCGGCCAGCTCAGCCTGAAATGACCATTAAGCGATCCCCAACGCTGTGTGATTGGCCGCACTTAGGGCCGATCCGCACCCTAAGGTCGGTAATAACGCCGCTACGAATGGTGGTAGCGGCAGTCGGCCAGATGGCCGGATACGGGGGCAGCCATGACACAGGTCGCTGACGCCTGCGCGCAGCCGCGTAGGCGCGCCACGAGCCGAGCACACCCAGGCGAGCACGGGCCGACGGTGCGCGATGCGCGTCGATGAGCTGCGGACGTCCCTGCTGATCGGCGCCGCACCGCTACTCGTCCTGGTGGTTGTGGCGATCGCGATCACCAACACTTCCGGGCAGCAGTTGGTGGACGTGGCCACGCCGATCGTGTCCTCCCCACCGACGACGGCGCCCTCCTCGACCGGTCAGCCGAGCTCGACGCCTCCGCCCTCCAGCACCCCACCACCTCGGAGCACACCGCCACCTTCGAACAGCCCACCGCCGCCCTCCGACGCCTCGCCGTCGGCTGGCACCCCGCCGACGGCCGGCGTCTCGCCACCTGTCGCGCACCCCACCCCGGCTCCCGGCGCGACCTCCACCGACGGTGGCGGTACCCTTCCGGCCCCGTCCACGACGGGCGCTGGCGCGGCGCCGACCAGCCGCCCGGCCGGATCCTCGGGGCCGCCCGGCCAGCCGTCGAGCAACCCCAGTTCCGGCATTCCGAGCGCTCCGAGGCCCAACGTTCCCACGTCCACGGCGACCAGTACCGGTGGCACCGGGCCCCCGAGCGACCGGCCCTCGGTCTCGCCATCCGCGAGCGGCACCGGGCCTGGAACGGGATCGCCCAGCCCGAGCGGCGGCGAGGACGATCCGATCGCGCCCTACCTGATTCCACCCCTGAAGATCGACGGCAGCGCCCAGAGCGACAATCTCTGGGAGTTCGTGACCTATGAACACCTGCACACCCTGCAGGCCACGATCGACGGAGATCTACCGCCCGGCGCGAAGATCGCCGTGTTCAGTTTTCCGGACACCAGGCACTTTCTGCATCACGTCCAGCCGGCGACCGGCCTGCTCAGCGCGGAGATCAGCGTTGGCTGCCGCGAGAACACCTATGAAGGCGCCGAACGGTTCGAGATCCGGGTCGTGTACGCGCAGGCGGCGGATTCGCTCGACCTGCTGCCCGACTGCGCGCGCGGGAACGGAATCCCCGCGGGCAAGTGGAACACGATCGACTCTTTTTCCGACACCATCGCCACGTTCTCCGTAAAAAGAACCCTGCCCACCCCAGCGCCGAGCCCTCCCCGTCCACCCTCGTCACCGTCCTCCAGCACGACGACGCCCTCCAGCACGACGACGCCACCGGCCTCCACGACACGGACCGGCACGACGCCGGTAACCACGCCGGCCAGCGAGGGCGCGGCACCAGTCCCCGAGGTCACGCCGTCACCGGCCGGCTCGACCGGGGCAGGCCCCGCGTGACGGCCGCCGGAACCTGGTCGGTCACGCTGGCCGTCATCCTGGGAGCCGCCGGCGGTGGGCTGCGCTACCCCGGCCTGGTCGCTCTCGCGGCCGGCTTCGCGCTGGCTCTGGGGGCGGCGGGGCTCGCGGTGGCGGGCCGCGACGGGCTTGTCGTGTCGACGGGCGCGATCATGCCGGTGACCCGCGGCGAACCCGTGACGGTAACGGTGACCGTCGAGAACCGCCGGCGTCGACGGCGGGCCGCGGGCATGGTCGAGCTGCCGGGCGGCCCGGCGCCGGTCACGCTTCCCGTCCGGCGGCTCCGGCGCGCCAAGCCCGAGACGGCGAGCCAGGCACTGACCGACACGCGCCGCGGGGTGTGGTGCCTCGGCCCGGCGGTGGCCGTCCGCCGCGACCCGCTCGGCCTGCTCGAGAGAAGGCGCGGGCTCGCGCAGGCGGTAACCCTCGTCGTCCACCCGCGACGGGTCGACCTCGATCCCCTGGTGTGGTCGCGCCATCAGTGGACGGCCGGCGCCGGGCGGGCACTCCCGAGGCCCGGTCTCGCGGAGTTCGAACGGCTGCGGGAGTACGTCGCGGGCGACGACCTGCGCCGGGTGCACTGGCTGTCGTCGGCGCGTGCCGGGACGCTGCAGGTACGCACCCATGTGGACCCGGCGAGGGCCGCCGCGTTCGTGCTCCTCGACACCCGGCGCGGCTCCTACCCGGCGGGAGACGCGGGCGACGCCGCGTTCGAGGACGCGGTGGACGTCGCGGCGTCCGTCACGGACGCCTACGTGCGCCGACGGCTGACGGCGCGGCTGCGGGCGACCGGTGGCCTGGCCTGGCCGGCACACGTGGGCGGCCACGACTCGACCGGGCTGCTCGACGAGCTCGCCGCCGTGCGCGCCGACGACGCGGTCGACGACGTGGTCGGGCGCTCCGGGCCCGCGGCGCGGGGGACGGCTGCCCTGGTCGACACCGTGCTGGCACAGCGGCGCGGCTCGGCCCGCGACACCGGCGCCCTGCTCGTCGTGGTCACGGGACCGGGCAGCCGGGACGCGTTCGCCGCGGCTAGGGCCCACCGGAGCGGACCGGCGGTCGTCGTGCGGACGGGCGCGTCCGTTCCGGCCACGCGTCTGGAACGGGCCGACGGCCGAGGCGAGCCGGTCGCCACCGTGGACTTGGACCGCGTCGACTCGCTGCCAGCCCTGTGGCTGGGCCTCGCGGCCCTCACCCACGGCGCGCCCGGATGAGCCGCCAGGCGGTGACGGTGGCCTGCGTCGCGGCGGCGTCGGCGATGGCCGGCGGCGGGTTCGCGCCCCCGAACCCGAGATTCGCCGCGCTACTCGTCGCCTGCGCGGCCGTGCCCACGCTGCTCACGGCGACCCGGTGGCCACGCGGCGTCGGATGGCTGGCCGCGCCGGTGTCGGCGGCCGGCTGGTTCCTCACCAGCTTCGCCCTGCTCTACGGCCTGCCCGATGGGACCGGCCTTCGGGCCTTCGCGTGGGCCTTGTGGGAAGGCCCACGCCTCCCGCTGTCGGCGGAGGGAGCCGGATACAGCGCCGAACTCGCTGTCGTCCCTTCGGCGCTGGTGTGGCTCGCCGCCGCCTCCGGGACCGCGCTGGTCCGCCGCGGGACCGCTGGGCTCGCTCCGTTGCTGCCGGCCGTCGCCGTGGCCGCCGGAACGCAGGTTCTGGCCTTCCGCGCGGACAGCCGCCAGGTCGCTGTGGCCGCTGGCCTGGTCGCGGTCACCGCGCTGTTCCTGCTGGCTCGGGCCGGCGAGTCGCGACCGCCCCGGCCGCGACCGCCGGTTCGCGGGCCCGGAGCCGCCATGGCCGCGATGGTCGCCGTCACCGCGCTCTGCGCTGGGGCGGCGACGGCGGGGGCCGCGATGGCCGCGTTCACCGGGCCCGCCGTCGACCCTCGCCTCGGCCTGTTCGCCTCCACCGGCGGCGCCGATGCCCCGAGCCCCGCGCCGACCACCGGCAGTCCCCAGGATGGGCCGACCGCGCCGACGGGCCCGGTCGACACCCCGCCGCCCGATCCCACGCCGCCGCCGATCCCGCCGCCGTGGCGGGATCCGCTGCCGATCCTGCTGCTCGCCGTGCTCGCGGCGACGCTTCTGGTGCTGCTGGCACTCGTCGCCCGCTGGGCCACGCGCCGGTGGCGGCGCAGATGGCGGCGACTTCACGGCCGGCCGGACGCGCGGCTCCTGGCCGCGTGGAGGGACACGGTCGGCGAGCTGGGGCATGCAGGGCTGCCGGTCGACGCTGGGCTGACCATCGACGAGCTCGTCGAGCGAGCGGTCCAGGGATCTGGCGGACCGCTGGCCGAGCCGTTGCGCGCGCTGGCCGACAGCGCGGCCGCTGTCCTCTATGGCGCGGACGCCGCCGTCGGTCCCGAGGACGCCGCCAAGGCCTGGCGACGGCGAGACGGCTGCGTGGCCGCGATCCGCGCTCAGGCGCCACGAGCCGAACCAGGCCCACCGGTGAACAACGGTGCCCGGCGCGACGGAGGCCACCGGCGGGACGGAGGCCACCGGCGGGACGGCTTCGGCCCCGGGGCCGAAGCGGACTCGCCACGCCGCTCGCTGGCGGCACATCGATGAGCTCAGTCAGGCAACCGGACGGGGGACAGGTGCGGGACGAGGGGTTTCCGGAGGCGTTCGAACGGATCGCCTCCACCATCGAGACGGCCGTGCAGGGCAAGCCCGATCAGGTGCGGCTCGCGGTCACGTGCCTGCTGGCCGGCGGGCACCTGCTGATCGAGGACCTGCCCGGGGTCGGCAAGACACTGCTCGCGCGCTGCCTGGCGGCCTCCGTGCAGGCCAGCATGAAGCGCATCCAGTTCACCCCCGACCTGCTGCCGAGCGACATCACCGGCACCGACATCTACCGGCCGCGCAGCAACGAGCGGGAGTTCATGCCGGGACCGGTCTTCGCGCACGTGGTCCTCGCCGACGAGATCAACAGGGCCACCCCTCGGGCGCAGTCGGCGCTGCTGGAGGCGATGGAGGAGCACCACGTCACCGTCGGCGGCGTGACCCACCCGCTGCCTGAGATGTTCCTGGTCGTCGCCACGCAGAACCCGGTCGACATGGACGGCACCTACCCGCTGCCCGAGGCGCAGCTCGACCGCTTCCTGATGCGGATCCGGATGGGCTACCCCGACTTCGCGGCCGAGAAGCGGGTGCTGGCGGCCAAGGTCGCGACGGTACCCGGGGGTGGCGCCGTGGCGGAACACGGCCGGCCGGACGAGAACGGCCGGGTTGCTGGCCACCAGGCGCGCGCCGGCAGCGAGCCGGCCTATGACCCACTCGCTCCGGACCGAGCCTGGCTGCCGCGCGACGGTCAGTGGAGCGACCACCGCCGCGAGGCTAGGCCAGTGACCGCGGCGACCAGCGAGGCGGAGGTGCTGGCGCTGCGTGGGATCGCGCGCCGGACCACGGTCAAGGACCCCGTCTACGACTACCTGCTGAGGATCACTCGGGCGACTCGACGGCTCGTGGCGGGGCAGTCCGACGACCCCGACCCCCGTTCCGGGCGCAACGGCTGGGCGCGTCCGGCGGTCGCGCCCAGCGTGGGAAGCCTCGTCCTGGGCGCGAGCCCCCGCGCGAGCGTCGGGCTCCTGCACGCGGCACAGGTACGCGCCCGGGTCGCTGGCCGCGACAGCGTCTATCCCGAGGACATCAAGCCGCTCGCCGTTCCCGTCCTCGCCCACCGCCTCTCCCTGTCCTCGGCCGCCGTACTGGCCGGACGCAACGCGGAGGACATCGTCGAAGAAGTCCTCGCGGCGGTCGCGGTCCCCCGTTAGCCATCCACGCCGGAGGACATTCTCCCGTCAGTTCCCCAGTCCGACGTTCACGTAGACGGAGGTCCATCGGGCTTCACCGACGTTATCGAGGTCCTCCGTCGCCAAGATATCGCCCGGCGACCCGTCCACATAACGCTGCTTGGCGGCTGCGTCCATGAGGACCGGGAAAAGCTGTAAACTGGCGTATCCGGCGCCGAGCCTGCCCGCGTCGAGGTCGTCCCAGCGCCAGCAGCCCGTGCCCTGGACGACACTGTCGACAAGGTACTTGTTGTCGTTCTTCTGGATTACCCCGCCGACCTTGTTCATTCGCGTGTAGAGATACAGAAAATTCCCATCCGGGATGTTCCCACCAAATGTGATCTCGACGTCAACGAGGAGATTATCCCCTTGAGGCGTTAGCTCGTACGCGGCGCCGGTAATCGTGACCTCGTTCGATTTATTCGGCGTGTCACCTCGATTGGGACTCGGGTTGACCTGCTGGAGGTTTCCCTTGCCGGTGCACCTTTCCGGGCTCGGCAAAATCCTCGGCGCCGGCGTGCGTGAGGGGCCTGTCGGGGGCGACGCGGAGGAAGTGGACGTCGTTGTGGGCGGCCCGGAAGACGGCGGCGGTGCCGCCGAATCCGGCACGCCGGCAGAGGTCGTGAGAAGCGGGAGATGGCTCTCCCCTTCGCGCGGGAATGGGCCGCCGTCAGGGATCGTCAGCCGCCCGGGCGGCGCGGCCGCGACGACGACCAACGCGCTGGTCGCGATGACCATCCGTGGCCGGCGGCGCCACCGCGACCGACGCGGACGCCGGGTCAGCCCCAGATGCTCCTGGGCCAGCCGTCGAACCTCGACGTCGCCCCAGAACCGCCAGGCCAAGGCCCCGAGTAGCCGCCCCCACGGCGTCGGGATGACCCCGTTCTCCAGCTTCCGGAAGATCTCGCCCCACACCTCGCCGGCGGAGCTGATCCGGAACACTGGAAGGCTCTCGCGCGGATACTCGATGTCCTCCAGCAGGTTCACGATCTCCGACTGGGAGGGCAGAAGACGCACGCAGGCGTCGCGCAGGGCCCGGCCGTCGGCCGGATCGAGGGCGAGGTCCCGATCACCGGACGGTTCCGTCATGCGGCCTTGCCTACTGGCCCGGAAGATAGATCTTGAAGGTCCAGCGGGCGTTCCCCACCAGGTTCAGGTCCTTCATCGCCCAGATGTCCCCGGGCGCCCCGTCGACATAATGCTGTTTGGCGGCCTCGTCCATCACCACCACGAACAGTTCGTACCCCGCGCTGCCCGTGCCCGCCGGGCCGAGGTTCACCCGCCAATGCTCGCAGCCCTTCTCGACGGAAGCCTGCTTGATGTACTTTCTCCCGTCGTCCAGGCTGGGATCAGCGAACCTGTCCTCCCGCGAGTACAGGTACAGGTAGTCCTCGTCGGGAGCCTCGCTCTCCACCGTGATCCAGACATCGGCGATAAGATTCCCGCGCGCCGAGAGAGTGTACAAAACGTCTCGCCCCTGTACCTCGTCGGAGGTCTTCTGCCCCCTCGCGGGGTTCACGGGGTCCGCCGCCCCCGCCGCGGCGTCGGCGGGCGGGGCCTCGCATGTCGAAGTGGGGGCCGGGGTCGCGGGAGGAGCGGGAGCCGTGGAAGTCGGCGGCGGTTCGGATGTAGGCCCACCTCCGGGACCATCGCCCTTGCCACCGCAAGCAGCGGCCGTAATGGGAAGGAAAAGCAGCGCTCCGGCGACGACGGCGCGACGAAGAGATCCCCGCATGAAAGCTCCCCCGTTATCAGCGGTCCGGCCGACTCGAGAAGTGGTCGGCGCGAACGGATCAAGGGTGACTGTAATCGCCCAGGAGGCGTTTGCGCGGACGAATCACCGAGGACCGCCACCAACTTCCGCGATTCGCCACCGCGCGGTGGCCCAGGCGCACCACGGTCCCCGCCGAGACCACGCCACACCCTTCCCGGCATCGCGTTGGCGGGTTCGCCCCAAGGCCCTTCTCGTAGATCTCTCCGGGACTGCTGGGCCGCCGATCCGCGTACACATCCGATGATCACCGGCCCGCCGAGGGCCTGACAACTTTCTTGATCGACAAATGTGTACGCCATTCGGCGGTTTCTGTCCGTTTTATCCATGAATTTCATACGGATCTGGCGATCTACCGGGCAGGTGGAGGCGGGACGGTTCGAAGATCACCGATTGCGTGCGCGGATCGGCGGTCCGGGACCGCGGAGCGCGATCCGCGGAAAGTTCCGTAGGGCGCACCCCGCGGATCTTGGCCAAGCCGCGCGGCCGAAGAACCACGGGACGCGCCCCAAGCCGGCGCGCGAATGGATCGACGTGGCAGCCGGCCAGGACTCGCGAGATCACGGGCCGTCGGCACGGTCGGCCGGCGCTTCGGAATGTCCCACCCGTCACGCTCGAACCCGTCTCGACCCTCGCGATGTCATCATACGATGACATCCTGAGTAGACATCTCACGTGGACATGAGGCGCGGTGGGAGAGGCGAACGATGGGCACAGGTGACCGGACCGCGGCGAAGGGCGACACGGGCACGGCGGATATGGCCAGCGCGGCAGGCACGATCAGCGCGGCACGCACGGCCAGCGGGGCGGGCACGGGCCGGGTGCCGCGGCCGCGGCTGCTGGTGGGGGCGCTGATCTACACAGGGCTGGTCGTGTCGCTCATCGGGACGCTGGGGGCGCCGCTCATCCCGCTGATCGTGCGCGAGCAGCGCGTGTCGTTCGTGGCCGCGCAGTGGATCCTCACCATCACCCTGCTTGTGGGGGCGGTCGCCGGGCCGACGCTCGGCCGGCTCGGGGACGGGCCACGCCGCAAGGGTGTGCTCATGGGCGGGCTTGGCGCCGTGGTCCTCGGCGCGGTCGTCGCGGCGACGGCGTGGAACTTCCCGCAGTTGCTGGTCGGGCGGGCGTTGATGGGGATCGGCCTCGGCCTGATGCCGCTGACGTTCGCGATCGCGCGCGACTGCCTGCCTCGGCTGACGGGCGTGCGGGCTGTCGCGGTGCTGTCGGTGAGCGTCGCCAGCGGCACCGGGCTGGGCTACCCGCTGACCGGTGTGATCGCCGACCACGTCGACTACCGGTACGCGTTCTGGCTCGCGGGCCTGCTGTGCGCGGCGGCGGTCGGGCTGGTCGCCGTCGCCGTGCCGCCGGCGAGGACCGGCCTCGCCGCCCTGGCGCCGCGCCGGCCGTTCGACGTGCCCGGCGCCGCTCTTCTCGGGCTGGCGCTGGGCGCGGTGCTGCTCGGGTTCAGCCAGGCGCCGCGCTGGGGCTGGGAGTCGGCGCCGGTGCTGGGGCTGTTCGCGGCCTCGGTGGTGCTCGCGGCCGTCTGGGTGCGGGTCGAACACGCGAGCGCCGCGCCGCTCGTCGAGCTGCGCTTCCTGTCGGTGCCCGCGGTCCTGGTCAGCAACGGCGCGGCCGCGCTGCTGGGCTTCGGGATGTTCGGCACCGTGTCGCTGGTCATCCGGCTGGTGGAGACGCCGACCTCGGCCGGCTACGGGTTCGGCGGGGGCGTGTCGCTCGCCGGGCTGATGATCATGCCGCTGTCGGTCGGGACGCTGGCCGCGACGAGGGTCGCGCGGGTGGCCGAGCGGCGGTTCGGCACCGCGGCGGTGCTGGTCCTCGGCGGGCTCGTGTCCACGGCGGCCAGCCTCGGCCTCGCCGTCCGCCACGACCACCTGGTCGAGATCGCCGCGGCGACCGCGCTGCTGGGTGTGGGGATCGGGACCGGCTTCGCGGCCATGCCGACGCTTATCATCACGCACGTGCCGCTCACCGAAACCGGCAGCGCCACGAGTTTCAACCAGGCCATGCGCGTCGTGGGAGGGTCGATGGGCAGCGCCCTGGCCGCCTCGTTGCTGGAGGGCTTCACCCCCGCCGGCACGCCGCTGCCTCGCGACACGGGCTACTCGGTCGCTTTCCTCATGCTCGGTCTGGTGAGCCTGCTCGGCGCGTTGCTGGGCCTCACGCTGCGCCGGGACCGCAAGGCCCGCGCCGGCGCCCTGCCCGCGGTGCCGGCCCAGGAGGTGACCGCCGCGGCCGAGGCCCCGGCGACGCTCGGCGCGGGCCGCCCGGCGAGCGCGACATGACCCCGGCCGGCCCCACGGTCGGGCACGCCGAACGAGCCGGGCACGCCGAACATCCAGGGCACGCCGAACATCCAGGGCACGCCGACGTCGGCGGCGCGCCGACACCCGCGGTGCGGCGCCGGGACGCGGCCCGCAGCCGCGCGCGCCTGCTGTCCGCGGCCGCCGAACTGTTCGCCGAACGCGGCTATGCGGGCACGGCGCTGCGCGCCGTCGCCGAACGGGCCGGAGTGGACGCCGCTCTGATCGCGCGCTACTACGGCGGGAAGGACGGCCTCTACCGGGCCGTGCTCGCCGCCGACCCGGTCGTCGACTCCGCCCGCGGCCCGGTGGTCGGCGGCGTCGACCGCCCACCCGCCGTCCCGGCCACGCTCGCTGGCGCCGCCGGTGCCGCGCCCTCCAGCGGCCGGACGGGCGCCGCCGACGAGGCTCGGCGGCCGGACGCGGCCGCCGGCGAGCCGGGCGCCGAGACCGGCGTGGCGGGCGCCGCGCAGGAGACCGACCGGGGCCCGGCCGTCGACCTCACCGAGCTGCTCGCCCGCCTCGTCGAGCGGTGGGGGGACGGCCCGGCCACCACCGCCAGCCAGAACGTCTTCCGCTGCGACCTGGACGACGCGGCCCGGGCCGCGACCGCGGCCCGGGTGGCCGAGCGGGTGCTGCCGCTCGTGCGCGTCGGCCGTCAGGGCGCTGACGCCGAGCTGCGCGCGGAGCTCGCCGCGGTCGTGCTGCTGGGCATCAGCGTCGCGCGGACCGCCGGCACGCTGCCGATGCTCGCGCAGGCCGATCCGGAACGGCTCGCCGCGCTGGCCCGCGAGCTCCTCGACGCCATCCTGCTCTGAGCGGCCGGCTCGCGGCGCCAGAACCGCTGGACGCCCATCTTTCTGACAGACCGTCAGATCTGTCAGCCCGAAGCTCGCGAAAAGCCGCATGTAGGGGGACACCGGAGGATAGTGGCGGTGTGACGCATGCCACTGATGCCTCGTCAGCTGACCGGGACGCGGGCCCTGGCGCGACCGGGCCTTCCCCGGCGCGCCCGGTGGCCACGGCCGCCCGGCGCCCGGCGCCCGTGGCGGCGCCGGACGTGTTCGCGCCGGCCGACCTCGGGCCGATCAGACTGCGCAACCGGGTGATCAAGTCGGCGACGTTCGAGGGCCGCACGCCGAAGGCGCTGGTGACCGACGAGCTGATCGACTATCACCTCGCGCCGGCCGCCGGCGGGGTCGGCATGACGACCGTGGCCTACTGCGCCGTCGCCCCCGAGGGCCGCACCGACCGCAGGCAGATCTACATGCGCCCGGAGGCGCTGCCGGGCCTGCGCCGGCTCACCGACGCGGTGCACGCCACCGGCGCGGCGGTCAGCGCCCAGCTCGGCCATGCCGGCCCGGTCGCGAACAGCGCCTCGAACCGGTTGCCGTCGCTGGCGCCGACCCGGCGGGTCAGCCCGTTCGGCTCGGTGACGCAGGGGGCGACCGTCGCCGACCTGGAGCGGATCGTCAAGGCACACGCCGAAGCGGCCCGGCTTGCCGCGGAGGCCGGTTTCGACGCCGTCGAGCTGCACTTCGGTCACAACTATCTGGCCAGCGCGTTCTTCTCGCCGAAGCTGAACCGCCGCAAGGACGGCTACGGCGGCGCCGTCGCGGGCCGGGCCCGGTTCGCCCGGGAGATCGCCGGCGCGGTGCGCGCCGAGGTCGGCGGCCGCCTGGCGATCCTGGCGAAGCTGAACATGGACGACGGCGTCAAGGGCGGCCTGGGGCCCGACGAGTCCGTCCAGGTCGCGCGCTGGCTCGAGGAGGACGGCACTCTCGACGCGCTGGTGCTGACCTGCGGCAGCTCGCTGCTCAACCCGATGTACCTGTTCCGCGGCGACGCGCCGGTGACGGAGTTCGCGAACGCGTTCAAGGGGGTCACCCGGCTCGGGCTGAAGATGGTGGGCTCGCGGTTCCTGAAGGCCTATCCGTACGAGCCGCTGTACATGCTGGACCTCGCCCGCCAGTTCCGGGCGGAGCTGACGATGCCGCTGGTGCTGCTCGGTGGCGTCACCGACAAGGCCGGCATGGACACGGCGATGGCGGAGGGCTTCCAGTTCGTCGCGATGGCCCGGGCGCTGCTGCGCGAGCCGGACCTGGTCGAGCGGCTGCGGAAGGATCCCACGACCACGTCGCTGTGCATCCACTGCAACAAGTGCATGCCGACGATCTACTCACGGTCGCGCTGCGCGCTGATCGAGCCGGAGGCCTGAACGGCCGGCGGGCCCGGCCGTGGCCCCGCGCGACGGGTCCGCCGATCCGGTCAGGCGGCCTTGCCGCGGCGGGCGGCGTCGCGCGGGCCGATCGGCCACAGGTCGCCGCAGGTGTTCTCGTCCACGTCTTCCATGATCCCGGTGACCAGCGCCCCGATGCCCGTGAGGACCGTCACGGCGGCGCCGACGATCGAGATCGGCCAGGAGGCCACGCAGATCCCGACTGTGGCGACGATGGAGCCGGCGCTGATGAGGATCACCCAGACCCAGGACAGCGGCTTGCTGCGGTGCGGCACGGATGAGTCCGTCATCGCGGGTCCTCCCGACCGTCGGAGGCGCTGACCGCCGGGCGCGCGCCTTGATCAACGATCAGGATGTTATCCGATCTCCAACGCCCTCGCCCGCCAAACGAAGTGGCCCACGCTCCCGGGAGCGTGGGCCACTTCGTTTGGCGG
>NZ_JADWYU010000125.1:35623-40234 GCF_016786325.1 Frankia nepalensis | reverse complement strand
CCCCCCCGCGGGGGGGGGCCGGGCCGCCCGGCCCGCCCGGGCCCGCGAGCCCGGGACGCCGCGCGCCCGGCCGGCCGGCGGGTGGCGGGCCGGCGAGGCGGGCGGGCCCGGCGGACCGGCTGGTGGACGCGGCGCTCGCCGCCGCGGTACGCCGGCTCGCCGAGCCACCCGGGCTCCGGTTCACCGAGCGGCAGCTCTACTACGAGGTGTGCCGGGTGCTGCGGCCCGCCGACCGGCTCCCTCGCCGGGTAGGTTTCACCGTGGGCCCGGCGCTCGGCCACGAGCGCTTCACCGCCGCGCTACACCGCCACGGCATCGTGCCCGCCATGCTGCCGCCCGTGGTGGGCGAGACGACGCGCAGGCATGGCTGGCTCGCCGCCGAGGACGACGTGCTCGACTACGGCCTGCCCCGGCTGCTGGTGTGCGAGGACACGGCGATCGCCCGCATGCTGGTCGCGAACGACGCGCACCTGGAGGCCGCCTGCCCGGTCTTCGCCATCGAGGACCTGCCGCTCGACCCGCGGCTGGTGGCCGCGCTCGACCGGTTCCCCGGCGCCGCCGTCCACGTCCTGCACGACGCGAGCGCCGGCGGGCTGGCGCTGGCCGGCGGGCTGCGCGCCCGGCTGGGCCTCGCGCCGTCGGTCCCGGTCGTCCCGATCGGCCTGCTGCCGCGGCACGCCGCCGCGATGCACCTGCCCGCCCGCCGGCTTCCCGCCCGCCCGAACCCCGCCCGCCCAAACCCCGCGCACCGGTCCTTCGCCCATCGAGACACCGTCTCCCAGGACGCGACCCGCCAGGACGCCGTCCATCGGGACGCCGTCCTCCACGACCCGGCCGCCCGGCCGCCCGGCGGCCCGGACGAGGCCGGCGACGCCGCGCCGCCCGGCGGGGAGCCGCTCGAGTCGCCACCGCTGACGCGCCGCGAGCAGCGGTGGATCCGGTCCGGCCTGCGCGCCGAGGTGGCCGCGGTGCCGCCGGCCCGGCTGCTGCGCGCGGTGCACCGACTCGTCGGGTCCCGGGGACCGGCCGA
This sequence comes from Frankia nepalensis, assembly GCF_016786325.1. GTDB lineage: Bacteria > Actinomycetota > Actinomycetes > Frankiales > Frankiaceae > Pseudofrankia > Pseudofrankia nepalensis. The sequence continues at coordinate 39,204 of NZ_JADWYU010000125.1, read as the reverse complement.
GCCGCGCGGGGGCGGCCTGGGCGCCGCCCGCTCCGTCGGGTTCATGACCTGGCCGGCGCCGTGACCAGGACCGGCGCGGCCCGCGGCCGCGCTCCCGACCAGCACGATCTCCACGAGCGTGACCCCGAACAGCGAGAGCGGGTGACCGGGCCGACGTGAACAGCCACCAGGAGATCACTTACACCGACGAGCGGCTGGCCGACGGGACCGTCTACCGCCGGTACGGCGACGGCCGGCAGGAATGGCGCGTCCGGCGGGGCCAGCACTGGGTCGAGTGGCGCGACGACCGCGGCCTGACCGGCACCGACGAGCTCCTCGGCAGGCGGATCGTCAAGCGGACGCTCACGAACGGGCACGCTCGCGGCGGCCACCCCATCGTCCGGTATGCCCGTGACATCGGCTACGGCCGGACGGTCTGGCGCCAGCACCCCAACGACCCCCGCCCACTGTTCGCCTCGTCCCCGCCAGCGCCGCTGGTGGTGACGGTGAACCGCTCCGCGTTCGGCGGCCGGGTCGGGTCGGTGCTCGCCGGCGTCGGCGCGAGCGTACTGCTCGGGTCGATCATCGCCCCGCCGCTGCTGCTCAGCGCGGCGGAGGAGGAAGAGCTGCGCCGCGCCCTGGAGCAGCAGGCGGCCAGCGGCTCCGGCGGCGGCGACGGGGGCAGCCTGTGGGACGACGGCGGCGGGGACGGTTCGGACGACTTCGGCTGACCCGCCGGGCACCCGGCCGGTCGCCAGCCGGGTCACCCCCACCGACTGAGTGACTCCACCAGCCCAACCAATCCACTATCAGAGCGATTCTCGAACCCGACCTTCGTCACGAACACCCCCGAGGAGGCCGCGCCGATGCCCCGGTTCTGCGCCGCGCTGGCCGACTCGTCCGCGCTCGCCCGGGACGACGTGCTGGCCGTCGGCGCCACGCCGACGCCCCTGCCGACGCCCGCTGGCGACGGGCCGGGCGCGGCCGCCGCGGCCATCGCGGCGGCCCACGGCCGGACCGGGCCGGACGGCCGGCCGGGCCGGGTCGCGTTCGGGCTGCTGCCGGCGGAGCCGGGACACGCGGCCGGGCCGTTCGCGGCCGGCGGCCTGACCGCCGTCGGCGAGGTCACCCTGCACAACCGGGACGAGCTGGCTGCCCGGCTGGCCGCGGCCGGCGCGCCGGCCCCGCCGGGCGTCGCCGACGGCGAGCTGCTGCTGCGCTGCTACGCCCACCTCGGCGCCGCCGGGATCGCGGCGGCCGAGGGGATGTTCGCGCTCGCCGTCGCCGACGGCGCCGACCTGGTGCTGGTCCGCGACCACGTCGGCGCCCGCACCCTGTTCCACGCCCGCGCGAACGGCCGCTGGCTGGCCGCCAGCTCGCTGCGGGCGCTGCGCCGCTGGCCGGCGCTGCCGACCGAACTGGACCTCGGCGCGGTCCGTTCCTTCCTGACCTTCGCCTACCTGCCCGGTGAGCAGACCCTGCTGCGCGGGGTCCGGGAGGTGCTGCCCGGCGGCTGCCTGCGGCTGCGGCCGGACGGGACGGCGGTGCGCGAGCCGTTCTGGGAGCCGGCCGAGCGGCTCGACGAGCACCTCGAGGCGAACGCGAACGGCGACACCGACGGCGACGCGGTCGGCGACAGGTACGCGCGCGGGCTGCGGGCGCTGCTGGAGACGGCCGTCGGCTGCCGACTGCCGGGCGGTGAGCAGGTCGGGGTGCTGCTGTCGGGCGGCATCGACTCCAGCCTGGTCACCGCGCTCGCCGCGGCGCTGCACGACGCTCCGGTGCGCACCTACTCGATCAGCTTCGGCGACGGCCTGCCCGACGAGCTCGGCTACTCGGGGCTGGTCGCCGCGCACTGCGGCACCACGCACCGCGTGCTGACGGTGCCGGGGCGGACCGTCGCCGCCCGGCTCGCCGAGACCGTCGCTCTGCTCGACTCGCCGGTCGGCGACCCGCTCACCGTGCCGAACCTGCTGCTCGCCGAGGCGGCGGCGGGCGACGGCCTGCGGGTCACGCTCAACGGCGAGGGCGGCGACCCGGTGTTCGGCGGGCCGAAGAACCTGCCGATGCTCGTCTGGGAGCTGCACCGGGACTCGCCGGACCCGGCCGCGCGCGCGCTCGCCTACCTGCGCAGCTACCGCAAGTGCCACGCCGACCTGCCGGTCCTGCTCACCGCGGACACGCTCGCCGCGCTGCGCGGCGAACCCGGCCCGGAGCACCTCGTCGCGCCCTACCTTCAGCCCGGCCAGATGCGCGCGCTGCTCAACCAGCTGCTGCACTGCAACCTGCGCACGAAGGGCGCGCACCACATCCTGACCAAGGTGGAACGGATCACCGCCGCGCACGGGCTGCAGGGCCGCTCGCCGCTGTTCGACCGCCGGGTCGTCGACTTCGCCTTCGCCGTCCCGCCGACCCGCAAGCTCGCCGGGCCGGTCGAGAAGCTGGTCCTCAAGGACGCGGTCCGCGACCTGCTGCCCTCGACCATCGTCGACCGGCCGAAGAGCGGGATGCGGGTACCGGTGCAGCGCTGGCTGCGCGGCCCGCTGCGTGACCTGGCGCGCGACGCGCTGCTGAGCCGGGCCGCCGTGGACCGTGGCCTGTTCCGGACGGACACGATCCAGGCGTGGATGCGGGGTGAGGGGGCGCTCATGCCCCGCCAGGGATCGAAACTATGGCTGGTGCTGAGCCTGGAGCTGTGGCTGCGCGCGTTCGACGTGCCCGGCCCCGGCCCGGCCGGCCCGGCGCGGGAAGGTCGGGGACACGCGTGAGCTTCTCCATCTGGACCGACTACTTCGGCGAGCTGACGGTGGTCACCGACACCGACGTGGTGACCGGGCGGCCGCTGGCGACCCGCCTGTTCGGCTTCGAGAACCTCTCCGACCCGGCCAGGGCGGCGGCCGAGATCCCGGGCGGTGGCGGCTGCTTCGGCTTCGTCGCCCAGGGCGCGGTGGAGCTGGTCGAACCGGTGGACGGTGCCGACCGGGCGCTGCGCGCCGAGATCGGCCCGCTGGAGTACTTCGCCACGGCTGGCGCGGCGGCCCTGCGCCTGGCGCCGGCGACCCGGGTCGTCGTCTCGCAGCGGCTCGGCCACGTCGGGCTGCGCCAGCGCGGCGGGCCGATCGAGCCCACGGGCCGGCTGCGCTACATCGACGGCTGTAGCGACACGCTGCTGGCCGGCCCGGCGCGCCGCGGCGACCCGTGCCTGAACCACCTGCACTTCCCACCGGGCGTGCTCCAGACCGAGCACCACCACCCGTCCGCGCGGACCGGCGTCGTCGCCCGGGGCGCCGGCTGGTGCGACACCGCCGCCGGGCGCGACGCGCTGCGCCCCGGCACGATCTTCTGCATTCCCGCCGGCGGCCGGCACCGGTTCGTCACGGACGACGCCTCGCTGGATGTCATCGCCTTCCACCCGGACAGCGACACCGGCCCCACCGACGACGACCACCCGATGATCAACCGAACCTGGCTGACGGCGCCGTCCGCGGAGCAGGTGCCCTAGGTATCCGGAAACCCGCGGGCATCTGGGAAACGGATCGGGCTCGGGGGTGGCGCGGGGCGCCGGCGGGGGCGCCCCCCGCCCGCCGGCCGGGGTAGGGCGG
>NZ_JADWYU010000125.1:20662-35613 GCF_016786325.1 Frankia nepalensis | reverse complement strand
GTCTTCCGGCGGTGCGCCGGAAGACGAGCCCGATCGACGCGGATCAGTGATCGACGTGGATCAGTGGTTGATGGCGAACAGGGTGGTCGAGCCGGAGACCTCGTTGCCGACCGCCAGCATCGGCTCGCCGGTGGGCGAGTCGCTGTTGTCGATGAAGTGCAGGCCCTCGGGGCCCAGGTCGCCGGCGTTGGTCGCGAAGTCGCGGTTGTTCACGTACGTCACGAACGTCGGCGCCGCCGGGTCCGAGACGTCGAACACCATGACGCCGCCGACCCGCTCGAGGCCGATGAAGGCGTAGAGGTGGTGGCGGACCTTGCCGATGGCGACGCCCTCGGGCTCGGGGCCCTTGTCGTCGCTACGGCCGTCGAAGGCGACCTCGGTGTGGTTGGAGTTGAAGTACGTCGGCAGCGCCTGGGCGATCAGCTTCTCGAACTTGTCGCCGCTGTAGCTGACGAGCTGGCCGTCGGCGGTCCAGATGGAGAAGCCACGGCTGCCGTGGGTGTAGAGCGTCTCGTAGCAGCTGCCGTCCGCGGACAGGCCCTGCGCGAGCGTGATGTTCAGCCGGCCCAGGTTGGCGTCGGAACGCAGCTGGGCGAGGGTCATCCCGGCCGCGGTGGCAACCGAGGCGCAGATCGGCTTACGGCCGCCCGAGCCGAGGTCCTTCACCCGGGCGACCTCCGAGTAGCCGTCCCAGTCGCGGGTGTCACCCTCGTCGGCGGTGATCAGGTAGATGTCGCCGCCCACCTCGAACTGGGCCACCGAGTCGGGCAGGCGGAAGGCCTTGACCGGCCAGGTGCGGATGTTGACCGCGCTGTCGCGGTCGCTCGCGTCGAACGGCACCACCGAGCGGTCGACGGTCCCGAACGACCAGATCTTCTCGACGGTGGCCTTCTTCAGGTCGACCACGGCCATGCCGTTGGCCTCCTGGAGGGTCACGTAGGCCTTCTTCGACCGCCGGTCGATCGTGATGTACTCCGGCTCCAGGTTCTCGCTCACCGGGAAGGCCGGGGTGCCGGTGCCGGCGTCCGCCCGGCCACCGAAGATCCGGATGCCGGCGGGCAGCTTGTTCCCCTCGAAGGCGTGGAAACCGGCGGCGCGGACCGCGGACTGGGGCACCGCGGCGCCGATCTTCCGGGGGATGCTGACGATGGAGATCGAGCCCTCGGGGTCGACCGAGTAGTCCTCGGCCGGCTCGCCCTCGTTCGCGACGACCGCGTACTCGCCGTCCTCGGTGATCGTCACCATGTCCGGCAGCGCCCCGACGCGGACCGCGCCGAGCGCGGCGCCCGAGCCGTTCGCGTCGAAGAACACCAGCCAGCCGAGGTCGGTCTTGTCGTCGGACTGGACCGCGATGACGCCCAGGCCGTCCTTGCGCACGGCGACCGAGTTCGCGGACGCGCCCGCCGGGATCACCGAGCCGTCCGCGGCGGTGATGCCCGCGGTCGTCACCGCGAACAGCCGGGTCGGCGCGGCCGGGTTCCTGACGTCGAGCACCTCGACCTCGCCGGCCGCGGCGTTCACCTTCAGCAGCCGCTTGGCCTTGGCGTAGTACTCGACGATCTCCGCGGCGCCCTCGTCGAAGACGCCGGTGTCGTGGCTGCCGAGGGGAGCAAGGGAGATCTCGGCGTCCGGCGCGGACAGGGTGACCGGGTTGGGGACCACGACGGCGGACGCCGGCGTCGCGAGCAGGGCGACCGCTGTCGCGCCCGCGGCGACGACGAGCGGTGGCCAGGTACGGCGGTTGAACACTACTTCCCCCCAGGGAGGTCCGGACCGGGCGGTTCGTCGTCCGGTCGGTGCCCTCGGGACGTTAGGGGCCCGCTCTAATCCACACCCGAATGGAAGATGAACAACTCCGTAAGCAGACGACTTCGTCCGCCCACCGTCGCACGTCCGGGCCCTCTCCCGTCCCAGGCCACCGGCCTACGACGCCTCCCGTGGATGGACAGGTCCACGGCGGGGCACGCCACCGGCGGCCGGGATCATGGCGAGTCACGCCGGGTCACCGGCACCAATGACAATCAAGGAGCGGTACGCCGGCTTCGGTCCCCACAAGATCTTCACCAGATCCGGACGCGCGGCTCCGGCCGGGAGAACGCCGGGGCCTGGGCGCCCACCGCGCCCAGGCCCCGCGTCCGTTCTCGGCCGGCGCCCTGACACGGGCGCCCCGGTGCCTACTTCTTGACGGTGATGGTGACCGTGCCGGTGGCGGTGTACGTGCCCGTCAGCTTCTCCAGGTCGACCACCAGGAAGGAGCCGTCGTCCTGCCGGCCGTTCGGCAGGATCTTGGCCTTCAGCTGGAACGGCGCCGTGGTGGTGGTGAGCCCGTTGATGCCGAAGTCGCTGTCATTGCTGATGACGAGCGTCTTCCCGCCGTCGAGGGTCGCGACGCCCTCGATCTTGTCCTGCCCGAAGAAGTAGCCGTTCGGGTTGAGCGTCTTGATCATCCCGGAGAAGTCGAGGTACAGCGACTTGCCGACCGGGGTGATGCCGGCCGCGGCGAGCGTGGCGGCCGCGGCCGCGGTGGGGGACTCGCCGACGGCGGCCTCGATGGTCTTCCCGCCGAGCAGCAGGCCGCCCTTGGCCGCGTCGTAGGTGGCCCCCGGGACGGTGTGGCCGGGGCCGACCTCGGTCGCGCCGGCCAGGTCGATCAGGAAGATCTTCTTGACGGCGTTCGGGGCGAAGTTTCCATCACGCTCGGTGACAAGAAACTGGGTGTTCGACAGCGCGGTGATCTCGCTGGACGCGCCGGCGTTGGTCGCCGGGTTGTCGAGCAGGTACAGGTACTGGTGGGTCACGCCGGTCTTCAGGTCGTGGGTCACGATCCGCAGCGGCGCGATCCTGACCGGCCGGGCCCCGGCCAGGTCCTTCTGCTGCAGCGCGGACTGCATCATGCCGACGAGCGTCGTGCCGTCGGGTGTGAGGGTCAGGCCCTCCATGCCCCGGTTCGGCATCCGGTTCTTCAGCTCGGCGGGCAGCGTGTCGTCGAACGGCGAGAGACGCCCGATCTGCCGGCCGGAGGCGTCGAAGTGGGTGATGTAGGGGCCGTACTCGTCGGAGACCCAGAACGTGCCGTCACGCAGCGCCACCAGGCCCTCGGGGTCGTACCCGTTGGGGTCCTTGGGCAGGACGTTGCCGTTCAGGTCGGTGATGGTCTCGCCGGTGTCGGCCTCGGTGCTGACCAGCCCGTTGTACGGGGTGCCGTCGGCGGCCCGCAGCAGGATCGTCTCCTCCAGCGTGGCGGTGCCGTCGTCCTTGAGCTTGAACCGGCCGATGGCCGGGGTGAACGACGGCATCGGCTCGACCTTCGTGCCGTTCGGGCCGTCGACGTTCGGGCCGCGGTCGGTCAGGCCGTAGAACTGGCCCTTCTTGCCCGGCACCGGGTAGATCGCGGAGCCGAAGGACCCGCCGGAGATCTTCACGCCGCCGATCGTGTCCAGGGGAGGCAGCTTGGTGTCGTACTTGAGGACCGCGTCGGTCACCGTGTAGGTGAAGCTGTCGGTGCCGGTGAAGCCCGCCTCCGGCGTGTAGCTGAACGTGCCGTCGGGGTTCAGGCTCAGCGTGCCGTGCGCCGGGCTGGTGTTCCCGACCAGCGTCAGCGGGTGGCCGCTGTCGTTCTTGAGCAGGCTGTCGTTCTTGCCATACGCGGTGAGCGTCTGGCCGGCCCTGACCTGGTAGCTGTCGGGTTTCGCCCGCGGCGCGTCCTGATCGCCACCGGCCTGGGCGACGCCGGCCCCCACCAGCGCGATCGCCATCGCCCCCGCGGCCGCCGAAGTGATCCTCAGACGGTTCATTCGAGTCCCCAACCTCCCCCTCGCGTGCCCGACGGCACGCCGTCGGCGAGCATCCCGGGTTCCGATGGCGCGGATCCGTCCCGCGCATGGCCCGGTGGTTAACCGCGGTACACGGCTCGGGGCCGGTCATGGGAGGGGTCTCTGGACTCGACCACCAGGCCCGCCGCGCCACAGCCAGGCCATGGCCGCGCCAGCTACGACGGTTCCGAAAGGGTGGTATCTGCCGTTCGCGGACAGCCGGCCACCGTCTCTACTCTTACGTAAGGGTAGAGTTCTGCTCGATCGCGGTGTGTGACGATCGAGGGAGGCTGGGTCGCGGATGGGCGAAGATCGGCCTGTCGTCCCTCCGGACGAACCGGGATGCTCCACGACTCGCCTCGCCGGTCGCGCCGCGCTGGTCACCGGGGCCTCGAGCGGCATCGGCCGGGCCGTGGCGTTGCGGCTGGCTCGGGCAGGGGCAGCCGTGCTCGGGACCGCCCGGGACCGCGACGCGCTGGAGACCCTGGCGAAGGAGGCGGACAGCGCCGGCCTGGCGGTGCGTTACCAGCCGGCCGACCTCACCGTCGACGAGGACCGGGCGAAGGTGGCCGAAGCCGTCCGCGACCAGTTGGGGCAGCTGTCCGTGCTCGTCCACTGCGCGGGCCTGTACCGGCGCGGCGGCCTGGCCCAGGCGCCACTGGCCGATCTGGACACGCAGTTCGCGGTCAACGTGCGCGCGCCCTACGTCCTCACTCAGCTGCTGCTGCCCGACCTGCTGCGGACCCGCGGTGACATCGTCTTCGTCAACTCCACCCAGGGCCTGTCCGCGAGCGGCGGGGTCGGGCAGTACGCCGCCACGAAGCACGCGCTGCGGGCGGCGGCGGACAGCCTGCGCGCCGAGCTCGGCGACACCGGGATGCGGGTCTGCACCATCTTCCCCGGCCGCACCGCGACTCCCATGCAGGAGAAGGTCTTCGAGGGGGAAGGGCGGCCCTGGGACCCGGCCTCGCTGATCCATCCCGAGGACATCGCCGAGGTCATGACCAGCGCGCTGGAGCTGCCTCCGCGCGCGGCGGTCACCGACATCACCATCCTCCCCGCCTTCAGGACCTGACTTCCCAGGGAGCCGCCGCGCCGGCGTGGCGGTGCCCGGCGCTTGTCCGTAGCGCCCGGCGCGCCGCGCCGGCGCGGCGGCCCGATGGCGCGGCGGCCCGATGGCGCGGCGGCCCGATGGCGCGGCGGCCCGATGGCGCGGCGGCCCGATGGTGACGCGGTGACGCGATCATCCGATGGCGCGGTGGACCCGGTGGACCCGGTGGACCGGGTCAACTCACCGGGAGGTGCTCCTCGAGGTAGCGGCGCAGTTCACCGACGTTGGCGAACGATCCGAGCCGTTCGTCGGGGATCTCGACGCCGAACTCGTTCTCGATCGCGAACATCAGGTTGATGTGCGCCAGCGAGTCCCAGGCCGGGATGTCCGCGGCGGTGGTGTCGTCGGCGAGGGTGAGCGCGTCATCGGCGAAGATCTCCCGAAACACGCGCCGCAGTCGCTCCTGCATGGTCAACTGGCCGTCCCTTCGAGCTCTCGGTTGGTCTGAGCGAGCCGAAGGGCGCGCGATCACGGCGGAGCCGCGCGCCCGGTGGCTTCCTGGTCAACACAGGTGAATGAAGCCCGGGGTGTCGCCGGCCGCCTCGACGTCGAGCAGCCAGGTCGTGCCGTCCGGCTCGGCCGCGGCGCCGTCCGGCTGGCCGCCGGACGCGCCGGCGCGCGGTTCGGCCGCATCGGTGGGGGTGAAGCCGAGTCGGGCGTAGAGGTCGGCGACCAGCCCGTTCTTGGCCGTCGGGCGGTAGTGGCCGCGCAGGTGACGGCAGCCGCGGCGCCGGGCCTCGGCGACGAGCAGCCCGGCCATCTCGTCCTCGAGCGTCCGGCCGATCACCCGGCAGCTCATCAGCCAGGTGTCGATGTCGAGCACGTCGCCGTCCTCGCGGGCGATCACGACGGCGACCAGGCCGTGGTCGCTGAACCGGTCGGCCAGCCGGACGCACAGCACGGCGGTGCGCGGGTCGGCGGCCAGCGCCGCGAGCTCGGCCTGGCCGCGGCGCCGGCCGGTGAGGTTGAACTGGTTCGTCTTGCCCACCAGCTGCGCGACCCGGGGCAGGGTCACCTCGTCCAGCCCGACGACGGTGGCCACCATGGCCAGGCTCCGGTGGAAGTCCGCCAGCGAGCTCGCGGCGGCCGCGAGCTCGGCCGCCTGGGCGCGGGCACGGTACTGGCCGGCGCGCGCCGCGTCCTCCGCGGTGAGCGCCGGAGTCTCGAAGAACGGGTAGGACGCCAGCGCGCGCACGTAGCCGTGCGGGTCCGCGGGCAGGTCGATCACGTCGACCGCGCCGGCGAGCTGGCGCACGACCTCCCGCTCGGCCGGGTTGTCGTCGACGAAGACCAGCGAGTCCAGGCCGATTCCGAGCGTGCTCGCGATCCGGCGGATCTGGGTCGGCTTGTCGTCCCAGGAGGCGGAGAACATCGCGATGTCGTCCAGCCGGATCCGCATCGCCGGGTGGCGTTCGAACACCTCCCGGGCGTCGGCGTCGTTGTTCTTCGAGCAGACGGCGAGGATGATCCCTTTCGCCTTCAGTTCCAGGATGTGCTCCTGGAACGCGGTGAACGCCTCGCCGGCCGGCCCGTCTCCCAGCGCGATCCCGCCGAGGCCCTCCTCCCCCAGGACGCCGCCCCACAGGGTGTTGTCGAGGTCGAGCACCAGGCACTTGCGGCTGGCGCCGAGCTGGGCGCCGATCACGGCGGCCGTGTGCCGGGCGAGCAGCGGCACGCAGCTCAGCGAGACGGCCTGCTTGGCCCGGTGCCAGTAACGGGGGTCGAACCAGGTCCGCTTGCCGACCTCGGCGGCCAGCCGGTCGCAGTCGACCAGCGCCACCCGCCCAGCGGCCGCCCGGCCACCGGCCGCCCGCCCGAGGGCCGCGTTCACCGCGGCGAGCATGGCCGCGCGGCAGCCCGGGACGCTCGCGGCCAGATGCCCGAGCGCCAGGTCCGGCGGGACGGCGAACGTGTGCTGCACGATCCGCGCCGTCCCGGCCCGGTCGGCCAGCAGGTCCCACAGCGACGTCCACCGGGCCACCTCGGCCGCGACGTCGGCGTCCGGGTGCTCGCTCATCGCCGGCAGCTGGGCCTCGCCGGCGTGCACGGCCAGGACGACGACGTCCGGCGCGAACCGGTAGAGCCCGCTGGCGGGGTCGAGGATCTCCTGGCGGTACTGTCCGTAGCCGCACTCGTACACCTCGACCGCGACCCCGGCCCGCGCGCCCGCGACCGGCAGCAGCGCCGCGAGCTGCGACGTCGTGTAGCTGCCGAGCACGGCCACCCGGGCCGAGCGGGCCAGCGGTGGCAGCGCCGCCAGGCCGCGCGCCACGACGGCGGCCGCCGCCGACCAGCACGCCAGGTCGTCACCCGCGTCGGTCGCGGCCAGCGCCCACCGCACGGCGCCGGCGTCGTCGCCGGCGCGGACGGCGGCCCGCGCCCGGTCGAGACACAGCCGCGCCGGCGTGACCGCCGGGCCCGCGGTCTGGGCGGGCACCGGCCCCGCGGCGGTCGGCCGCGCGTCGCGGGTCACGCCTCCCGCCGCATCACTCGGGCCGGCGCGGCGAACACCGTCGCGCCGGCCGGGACGTCCATGGTCACGATCGAGTTCGGCCCGATCTTGACGTCGTCCCCGATCGTGATCGGGCCGAGCAGGTGGGAGCCCGGGCCGATCTCCACCCGGGCGCCGATCGTGGGCACGGCCTCGCGGGGCGCCGACGTGGACGTGAACCCGATCGTCACGTTGTGCCGCAGGATGCAGTCGTCCCCGATCGCGCAGAACGCCGGGATCTGCACCGCCTGGTGATGCCCGATGCGCACGCGCCGGCCGATGGCCGCCTCGTCGGAGATCTCCGTCCCGTACACGTTGCGGATCAGGAGTCTGTTGACGAGCTTGTAGAGGACGCCGACCGGCGGCCGAAGCCAGCTCGGCGCCGTCAGCCGCCAGTGGCCGACCCGGTAGACCACCAGGGCGTGCAGCCCGGGGTGGACGAACGAGCGGTCGTGGTTGACCCAGTCCTCTCGGACCAGCGGCCCCAACGTCATGCCCGTCCGCCCGCGCTCCGTGACCCGCGCTTCGGCCGGTCTGGAATCCCTGGCCGCCGCCGTCGACCCGCCATGGCCTGTCTCACTCCCCATCCGGTCGGAACCTCTCGTCGCGACCTGCACCTGAGCCAACCATACAGTTACGTAAGGGTTGACTGTGGGAAGGCCTGACTATGGCACGAGGTGACGGGCCTGGGCGTCAGGTGCTACAAGATCTACCACTGGTCATCGTCACGACTGCAGATAGCGAATCAGTTGATACTTACAGTAATCAAGCATAGTCCGGCTATGGGTGGAAGCCCTGGGGAGACGCCTGTGAGCCGCGCCACCGGCGCGGAGCCGACCCGCGCCAACGGCTCCGGCCGCCGCTTTCGGGTCGGATCTGGATCACCTGCCCGCACGCGAGCCCGTGCTGGCGCCAAGCCGGGATGGACCCGACGTACAGTGCCAACGGCCCGATAAACACTGACGTAAGGGTCTGGTCCGGCCCGGGTAGCGAAAGGGTCACACAATGGAGGACCCACGACTGGCGACGTTGCTCCAGATCGGAGAGCTGGCCGAGCGGGTCGAGCTGTCCCTGCGCACCGTCCGGTACTACGACGAGGCCGGGCTGCTCGCGCCGGCCAGCCGGACCAGCGGCGGCTACGCCCTGTATGACGACGGGGCGGTCGACCGGCTTCTCCTGATCAAGAAGATGAAGCCGCTCGGTTTCACGCTGGAGGAGATGCGGTCGCTGCTCGCCCTGCGCGACGAGCTGGCCAGCCGCGGGCTGCCTCCCGACCGCCGCGACGAGCTCAGCGAGACGCTGCGCGCCTGGGTCCTGCTGGCCGAGGAGAAGCTCGCCGCCCTGCGCGCGCAGATGAGTGTGGCGGAGGACTTCGTCAACAGCCTGCACCACGACACCGCCTACAGCTGAGGCGAGTAGCCGTCGCCCACCCGGCCGGCCCCAGCCGGCGAGACGCCGCCCCGGCGGCGTACCAGAAGACGGCGAGCGCGAGCGTCTCGACGGCGGCTCCGGGGGCACTGGTCGTCAGCGCGCGCCGGCTGGCGTCGACGTCGAACGGCGGCGCCACCAGCCAGCCGGCACCGAACGCCACCGCCACCTGGTCCAGCAGCCAGGCGCCGACCGCCAGAACAAAGATCACGATGTTCAGCGCGAAACTGATCGTCGCGTCGGGCACGACCGCGACCAGCGGGTTCATCGTGACGTCCTTTCAAGGGTGTCCGTGCCGCGCGGCGACACGGGAGCGGAGACACGGGAGCGGAGACACAGGGCGGAGGCACAGGCGCCCGCGGCGATGAGGGGCGGCGCGCGCGGGTGGCGCGCCCGCCGCCCCCGTCCGGTGGATTCCACCGCGCCAGGCGAGCTATCGGAGCACGACCGCGAGGGTGAGGGCGACGACCAGGACGGACTGCGTGCTGTGCACCGCGATGCCGATGAGCGCGCTGCGGTAGCGCTTCGCCGGATAGCTGATGGCGAACATGTCGACCAGCGCGCCAGGGATGGCCCACGGCATGTGCAGGTGGTAGGTCGCGAACAGCACCCCGTTCGCGATCCAGTCACGCCGGCCGAAGACGCCGTTCATCCGGGGCAGCAGAAGCCCACGGAACAAAAGTTCCTCGCCGAGGACCGTGTTGAAGACGACGAGCACGACGACGATGGCGAACCAGCCCCAGGATCCGGCCAGGAAATCCTGCCCCGCGGACGAGTCCAGGAACGTCTTCATGTCGCGGGTGGCCGGGTGCGGGATCATCGGCACCAGCTCCATGGCCGCGAAGACCAGGATGCACGGGACGAGGATCAGCCACAGCCGGCCGCCGCGCCGTCCGGTGCGCCGGCTGCTCGGGGCGCGCAGCCACAGCGCCGCGCGGATCCGTGACCAGCGCAACGACCGCTGCTCCCGGACGAGAAGACCGACGACCAGCACGAACTGCCAGAAGAGCCCGGCCGTCATGCACAGGATCAGCGCCCTGCTCATCGGCAGCGGCCCGTCGAGGCGGCCCGCGAGCCAGGGGGCGACGACCCAGGACAGCAGGGCCATCGGCCCCGCCGCGGCCGCCCAGACCGCCCCGATCCGTCGTAGCGAGTACTGGGGCGGATTCTCGGGCCCGGGCCGCGTGGAACCGGTCGGCCCCGCGATTCCCGGTGTCGCGCGCCCGACAATGTCTCCTGTGCCGGAAACGGCGGCGTCTCCTCTCGGTGAAACGGCGGCGCCCCCTCTACCGGAGATGCCGGCCGGGCCGGCGCCCCGGCCCACGGGCCGGGGCGCGCGCCGGTGTGACGATGAATCCGTTGAGATGGCCATCGCGCTCGTCGTCCTTTCTTCGTCGCTTTCCTTGCCGGTTGGAGACGTTAAGGACGCGGAACCCCGGCGTCGTCGGCGCGCGGGCACATTCGCGGCTCTGACTCGCGGGCGAGGCGTCTCTTACTTTGGATAGAGGCCGCAGGGGCGGTGCCGGCGTTACGGTCGACCGGTGAGGCGCTTCTGGCGGTTTGCGCGGTCATTCGCGCGGGGCTACGGACTGGACCTGCTCATCACGGCCGTGGCCGTCGAGAGCGCGCTGGACGTCGCCTTCTGGCAGGACACGACGGCGGCCCGGCGCGTGCCGGCCTGGTTCGGGGCCCCGGCGGTCGCCCTGATCGTGCTGGCGCTTCTCGGCCGTCGCGGCTGGTCCGGCTGGCGCGGCCCCGCGGACCCGGTCGGTCCAGGCGGGCCGGCCGGATCGGCCGGATCGGCCGCGGCCGGCTCCGGTCGCTGGCGGTTCGCGGCGCCGGCGCTGGTGTTCCTGCTGGCCCCCGCCTTGTCGTTCGCCGACGGCCGGATCGTGACGGCCACCACCGGGGTGTTCGCCGCCGGACTGGTGGCCGCGCTGCTGCTGGGACAGCTCGCGGACGCCACCCGGGCGTGGCTGGGGCTCGCCGTCGTCCTGGTCAGCGTGGAGATCATCGTCTTCAACGACCCGAACCACCTGGCGGGCAGCTTCGTCTTCACCCCGGCGCTGTTCGCGATCGCGTGGCTCGCCGGCTTCGCGCTGCGCGAACGGACCGCGCAGGCCGCCGCCGCCGAGGAGCGCGCCCACCTGGCCGAGGTCGAGCGCGCCGCGGCGGCCCGGGTCGCCGTCGCGGAGGAACGCGCCCGGATCGCCCGCGAGCTGCACGACGTCGTCGCGCACGCCGTGAGCGTGATCGTGCTGCAGGCCGGCGCGATCCGGCACGGCCTGCCCGACGCGCTCGCCGAGGAGAAGGACGCCCTGCGCGGCGTCGAGCGCACCGGCCGGGCCGCGCTCACCGACATGCGCCGCCTGCTCGGCGCCCTGCGCCGCGAGGACGAGCACGCCGACCTCGCGCCACGGCCCGGGCTCGCCGCCCTCGACAGCCTCGCGGACGAGCTGGGCCGCGCCGGCCTGCCGGTCCGGCTGCGCCTCGAGGGCGAGCCCAGCGAGCTGCCGCCCACGCTCGACCTCGCCGCCTACCGGATCGTCCAGGAGGGCCTGACCAATGCCCTCAAGCACGCGCACGCCCGCCAGGCCGCGGTGGTCGTCCGCTATGAGCCCGACCAGCTCCGGATCGACGTCAGCGACGACGGCAACGGCCCTTCCTCGGATGGTGACGCCGGTTTCGGCCTCGTCGGGGTACGGGAGCGGGTGACGATCTACGGTGGTGAGATGACCGCGGGTCCGGCGCCTGGTGGCGGCTTCCTGCTACGCGCGCGCCTTCCCCTGGGTTCGGGCCCCGTCGATCGGCCCGGCGACGCGGGCGACCGCGGGGGATCCAAGAATGCCGCTGGTCTCGTAAATGCCGCTGGTCTCGGGGATGCCGCTGGTCTCGGGGATGCGACCGATCCCATGAATACCGCCAATCCCATGGAGGCCGCCGGTCCAGTCGGGGTCGGCGGCGCCCTGGCGGACGGACGGCCCGCGGGCGGCCGGGACGGCGGTGGCCGATGACGATCCGGGTGCTGGTCGCCGACGACCAGTCGATGGTCCGCGCCGGCTTTCGCATGCTGCTCGCGCGTGAGCCCGACATCGAGGTGGTCGCGGAGGCGAGCACCGGGCGGGAGGCGGTGCGCCAGTCCGCCCGCACCGACCCGACCGTCATCCTGATGGACATCCGGATGCCCGAGCTGGACGGCCTGCGCGCCGCCCGGGAGATCCTCGGCGTCAACGCCGCCGCGCGGATCCTGATCCTCACCACGTTCGACCTCGACGAGTACATCTACGAGGCGCTGCGCGCAGGCGCCAGCGGCTTCGTCCTCAAGGACGACCCGCCGGAACAGCTGATCGCCGCCATCCGGACCGTGGCCGCCGGCGACGCCCTGCTCTCACCGGCCGTCACCAGGCGGGTCATCAGCCAGTTCGTCCGCGTCCCGCCGCCGGCGCCGCCGGCGGAGCTGGGTGATCTGACCGCGCGGGAGCGCGACGTCTTCCAGCTGATCGCCCTCGGCCTGTCGAACGCCGAGATCGGCCGGGAGCTCTTCATCGGCGAGGGCACGGTCAAGACGCACGTCACCCACGTCCTGCAGAAGCTCGACCTGCGCGACCGGGTGCAGGCCGTCGTCCTCGCCTACCAGTCCGGCCTCGTCGCCCCCGACGGCCCGCGCCCGTCGTAGTGCCGCCTCAGGGAATGCCTGCCCGGCCGGCGGCCGGGCAGAGCGGCGGCCCGGCCACTCCGCTCCCGCGTCGTGGCAGACCCCCGAAGGATCCCCGACGTGCTGTCGGACATCAGGGTCACGAAACGGTGCCGGTCGCGGCTCTGGCGTCTGACACGGTTCCCCCTGTCGGACAGGACGAGCGCGCGGCCGCACGCGGGCACAGGGCGAACGCTGCCGGGCATGGCAGTGGTCAGGACGTGAGCCACTTGTCGAGGGAAGGCCTGTCCGTCACGCCTGGCGGCGCGCCGCGGCGCTGGCCGCGCAAAGTCTGTACGTATCCCCACAGGGTGTCGGCATCGATCCAGCCGAATCTTGTGGCGAGCTGCAGCAAGCGCCAGGTTCGAACGACCTGAATGCCGTGGCGAGCGGCTAGTCGGGCGGCGTCGTTGTCATCCGTAACGAAGAAGCCGTCGACCCGACGATGAAGCATGATCGCGATCGTTTCGGCCTCGCCGAGGTGGCGGTGGGGGTGGTCTCCTGGGCTGGCGAGCTCCTCGCGAAGGACCCTTGTCTCCCGCAGTTCGGTCGCGTCGGGAAACCAGGGCGCCCCAAAAATGTCATGCACGGCGGTCAACGCACCGCGGCCGGGATAGCGCGCCGAGGCGGCGCATTCGGCGGCGACGGTGGCGCACCAGCGGCCGTTCCCGTTCGCCAACCGTTCCAGCAGGTCCATCCGGTTGATGATCGCAAAATTGATCAGGACGGTGTTGTCAGGGAACAGGAGGGCGGCCATGCGGCTACAGGCCCAGCGCCTCGGCGAGATCGGCTATGTCCACCTCGGGAATCGGTGGCAGGTCGACCTCGAGGGCGTCTGGGTGAATGCCGAGCATCCAGGCCAGGGTGCCCTTACCGAGGGTGCCGCCGGCGATCGCGGTGAGGTGAGCCTCCTGGAGCCTGAGGGGAAATCGCCGCTGGGCGGCCACGTCCATGCGCAGGGTGATCTCGTCCTCGACCGAGGATGATGACCAGTGGCGTCGTAGCAGGCGCTGGGTCGGCTGGCCCGCCCATTCGGCCACCACGGCCGGAAGCTGGCCATTCAATGCGCTCAGGCGGCGGGCGAGCGCGTCGGTGGACACCCCCCAGCGCCACACCAGATCAGCCAGCCCGGCCGCGTCCAACCGGTTCCAGTCGACCGCGGCCAGTTCTTCGCGCGGTAGAAGCAGGTCGGCGGCGAACGTGTTCGCCGCCGCCTCGTGCCGGTCCCGGTCGGACTCGGACAGGCCCTGGTCATGATGAGCGAGGGCGAGGTGCCCCAGTTCGTGGGCCAACGACCAGTTCTCCCGGAACCAGTTCCCGGTCGCGGGCAGCGCGATGACGCGCTGGCCGCCGATCGCGAACGAGTAGGCGGTCGACAGGTCAGCGAGCCGGACGACGTCCACACCGAGTCGGCTTTCGAGCCGATCGGCGAACGGGCGCACGAAACCCTCATCAAGCGCCGCGCGAACCGCACCCGGGCTGTCTGGAAGCTCCCGTAGCCGCTCCGGCTGGGGATAGGCCTGGCGATAGGCAAGGGCGACATCGCGCAACGCCTGCTCGTCACGATCCCGGCCGGGCACCTCCCGGCGGCCCGTCAGATGGTCGAAGTCGTGCCGCGCCGCGACGACCAGCCGATGCGGGTCAGGCAGCCCGGTGATCAGCCAGTGGATGTCCGCGTCCAGCAGATCGGCCAGCCGCGCCAGCTCGATCGACGAGAACGCCCGCTTCCCGCGCAGGGCCCGCGAGAAGGCATCGGCGGTCATCTCGACGCGGTCCGCGATGTCACGATGCAGCGCCGTCGGACAGCTCCGCCCGATCTGCTCCAGCACTCGATCACCGATGCCGCTCACGACTACAGGCTACCCCGATCAATTGGGAAAATCCCAATCGCCGACGACCGTCGTCCCCGGCGGCCGTGCCCACGAGGCCGCATACCGTCCCATCAGTGATCGAGCTCGGGCCTCGGCCGGCCGCGTGGGGCGATGGGCGATCCCTGACAGCCGGCTGGCCGGTCGAGGTCGGGTCGCCTAGGTGCCGAGGGCGGGGTCCGTCCACGGGTTGGGTCCGTCCACGGGTTGGGCCCGTCCACGGGTGGGTCGCCGGCCGTCCGGTGGGAGCGGCTGTCCTGCCGTCCGGCGCCGTACCCAGCGACGTTCACCCGGCCGCAGGCCACCCGTTCCCGTGAGTGGCGGCCCCGAAGTGTCCACCAGAACGCGAGCCAGGGCCCGCGAATCCGCGGACAGATCGGCGGTCCGGCCCGGCCCATCCTCGGTCGCCACTGCTCCTGGACTTGTCCGTCGATACGCGGGCCAGGGACCGCGCTACCGCGGACAGATCAGCGGTCCGGCCCGGCCCATCCTCGGTCGCCACTGCTCCTGGACTTGTCCGTCGATACGCGGGCCAGGGACCGCGCTA
>NZ_JADWYU010000125.1:19418-20562 GCF_016786325.1 Frankia nepalensis | reverse complement strand
CCGCGGACACTTCACCGGCACCGGCCCACGGCGCGGGCAAACCTTCGCCGATGCGGCATTAGCCCTGGGATCGGCCATGAGCTGTGATGCCGGACAAGATGTCTTCGGCACCACAGCTCATGGGATCATGGTCAAAGGCGTCGTTCTTCCTTTAGGCGTCCCGGTGGCACGAGGGCGCGGCGGTGACGACGACGCGTTCCTATCGCGGCGGCTGGCAGGTGGGGCACCAGAAGAGGTTGCGGCCGGCGATGATCTCGGTGCGGACCGCGGTGCCGCAGATCAGGCAGGGCGCGGCGGCGCGGCGGTACACGTAGACCTCGCCGCCGTGGTCGTCGACGCGCGGCGGGCGGCCCATCGCCTCAGGGGTGTGCTCCGGCCGCACGGTGTCGATCCGGCCGGTGCGCACGCCCTCGGCCATCAGCTCGGCCAGGTCGGCCCAGAGCACATCCCACTCGGCGCGGGTCAGGCTCCGGCCCGGCCGCCGCGGGTCGAGGCCCGCGCGGAACAGCACCTCGGCGCGGTAGATGTTGCCCGGCCCGGCGACCACCGTCTGATCCATGAGAAGCACCGCGATCGGGGTGATCCGGCGCGAGATCCTGCGCCAGGCGAGCTCCGGGTCGGCGTCGGGCCGCAGCGGGTCCGGGCCCAGCCGGTCGCGCAGCGCCTTCACCTCGCCCGGTTCCAGCAGATCGCAGGCGTTGGGGCCGCGAAGGTCGGCGTAGTCGGCATCACCGACGAGACGCAGCCGGATCGCACCCGTCGGCGCGGGCGCCGGCAACGGACCGAAGGAGTAGGTGCCGTAGATGCCCAGGTGGATGTGCAGGACCTGATCGTCGTCGAACCGGAGCAGCAGGTGCTTGCCGTGCGCCTCGGCCTCGTCCAGCACGCGGCCGTCCAGCCGGCGCGCGCCGTCGGTGAACCGTCCCTGCGGGCTCTCGACCCGCACAGGCCGGCCGCGGAACATCCGTTCGTGCAGCGCGGCCAGGCGGTGCACGGTGTGTCCTTCGGGCATAGCCGGCCGAGCATACCGACCCAGCCGGGCCCACCGCGCTCCCCGGCGACCGGCTCGCTCCCCGGCGACCGGCTCGCTCCCCGGCGACCGGCTCGCTCCCCGGCGACCGGCTCGCTCCCCGGCGACCGGCTC
>NZ_JADWYU010000125.1:0-19318 GCF_016786325.1 Frankia nepalensis | reverse complement strand
GCTCCGCGGCGACCGGCGGCGGTCGCCGGCCCGTGGTCGCCGGCCGGGTTGGTCGGCACGTGGACGCGCTGGCGTCAGCGGCGCCAGGCCTCGGCGGCGAGGAGCTCGGCCACCAGGGTCTCGGTGAGCAGGCGGACGTCATCATCCCCGTCGCCCGGGTAACGCAGGCAGTGGGCGGTGGCGAGGGTCTCGGCGCCCACCGCGACGACGGTGCTGCCGCGTTCGGTCGTCCAGCGGAGTAGTTCCGGCTCCCAACGGGAGCCGGCGAGCAGGAGCAGCCGGTAGTCGGTGGTTCTGGTCAGGTAGACGTCGACATGGCTCCAGTCGCCGGTCTCGCAGCCGACCGCGGCCAGGCGGGGCCCCTCGCGCAGCATGAGCGCCGACTGCAGAGCGGAGGAGAGCCGGCGGGCGGGCGCGGCGACGTGGGTGCCGTCGGGGCCGAGCAGCAGCTCGCCAATCCTCGGCAGCCAGGCGTCGCGGCGGGCGAGGAGATCCTCGGTCGCCTCGGCCGCCCGGGTGACGGCGGCGGGGTCGAGCCCACCCCCGGGCAGGCTCAGCAGGACGGCGAGGGTGTGCTGGAAGGAGCGGCAGGCGACGCCGCCGCGCTCGTCGCCGGCGAGCATCGGCACACGGGCGCCGCAGAGCGCCTCCAGCTCGGTGCCGTCCCGGTTGGTCAGCGCGACGAGGGCCAGATCCGGGTGCGCGGCCCGCAGCCGCCGGACCGCGTCGAGGGTCTCGACGGAGCCACCCGACGCGGAGACCGCGATCACCAGCGTGCCGGGGGCCAGACGGGGAAGCAGGTCGGTGCTGGCAAGCTCCGCGACGGCGGGGACGCCGGCGGCCCGCAGCCGGGCCGCCGCCACCCCGTTCGCGTAGTGCGACGAGCCCATGCCGAGCAGCAGGGTGGGCCGCTTGGTGTCGACCCCGGCCCAGCAGCCGGCGAGCTCGGGAGCGAGCTCGCGCAGCCGGGCGGGCTTCTCCTCGAGGTCCGCGAGGAACAGGTCGGCGTTCACGCGGGCGGCCCGAACCGGCGGCGCAGCGCCGCCTCCGGCACGTACCGCCAGCGCGGAAGGTGGGTCTCGGCGTAGGCGAGCTCGCGGAGCAGCTGCTGCGCCTCGTACGCCGCCAGCAGCGACTCGTCAAGCAGCTCGCCGCGGCCGGCTTCGGCGAGCCCGGCGCGGTAGGCGCCGAGGAACTCCGCCTGGCCGGCGGCGCTCCACGCGGCCGCGGCCTCGTCGGTCACCTCGGGGGCGTATCGACGCACCACGTGGCCGACGTTCTCCAGCGACATGAGCATCCCGGCGACGTCGAGCGCCGCCGGGTGCTGGGCCGCGCGCTGCTCGGGGGTCAGCGTCGGGTTGCCGTCGAAGTCGATGACGTACAGCGGGCCGGCCGGGGCGCGCAGCAGCTGGCCGACGTGGAAGTCGCCGTGCACGGCGATCAGCGGTGTCCCGGCCGCGTCGCCGAGCGGGAGCAGTAGCTCCGCCAGCCGGGGCCGACAGGCCTCCAGGAGCGGCGAGCTCAGCCGGGCCAGCAGGTCCCGGGCGGCGGCCAGCGAGGAGGCGGCATGGCTCGCCGGCGCCCGCTCGGCGGGCGAGTCGGCCAGAGCCAGGTGCATCGTCGCGGTGAGACGGCCCAGCTCGGCCGCGAAGGGGCGGCCCGGCCGGTCATCGACGCCGAGCGCCGCGCGGGCCTCGTCGACGCACCAGGCCCAGCCGTCCGCGGCGCCGGGCACGAGATCCGCGGCGGACGCGACCGGTACCCACTCGCCCGCGGGCGTGCGCCACTCGAGCAGGCCCCACAGCCGCGGCGTCCCGGCGAATCCGGCGGCGAGCAGCCGCCGCGGCCGGTCGGGATGCGGGCCGACCAGCGGCTCGGTGGCCCACTTGACCACCGCGGTCTCGCCGACCACCCAGGACTCGTTGGTCTGGTCGGCGGCGACCGCGCGCTCGGTCGGCTCGAACGGCCGCGTCACGCCCCGCGTCACCCGGAAGCCCTCGCCCACGCCGCTCCCGGCGGCCAGCAGCTCCAGCAGGGCGATCCCCGCGCCGGGGCCGGTCGGGCGCGCCCGCCAGGCGCCGTCGACGTGCTCGACGACGACGGGCAGGTCAGCCACGAGCCGCGACGTGCTCCAGCCCGACCCGTTCGATGAGGTCGGCGCCCCTGCGCAGGCCGTCCCGGCCACGGATCGCCGCGCCGACGGCGGCCAGCCGCCCGCGCAGCCCGGTGTCGGCGTGAAGCCGCTCGACCGCGTCGAGCAGCTCGCCATCGGCGAAGCCGTAGGTCGACAGCCGCAGGCCGTACCCGCGCTCGTGGACCCGCTGGGCGTTGTCGTACTGGTCCCAGAACAGCGGCAGCAGGATCATCGGCTTGCCGAAGTGCATGCACTCGGTGGTCGTGTTGTTGCCGCCATGGGTGATGACGAGGTCGACGAGCGGAATGATCGTGGTCTGGGGCAGCATCGCGGCGCCGACCATGTTCGGCGCGAGCCTGAGGTCGCCGGCGCGCGGGCCCATGCTGACGATCACCTTGTGGCGGGTGGTCCCCAGGATGTCGATGAGGCGCTGCATCAGGCCGACGTCGGCGCCGCCGAGCGAGCCCAGGGACAGGTAGATCAGCGCGGACCCGGCCTCCCGCGCGGCGAACCCGGCCGGCAGCTCGTACTGCTCGTCGGTCTCCCGGACGCTCGAGTCCAGCCGGTGCCAGGTCGCGTCGAGCGGGCGAACGTCGGTGTAGTCGAGTTCGGCCGGATAGACGTACAGATTGGCGTACGCCGAGGTGGCGATGAAGTCGCCGGGCGGCAGCGGCGCGGCGCCCTGGGCCTGGACCCACGCGTCGAAGTCGGCCCGCATGTGCTGGTGGGTCCGGTCGAACTCCGCCCAGTAGGCCGCCCACCCGGACCGGTCGCCCTCGGGGTAGCCCGAGAACAGCGGCGCGACCTCGGAGCCTCGGACCTCCAGCGGGTTGCAGGACACGATCCGCACGAACGCGCCCGCCGCCGTGGTCAGCGCCGGGAAGGCGACCACGTTGTCCTCGACCAGCACGTCCGGCTCGTGCTCCACGATGATCTCCCTGAGCTGGGCCTCGCAGTACTTCGCGCCGTCGATGAGGGCCTGGTACGTCGGCTGGACGAAGGTCTCCAACTGCTCGATCGTCGGCTTGCGGAACTCGGGCGCGGTCTCGTCGATGAAGTCGATCCAGAACTGGCCCGCCACCTCGTCGGCCGCGTCCGGGTCCGGCGGCGCGAGGTCGACCAGGGCCTCGACGAAGCCCAACGGCGCGAGCTTGCCCTCCCACGACCGCTCGGCGGCGAAGACGACCTTGTGTCCCCGGTCCAGCAGCACCTTGCCCAGCCCGACGCACTGGTTCGTCGGTCCGTAGGCCGACTCGGGCATGAACAGCACGGTGAGCGGCATCAAGGTCCTCGCTGCCCGGTCAGGGAACGGATGACGACGACGCTGTCGCGGAGCGCCCGGACTCTAACATCGGCAGGTTTCTGCCAGTTCCCCACCGACGGTCATGATTCGTCCGGTCGGCCGGTCAGTGCCCTGGCGGCGCGGCGACGCGCTGACCGGCCGGGACCGCCCCGCCCTCGGCGAGTTCGGTCCTGGCCGGCCGCCGCGCCACCCGCCCCTCGCCCCCCGGCCCCTCAGCCCTCTGCCCCTCGCCGCCGACCCGGCGACCCGCCGACCTCCCGACCCGCCGGCCCGCCGACCCGCCGGCCCGCCGACCCGCCGACCCGCCGACCCGCCGACCCGCCGGCCCGCCGGCCCGCCGACCGACAGGGTGACGGGAAGAACAACGTTGCAGGGGAAACGGCGAGCGAGCCCGCTGGCGAGGGCCGTTCGCCGGTATAGCCCATGCGCGCTAGCCGGCGGGCCGACGCGAGGGGCCACGTTTCTTGACAGCCAAGACTGAAATCACGTTCTATCTAGGAGCACGTACCGCCACCACGACCTGGAGGTGCCCGTGGCCGCCCGGTACACGATCATCTCGGCCGACACCCATGCCGGCGCGAACCATGAGACCTACCGCGAGTACCTCGACCCGGCGTTCCACGAGGACTTCGACGCCTGGCGCGGGAAGTACAAGAACCCGTGGAAGGACCTGCGCGACACCGACCTGCGGGTGCGCAACTGGGACGACGACCGGCGCGACCGCGACCAGCTCTCCCAGGGCGTCGTCGGCGAGGTGATCTTCCCGAACACCGTGCCGCCGTTCTACCCCGGCTTCGTGCTGTTCGCCGGCCCGCCGACGGCCGAGGAGTACCGCCACCGCCGCGCCGGCATCCAGGCGCACAACCGCTGGCTCGCCGACTTCTGCGCCCGCAAGTCGGCGCAGCGGGCCGGTGTCGGCCAGTTCTTCCTGAACGACGTCGACGACGCGATCGAGGACATCACCTGGATCAAGGAGCACGGCCTGCGCGGCGGCGTGCTGCTGCCGAACGTGGCGCCCGACGTGAAGTGGGTGAAGCCGCTCTACGACCCGGAGTACGACCGGATCTGGGCGACGATCCAGGACCTGGAGATCCCGCTCAACCTGCACGGCGGCACCGGCTCGCCCAACTACGGCCGCTACGCGGCGACACCCGCGCTCATGATCAGCGAGGTGGGCTTCTACGGCATGCGGCCGTTCGTCCACCTGCTGCTCTCCGGCGTGTTCGAGCGGTTCCCCCGGCTGAAGTTCGTCATCACCGAGTCGTCCGCCGCCGGCATCCCGCCGCTGCTCAAGCAGCTGGACGGCGTGCTCGAGAGCATCCGCGGCGGCGCGATCGGCGAGCTGAAGTACCGCGCGGAGGACTCGATCCCGCGCTCGGCGACCGAGTACTGGGAGCAGAACTGCTGGTCGGGCGCGAGCTTCCCCCGTCCCGCGGACATCGCCGCCCGCGACGTGATCGGCCACGACCGGTTCATGTGGGGCAGCGACTACCCGCACGACGAGGGCACCTCGCCGTTCACCCTGGAAGCCATCCGCCAGGTGCTGCACCACCTGCCGGAGGCCGAGGTGCGCGACATCCTGGCCGGCAACGCCGCGAAGCTCTATGACTTCGACCTGGACGCGCTCGCCCCGCTCGCCGCGCAGCACGGCCCGACGGTCGAGGAGGTCGCCCAGCCACTGGTCGCCCTCCCCGATGGCGCGAACAAGGCCCTCCGCGACGCCCAGGCCCAACTGGTAGCCGCCTGAGTCCTCGGGCCACCGCCCAGCCAGCGATCGGAAGCCCCGCCGCCAACCCCCGTGCGCGGCGGGGCTTCCGTCGTTCCAGCCAGACTCAGCCATTCCGCCCAGACTCAGCCGTTCCAGCCAGACTCAGGTTCCGCCCAGACCCAGCCGTTCCGCCCAGACCCAGCCGTTCCAGCCAGACCCAGCCGTTCCGCCCAGGCGCGGCGCGGGCACTGCCACCCGGGCGGCCCGTCGGCGATCCGCCAGCCACCCCAGACCGCGGCCCGGACCCGCGACATCGGGCTCTGGCTCAAATTCGGTGGTAACGCGGAGTCACCGCACACCGCAGCCCCGTGCGTGCCGCGTATGTCGGATATCGGCTCGTTTGGAGATGTCGCCGTGGCGGTCGAGGGACTCGGAAACGATCACCAGGCATCTGGTTCGGTCGTGTTCGCCGCCTGCCGCGTCGACTGCGCCTGCTAACAGACGGTCACCACCGAATTCGAGCCAGAGCCCGACATCGCACGGGCCCCCACCGCTCGCGTCCTGTCCGACATCGGAGGCATATCGCGAGTCCTGGCAGACGCCAGGGGCACGGAATGAGGTCCACCGTGCCCCTGGCGTCTGACAGGGCTGACCGTCACGTCGGACAGAGTGTGCTGGTCAGTGGGCCGTGAGGGTCAGGAAGGTTCTGCGGGCGGTCCGGCGGGCCAGCCTGGTGACCAGCGGGCGCGCCGGTGCTGGCAGCTGGGCCGTGAGCCGGGCGAGGCCCTCCGGGCCGGCGGCCCGCTCGATCATGCCCAGGGAGAGCAGCATCTGCCGGGGCGAGAGCCTCGCCGAGCCGCCCCGGCCGAGCTCCGACCATTCCCCCGCCGTAAGCAGCAGGGCCGCGAGTGGCACGACCTCGCGTTCCTCGTCGTCGAGGTGCTCCTCCACGGTGACGTCGAGATCCTCCAGCAGGCCGGCCAGCCGGTCGCGCGCCGCCACACCCGTGTCAGGGCGCCAGGCGGCGGCTACCCGCCGGACCTCGTCGGTGAGCCGCGCGACCTCCTCGTGCTGGCCCCGCGCCGCGGCGACCATCGTGGCGGCGGACGGCTCCCGCTCGGTGAGCCGGGGCCACAGCACCCGGTCCTCCCCGGTGT
This sequence comes from Frankia nepalensis, assembly GCF_016786325.1. Taxonomy (GTDB): domain Bacteria; phylum Actinomycetota; class Actinomycetes; order Frankiales; family Frankiaceae; genus Pseudofrankia; species Pseudofrankia nepalensis. The sequence goes on along the minus strand of NZ_JADWYU010000125.1, from coordinate 13,016 downwards.
GGTGCTCGTGCAGCAGCGTGAGGAGCAGCTCGAGGTGGCCGACGACAGCGCCGGCCCGCCGGCCGTCACCGGGCCGGACGCCGCGGACGAGGTCGGGCAGCAGCCCGAGCTGGTGGCGGAACATCGCGTGCACGACGAACATGTCCGAGGTGTCGATCATCCCGTCGCCGGAGGGCACGACGCCAGCGGGGACCGCGCCGGCGGGGACGGGACTGATGGGCACGACGCCGGCGGGCATGACACCTGCGGGGACCGCGCCCGCGGACACGGCGCCGGCGGACGCGGTGCCGGAGGGCACGGCGCCGGCTGGGACAGCGCCGACGGGCGCGACACCAGCGGAGACGGCATCGGCCGGCGCGGAAGCCGGCGTCTCGGGGGTCGAGCCCGGGGCACGGGTGGCCGCGATCACGGTACCGGCGGCCGAGGAGCGCAGCGGCGCGCGGCGCGCCCAGAGCATCGCCGCGGCCACCGAGGTCACCGCGAGCAGCAGCCCGGTCTCCGTGCCGAACCAGCCGGTGGCGGACCGTTCCACGGTCGCCGGCGCCACCACCACGTAGAGGGTCGCGTTCACCGCGGCGTGGGTGACCACGACGGGCCACAGCCCGTACCGCAGCCGCTGCCAGGCCAGCGTCGAGCCCAGCGCGGTGAGCGCGACGGCGAACAGCGCCGCCGCCACGGGGGCGGGCACTCCGTCCGGCGTACCTCCCAGCGCGATGATGATCGGGAGGTGGAAGGCCGACCAGATCAGGCCGCCGAGCAGTACCACCCGGGCGGGCGAGTTGCTGGCGGCCAGGTGCGGCACCAGCACCCCGCGCCACCCGACCTCCTCCCCGATCGCGAGCGCGAGGTAGGGGAGGCAGCCGACGGTCAGGCCGAGCAGGATGGCCAGCGCCGCCCCGAGCGGGGTCGGCAGCCCGTCGAGGCCGAAACCGCTGGCGAGCTTCGCGCCGTCGAAGCCCCCGAGGCCGGTGGCCCACAGCAGGATCCCGGCCAGCAACGGGTAGGCGACGCCATACGCCCAGGCCAGGCCGAGGACCCGTGCCGAGGGGCGGCGCCAGCCCCAGCCCACGGCGCTGGAGCCGCCCGGCCGGCGTCGCGACGACAGGCGGCGCGTCGACAGGCGCGCGGCGGCCGCGCCCACCAGCGGCCAGGCCGCCTGGCCGTACATGGCCGCCTGCCCCAGCCCGGAGGCGTCGCCGATGTGACTGACGTCGACGGACTGGCCCAGCGCCACGCACGTGCTCGCGGCGGTGAGCCCGAACGTGGTGGCGAGGAAGACGACGAGCTCGCGCCGGGGCCGTCGCCCGGTCTCGGGCTGGTGGGGTTGCGCGGGACTGGCGGCCGGAGCCGGGCGGAGGTCACGGGCGGACGGGTTCGGGTACCTGGAGGCGATGTCCGTGTAGGTCATGGCTCGACCGTCGCCGTGGCGCCTGGTACGGCCCTGGTGACGTCCTGGTACGACCACCGGCCGGCCACCTGGTAGCCGCCTGGTGAGGCCTGACGGAAGCCTGTCGGCGGCGGCCGAACCGGGCGGCGGCCGAGCTTCGCCGGGACCGTCGGGCTTCCGGCCGCGGCCGCCCGGGCCCGTCGGCCGGTTGACAGCCACTCGCGCGGCGGCCGGCCTTGCGGCGGCCGGCCGCGTCGCTACCGTGGCGCCATGCGGTTCGAGGTGCTTGGCGCCGTCGCGGCGCGGGACCTCCAGGATCGTGAACTGGACCTCGGCACCGGCCGGGTGGCCACCCTGCTGGCGTTGCTGGTCGCGCAGCGGGCGGCGCCGCTGTCGCCGGGCCGCCTCGCCGACCAGCTCTGGTCCGGCCGGCCGCCCCCGACCGCCGCCACGACCTTGCAGGGTTGGATCTCCCGGCTACGCCGCCGCCTGGAACCCGGTGTCCCGGCGGCGCGGGCCGAGCTGCTGGTCACCCGGTCCGCCGGCTACCAGCTGGTCCTGGCCGACCCGGTGAGCCAGCTCGACGCCGAGGCGTTCCGCCGGGACGCGGCGACGCTCGACGGGCAGCTGCGCGCCGGCCGGCCGGAGCTCGCCGCCGCGGCCGGGCGGGCCGCGCTGGGCCGATGGCGCGGCGACGAGCCCTACGGCGGCCTCCTGGACGAGACGCTGCCCGAGGCGCCGAGCCGGCTGCGGGAGGAGCGGCGCCTCGTCACCGAGCGGTTCGCGCTCGCCCGGCTCGATCTCGGCGACCATCTCTCGCTGCTCGGCGAGCTGGCGGCCGCGGTGGCGGCCGAGCCGACCCGCGAGGGCCTGTGGGCGATGCGGGTGCTGGCGCTCTACCGGTCGGATCGGCAGGCGGACGCGCTCGCCGAGCTCGCGCGGGCGCGCGGCCTGCTGCGTGACGAGCTGGGTCTCGATCCGGGCGCGACGCTGCGGGCGGTCGAGACCGCGGTCCGCCGCGCGGATCCGGCCGCCGCGTGCCCGGGCTGGTGGCCCGGCCGGCCGCCAACCGTCGCGGCCGGCGGGCCCCCCACCGGCACCGCCACCGGCACCGCCACCGGCACCGGCACCGGCACCGGCACCGGCACGACAGTCGACACCGTGGCGACCGTCGACACCGTGGCGACCGTCGGCACGGCCACTGACCCGCCCAGGACGACCAACACCACCAGGGCGCCTGCCACAACGAGGACGACGGACACGGTCGACGCGACTGGCCCAGCCAGGACGGCTGACGCAGCTGAGACGGCTGACACGACCGTCGTCACGGCGGCGGTCGTCACGGCGGCGGGCCTGCCGGAGAGTGCCTCCCCGGCGGGCGAGGCGTCTTCGCCCCGCCCGGCACCCGCGCCGCTGGCGGGTGCGGTGATGGCGGGTCCGGCGACCGGCCCGGCCGCGTCGCCGTCGTCCTTGGCGCCGCCGTTCGTCGGGCGGGCGGCCGAGCTGGAGCGGATGTTCGCCGTCCTCGCCTCGGTGGCGGCCGGGACCCGCTCCCTGGTCGTGTCCGGGCCGGCCGGCGCCGGCAAGACCCGGCTGCTGGCGGAGGTCCTGGCGCCAGCGCTGGGCGCCACGGGGCCGTTCGGACTGGCGAGGCCGCGCTGGGTCCGCTGCCACCCCGGCGACGACGCCCCGCCGTACGACCTGTGGCGGCGGCTGTTCCCGGAGCTGGCGGCGCCGCCGGACGCGTCCGCGCGGTCCTGGGCGTTCGCGGTCGCCGCGGCGGCCGGCGCCGGTGACGACGCCCGCGCCGCCGACCACCCCGGCGTCCGAGGCCCCGGCCCCGGCTCAGGCCCGGGCTCGGGTTCGGGCTCGGGCTCGGGCTCGGGCTCGGGCTCGGGCTCGGGCTCGACGGTGATCGTCGTGGACGACCTGCAGTGGGCCGACCCGGCCTCCCTGCGGGTGCTGGCCATCGTGGTCCGCGAGCTCGCCGGGAGCCGGGTGCTGTTCGCCGCCACGGTGCGCGACGACCACCTGGGCGGCGCCGCCGGGCCGGGCGGTGACGGTGAGGACCCCGTCGGCGCCGCGCTGGGCGCGCTCGGGCGGCTGCCCGGCGACCACCTGCGCGTCGAGCCGCTCGCCCCGGCCGCGGTGGCCGAGTACGTGGCCGCGACGGTGCCGCTCGCGGCGCGGGACGACCCTGACGCGCTGGCGGCGCTGGTGGCCGAGCGCAGCGGCGGCAACGCGTTCTTCATGACCGAGCTCACCCGGCTCGTCGCCGCCGGCCGGCCGGCGGCGGATCTGCCGGAGCGGGTGATCGACGTGGTCAGCTCCCGGGTCGCCGAGCTGGGCGAGCCCGCGCGCGGGCTGCTGCGCGTCGCGGCCGTGCTCGGCGACGACGTCGCGGTGGACGTCGTCGTGGGCGTCGCGGTGGACGTCGTCGTGGGCGTCGCGATGGGCGTGGCGGCGGACGTCGCGGCGGGCGGCACGGTAGGCGTCGCGGCGGATGCCTCGGCGGGTGCCGCGCTGAACGTCGCGGTGGATGCCGCCGGGCGGGTCGCCGCGGCCGCCCGCGCGGGCGGGCTCGACGAGACCATCGACGAGGCCCTCGACGTCGCGGTGCGCGCGGGGCTCATCGTCGACGAACCGGGCGTGGTGCGGTTCGCGCACGCTCTGGTGCGGGAGGGGCTGGTGGCCCGCACTCCCCGGCGGGTCCGGGCCGGCTGGCATCGGCGCTGCGCCGACGTCCTGCGCTCCCGCGGCGCGGGGGTGGAGGCCGTGGCCGACCATCTGCTGCGCGGCGAGGATCCGCGTGCCGCGCCGGCCGCGCTCGCGGCCGCCTCCGCCGCGCTCGCCGTCGCGGACTTCGACGGCGCGGTCGGCTGGGCGCGCCGCGGGCTCGAAAGCACGGCGGCGACGGACGCGCCGCTGCGTGTCCGGCTCGGCCTGGCGGCCGGCCGGGCGCTGCGCCGCGCCGGGCGGCTCGCCGAGGCCGACGCCGCGCTGGCCGGCGCCCAGGACGACGCGCTGCTCGCCGGCGAGGCGGACCTCGCCGGCCTGGCCGCGTTGGAACGATCGGGTGGGCCGGTCACCGGCTACTGGTCGATGGCCGGGGAGACGTCCGGCGACCTGCGCGCGCTGCTCACCGCGGCGCGCGAGCTGCCAGGACTGTCGACCGCCGTCGCCGGCGCGCTGGACGCGGCGTGCGCGGCGCGGTTCGCGCTGGCGGGGGACGTGGAGCGCGCGGAACACCATCTGGCGGCAGCGCGGGCCGCCCTCGAGGCAACGGCCGGACGATCCCAGGCCATACCCGCCGGACATCCCCAGGCCACACCCGCCGGACAGCCCCAGACCACGGCCACCGGCCCGTCCTCCCCTCCCGGCCCGTGGCCGAAGGCCGGCACGGATCTCGCGGAGGTCCGTGACCTGGAGCGGATGGTGTTGCTCGCGAGGTTCCTGACCTGGTGGCGGCCGGACCTGGCGGCCCAGCGGCTGGCCCTGCTCGACCGCCTCGGCGAGCTGGGCGGTGACGACATTGGTGCCCGGCTCACGGTCACGCACCTGCGGGCGCTGACCCTCCTGGAGCTCGGCGAGCTCGAGCGGGCCGACGGTCAGGCACAACTGCTCGCCGCCACCGCGCGCCGCCTCCGCTACGACGACTTCACGTTGGTCGCCGCCTGGTGGCGGGCGATGCGTGACCTGATGGCCGGCAGGCTCGACGAGGCCCTCGCGGCCGCCGAGTCGGTGTTCTCGCCGCTGCTCGTGGCCTCCCCGGAGGCGGCGGTGGTGGCCAGGACCTCGGTCGAGGCGATCGGCGGGATGGTGGCCTGGGAGGGCGGCGCGCTGGCCGAGGCGCTGCCCGGGCCCGAGGAGGCGCCGCCCACCGACCACGCCGGCTGGCTGGTCGTCCGTGCCCTCGGGCTGGCGCAGGCCGGCCGCGTCGACGAGTCGCTCGCCGTCCTCGCGCCCGTCCTGCGCCCTGGCCTGCCCGCGGTCGGCTCCGGCCCGATGGCCACGAGCTCGCTGATCCTGCTGACGGAGTGGTGCTGGCACGCGCGGTCGAGCGCCAGCGCCCGCGGATGGGCCCGGCCACTGCTCGACCGGGTCGAGGCGTGGGCCGACGCCGTCGTCGTGTTCGCGCCTGGCGGCGTCTGCATGGGCTCCGGTCACCTCTACGTCGGCACGCTCGCGGCCGTCCTCGGCGACGCCGAGCGGGCCCGGCGCGAGCTCGACGCCGCGGCCGCCGTCGACGAGCGCCTCGGCATGCCCCGGTTCGCGGCCCGCGCCCGCGAACGCGCGGAAGCGGTCGGGTAGCACGGCCGAGTCGCCGCCTGGCGATGTGCCAGGCAGCCCAGCCAGACAGCCGGCTCGAATCTCCTGTTCATCAATGCTTCATGTCGGGTCAGTTGTCTAATCAACCCAGAAGTTGTCTAGTCAAGTCGGCTACGAAAGCCCGTTGGAGGCGCACGCCGCCGGAAACGGCCGGCCGAAGGGGCGGATGGATGAGCACGCAGCGGGGCACGCCGCTGTGGCTGGCGCTGAGCGACCGGGTGGCCGAGGAGCTCAGCCAGCTACGGGCGGGCGCGCCGGCGCCGTCGGAGCACGAGCTGGCGGCACGGTTCGACGTGAATCGGCTGACCGCTCGCGCGGCGTTGCAGGAGTTGGAGCGGCGCGGCCAGGTGCGCCGCCGCCAGGGCAGGGGCACCGTCGTCGCCCGCAAGCTGGAGTACCGCGTCGGCCCGGACTGGGTCCCGTCGTGGACGCGCACGGTCGCCGCCGCCGGGGCCGAGGCGCGTACGGTCACCGAGGACGTGGTGACCCGACGCGCGCGCGACGACGAGCGCGTCGAGCTGGGCCTCGGCGAGCACGGCCGGGTGGTGCAGCTCGACCGGCTGCGGCTGTGCGACGGCGAGAAGGCCGGCTACCAGACCAGCGTGCTCCCGGCCGCGCGGATGCCCGGCGTGCGGGACGCGCTGCGCGCCGACGGCTCCCTCTACGAGGTCCTCGCCGAGCACTACGGCTTCGCGCCCGGGCGGGCGTGGATCCGGGTCGAGCACGTCACCGCCCCCGACTGGGTCGCGCGGCGCCTGGACCTGCGGGGCCGCCCGTCGATCGTCCTCATGCGGGGCCGGCTGGACTGCCAGCGCTCCGGCGTGCCGCTGGAGCTGACGTTCGCCTGGCTGCGGGCGGACATGTTCGACGTCGTCGTCGAGCTGGGCGAATGGAAGCGGCTGCCGACCCCCGTCCCGGTCCGCCGGGTGGAGGCGTCATGAGCGGGCAGGGCTCGCGCGGCCGTGACCCGGCGAACGGGCTTCCCCACCCGGCCGCCCGCCGGACGGCCCCGGAGGCGGCGAACGGAACCGGGAGCGGGCCGGCGCTCGGCCCGGAACGGCGGGCCGAGGGCCTGGCGGCCGCCGCCCGCGTGGACCGGGCAGGGCTGCTGGCGCTGGCCGAGCCGATCGCGGCCCGGGCCGACGTCACGGTCGACGCGCCGCCCGAGCCGCGGACGGTGATGGCGGTGCTGGACAGCCCGGTCGGGCCGCGTTGCCTGACCGAGGTCGTGGTCACGACGACGACCGTCACCGTGGCCGGCTTTCCGGGTTGGGGCTGCGTGCTGGGTTGGGACGCCGAGGCAGCGCTCGCGGCGGCGCTCGCGGACGCCGCCGACCCGGCCGGCGCCGACCGGCTCGCCGCCGCCGCGCTGCGGGCCGAGGAGCGGGAGCGGGCCGACCGCGCGGCGCGGGCACGCGCCACCCGGATGGAGGTCGCCTGAGCATGTCGAGAACCGAGATCGCGCTGCATGACGCGTTCCGGGCCACGTTGACGGCGCTGTCCCGGCCCGGGCTCGCCCTGGCGGTCCCGGGCGCGGCGGACGCGGCCGCCGCCGCGCGGCTGGTGGTGGACGCCGTCTGGGAGCCCGACGCGCCGCCGGTCGTCATCACCGGAGCGCCCGGGCCGGGCGCGCTCGCGGCCCTGCCGGTCGGCACCGAGGAGGAGCCGGAGCTGGGCGCGACCGTGCTCGTGGTCGTCGGCGCGGGCACCGCGACCACCCGCGCCCGGCTGGCCGGCCCCGGCGTCGACGGGGAGCTCGTCACCGACCTGCCGCTGGCCGCGGGCACGCTCGCCGAGCGGGCGGCCGCCTGCGCCGACTGGCCGCGCGGGATCGACCTCCTGCTGGTCGGCCCCGGCCCGCGGATCGTCGGCCTGCCGCGAACCACCCGGGTCAGCGTCCTGGCGGCGGGCTGAGCCTTTTCCATCGACCGCTCGGCTTCCCTCGACGCCCGGCAGGAACCGATCCCTTCAAGATCAAAATGAGATGGAAAAGGTTCACCGATGTACACGACGGTGCGGGAGAGCCAGGGCGCCATCGACGCCTCGGCGCGGCTGGCGCGGGAGCAGCGGGAACGGGCGCGCCTGGCGGGCGACGGCGACCGGGCCGCCGCGGTGGGCGCGCTGGTGCCGCTGCTGGTCGACCAGGTGATGGCCGAGGCCGGGGTGGTTGAGCCGGCGGTCGCGGCGAAGGCAGTGGAACAGGCGCGCGGGGACGTCAGCCGCGCGGTGTCGCTGCTGCGGTCCTGGGTGTCCTGCCTGCCCCGGGAAGGCACCGCCACCGCCGGCTGGGACGAGATCGAGGTGGAACGCCGGATCACGCCCGCGTTCTCCGAGCCGGCCGGCGGCCAGTTCCTCGGCGCGTCGCTGGACTACGCCCCCCGGCTGCTCGACCTGGGCGAGCCCGCCCGCGCGGACGGACCGGCGGACGACCAGACGGGAAGCCCGGCGGACGGCGCTGACGGGCCCGATGGCGAGGGGCTCGGCAGGGAAGGGCTCGGCGGCATGGAGCCCGGAGGCGAGGAGTCCGGAGGCGGGGCCGCCGCGGCGAACGGGGACCCGCTGGCGCTGCCGCGCGCCACGAGCCGGCTGGAGGAGCGGGACCTGATCGCCGCCGCCGAGCCGACCGAGCCGGTGGACGTGACCCGCCGCTCGTCGGCGGCCGGCGCCGGGCGGGGCGCGTTCGCCCAGTTCCTCTCCCGGGCCGAGACCGGGGCGCTGACCGCGCTGGCCTACACCGCGGTGCGCGAGGGCCCCAAGCAGGCCGATCCGACCGTGGTCGAGCTGCGCGCCGGCCTGCTGCCGGTGACGGTGGCCCATCCGCGCACCGGCGGCCCGGTGCTGGTCGGGTCGGTCCCGGTCACCACCTGCGAGCTCGTGCTCTACCACGTGCAGGTCGACTCGACCGGAGAGCACACCGACTCCCGGTTCACCCTCGGCTACGGGGCGACGGCCGGCCGGGTCGAGCGGCGGGCGATCAGTGCCGCGATGCTCGACGCCCGCGTGACCCGCGCGGCGGCGAGCGAGCCGGGGACGGCTCGGCCGCCGTCGGATGACGCCGAATGGCTGATCACCGCGCTGGACGGCCAGGAGGCGACCGGCTTCGTCGAGCACCTCAAGCTCGCGCATCACGTCAGCTTCGCGTCCGACCTCGACCGGGTCCGCGCGGTCGGCGCGGTCGGCACCCGCGCCGACGGCGGATCCGACGCCGCCGGGAACGCGCCGAGCGGCCCACCGGCCGACCCACTGACCGACGAGCCGGCCGACGCGTCGACCGACCAGCCGACGCCGAGGGGTGAATAGCCGTGTCCGCCCTTTCCGACCTGCTGCGCCGTGCCGAGCCCACCCACATCTCCGGGTATCTGTGGGCCTACCTCGACGCGGCGACGAAGCGGGAGATCCGGCGCGCCCTGCTGAAGGCGGTCTGCGTTCCCGGGCACATCACCCCGTTCGCCTCCCGGGAGATGCCGGTCGCGCGCGGCTGGGGCTCGGGTGGCCTGCAGATCACCCTGGCCACCGTCGTCGCGGACGACGTCGTGAAGGTGATCGACCAGGGTGACGACGACAGCCTGAACGCCCGCACGATGCGCGCCCTGATCGCCGACTGCTCCGGGGTGGCGACGACGACCGACGCCCGCGCCGCGACGTTGATCCAGACCCGGCACCGGATCCCGGAGGACGACCTCGGCGACCAGGTGGTGCTGGTGTTCCAGGTGCCGATCTCCGACCCGCTGCGCGAGTTCGAGCAGCGGCCGATGGCGGCGCGCCGGATGCATGCCGAGCGCGACTACGCCGCGATCTGGCTCGGGCTGTATGAGGACCATTCCAGGCTCAACCGGTCTCGCTTCGCGCATTCGTACCCGTGCGAGGTCGAGGGCGGCTACATCGTCTCGTCCACTCCGATTCCACGTTTCGACGTTCCACGCCTGCACCAGGCGCCGTTCCTGTCGTTGTTCGGCGCCGGCCGCGAGGCCGCCGTGTACGCGATCCCCCCGTACACGGACGTCGTCCCGATCACCTTTACCGACCGCCCCTTCGAGACCGAGGCATTCGACGGCCCGTGCGCGAGCTGCGGCTCGACCGGCAGCTACCTGACCGAGGCGGTCGTGGACGGCCACCCCGCGCTGGTGTGCTCGGACACCGACCGCTGCCGGCGCCGCCAGGCCGAGGAGGCCGCTCGATGAGCCCCTTCCCGCTCGCGCCCGATCAGCCAAGGGCAGCGCGGGTCGGCGAGACCGCGGGCAAAGCCCCCGTGAGCACCCCGACCGCCACCGCGGCTCCCTCGCTCCCGGGCGCCCCGTCGGCGGACGCCCCCACGCTCGAGGTCCGGGACCTGACCGTGCGCTACGGCGGCACGCTCGGCTGCGCGGACGTCGGCTTCGACCTGCTGCCCGGCGAGGTGCTGGGCATCGTCGGCGAGTCCGGCTCCGGGAAGTCCACGGTCCTCGGCTGCTGCGCGCTGGACCTGTCCCCCACGTCCGGCGTGGTGCGGCTGTCCGGCCAGGACACGGCGGTGATCACCGGCGCGCGCCGGCGCCGGCTGCGCTACGCCGGCATCGGCATCGTGCGACAGGCCAGCCACGAGGAGCTGCGGCTCGCCGTCAGCGCGGGCGGCAACATCGCCGAACGGCTGCTGGCCACCGGCCAGCGAAGCTTCGACGAGATCCGGGACCGCGTCGCGGAGGTCTACCGCGAGGTCGAGCTGCCGGCCGGGCGGATGGACGCCGCCGTCGCCACCTTCTCCGGCGGCATGCGGCAGCGGGTGCAGATCGCCCGCGCCCTGGTCAACGAGCCGGCCGTGCTGCTGCTGGACGAGCCGACCACCGGTCTGGACGTCAGCGTGCAGGCGCGCATCCTCGACCTGATCCGGCGGCTCCAGCGCCAGACCGGGGTCGCGATGGTCATCGTCAGCCATGACCTCGCGGTGATCCGGATGCTCGCCGACCGGTTGCTGGTGATGCGCGCGGGCCGGGTCGTCGAGTCCGGAGTCACCGACCGGGTCCTGTCCGACCCCCGCCACCCCTACACCCAGCTTCTCGTCTCCTCCCAGCTGGAGTCGTAGAACCATGTCCTCACCCGCCCAGCCGTCACCCATGCCGTCGCCCCGCGCCCCGTCACCCACACTGCCGTCACCCACACTGCGGATCCGCGGCCTCACCAAACGCTTCACCAACCACCTACGCGGCGGCGTGACCCGCGCGGTGCTGCGCGGCGTCGACCTGGACGTCGAGCCCGGCCAGTGCGTCGCGCTGACCGGGGCCAGCGGCTCGGGGAAGTCGTCGCTGCTGCGCTGCGTCTACGGCACCTACACCGCCGACGCCGGCTCGATCCACCTGCGCACCGCCGCCGGGACGGTCGACCTGGCCACCGCGCCGGACCGGGAGCTGATCCGGGTCCGCCGCGACCACCTCGGCATGGTCACCCAGTTCCTGTCCGTACCCCCGCGGGTCTCGGCGCGTGACCTGGTCGCCGAGCGGGGCCTCGGCCCTGAGGCCGCCGCCGAGTTGCTGGCGCGGCTCGGTCTTGACCCGGCACTGCACGGGCTCGCGCCGGCGACGTTCTCCGGCGGCGAGCGCCAGCTGGTCAACATCGCGATCGCGCTGGCCCGGCCGCGGCCGGTCCTGCTGCTGGACGAGATCACCGCCTCACTCGACCGCCACCGCCGCGCCACCGTGCTGCGCGCGCTGGCCGAACGCAAGGCCGACGGCACCGCGCTGTTGGCGATCTTCCACGAGATGCCCGACCAGCCCGGTCTCATCGACAGGATCTGTCGACTGGATGACGGGCGCGTCCTGGAGGCAGCATGAACATGACCGGCCCGAGCATCCCGGAGACGCCCAGCCCGGAGACGCCCAGCTCAGGGACGCCCAGCGCGGGCAGCCCCCGGCCAGCGGCGGCGAGCCAGGAGACAGCCGGCCCGGAGACAGCCAGCGCGGCGGCGGCCGTCGGGAGCGGGCGCGGCGGCGTCACGCTGCGCGCGGACCGCGTGTTCACCGGCGAGGGCCTCCTGGCACCCGGCCACGTCACCATCGACGGCGAGCGGATCGTCGCCGTCGGCGCCGAGCCGCCGGCGGGCGCGCGAGTCGTCGACCTGGGCGGGCACGACCTGCTGCCTGGACTGGTCGACCTGCACTCGGACTGCTGGCACCACCGTGCCCGCCCGCGCCCGTCCACTCACTTCGCCCTGGACGAGACGCTGGTGATGCTGGACACCGAGGTCGTCTCCTGGGGAATCACCACCCACTACGTGTGCGTCGCGCTCCAGGAGGACGCGTCCAAGTCCCGCACCCCGGCCCAGGCCGCGGAGTCGGTCGCCGTCGTCGAGAAGGTGCGCGGCCAGCTGCGCGCCGACCACCGGATCCACCTGCGGGTCGAGGCCACCAGCGAACGCCTCGACCTCGCGGCCGACCTGGCCGCCTCCCCGGCGGTGTCGCTGCTGTCCTACATGGACCACACCCCGGGCCAGGGCCAGTACAAGCGGGAGCAGGAGTGGCGGACCTACCTCGCCAGGATCGGCGAGACCGATCTGGACGGGATGCTCGCCCGCCGCCTCGCCCGCCAGCCGCACACCGACGCGACCCGCGCCGAACTCGCCCGCCTCGCCCGCCGGCACCAGATCGCGCTGGCCTCGCACGACGACGACACGGCGGCCCGCGTGGAGCAGGCCGAGGGCCTCGGGGCGACGATCTCCGAGTTCCCGGTCAGCGCCGGGGCTGCCGCGGCCGCCACCGAGCGCGGCCTGCTGACCGTGATGGGGGCGCCGAACGCGCTGCGCGGCACGAGCCACCTGGCCGGCAACCTGTCGGCCCGCGAGGCGCTGGCCACCGGCCACCTGGGCGCCCTGGCCTCGGACTACCACCCGCCGTGCCTGCTCGGCGCGATCTACGCGCTGCCCGCGGCCGGCCTGTGTGACCTGCCCACCGCCGTCGCGCTGGCCACCAGCAACCCGGCCCGCGCGGTCGGCCTCGCCGACCGGGGCCGCCTCGCGCCTGGCGCCCGCGCCGACCTGGTCGCGGTCGCCCACCGCGCCGGCCGCCCCGTCGTTGCCCAGACCTGGATAGCCGGCACCCCCGTCTTCGGCCCCTGGAGCCAGAGCTGAGCACACCGCGCCGTCGACAACGGCCGAGACCGCCATGACGACGAGCCAGCCTTGTTGGTCACGCCGGGGCATGGCCCGTGCGGCATCCGGCCATGATCCCAGAGGCTACGGTGCCAGCCACGGCCCATTTCGGCACCACAGTCAGTCGGGCCCTTGGGGACGTCGCGATGACGTGAAAGGGTGGGTGTGGCTGCCCGTCGACGT
>NZ_JADWYU010000124.1:1808-40592 GCF_016786325.1 Frankia nepalensis | reverse complement strand
CGCTACGAGGACTGGAAACTCGACGACCCCGCCGGCCAGGGCCTCGACGCCGTCCGCCCCATCCGCGACGCCATCCGCACCCGCGTCGAGAAGCTGCTCGGCGAGCTCCTCCCCGCCGCCTGACCCACCGGTCCGACGCCGATCTCCCACCCCTGGCAGCCAGCCGAGACGCCCCGTTCGGGCTCTGGCCGGCCGCCACAGGGAGCCTTCACTCTCGGGTACCGAGGCACCGGCTTCAGCGTCGTGTCAGCGTCGCGTCAGCTCGGCGCTCGAACCTGTACGTGGACGAGGCGGGAAGCCCGGGAGGGGAGGTATTCATGATCAAGCCACGGGTGGCTGAGATCACCCGGCGGCTCGCCATCGCCCGGCTTCAATCCTCAGAGCGGGAATGATTCTAGGGATCGCGGCCCCGGCATCGGCGGCGAGGCCTACTATGTCCCTAGTCGCTAATTCGTTCGCGGCAGGCGGCGACGCCTGCATGATCTCGTCGACGGTCTTGGTTCAGACGAACGGTTTCGGGACCTTGTTCCGGGAGTTGGTCCACTTACGGATGTCGGCTTCGAGTTCGACCACGGAGCGTGGGTGCGGCGGCGTGGCTCATGGTTGGTCAGTTCGGTGAACGGCGCTGGACGAGGCTCATCCACGAGGACGGGGTGGGGGCGACGTGCAGTTGGATCCGCTGGTCGGACACGGTCCGCGGCTGGCGCGGCCATGGACCGTCGACGAGCCCCTCGAGCCGGTCGGCCGCGAACCGGCCCCGCTCCTCCAGCCAGCGACCCGGGGTGGATCGCGTTTCACCATCCTGGCGCCTGGTCAGTGAACATCATCAATGAACTTTCGGGACACCGTGCACGCTCGACACCCCTACCACCACCTGCGCAAGACAGGCCAACGATGGCGATGATCCGCCTAACTTGAGGGAAGGGCGCCGCGTCACCATCGTCGGCAGGGTTGGAGACGACGCGTCTGACGCCCGCGGATTCGGCATGGTTTGTGGGCGGTCGTACAAACCCATCGCGGTATCGCCGTCAGGATGGGCGGCGCAGACGACCTGACTTCCCCTGGCGGAAAATCGACTCTCGTGGGCGGTGGCGGCGACGACCGTCTGGCCAGCAGTCCGGGTACCAAAGACCTCGTCGAGGGCATCGATGGCGGGAGCGGTGACGGCCCCCTTCGATACGTCCATCAATTCTGCCGGCTTCGATTCTGTCTGCTGTCGCGCGGGAACAGGACCAGTGACGAGGCGCGGCGCGGGCATAATTTGCGACGCGTCCAACCGCGAGGACGTCACTGTCGTCTGAAGCTCGCGGGCCGAACAGCGGGAAGCCGGCGAGGAACTTTCCTTCCTCGCCGGCCGCCGCTGTCTTCGGTGCGACCGCGGAGTAACAGCACTCGCGGGCGCCGTGACAGCGGATCGGCCAGCCCACATGGTTTCGAGAAAGGAAACTCGTGAGTTTTAGGTTCAGCTGGCACATCCCGGTTGGCGGCGACAGCCCATGGATCTGCACTTCTCGGCCCAGACGAATGCCACACGTTGACTATCTTATGCAGGTGGCGAGGGCCGCGGAGCACGCCGGCTTCGACCGGGTCCTGATCCCGTGCTCGTTCAGCAACGGGAGCTACGGTCTCGACGCGCCCTATGTCGACGCCTACACGAGCGGCATGGCATGCCTCGCCGCGACCACCAGGCTGGAGGTGCTCATCGCGCATCGACCTGGATTCGTCAACCCGGGTGTCTTCGCGCACATGTGCGCGACAGCTGACGAGTGGAGCGGTGGGCGTTTGGCACTGAATATCGTCACCGCTGGCGTGCCGGGTGACATGGAGCAATACGGAGATGTGCTGGATCACGATGCGCGTTATCGGCGCGCCAGCGAGTTCGTAGACATCATCCGATCACTGTGGACGCTTCGTGACACCAACCACGGTGGCGAATTCTACCGGATGGCGGACGCGCGCCTGGCGGCGATGCCCGTCCAGCCGAACGGCCCAGCCATACATCTCGTCGGCGCCTCGCCGGCGGCGATTGCCATGGCCGCGGCGCAAGCTGACGTGTACATGATGCAGGCACATACCGTCGAGGAGACCGGTCGCCGGATCACCGAGGTGCGAAACCTGGCCGCCGAGCTGGGACGGTCGATACGGTTCGCGGTATGGTCACGGATCATTACCGCCGAAACAGACGAGGAAGCCAGGCGGCGCATGCGGGACTTCGTGGCGCACGCCGATCCACAGATAGCGGTGGCGCACGCGGTACACCGGCGGAGGTCGGAGTCGATCGAGGATGTGCGGCTTCGAGTCAACAGCAGCATTGACACGTGGCTCGCTCCCAACATTTGGTCAGGCGTCGCGCACCTTACCCATGGAGCTGCGTGGGTCGGCTCCTATGAGGCCATCGCGGAGCTGATGTGCAGGTACACCGAGGTTGGGGTGACCGACTTCCAGCTCACCGGACATCCCTACCTCGAAGAGGCGTACCACGTAGGCGAGCACATCATTCCGGTCGTCAAGCGCAAGCTCGCGGAACGTAGTCAAGGCGCCGCGACGGCGACCGAGGAAAAATCGCGAGTCCGCCCGGACGAACGGTGGACCACATGAACGCGGCGGCGCAGGTGATCGACGAGCTGATCACTGCCAACACCATCTGCGTAGTCTGCACACTGATGCCAGACGGATCGCCGCACGCGTCTGCCGCGCACTTCGCGACCGTGGACCACACCCAAATGCTCTTCCTCAGCCTTCATCGTCGAAGTCGAACGGCGGAAAACATCATCCTGGACAGTCGGACCGCGATCACGATCGGCGTCGATCCCGGCGTACCGGCCACGCTGCAGATGCGTGGACACACGACAGTCAGCCAAGGCGCCGATCTGGAGATCGCGCAACAAACATTCTACTCCCGATTTCCTCGCTCGTCTCGGTACAAAGATGATCCGCGCACGCTATTCGTGTGCTTCCGACCAGCATGGAGTCGTTACTCGGACGCGGCGGCCCGGCCGGAGTTCTTCGTGCGTGGCTTTCCCGCGAGTTCGTAGAACGAACCATCGCGGCCAAGGTGATCGAAATTGGTGCGTCGTCGTCTCATGATCACTTGATGGAGGTGGGCTGCCCGTGGTGGCCGGGTCGGTATGGCCGCGTGTCGGTCCCCGGACGGGGACGGCCACCGGTGATCGTCGCGGGTTGTGACGACTCTCGAGGATCTTCCGGTGGCCCGCGGCCACGGCATGGACAGCGATCGTCTGATGGGTGGGCTCGAGGGGCCGCTGTCCTCGGCGGTCACGGTTGGTGGCGCGCTGCGGCTGTTTCCGGCGCGGCGTGTCGCGCGCCGAAGGGAGTCACCCGACGGCATCCGGCTTTGCAGGCCGACTCGTCCCCTCCGGCCGCGCCCACTCGTCGTCATTCCCGGTCGGCCGCCGGAACGTGTGGCCTGACCAGCCGCGTGGCGGCGTGTCGGGCCCCTCCCGGATCTACACTGTGTAGTCATCGCGCCTGCGCAGGAGAGGACCGGGATGGCGGCTCCAGAGCAGTCCACCGGCAAGTTCGACTACGACCGCCCCGGGCACCCCGGCTCGGGACATGTCCCCGCGCCTGCCGGCGCTCCCGTCGAACCGGCCGGGACCGGTCCGCAGCCGCCCGGCAAACGTCGCCACGGGGTGAGCTGGGTGGTGTACGCGGCGACGGTCGCCGTGCTCGTGCTCGCGATCCTGGTGATCGTCTTCGTCATCAAGAACGACCAGCCGGTCAACGTGTGGCTGTTCGGCACCACGAAGCGGATGTCGGTCGCCGGCGCGCTCAGCATGGCCGCGCTGGCGGGCCTCGTCGTCGGGCTGCTGATCGGCCTCATCCCGCAGGTCGGGCTGCGCCGCAGGCTGCGCGCCGCCAGGCGGCAGCACGACGACTGACGGACGGGGACACCGAGCGGGCGCGGCTGCCGGGCGTGCCCAGCCGCCGCGGGCGGCGACCGGTCGTGGCGGCGGTGAGAGCTGGGTCGCGGACGGACGTGCCGCGAGGTCGCCTTGGATATCGTCCGGCTCGTGACGGCCTTCCGAACCGATCTCCCGCCCGAGGCCACGTACCCGGAACGGCACCCGGACGCCCCGGAACCGGGCGCCGAGCTGCCCCCGCACTACGTGAGCTGCTTCGGATGCGGCCCGGGCCAGCCGCACGGGCTGCACCTGCGGATCGTGGCCGGCGAGGGCCTGGACCTGTCGGCGACCTTCGAGGTAACCGCGGACCACCAGGGCGCGCCAGGGCTGGCGCACGGCGGCCTGCTGGCCTCGGCGATGGATGAGATTCTCGGCCAGCTTGGGCACATCACCCGGATGAGCTGCGTGACCGCCCGGCTGGAGACCGACTTCCGCCGCCCCGTGCCGGTCGGCTCGACGCTGTGCCTCGCCGCCCGGGTCGACGGCGTCGCCGGCCGCAAGCTGTATGCCAGCGGCGAGGGGCACCTCGGGGCCCCGGACGGGCCGGTCGCCGTCCGTGCCCGCGCGCTGTTCGTCCAGGTCGGCCTCGAGCACTTCACCACGCACGGCCGGCCCGACGAACTCGACGCGATCCGGCGGGACCCCAGCATGATCACCCACATCGGGGACTACACGCTCAACCCCTGAGCGGCGCCTCGTCCAGCCGTGCCTCGCCGCCCGCCTCGCGCGGCAGCCTCGCGCCGCCCGCCTCGCGCGGCCGCCTCAGTGGCCGCGGGCCACCCACGCGTCGTAGTCGGGCAGTTCGGCGCCGATGGTGGTGTCGTCGCCGTGGCCGGGGTGCACGACGGTCTCCGGCGGCAGTGTGAGCAGCCTCTCGCGGATCGAGGCAAGGATCGTCGGGAAGTCCGATCCCGACCGGCCGGTGGCCCCCGGGCCGCCGCGGAACAAGGTGTCGCCGCTGAACAGCGTCGGCCCGCTCGCGAACGGCCCGAACAGGCAGACCCCGCCCGGGGAGTGCCCGGGGGTGTGCAGCACGTGCAGCATCCCGCCGGGGACCGGGATCTGCGCGCCGTCGACGAGCGCCCGGTCGGGCCGGCGGTGCGGGTAGATCGCCTCCCAGAGCAGGTGGTCCGCGCGGTGCAGCGCGATCGGGGCGTTCGCCAGGTCGGCGAGTTCGACGGCCGCGTTGATGTGGTCGTTGTGCCCGTGGGTGGCGACGATGCCGGCGACCCGGCGGCCCGCCACCGCGGCGAGGATCACCGCCGGGTCGTGCGACGCGTCGATGACGAGCACCTCGGTGTCGTCGCCGAGCAGCCAGACGTTGTTGTCGACCTTGAAGGTCTGGCCGTCCAGGGTGAAGTCCCCCCGGGTGAGTACTCGCTCCACTCGGGGGATGGCCTGACCCGTCACGCGCGTTCCTCTCGGCCACGGCCGGTGCGCCGGCGTCGCGATGGTCAGGGCGACGATCCGGGCTTCCTGCCGGAGAGCCAGGGACGACTGTCTTTACAAGTACAAGCAATGGTGAACCTCGTCCGCGTCATCGCGAACGCCGGTCGTTGGCAGGCATGATCGCATCCCGCCCCGCCTGTCTGTCGGGATGGTGGCGTATCCGTCCCAACATGGACATAGCGTGAGGTCTCGGGCGATCCTCGGCCGGCACCGCCCGCGCTCCGCTCGCAACGGTAGTCAGTCGGTCGCGCCCCGTTCCACCAATGTGGCCGGGGAGGCGAGCTGGCGGCCTGGGCACGCGCCCGTCAACCGGACATGGGCGGGGTTCCGGGAACGGGGGCCACCACGCGACACGCCGTGACCTGGCTACCCATCGCCGGCAAGAGCGGTTGTTGTCGGTACGCTCCAGTCGCGGCCCGGGTCTGCTGCCGCCCAGCGGTCTGTGCGCCGCCACAGGCCGTGCTGCCCCGGAAAATGAATGGCAGGTTTTCTTCGTGGCTGGTTTCTCCGACGCGCCCTCGGTAGGTGGCACCTCGCGGGTTCCCTTTGGCGAGGTGACCATCGACAAGCCGCGGATCCCCGAGGAAGGCCGGCTGGAGCTGGCCCAGGACGACGACAAGGTCGGCCAGATGGGCCCGACCGGGCGGCCGATGCCGCTGTTCCCGGTGCCTGCGCCGCTGTCCTCGCACGGCCCGGCCTGGGTCCTCGCGATGTGCAACCAGAAGGGCGGCGTCGGCAAGACCACGAGCACCATCAACCTGGGCGCCGCGCTCGCCGAGTACGGCCGCCGGGTGCTGCTCGTCGACTTCGACCCGCAGGGCGCGCTGTCGGTCGGGCTGGGCATCAACCCGATGCAGTTCGAGCTGACCGTGCACGACCTGCTGCTCGGCCCCGGGGACGTCCACGTCAACGACGTCATCGTCGAGACCCAGGTCGAGGGCCTCGACCTGCTGCCGAGCAACATCGACCTGTCGGCCGGCGAGGTGCTGCTCGTCAGCGAGGTCGGCCGGGAGCACAGCCTGGCGCGGGCGATCACCCCGGTGATCGACGACTACGACGTCATCCTCGTCGACTGCCAGCCGTCCCTCGGCCTGCTCACGGTGAACGCGCTGACCGCCGCGCACGCGGTCATCGTCCCGCTCGAGTGCGAGTACTTCGCGCTGCGCGGCGTCGCGCTGCTGCTGCAGACGATCGACAAGGTCCGTGAGCGGCTGAACTCCCGCCTCGACCTCGCCGGGATCCTGGCGACCATGTACGACGCCCGCACGCTGCACGCCCGCGAGGTGCTCGCCCGGGTCGTCGAGCGATTCCCCGACGAGGTCTTCCACACGGTGATCAACCGAACGGTCCGGTTCCCGGAGACGACGGTCGCGGGCGAGCCGATCACCACCTACGCGCCCACCTCGGTCGGCGCCGCCGGCTACCGCCGTCTGGCCCGCGAGCTCATCAGCCGGCGCGAGGCGCCTCCTGCCGTGGGGTGAGCGCGTTCGGTGAACGACCCCGTGGGGCATGAGCCGCGGGGCCGTCGCCGAGGGGCGGGCCGGAATGTTCGACACGTTGGTGGGAGAATCGGCGGCGCCCGGGGCGTTGTACGGGTGACGGAGACGGACGAGCTGGTCTGAACCTGCTCGCTGCGCTACTGGAGACGGACGACCTTTCGTGCTGTTCTACCTGGCCGAGCCCGCGGCACTGCTCGGTATGATCTTGGCTCTGGTCATCGGGGTCTACGCTCACGACACGGCGCAGATCTACGCCGCGAAGCTCGTCCGCGACCCGACGCCGCGCCGGTCCGGGCGGCTGTCCACCGGGCTGATCCCGGCCCGGGTGGGCCCTTTCAGCGCGGTCTCGATGCTCATCGCCGGCAACGGCTGGACCGAGCCGATCCGGATGAACGAGGTCTGGCGCAAGCGCCGGTTCCACGTCTCGGCGGCGCTGCTCGCCGGCCCGCTCGCCTACCTGCTGCTCGCCTTCGGCGCGATCGCCGGCGTCGCCGCGCTGTCGGACCCGGTGTTCCTGAACGTGGACGGCCGGTCGATCGAGCTGGGCCGCGACGGCGGGTTTCCCGCCGAGATGCTGCTGATGATGTCGTTCACGTTCGCGTCGCTGTTCATCCTGAGCCTCATCCCGATCCCGCCCACCGACGGCGGCCGGGTGCTGTTCCTGCTCGGGCCACAGTCGCCAGGCTGGCGCAACGCGAGCTACAAGCTCTCCGAGACCCACCTCGGCATCATTCTGCTGCTGGTGGTCCTGCTGCTGCCCGTCCTCTTCCCCAGCCTGCCCTCGATCGTCGGCCAGCTCGCGCCCCCGCTCGTCCGCGGCCTCGGCGCCATCGTCGGCCTCAACCTGTAGAGCTCCGCCCACTGGCGGCCTCGCCCGGGTCGGCCCGGTCAGCCACGGAAGGAGCCGCCGTCGGCCGCCGTCACGGCGGGAACGGCGGCTTTGGTGCCATCCGGTCGCGCTTTGCGCTTCATCCGTCGCTATGTTGATGATGTCGCCGCAAGGAGAACGGCCGGCGCGCCGACCGTGACGGGCTGGGAACGGGGACCGGGTCAGGTGAGCGTCGTGTCGTGCTTGCCCGCTGGCGTGGGCGGATCCGACAGGTTCAGGCGGTCGCGCGGGACGGCGTGTTGATCACGGGGCGGCGCCGTGCGGAGGTGGAACGCGAGATCGCCCGGCTGCTGCGTGGCAGCCCGCCGCTGCGGGGCGAGGCGAGCAGGACCCTGTTACTCGACCGGCTGTCGCGGTGGGCGGGCGTCGCGCTCGACCTGCCGGCCTACCCGACGGACCAGCAGTGGTTTCTCGGTCTCCTGGAGACCTGCCGCGGGCCGCTGGTCGGGCTGGCCTGGCTGCCGGACGCCGTCTCGGACCTGGGCGTCCCCGACCCCACCGTCGCGATGCTGCGCCGCCTGGTCAACCGGTGGGAGGCGTACGCCTTGGTCGAGGACGCCTCGGAGGAACTGCTGCGCCGGCTGGAGTCGGAGCTGCGGGCCGTCACGCCAACCGAGGTCGGCCCAGCCTTCCGGCGGGCGCTCGGGGGGCACGCCGTTTCCCCGCCGCCGCACTGTGACTCGGCGTGGGCGGTGCTGCTCTGGCTGATGGGCCAGGGCGCGGGTCCGCTCGGATTACCTCCGGACATGGCCTTCCTGGAGGCCGTGATGGACCGGCTCGACCCGGAGACCGCCCGCCAGGCGGATCAGTGGAACCGGCAGCGCGCGAGTGCGCGCGGCCTCGCCGGCCCGCTGGACAGGGAGCGGCTCCACCGAGACCCGCGCAAGCGGCCGGCAGGTCCCGTCCACCTGCTCCTCCAGTTCGACCTGCTGCCTCGGACCGAGCAAGGACCGGCCGGACAGCCCGGTACAGACCCGGGCCGTCAGGCCGAGGTGACCTGGTGGCGGCAGTGGCCGGAAACCGCCGGCTTCGAGCGCGTGGGCAGGGTCGTCCGGCCGGTGGATGCCCTGGAGGCGTTCACCCGACAGGTGGTGGCTGAACTCGAGGAGGAACCGCGCGCCCGGAAGGCCGACGTGGCGATCGAGTTCATCCTGTCGCGGGAGCTGCTGCATCTGCGGGTCGAGCACTGGCAGGCGGACGACAACCCGGAGCTGCCCAGCACCCTGGGGGTGGAGTACCCGGTCGTGCTGCGCAGCCTCGAGCGGCACCGGCGGTCTCGCTGGCACCGACGGTGGTGGAACCTGTGGGAGCAACTGACCGAGGGCGACTCCCACAGTGTCAAGTGGGGAGAGGACGAGCACGCCGACAAGGACAGCTGGAGTCTTCTCCAGTCCCTGCACGCGGAGATCGTCGCCGACACGGACACGGTGGCGCTGGTCCTGTCTGGGCCACCCGACGGACGCGCGGCGTGGGCGGGGCGTGAACTGGAGGTCGCGCTACGCCTCGGCGTGCCGGTCGTCCTGTGGTACCGGGGCGGGCGGACGCGGGACGTCGCCGCGGCGGTGGACGCCTTTCTCCACGGCGGCCAGGAGGCCGACCGCCCCGTCGGCGCGCCGCGACTCGCCGACCTGCGTGACCGCGTCTGGCGCCTCAGAACGGACTCGTACCGCAATGCCACCGAGGGGCCAGATCTCGGTCGGCATCTTGCTTTGATATGGGATGATCCCGAACGGCAGCCGGAACGAGGACGATGATTCTCGTTCCTGTGAAGCGGAGGCGGGCAGGTAGTTGACCGAGCGAGGAACACCCGTTCCCGACCAGGAAAGCCCATCCTGGTGGCTGTTTCACGGAACCGGCCGACCCGCCGCCACGACGCTCGCCGAGCGCGTGCGGCGCTGGCCGCCGGCGCCTCCCTGGCGCGCCTTCACGGGCGCACCCGACCTTGAGATCCCGCCCGCCGACGAGGCGGAGACGAAACGCCGGCTTGGCACCGTCGCCGTGGGGACGCTCACGGCCGAGCAGTTGTCCGTCATCAACGCGGCGATACATCTGCGGCGGCCGTTGCTCATCACCGGCGGTCCGGGATCCGGGAAGTCCAGTTTGGCATATTTGATTGCCTGGGAACTGGGACTTGGGCCGGTTCTGCGGTGGCCGGTGACGAGCCGGACGACCGTGCGTTCGGGGCTGTACGAGTATGACGCGATCGGCCGGGCGCAGTCGATCGCCCAGTCCAGCCGGGATTCCGTCCCGGTCGGCCAGCCCGGCAGGGAGGGGCCGCCCGGTTCGCGGGACAACGCGTCCCGTGACGCCGGCCCGGCGTTGCGACGCCGGCCCCGTCCCGACGCCCCCGTTCCACCGGCCGTGGTACCGGTCGGCCGGTTCGTGACGCTGGGTCCGCTCGGGACGGCCCTGCTGCCGTACGCGCTGCCGCGGGTGCTGCTGGTCGACGAGTTCGACAAATGTGACTACGACCTGCCCAACGACCTGCTCACCCTCCTCGAGGACGCCGAGTTCGACCTGCCCGAGCTCATCCGGGTGCGTGAGGCCGAGCCGATCGCCTCGGTGTACACGGCGGACCGCGGGGTGGCCGCGCCTGTCACGGGAGGGGTGGTGCGGGCGCACGAGTTCCCGATCGTCGTGATCACGAGCAACGGTGAGCGGGACTTCCCGGAGGCGTTCCTGCGCCGCTGCGTCCGTCTGGACATCCCGCAGCCGGGCGCCGACGCGCTCGCGGACCTTGTCGCGGCGCACTTCCCGCGTGGCTCGGACGCCTATCGGCGGATCATCACCGAGTTCGTCGCCCGCCGGGAGCTGGGGGTGCTGGCGGCCGACCAGCTGCTCAACGCGGCCCACCTCCTCGACCGTGGCGCCCTCGACGGGGACGACGGCAACCGCGCCGCGTTGCTGGCCGCGGTATGGCGCCGCCTCGACCCCGCGGCCGAGCGGGAATGAACGACCGCCCCGCGCATCCGACAGACCCACGCGAGGTGGCCGACATCGTCTGGCTCGCGTCGTTCGTGGACCCGCCGCCCGCGCGGTCGTCACCCCTGGGCTCACCAGCTGACCGTCGCCCAGATGCCGTCGGCGACGAACCGATCGCGCCCGAGGAACCGGAGGCCACCGACGGGCCGAGCGCGGCAGACCCGCCAACGACCTCGGCGGGCGGGCGACCGGGCGCGGAGCCCTCGGCGACCACGGGCGACGACGTTCCTGGCGGCCCTGGACCAACGCGGGTCGACGCCGGTGACGGCCTGGTGATCCCCGGCGACCAGCCCGAGCCGTCCGGCCGGTGGCCGGACGCGCCGCCCACCGACGAGCTGGTTGGTTTTCTCGACGACGAGTGGGCGGCCGGGCTGATCGGACCGGCGGCGGACGCGGCCGTCGGTGTCGGCCGCCGGCTCGGCCAGGCCATCACCTGGTCGCCCGCGGTCTACCCGGCACTCGGGGATCTCACGGACCGGTGGCGGGAGCTGCGCCGGGCGCTCGGCGCGCTGCATCAGACCGTGCCGTCGGCCCACGAGGTCGAGGTGGACGAGGAGGCCACGGCCCGGTGCCTCGCCGACGGGGAGCCTCGGCCGGTCTACCGCCCGCGACTGGAACGCCGGTTCGAGCTCGCGCTCGTCGTCGACGACAACTGGACGATGGCGATCTGGCGGGACGAGGTGCGTCGTCAGGTCGCGATGCTCGAGAGGCTGGCGGTCTTCCGCGACGTCCGGGTATACCACCTCGACACGGACGTTGACGAGGCCGCTGGGGTGCGGCTGCGCGGCGCCGACGAGGGCGGTGCCGGCTTCGCGCCGGCCCGGCTGCTCGAGCCGTCGCGGCGGCGGGTGGTGTGGCTGCTCACCGACGGGCTGGGCGCCGCCTGGCGGCGTGGCCTGGTCGACGCGGTGCTGTGGACCTGGGCGAGCCGGCTGCCGACCGCGGTGCTGTCCGCGGTGCCCCGTTCTACGTTGCGCCACACCTGGCTCGAGGAGTGGCGCCTCGAGGAGGTGCTGGAGCCGCCCAGAATGGCCGGTCTGCCCGTGCCCCTGTTGGAGGCCGACCCGGCGTCGATCCGCCGATTCGCCGACCGGGTGGCCGACCCGGGCACCGCCGACCCACGTGCCGCCGCCCCGGGCGACGTCAACCCGCGTGACGCCGACCTGCCTGTGCTGGTCGTCGCGCCGCCGGGGGCCGGGCGGACGGCGGGCGGCACTGGTTGGGAGGACGGCGGTGATCCTGGCGACCCGTATGAGCTCGACAGCGGGCCTGACGAGGCGCGCCGCCGGGTCGACCGGTTCCGCGCCGTGGCGAGCCCGGCCGCGTTCGACCTGGCGACCCGGCTGGCTGCCGCGCCGATCACCCGCTCCGTGCTGCGTCGGCTGTTGCGGCTGGCCGCCCGGCCGCGTCGGTCGGGGCTCGCGACGCTGGCCGAGCTGTTCGCGCACGGCCTGCTGCACCCGGTCGCGGGCCGTGACGACGACTGGGCCGTCGCCTACGACTTCGACGACGGGCTGCGGGAGGACCTGCTTGCGTTCCTGCGCCGCGCGGAGACGATGCGGGTGATACGGGTGGTCCGGGACGAGCTGGGCGACCGGGTGGACGCGGTGCGTCACCTCGGCGCGGCCCTGGAGAGCCCCGACGAGGCACCGCTGCCCGAGGTCACTGCCGACTCCCGGTACTTCGTCGCGGCCGAGGCAGCCGCCTTCGGGGCATTGTCTGGCCCCTATCTGCCGCGTTCACGCCGATTGCGCGAGGAACTTCGGCGGGACTGGTCGGTCAACGCCGAGGAGCCGTCTAAGGTAGCCGGGGTGAGCCCGAGTGACGACGCGCCAGCGACGCCGCGTCCCCGTCCTGGCAGTGCTGATGAGGCCCGTGTGGTAGTGGCCCAGCCTGCCGGTGCCAGAGGAGAGCCCTTGACCTCGACCACGCACGCGCGCGCCCAAGAGGAGCGGCGCAGCGCCCGCCCGCCGGCCATCTGGGGGAATGTCCCCCCAAGAAACCCGCATTTCACCGGCAGGGTCGAACTGCTGGCGAACCTGCGGGCCAGGCTGGCGGAGGGCACGACCGCGGTGCTCCCCGAGGCGCTGCACGGAATGGGTGGGGTCGGGAAGTCGCACCTGGCCATCGAATATGTGCACCGCTATGGGCGAGAATTCGACCTGGTGTGGTGGATGCCCGCGGAGCACGCGGCGCAGGTCGCGGCGTCGATGGTGGAACTGGCGGGACGGCTGAACCTGCCGGTGAGCACGGAGGCCAACACGGCCGTGCCGGCGGTGCTGGACGCGTTGCGGCTGGGGCAGCCGTATGGGAAGTGGCTGTTGGTGTTCGACAACGCGGACGAGCCGCGGGCCGTGCGGCAGTATTTTCCGCAGAGCGACTCGGGCCGCATCCTGGTGACCTCGCGCAACCCGAACTGGTCGGCGGTGGCGCGGCCGCTCGAGGTCGACGTGTTCATGCGGGGGGAGAGCGTCGACCTGCTGCGCCGGCGTCTTCCCGAGCTGTCCGTCGAGGACGCGGACCGACTCGCCCACGCGCTCGGTGACCTGCCGCTGGCGGTGGAGCAGGCGGCGACCTGGCTGGTGGAGACCGGGATGGCGGCCGGGGACTATCTGCGGCTGTTCGAGGACAAGCGCGCCGAGCTGCTCAGCACCTCGCCGCCGGTCGACTACGAACTGCCCGTGCAGGCGGCCTGGAACGTCTCGCTCGACCGGCTGGCGACCACACATCCGGCGGCGCTGCGGCTGCTGCAGGTCTGGTCGTTCTACGCGCCGGAGCAGATCTCCCGGCAGATCTTCCGCGGCGGCCGGGCGATCACGACGGTGCCGGATCTCGACTCCGCCCTTCGCGACCCGATCAAGCTCTCCGACGCGGTGGGCCAGATCACCCGCTACGCCCTGGCTCGGATCGTCTACCAGACGAACTCGTACCAGATGCACCGCCTGGTGCAGGCTGTGCTCCAGTCCCGGATGACCGCCGACGAGCGGGCCATGATGCGTCGCGCGGCGCATCTGCTGCTGGCCGTGAACGACCCGGGTGATCCGGACGACCCGTCGACGTGGCGGGCCTATGGCGACCTTTATCCGCACCTGCTGGCGAGTGACGCGGCGGAGAGCACGGACCCGTGGACCCACGACCTGCTGGTCAACGAGGTCGTGTACCTGTACAAGTGGGGCGACCACCAGGCGAGTGTCGAGCTTGCCGAGCAAGTGCATCGCACCTGGTCGCGGACGATCGGGGAGGAATCGCCGGACACGTTGCGGCTGGCTGGTTGGCTTGGCTGGTTGTACATCGTCGTCGGCCGTTATGAGGACGCGGCGCGGGCCAATGCCCGGGTGCTGGAGCTGTGTACCCAGGTTCATGGCAACGAGCATCGCGAGACGCTGCTGACGATGGGCAACGTCGGCGTTGACCGGATCGTGGCCGGTGATTTCCAGGGGGCGCTGGAGATCTCGCAGGAGCGGTTGCGCCGGGCCGAGCGGGCCTACGGCCCGGAGGTTGACCAGACGCTTGCGGCGGCGCACGACGTCGGCGTCTACCTGCGGATGGTCGGCCAATTGCGCGAGGCGAGGGTGCTCAACGAGCAGACCTGGAACCAGCGGGTCCGCGTGCTCGGCGAGTATCACATCGACACGTTGCGCACGTTGACCAGCCTCGCGGTTGATGTCCGTGAGCTGGGGGACTACCTCGGCGCGCTGGTTCGCCACGAGGAACTGGTCGGACTGTTCAGCCAGGTTGTCGAGGGCCGCCTGGATCACTTCCAGGTGCTGCTGGCGCGGACGCTGCTCGCGGTGGCGCTGCGCAAGGCGGGCCGGCACATGGAGGCGCTGGAGCTGTCCCGGGACGTCGAGGCCCGGCTGATGCGCCGCTACGGCAAGGACCACCCGCGCACGATCGCCGCGTCGCTGGCGCTGTCCGTCGACCTGCGCCACGCGGGCGAACTGGCCGAGGCGCACGAGCTGTGCGAGGCCGCGCTGCGCCGCTACGAGCGCCTGTTCGGCGAGACCCACCCATACACCCGCTCTGCCGCGGTCAACCTCGCGGTCATCCACCGACAGGCGGGTCGGCCCGAGCGTGCCCACGAGTTGGACGTCGCGACCCTGGAAGCGCTTGACGCAGGACTCGGCCGGGATCATCCGTGGAGCCTGGTGGCGGCGACCAACCTGGCCAGCGACCAGTACGCGCTGGGGGATTTCGCCCAGGCACACGAGCTTGACCTCGACACCTTCGACCGGTCGGCGCGGGTGCTCGGCGCGGACCACCCCTCGACGCTGGTCGTGGGAGTGAACCTCGCGCTGGATCTACGAGCGCTGGGCCGGGACCAGGAGAGCGAGGATCTGCTGGCCCGGATGGTTGACGGTCTCAGCCGGGTCCTCGGCGCCGACCACCCGGGGACCGCCGCGGCGGCGAGTGGCAGCCGCGGCGACTGTGACGTCGACCCGGTGCCGGTCTAGGCCCTACAACCGGCGATTGGCGAGACTGGCTCGGTCAGGGCAGCATCTGGCCGAGCCAGGCCGCAAGTCGCGTCGGCGGGGGACGTTTCCCGCCTGCCATGGCCTCGGTCACCGCGCGTACCAGCTCGGGGCGTTCGAGCAGGGCACGTGCCGCCGCGGCCTCGCCGGCGGCAGCCATCAGCCGTCCGAGGCCGGTCCACGCGCCAGCCCGCGGGTGTGGCTCGGCCAGCTCCGCCAGGTAGCCGGCGCGGGCGCGCTCGCGCTGGCCGGCGAGGAGAGCGAGATCGGCGCTTCCCACGCCCGCCACGCCTGAGTGGGCGCCGTCCGCGTCAGCCAGCATTGATCGCAGCCGTTCCCTGTCGGTGAGCCAGATCCGGGTGGCGGTGACAACGCCGTCGAGGTCTCTCGCGGCTGGGTCGGCAACCGGAACGTCTGGCTGGTGCCACCACCCACGCGCCACCGCCCTGGCCGCGGACGGCTTGAAGGCCAGGCCATTCTGCCAGGCGAGCGCCAACGCGTCGACGAGCTCAGGGGACGGCGGCAAGTGGTGGATCCGCCATCTGCCGTAGTGATCGAGCGCCGCGGCCCGGGCCAGTGCGTCGAGGTCGGGTGGCACAGGCTCGCGCAGCCAGCCCGCGACGGTCACCGCCACCCCGTCGAAGAACCGGGTGCCGAACGGCGTGAGCCGCCCATCGGCGCGCAGCCGGCGCAGCGCCGTGTGCACCCGCCGCCGCCACAGCGCGAACTCGAAGTACGCCCTGGCCGCCCGTGTGCCCGCCGCCAGCCGCACCTGTCCGCGCCAGAAGCTGGCCACCCCGAAGAAGGCAAAAACGCCTTGGGCAAGCCCGACCAGCGGCCGCGGGTCATCCCGCCAGGGCGCGTAGAAGACGTGAGCGTCGAGCGCGGACGCGTCGGCGTCGACGAGATCGACCAGATGCATCAGGACGCCGAGCTGGGCGTGATTGAACTCGTGTACCAGCGTCACGGCGAGTGTCTCCGCGTCGTCCGGTTCGGTCGCGACCAGTGCGCCAAACGCGTCGCCTGAGGAGGCGCTGAACATGTGGGAATGGCTCTCGGGGGGCAGTGGGACAATCGTCATGGTCGCCGCGGCCAGGGCCTGGGAGCGTGCGGGGTCGGCCGCCCGGAGCAGTTTCCACGCCTCGTCGAGCAGCGACTCCCAGCGACCAACCGTCGCCGGGCACACCCTCGCCGGCCGAGCCGTTCCGAGCAGGATCCGGTAGGGGCTGGCATCGTCCAGGTCGACGGTCAGCCGGGCCCCCGGCGGACCGACTCGCAGCCAGGTGGCCGCCCGCCAGGTAGGCACGTCCAGCGTGTCGGCCGGGGTATCTCCGGACGAGGATGGGAAGGCTTGCCACCTGCGCGTGCCGACCCGGAAGGCACCTTGCTTGGCCTCGACCAGGGCTGGCTCCCAGGCATCGCGGTAGGGACCGCGGGCGTAACCGAGGGTCGGGAGCACGACCTGCCCGAACCACGCGGGAACGGCTAGCCGCGCCTGGATACCTGTCCGCACAGCGGCTGCGGCCGCGATCGCATGCAGGTGACCGAGATCGGCCCACAGCGGCGCCTCGTAGGTGCTTCCGAGCCGCAGCCGTCGCAGCGCGCGTGCCGCCCAGGCACCGACCTGCGGGCGGCCGAGCAGGAAGGCGACCTGGTCGGGGTCAGCGCGCTCGGCCGTCGCCAGCAGATCCCAGGCCTCGTCCATGGCGATCAACGGGCCGGTGGCGGCTGCCCCAGCGGCGCGTGCCTCGTCCAGCACCGCGCGCAGGATGACGGCCCGGTGGTTGCGTTCGGCTGCTAGCAGCGCGGCACCGGAGGTCTGGTCGGGCCTACCGGCGGCGATCTGGTCGACGACCGACCACGGCACCCGAAGCCGTCCGACAACCGGCCCCCCGCGCAGGGGTGGGACCGACGACGGCTCGGCCACCGTCAGTCGAACCGCCGGCTGCCGCCCGACAGTCGTTCATCGGCGGTCCGTACTCGCCGAATAACCCGCTCCAGGCCGGCGTTCAGCGCCTCGTCGTGAAGTTCGCGCAGCTCGGTCAACGAAAGGTGTGCGACATCGGGGAGGTCCGACCTGACGGACTCGTCAGGAACGGGCATGCGTGGCTCCTTTCCCGGGACTGAGACCTGCCCCGCGTCGTCCCGAACACCCCGTTCGGCGAACCCGTTCCGTGGCGACGTCCGTCTTCCGGATCGGGGCCCCTGCTCAAGGCGACATGCGGCCATCAGTGTCGCACATCGCTGCTCGCCAAGCAGACGAATCGACCGCGCAATGCCAGGCCCCGGCGTCGCTCAGATGCACACCGCCCACCTTTCTCGCGGCTGACCGTATGGCCCGGTCGCCAGCGGGGCGATGCGCCTGCCAGGTGGGCTGATCCGCGCCACGCCAGGGCGCGGTCACGCCATTCGCCGCCCTTACCGGCATCTCAAGCCATTAGAGTTGCTGTGGCCGTCCGGATACTCGCGGCGGCGCACCGGAACGGGGCCGGGGCAGGTGAGCTCGTGGACGACACGGTGAGCGGGGCGCTCGGGACGGACGGGCACGCGCTGCGCAGCCGATCCTCGGCCGGGACTCGGCCGGCGGTCAACGACGCGTCGGCGTGCGCACGGCGGATGGCGCATTGAACGGACCGGACGCCGTCGTGGACCGCCGCCGCGCGCCGGTGGAACGCGACGTCGTGAACCTGCTGACCGGCACTCCCGTCCTGCGCGGGGAACAGAGCCGGAGCCTCTTTCTGGACCGGCTGTCCCGACTGTCCGGCCTCCGCCTCGAAATGCCCGCCTACCTGCCCGACCGACAGTGGTTCCTTGCCCTGGTCGAAATGTGCGGAAAGTCGGTGACGGGGCTCGCTCAGATTCCCTGGGCCGCGGGGGATCTCGGCGTCCCCGCGGCGGCGGTCGATGAGTTGTGCCGGCTCGTCGACAGGTGGGAGGCGGCCGCCGCGCTGGCCGACCTGCCGGACGACCTGCTGGCCCGGCTGGAGACCGAGCTGGGCGGGGTGCCGCCTGGCGACGTCGGCCACGCCTACCGGCAGGCGGTGGGAGACCTCCCGGACACCCCTCCCGCGCACGGTGACAGCGCCTGGGCGGTGCTCCTGCACCTGGCGGGCCGCAACGCCCCCGCGGGTGGGCTGCCGCCATACATGCCGTTCCTGGAAGCAGTCCGTGACCGGCTCCGTCCCGACACGGCGACCCGGGTCGACGAGTGGAACCAGCGCCGCGCCCAGACGGCCGAACTCGCCGCCGAGCTGGACGCGGCCCGGGCGCGCCGCACGCTGCCAGCCGGCCCGGTCCATCTGATCGTCCAGCTCGAGCGCAGCCAGCTGCATCCGGGCCAGACGGAGCTCACCTGGTGGCGTCAGTGGCCGGGAATCGACGGGTTCGAGCCGTGCGGGACCCGTCTCGTGCCGCTCGACGAGGACGAGCTGGAACGGGTGACCGAGGAGCTGGTCCTCGACCTGGAGGATTCGCTGGCCGACGGGGAGAACACCGTCGCGCTGGAGTTCATCCTCCCGCTCGACCTGCTCCACCTGCCGGTCGACCAGTGGCGCAAGGAGATCGACTCCGTGTTGCCCCGCTCGATCGGCATGCAGTACCCGGTCGTCCTGCGCAGCCTGGAGCGCCAGCGCACCAGGCCCTGGCACCGGGTGTGGCGGCTGCGCTGGCGCCAACTGGCCAAGGGCATGGCGGACACCGTCCACTGCGGCGGCGGCGCCGACGAGCACGACCCCGACCGCCTGCAGGCAAGGATCCTCGCGGAGGAGAGCATGGTCGCACTGGTACTGAGTGGCCCTCCGAACGAGACACCGGCCGTCCTGCAGCTGCGGATCGCGCTGAGCTGCGGCCTGCCGGTGGTGGCCTGGCACCGGGGCGAGCAGACCCGCGACGACGTCGCGGACGCGATCCGGGCGTTCCTGGCCGCCGTGGACGGCGTCGGCCTGACCGACCTGCGGGACCGGCTGCGGCGCCTGCGCCTGGAGGCGCGCCTGGCGCCCGCGCGCTGGCCGGATCTCGGACGGCATCTCGCGGTGATCCTGGACGACCCCGACCGGCAGCCGGAACAGGGCCCGTCGATTCCCGCGCCGGTGAAGCGGAGGCACGGACGATGACGACGCGACCGACGCCCGATCCCGGGCCGGGCCGGCCGGCCTGGTGGATCTTCCACGGGACCGGGCGGCCGCTGCCGCCCGCCGAGCGGGACCGGCGCTGGCCGGCACCCCCGCCCTGGCGGGACTTCGACGGCGGGCCGGACCTGCCACCGCCGCCTGACGACGAACGCGAGGCGAGCCGGCGGCTCGGGTCCGTCGCCACCGGGCAGCTCAGCTACTCCCAGCTCAGCGTCATCAACGCGGCGATCTGCCTGCGGCGGCCGCTGCTGGTCACCGGCGGGCCCGGCTCGGGGAAGTCCACGCTCGCGTATCTGATCGCCCGCGAGCTCGGCCTCGGCCGGGTGCTGCGGTGGCCGGTCACCAGCCGCACGACCGTGCGGTCAGGCCTCTACGAGTACGACGCGATCGGGCGAGCCCAGGCCGTCGTCGAGTCGGGCGGCGGCGGGGCGACGGCCGGGCCGGGCCGGGCGCAGCGCCCCGTGCCGCCGATCGGCGACTTCGTGCACCTGGGCCCGCTGGGCACCGCGCTGCTTCCCTACCGGCACCCGCGGGTCCTGCTGGTGGACGAGCTGGACAAGAGCGACTACGACCTGCCCAACGACCTGCTGACCATCTTCGAGGACGGCGAGTTCGACCTGCCCGAGCTCGTCCGGGTGCGCAACCTCGAGCCCGACATGTCGGTGTACACGGCGGACCGGGGCGCCACGGCGACCGTTCGCGGTGGCATCGTGCGCGTGCACGAGTTCCCGATCATCGTCATCACCAGCAACGGCGAACGCGAGTTCCCGGCGGCCTTCCTGCGCCGCTGCATCCGGCTCGACGTCCCCGACCCCGACGCCGACGCGCTCGCCGACCTGGTCCTGGCGCACTTTCCGCGAGGCGCGGTGGATGACCAGCGGCGGATCGTCGAGGAGTTCGTGGCCCGCCGCCGGCACGGGATGCTCGCCGCCGACCAGCTGCTCAACGCCGCCCACCTGGTGACCTCGGGCGCTTTCGACGGCGACGGCCAGGAACGGGCCGAACTGCTGGCCGCGGTGTGGCGCAGGCTGGACCCGACGTCGAACCCCGGATGACCACGCCGAACCCCCCGGGCGCCGGCCCGGGGGAGCCCACCGATCCGCTGGTCCTCGCGGAGGCGCTCTGGCTCGCGGCGCTCGCCGACGAGCTGCCTCGCCCCGCGCACCGGGAACCCTCGGCCGACGACCAAGACCGGGCGCGCGCGGGCGCGGTCGACGCCCGGACGGCCGAGACACCGGAGCGCGGCGACGGGCGCGCGGACGGCGGTGGGCGTGACCGGGAGTCGTCGCGCCGTGGCATGGCAACCGCCGGCGCCAGCCAGCCGACTTTCGCCGGGTCTGGCGACGACGCGGAGGGCGGACCGGCCGCGTCGGCACGGGGACGAGACGCCGATGCCCGTGGCCACGCGCGGCGCCGGCACGGGTCGTGGGCCGCGCCGGCGCCGCCGACGCTCGCGGCCCTGGTCAACCAGTGGCGGGAGCTGCGCCGCGCGCTCGAGGGGCTGCGCCAGTCCGTGCCCTCGGCCTGGGAGGTCGGCCTGGACGAGGAGGCCACCGCCCAGCACCTCGCCGACGGGCGCTGGCGGCCGGTGTACCGGCCGGTGCTGGAACGGCGCTGGTCGCTGACGCTGGTCGTCGACGACAACTGGACGATGGCCATCTGGCAGGGCCTGGTGCCCCGCCTGGTCGCGCTGCTTGAGCGGCTGGGCGTCTTCCACGACGTCCGGGTCTACTTCCTCAACACCGACGCCGACGACGCGACGGCTCTCAGACTGCGCGGAAGCAGGGCCTCGGCGACCGGGTTCGCCCCGGCGCGGCTGCTCGAACCGTCGGGCCGGCGGATCATCTGGGTGCTCACCGATGGCATGGGTACCGCGTGGCGCCGGGGCCTCGCCGGCCCGGTGCTGTGGTCCTGGGCGCGCCGGCTGCCGGTCGCGGTGCTCGGCGCGGTGCCCCGGTCCACGCTTCGGCACACCGGCCTCGACGAGTACCAGGGTCTTGGCCCGTCGCCAGTCGACGGCGCCGATGGGGCCATCGCCGTGCCGATGCTCGACCCACACCCGGCGGCTGTCGCCCGCTGGGCCGGCCGGCTGACCGCCGACGATCCCGACCGGGGTGACCTGCCGGCCATGGTCGTCTGGCCGTCCCCACGGCCCTGGGACGAGCCGGCGAGGGGCAGCCAGCCGGACGGCGTGGCGCAGGCGTCCGCCCGCCGCCAGGTGGACCAGTTCCGCTCGGCCGCGAGCCCGGCCGCCTTCGAGCTGGCGACCCGCCTCGCGGCCGCGCCCATCACCCGTTCGACCCTGCGGCTGCTGCTAGGAATGGTCGAAGGCCCGCGCGGGCATGCCCTGGGGGCCCTGGCCGAGCTCTTCGCGCACGGCCTGCTGTACCCGGCCGCCGGTGACCTCGCGGACGAAACGGCCATCGCCTATGACTTCGCTCCGGGGCTCCGGGGGCACCTGCTGGCCTACACCCGCCGCTGGGAGACCATCCGAGTTCTCCAGGCGGTAAGCGCGGATCTGGGCCCGAGGGTGGACGCCGTCCGCCATCTGGGCGGAGCCCTGGCGGACCCCGACGCCGCGCCGATCCCGGCCGTCACACCCGAGTCCGAGGACTTCGTCGCGGTCGAGGCGACCGCGTTCGGTGCCCTGTCCGGCCGCTATCTCCCACGCGCCCGCCGCCTACAGGACGCCCTCTGGCAAGGACTCGCCCACCGGCAGAGCGCTCGGCCGCCGGCTATAAGGGGAAACATCCCTGTAAGGAACCCTCATTTCACGGGCAGAGCCGAAATTCTGGCGAACCTGCGCGCGGCCCTGGAGGAAGGTTCTGTGGATCTTCCCGTGGTACTGCAAGGAATGGGCGGCGTAGGGAAGTCGCAGCTGGCGATCGAGTATGTACACCGCTATGGGCGGGAATTTGACCTGGTGTGGTGGATTCCCGCTGAGCGCGGGGCGCAGGTCGCGGCGTCGCTGGTGGAGCTCGCCGGGCGATTGAACCTGCCGGTCAGCGCGGAGGCCGACGTGGCCGTGCCGGCGGTGCTCGACGCGCTGCGGCCCGGGCAGCCGTACGCGAACTGGCTGCTGGTGTTCGACAACGCGGACGAGCCGCAGACTATAGCGCAATACCTCCCGCGGAATGACCCGGGCCACATCCTGGTAACCTCGCGCAACCCGAAATGGTCGTCTTTGGTTCGCCCGATCGAGGTCAACGTGTTCATGCGGGAGGAGAGCGTTGAACTGCTGCGCCGACGCTCTTCCGAATTGACCGCCGAGGACGCGGACCAGCTGGCCAACGCGCTCGGTGACCTGCCGTTGGCGGTGGACCAGGCAGCGGCCTGGATCGTGGAGACCGGGATGGCCGCTGGAGACTATCTGCGGCTGTTGGAGGACAAGCTCGCCGAGCTGCTCGACACATCCCCGCCAGTCGACGGCTCGCCTGTGCAGGCGGCCTGGAACGTATCGCTCGACCGGCTCGCGAGCGCCCACCCGGCAGCGCTGCGACTGTTGCAGGTCTGGTCGTTCTACGCGCCAAAACAGATCTCCAGGAAGATCCTCCGTGGCGCTCGGGCGGTCACGGCGGTGCCGGACCTCGACACCGCGCTGCGTGACCCGGCCGAACTTGCCGACGCGGTGCGCCAGATCAACCGTTATGCGCTGGCCCGGGTCGTGTACGAGACCGACTCGTACCAGATGCACCGCCTGGTGCAGGCCGTGATTCAGACACGGATGACCGACGACGAGCGCGCCATGATGCGCCGTGCCGCGCACCAGCTGCTGGCCGTCAACGACCCGGGCGACCCAGACGACCCACTGACGTGGCGGACCTATGCCGATCTCTACCCACACCTGCTGGCGAGCGACGCCGTGGACAGCGATGACCCCCAAGTCCGCGACCTCGTAGTCAATGAGATCTTCTATCTGTACCGGTTTGGTGACCATCGGAGCGGGCTTGAGCTGGCGGAGCACGCCCATGGAACGTGGACGAGGTCCCTGGGGGGCGCGGCTCCCGAAACACTCCGGGTCGCCGGCTGGCTCGGGAGGCTTTATTTCGCCGTTGGGCGCTACTCCGAGGCGGCTGGTATCAATGCCGGAGTGCTCGATCTTTCCAATCGGGTAAACGGGCCGGACCACCCAGAGACCCTGCGCGCCATAGGAAACTGCTTCACCGACCACATGGTCGCCGGAGACTTCGGAAATGCCTTGGAGCTCGCGCGGGAGCGCCTGAGCCGGGCCGAGTTCGGGCACGGCTCTGAACACGTCGATACCTTGATCGCCGCGCACGACGTGGCGGTCGGCCTGCGGCTTGTCGGCCGGTTCGCGCAGGCTCGCGCGCTCGACCAGGCGACCTGGCGCCGCAAGTCCGCGCTGTTCGGTGAGCGGAGCCTGGAGGCACTGCGTACGCTCGGCAGTCTCGCGATAGACCAGCGCGAGTTGGGCGACTATCCGGGGGCGGTGACGCGCTGCGAGGAACTCGTCGGCCTCCTCGAACGGACCGTGGAGGGACGGCACGACCATTTCCAGGTGCTCGAGGCTCAGGGGCTGCGCGCCGCGGCCCTGCGCAAGACCGGTCGATACGACGAGGCACTGGCGGTCAGCGCCCGGGTCTGGGCTGAGGCGGACCGTCGCTACGGCGCGAGCCACCCACACGCGATCGCGGCCTCGGTCGCCCACGCCATTGATCTGCGCGACGCCGGGCGACTGGACGAGGCGAGGGCCATCTGCGAGGAGGGGGTGAGCCGCTATGTCGACGTCCTCGGCGACGACCACCCTTACACGCTGGCGGCCTCCGTCCAGTTCGCGGTCCTCCGTCGCCGGATGGGTACGCCGGAGCGTGCCCTCGATCTGAATATGGCCGCGCTCGCCGGCCTGCGATCGCGGCTCGGCGACGACCATCCCTGGGTGTTGGCGGCCGCCGCCAACCTTGCCAGCGATCGTCAGGCCCTGGGGCGCCTCGTCCTCGCTCACGAGTTGGGCGCCGCTACTTACGAACGGTCGCGACGTGTGCTCGGCGACAACCACCCATCGACATTGCTGGTGGGCGCCAACGTGGCGATCGACCTGCGCGAGCTTGGTCGTCTGGACGAGAGCGTCCGGCTGCTGGGGCGGACGACACACAGGCTGCGCTACGTTCTTGGCGCTGACCACCCGGTGACCAGGAATGTCACCGCCGGCATCCGGGCCGACTGCGACATCGACCCCCAGCCGCTGTAGGCCTTCTCCGCCTGTTGCCTTGGTTCAGCGGACCGGTGGCGCAACCTGCGCGGGCGCCGCGAGGGAGTGCCCAGCCTGGTAGGTGATCGGCGGTAGCGTGGCGCTATGACGCCCGGACGCGCATCGGCCTCCTCGGGAGCGATGCTGCGCGCGGTGCCCGCCGACGCGGCCGCTGATGGCGAGGAGCCCCGCGAGGGCGAGGAGCCCCGCGAGGTGGCCGACGGCGCTGGTTCCTCCGGTGACGGCGTGCCGGCCGAGCGCGGGCCGGAGGCCGCCGCCGCGGTGGGCGAGGCGTCGTCTGTGATGCCGGAAGGGCTGCTGACCGGGCGGAGCGGGCGGTCGGAGGCGTTCCTCGTCGAGCTGGAGAACTTCAGCGGGCCGTTCGACCTGCTGCTCTCGCTGATCGCCAAGCACAAGATGGACGTGACCGAGGTGGCCCTGTCCAAGGTCACCGACGAGTTCGTCGCGCACATCCGCCGGCTCGGGGAGCGGTTCGACCTCGGGCAGGCCACCGAGTTCCTGGTGATCGCCGCGACCCTGCTCGACCTGAAGGCGTCCCGGCTGCTGCCGAGCTCGCGGGACGACAGCGACGACGAGGACCTGGCGCTGCTGGAGGCCCGCGACCTGCTGTTCGCCCGGCTGCTGCAGTACAAGGCCTACAAGGAGGCCGCGGCGATCTTCCAGACCTTGATGACGCTGGAGTCGCGGTTCACCCCGCGTGGCGTCCCGCTCGAGCCGCGCTACGCCGCCGCGCTGCCCGAGGTGCAGATCCGGATCGGGCCCAGCGAGTTCGCCGCGCTCGCCGCGAAGCTGCGTGAGCCGGTGCTGCCGCCGATGGTCGCCACCGACCACGTGCACGCGCCCCGGGTGAGCGTCCGCGAGCACATGCTGGTGGTCATCCAGCGGCTGCGGGAGCTGGGCTCCGCGACGTTTCGGACGCTGTGCGTCGGCTGCCGGGAGACCATCGAGGTCGTCGCCCGCTTCCTGGCGCTGCTGGAGCTGTTCCGGGAGGGCCGGATCAGCTTCGACCAGGAGGCCCCGCTCGGCGAGCTGGTCGTGCGCTGGAGCGAGCAGCAGCCGGACGTCGACGTCGGCACCGGTCTTGCCCAGGTCTCCGCGCTGCCCGCCCGCAGCGACTTCGACGACGACCTCGACGGCGACGACGACCTCGACGACGGCGAGGACGAGGACGTCGGCGAGGACGACGCGCTCAAGCCAGCGGATGGGGGAGCGACACCGTGACCGAAGGCACCGGCGAAGAGCACGAGACCTCGGCGCGCCGGGGCGGCTGGGCCGCCTGGCTGAACGCGCCGGTCCACCCGCTGCCAGGCGAGCCCTCCGAGGCGGACGAGGCGTCAGAGGTGGACGAAGCCCGTGGGGTCCCCGAGACGGGCGAGGCGCCGGAGACGGACGACGCCCTGGCGGTGTCCGAGGCGGACGAGGCCCCCGGGCCGGACGAACCCCTCACCGTGCTCGAAGCAGACGAGGCTCTGGCGTCGGCGGCCTCCGAGCGGGCCGTTGCCGCTGGGGCGACA
The DNA here is from genome assembly GCF_016786325.1 of Frankia nepalensis. Taxonomy (GTDB): domain Bacteria; phylum Actinomycetota; class Actinomycetes; order Frankiales; family Frankiaceae; genus Pseudofrankia; species Pseudofrankia nepalensis. The sequence continues at coordinate 14,501 of NZ_JADWYU010000124.1, read as the reverse complement.
GTCACAGGGCCAGCAATCACAGAGGCAGCGGCCTCGGCGCCGCCCGCTGAGGAGCCAGTTCCCAGCGGGCCTGGCGATGGCCAGTCCGCTCACGACGCGTCCCGGCACAGCGTTCCCTCCCAGCGGGCTTCCGTTCCCTCTGAGAAGGATTCCGCGGAGGCGGTGGGCGTCGGCCTGGCTCCCGCTGACCTGGGTCTCGCCGACGTAGGTCGCGTGGACGCGGGGGGAATCCTGCCACCCGCCGAGGTGCCGGTGATCCCGCCGCGCGGCGGCGACGCGCCGGCCCTGCCGGCGGACACGGACGCGGCGCCGGACGCCCACGTGGACGTGGACGTTCAGCCGGATGTGGACGTCGCGGCGCCGGTCGCGGGCACCGACGCGGCGGCGGACGAGGACGACGAGCTGGCGGACGGCGGCGATCCTGGCCGCGCCGAGCCGGACGAGGCGAACCGGCCGCCGCTGGTGGCGCTCGTCGAGGCGGTGCTGATGGTCGCCGAGAAGCCGGTCGGCGTCGCGGAGCTCGCCACCGGGCTGTCCGCGCCCGCGCTGGAGGTCGAACGGGTGCTCGCCGAGCTGTCCGCCCAGTACCGCCACGACGGGCGGGGCTTCGACCTGCGCCACGTGGGCGGCGGCTGGCGGTTCTACACCGCCGAGGAGTGCGCCCCCTGGGTGGAGAAGTTCGTGCTCGCCGGCCAGATGTCGCGGCTGTCGCAGGCGGCGCTGGAGACGCTCGCCGTCGTCGCCTACCAGCAGCCGGTCAGCCGTGGCCGGATCTCGGCGGTGCGTGGCGTGTCCGCCGACGGCGTGATCCGCACGCTGACCGCCCGCGGGCTGGTCGAGGAGGCCACCACCGACCCGGAGACCGGCGCGATCCTCTACCGGACCACCGACTACTTCCTCGAGCGGATGGGGCTGCGCGGCCTGGACGAGCTGCCGCCGCTCGCCCCGTTGCTGCCCGGCATCGACGACCTCGAGGACATCATCGCCCCGTAGGGCGATGTCCCGGAGTGGCCGTCCGGTGGGCGCGGTCCCGGTGCCGGTCGCGTCTCGTGATGAACTAGTGGTGGTGACCCGGCCGGCGATCCGGACGGCGTGGCGCCGCTGGATCGATACCGCCCGGGGTCCCTCCCGGATTGGCGAAGCCGATCCGGCAGGCCTGGGGCGAGACGGCGGACGCGGTGGAAACGGTGACGGAGTTGGGCGAGACGGACAGGCCGGCGGGTATCCGGCTGCAGAAGGTGCTGGCGGCGGCCGGGGTCGGCTCGCGCCGGCACAACGAGGAGCTGATCGACGCCGGCCGGGTGCGCGTCGACGGCGAGGTCGTCCGTGAGCAGGGCCGCCGGGTCGACCCGGAGACGGCCGTCATCGAGGTCGACGGCGAGCGGGTCGTCACCAGGACCGGGCTGGTCCACCTCGCGCTGAACAAGCCGCGCGGCGTCGTCTCGACCATGTCCGATCCGGAGGGCCGGCCGACGGTCGCCGACCTGCTCACCGAGTTCGGCTCGGCGCCCGGGCTGTTCCACGTCGGCCGGCTCGACGCCGACAGCGAGGGCCTGCTGCTGGTCACCAACAACGGCGAGCTGGCCCACCGGCTCACCCATCCGCGCTACCAGGTGCCCAAGACCTACCAGGTCCAGATCAGCGGGCCGCTGCGCAAGGAGACGCTGCGCCGGCTGCGCTCCGGCGTGGAGCTGTCCGACGGCCCGGTGCGCGCCGACAACGTGCGCATCATCGACCAGGCAGGTGCCCAGATCCTGCTCGAGCTCGTCCTGCACGAGGGCCGCAACCGGGTCGTGCGCCGGATGCTCGACGAGGTCGGCCATCCCGTCGTGCGCCTGCTGCGCACCCAGTTCGGCGCGGTGCACCTCGGCAACCTGCGCTCCGGCCGGGCCCGGCACCTCACCCGCCACGAGGTGGGCGCGCTGCACGGCGCCGTCGGCCTGTAGGTCCCGCCTACCCGTAGCCTGGGGCGACGTGACCCCTCTTCCCTCGGCCGCGAGCCCGGCGGCGGGACTGCCGCGCCGCGTCGGCGTCGTCGGCTCCGGCCTGATCGGCGCGAGCATCGGCCTGGCGCTGCGTCGGGTCGGCGTCGAGGTTCTGTTGCGCGACACCGACCCCGAGCAGGTCAAGCTCGCCGAGGCGATGGGCGCGGGCAGCGTCTGGCAGGGGGAGCGCGTCGAGCACGCCGTCGTCGCGGTGCCGCCGCATGCCGTCGCGGCCGAGCTGCGGGCCGTCCAGGTGGCCGGCATCGCCGCCACCGCCAGCGACGTCGCCAGCGTCAAGAGCCGGCCGATCGCCGAGGCGGTCGTCGCCGGCGTCGACCTGACCGCCTGGTGCCCGGCGCACCCGATCGCCGGGCGGGAACGCGGGGGCGCCGCCTCAGCCCAGGCCGACCTGTTCGCGGAGCGGACCTGGGTGCTCTGCCCGATCCCGCACACCTCGGCGGCGGCGCTGGCCGCGACCGAGGCGCTCGCCCGGGCCTGCGGCGCGCTGCCGGTGCGGGCCACCCCGGCGCGCCATGACGAGGCGATGGCGGCGCTGTCCCACCTGCCGCAGGTGGTCTCCAGCCTGCTCGCCGCCGCGGCCCCGGACCTGCGGCCCGGCGAGGTGGCGCTGGCCGGGCAGGGCTTCCGGGACGCGACCCGGCTCGCGGAGTCCGATCCGACGCTGTGGTCGTCGATCCTGGAGGGCAACCGGGGGCCGGTCGCGGCGCACGCCCGCCGGCTCGCCGCCGAGCTGGGCGCGCTCGCCGACGCGCTGGACCACGCCTCCGAGGCGAGCGTCACCAAGGTCGTCACCGGGATGATGGAACGCGGCCGGGCCGGGCGGGCGCAGCTGCCGCGCAAGGCCGGGACCCAGGCGGCCCGGCCATGGGGCTGGGTCGGCGTCGTGCTCGACGACCGGCCGGGCCAGCTCGCCGCGCTGCTGACCGCGATCGGCGAGTGGCAGGTCAACCTCGAGGACATCGGGCCGTTCGAGCACAGCCTCGAGGCGCCCGCCGGCGTCATCGAGCTCGCGGTGGCCCCCGAGGTCGCCGGGGAGCTGGTCGACCGGCTGATCGCCGCCGGCTGGGTCGCCTACCACCGTTCCTGACCGGCCGCGCCAGGACGCCCGCCGCCGGTTGCCGGCCGTCGGCGGCGCCGGCGTGGCCCGCCGCGGCGGGCCGTCGTAGCCCACGCCGCCATGGGCCGTGCCGCCGGCCATGATCCGGTCGGGCCGGGTAGCCTGATCCCGGTCGGCCTGCCCTGGACGGGTTCCGGGGGTAGGTGGCGTATGGCTGTGACCAGCGACGACGACCAGTGACGATGACCAGTGCCGAGGCGCGCGACGACTGTCGACGGCGCCGGGACGGAGGACGCGGGTGGAGCACGACCACGGATCCGGCGCGGAGTCGGTCGGCCGGGGCGGGCCCGGTCTGGTGGTCGCGGTCGACGGCCCCGGGGGCTCAGGAAAGTCCACCGTCGCCAAGGCGGTCGCCCGCAGGCTTGGCCTGCGCTACCTCGACACCGGCGCGATGTACCGCGCGGTCACCCAGCTGGTGCTGGAACAGCGCGTGGACCTCGAGGATCCCCAGGCCGTCGCCGAGCTCGCCGAGCGGGCCGTGATCACCCCGGGCACCGACCCGGACGCCCCGACGATCGCCGTCAACCAGGTCAGGGTGGATGCCGAGATCCGTACCCGGGCGGTCACCAACGCGGTGAGCGCGGTGAGCGCCGTCGTCGCGGTCCGCGCCCGGCTGGTCGCCCAGCAGCGCCAGATCATCGCGGAGGCGGCACAGACCGGCCGTGGCATCGTCGTCGAGGGCCGCGACATCGGCTCGGTGGTCGCGCCGGACGCGCCGGTGAAGGTGTTCCTCACCGCGTCGACCGAGGTGCGCGCGCTGCGCCGGTCGCGCGAGCTGGGGGAGAAGGGTGTCGACGACGTGGCTCGCACGCTCGCGGAGCTCGACCGGCGCGACGTGCTCGACAGCACTCGCAAGGTCGACCCGCTGGCGGTGCCGAAGGACGCGGTGACGCTGGACTCCACCGGGATGTCCGTCGACGAGGTCGTCGACGTGGTGCTGCGTCACTGCGCCGCGGCCGGCTTCGCGCCGGCCGGCGCGGCCGGAACTGGGGGAGCGACGCCATGACGACCGCCGACCAGGCGCCGGGCGCGGGCGCGGGCACCGAGCCCGCCGCCGAGCCGTCGACCGCCCCGGCCGGACCGGTCGCGGAGCGGCCGGCGGCGGAGTCGGCAGCGGCGGAGCCGGCGGCGCTCACGCAGCGCCTGGCCGCGGAGTCGACGGTGACGGTCGTCGAGCCGGCGCCGGCGGCCCTGCCCGTGGCCGCCGGGGGCGGGGCGAAGGCCCCCGTGGCCGCCGCCAGGCAGCCCGCGCACCGCGGCGCCGAGTCGACGCCCTACAACGACATCCTGCATCGGGTGCTCAAGCCGCCCGTGCGCTGGTGGCTGAACCATGTGGTGATGCGGATCACGTTGGATGGCGTCGAGCGTGTCCCGAGGGGCGAGCCGCTGATCTTCGCCGGCAACCACTCGAGCTGGCTCGACGGGCCGCTGGTCGTCATCGAGTCGCCGCGCACGGTCCGCTGCCTGACCAAGGTCGAGATGTACAAGGGCATCGTCGGCTGGCTGCTGCGCCTCGTCGGGCAGATCCCGATCGACCGGGGCAAGGCCGACCGGGTCGCCCTGCACACGGCGCTCGACGAGCTCGCCCGGGGCAACGCGATCGGCGTGTTCCCCGAGGGCACCCGGGGCAGCGGCGAGATGGCCGCCGTGCAGCACGGCATCGCCTACCTGGCGGTGCACGGACGCTGCCGGGTGCTGCCGGTGGCCTGCCTCGGCACGGGGGACGCGCTGCCGAAGGGGGCGCGCTGGCCGAGGCGGTCGGCGCGGGTGCGGGTCGTGTTCGGCGAGCCGTTCGCCGTCGAGATCCCGGCCAACCCTCGCTCCCGCAAGGCGCTGGCCGCGGTCGCCGAGGACATCCGGGTCCGGCTGGCCGACCACCTGACCACCGCCCGAGCCACCACCACCGACTAGGCCGGCGGCCCCGGCCCCCGGCCGAGGCCGCCGCGTCGTCGGCGCGGCCGGATACCCTCGGAAACGCCGGAACTACCCACGCAGCACCTACAGGAAGTCGTACGACGGTGAAGACACAGGACAGCGCCAGCCAGGACCGCCCGGAGACGGGCACCGCGTCCGGGGGCCAGCCCGTGCTCGCCGTCGTCGGCCGGCCCAACGTGGGCAAGTCGACGCTGGTCAACCGGATTCTGGGCCGGCGGGCCGCGGTCGTCGAGGACGTCCCCGGCGTCACCCGTGACCGGGTCGCCTACGACGCGACGTGGAGCGGGCGGCGGTTCACCCTGGTCGACACCGGCGGGTGGGAGCCCGACGCGAAGGGCCTGGCGGCCCGCGTCTCGGCGCAGGCCCAGTCGGCGCTCGCCACCGCCGACGCCGTGCTGTTCGTCGTCGACGCCACCGTGGGCGCGACCGACGCCGACGAGGCCGTCGCCCGGGTGCTGCACCGCTCAGGCCGCCCGGTGGTGCTCGCCGCGAACAAGGTCGACGACCAGCGGCTGGAGGCCGACACGGCGGCGCTGTGGGGCCTGGGGCTGGGCGAGCCGTACCCGGTCTCGGCGCTGCACGGCCGCGGCAGCGGCGACCTGCTCGACGCCGTGCTCGCCGCGCTGCCCGAGGCGCCGCCGGAGCGCTTCGAACAGGAGGACGGGCCGCGCCGGGTCGCGCTCGTCGGCCGGCCCAACGTCGGCAAGTCCAGCCTGCTCAACCGGCTCGCCGGCGAGGAGCGCTCGCTGGTCCACGACGTCGCCGGCACCACCCGCGACCCGGTCGACGAGCTGGTCACCGTCGGCGGCGAGCCGTGGCTGTTCATCGACACCGCCGGCCTGCGCCGCCGGGTCGGCCAGGCCAGCGGCGCCGAGTACTACTCGTCACTGCGCACCGCCGCCGCGCTGGAGGCCGCCGAGGTGGCGATCGTGCTGCTCGACGCCGACGAGCCGCTCACCGAGCAGGACCAGCGGGTCGTGCAGATGGTCGTCGACGCCGGCCGGGCAGTGGTGCTCGCGTTCAACAAGTGGGACCTGCTGGACGAGGACCGCCGGCTCACCCTGGAGAAGGAGATCCTGCGCGACCTGGGCCGGGTCGCCTGGGCTCCCCGGGTGAACATCTCGGCCCGCACCGGGCGGGCGACCGACAAGCTCGCCCCCGCGCTGCGCACGTCGCTGGAGAGCTGGGGCACCCGGATCCCGACCGGCCGGCTCAACTCCTGGCTCGGCGAGGTCGTCGCCGCGACCCCGCCGCCCCCGCGCGGCGGCAAGATCCCGAAGATCCTGTTCGCCACCCAGGCCGGAGTGCGCCCGCCCCGGTTCGTCATCTTCGCGACCGGATTCCTGGAGCCCGCCTACCGCCGCTTCCTGGAGCGCCGCCTGCGCGAGGACTTCGGCTTCGTCGGTTCCCCTGTCGAGATCTCCATCCGCCTCCGCGAACGCGACGACCGCCGCCGCGGCCGCTGACCGGCCCGCCACCCCCTGAGCGTCGGCAGAGCCCCCCGGCGCGCCGCGACGCGGTTTCGGCCTCGTCAGCTCGGCCGGTCGGCCGTCAGGGAGGGGAGCTCGGCGCGCAGGCAGGCTCCGGTCGCGGCACCGCCCATCCCGTCATCCGGCTCGGCCACCGCCAGCGTCCCGCCGTGCGCCCGCGCGATGTCCCTGGCGATGGCCAGACCGAGCCCGCTGCCACCGCCGTCGCGCGCCCGTGCCTCATCGAGCCGCGTGAACCGGTCGAACACCGACTCGCGGCGCTCCTCGGGGATCCCCGGGCCGTCGTCGGTCACCTGGACGACCGCGGGCGCCGTCACCCGCACGGCCACCGTCGACTCGGCGTGCCGCACGGCGTTGTCGACGAGGTTCCCGACCATCCGGCGCAGGTGGGACGCCGACCCGGCGACGACGATGTCGGGGGCGATGTCCAGGGAGATCCGGATGCCCTCCCGGCGCGGCCGCGACGCCTCCTCGGCCGCCACCTCGCCGAGGTCCACCTCGTCGGCCCGCGGCGGCTCACCCGCGTCCAGCCTCGCGAGCAGGAGCAGGTCGGCGGCCAGCTCCTGGAGCCGGTCCACGTCCGTGAGCGACTCCTGGACCAGGCTGGGCGCCTCCCGCCGGCCGAGCTCCAGCCGGGTGCGCAGGACGGACAGCGGACTGCGCAGCTCGTGCGCCGCGTCGGCGACGAACTGCCTGTGCCGCTCGACCGCCCGCTCCAGCCGGTCGAGCGTCGCGTTCATCGTCCGCGCCAGCCGGGCGATCTCGTCGCCCGACCGTGGCACCGGCACCCGCCGGTGCAGGTCGGTGGCGGTGATGTCGGCGAACGTCGCGCGGATCGCCGACACCGGGGCGAGTGCCCGACCGGTCAGCAGCCAGGTCAGCCCGGCGACGAGCAGCAGCAACCCGGGCAGGCCCGTGAGCAGGAGGATGCGCAGCAGGGCCAGAGCGTCGCGGGCCGGGTCGAGCGAGGCACGCGCCTGGACGGTCACCGATCCGGTCGACGTGCTGACCAGACGCTCGGCCGTGGCGTAGCCGGACGCCCAGTCGAGGGTGGCCCCGCCCGCCTCGGTGCCGGTGGCCACCGACATGCTCGGGCCGCCGCCGCCGAAACCAACCCGCACGTCGGGGTCCGGCGAGACGAGGGTGGTGGTGATGAGCGGCCCCGGCTCGCCGGGGTTTCCACCCTCGCTGACCAGGGTGAGGCCGGCCGCGGCCGCCTCCGCGCGCCGCGCCGCCTCCCGGCTGGCGCTCGTCTCGAGGCTGCCCCTCAGCACCGCGACCAGGACGGCGCCCGCCGCTCCGAGCGCCAGCGCGACCGTCACGGTGGCCACGACGGTCGCGCGCAGCCGCACCGACCAGCGCATCAGGACGCCCCGTCCAGCCGGTATCCCGCTCCCCGCACGGTCACCAGGCTCGACCGGCCGAACGGGACGTCTATCTTGCGGCGCAGCGCGCTGATGTAGACCTCGACGATGCTCGGGTCGCCGTCGTACGCGAAATCCCAGGCCTGCTCGAGCAGCTCGGCCTTGGAGACGACCTCGCCCGCCCGTCGGGCGAGCGCGTGCAGCACGGCGAACTCCTTCGGGGTGAGCGCGATCTCCGTCTCGCCGCGCCGGCAGCGCCGCCCCGCCGGGTCCACGGACAGGTCGCCCGCGGTGAGCACGACCGGCCGTTCCCGCCCGCCGCGCCGCACCAGCGCGCGCAGGCGCGCCAGCAGCACCACGTAGGAGAACGGCTTGGCGAGATAGTCGTCCGCGCCGGTGTCCAGCGCCTCCGCCTCGTCGTACTCGCCGTCCTTCGCGGTGAGCATCATGATCGGAGTCCAGTTGCCGGCCTCCCGCAGCCGGCGGCACACGGCGTACCCGTTGAGCAGGGGCAGCATCACGTCGAGCACGATCGCGTCGTAGCGGTGCTCGGTCGCCATCCACAGGCCCTCGCGGCCGTCGTGCGCGACGTCGACCGCGAAGCCCTCCTCGGCCAGTCCGCCCCGCAGCAGCCCGGCCAGCCGTTTCTCGTCCTCCACCAGCAGCACTCGCATGACGACAGCGTGCCGGAACCCTCCTCAAGACAACCTGAAGATCACTTCAGCCGGGTTCAGGGTCCCCTCAGCCGCCGCGCGGGAGCCTGACCCCGCCTCCACGAGGGGGCCACCAAGGAAGGTGGGGTACACATGCGAGTTCGCCAGATCGTCGTCGTCAGCGCGATCGCCCTGGGGTTGGCTGGTTCGGGCGCCGCCGCCGCCAACGCCGCCGGGCTGCTGCCCGGCTCCGAGGGCACCCCCGGCGGCACGACGGCCTGCCCGGCCCCGGGCGGTGCCGGTGTCGACACCATCGAGGCGCGGGACGGCAAGATCTACCACAACGGCGAGCTGGTCGGCGAGGCCAAGCCCGGCGAGCCGATAGCGGTGACGCGGGACGGCAAGGTCCACATCGGCGCGGACGCCGCGGCGCTGCCGAAGCCGCCCGACGCCGAGGAGCACCTGGTCACCAGCGGGAGTGGCGCCGGCGGCGAGGGCGCCGACACCAAGGGGTTCGTCTGCAGGGCCGACGGGGACGAGCAGTAGGCGGCCGCGCGGCCGAGCGCTTTCCTGGCGGGCGGCCGCGTTACCAGTCATGAAACGGCACAGCCCCTCCGGCGAGGATCGCCGGAGGGGCTGTTTGCCTGGTCGGGACGACAGGATTTGAACCTGCGACCCCTAGACCTCCAGATCCGTGGTCCGGTCGTTTTCGCACGTCATGAGCGGTTTGGGCGTGCCGTCCGTGCCGCGCTCCCGCTCGGGTTCGCTCACGCGCGCAGCGTGCGGTCCCAGCCTGGTCCCAGATTTCGTGGTCAGGGCGCGGCGCCCTTCGTCCCGAACTACCCGCACGATGGCCAGAGCAGGGCGAACCGGGCAACATGCCGTTGGCCCGGGTGTGGTCTCGATCGGCCGTCGGCGGGCCGGTTGCTGTACTTCCGTGCTGTACCCGTGCCCTCTGGCGTGGTGCGCCGCTCCGACGCGCGCGGGTGGGTGGCGGCCGACGCGCCCGCCGAGCACGGCGCGCCAGCGCCGCGCGCAGGCGGCTGCACGGCGGGCCGTCGGGTCCTGCCCGTGCGTGGCACGTGCAGCGCGCGACGGCTGGGCTGGCCTTGCTGCCACGATCAACGTCATGTCCTGGGTAGCCAACGTCATGGTCTCGGTCTCGTTCGGAGAAGACCCGCCGAACCTCTTTGCGTTCAGCGAGTGGTTGCGGGCCAGTGCGCCGTGGCGCGAAGAACCGGGGCGGCCCCCAGGCGGCACGGGTGTCGGCTTCCTGCGGCCGATCGCCTGGCCTGACGGACCATGGGGAGGGTGGAAGAACCCCGAAGCGGTGCTCTGGGCTGGCGCCACCAACCACGCCGACATCGGCGCGATTGTCGACCGCTTCCAATCAACACCATGGCGCGAGCCATGGGCCGCGCAGCTGTTCATCCAGGACCAGGAGCAGGAGTACTTCCGTCTCTGGATGCTGCGCGACGGCGTCGCGGTGCAGTTCGCGCCCGCGCCGCCTCCGGACGAGGAGGGCTGAGCCAGACCCCACGGCCGGGGCGAGCGTGATCCCTTCGGTGTTCCGGCGGGCTTGTCTCTACCGCCGGGTTCTCGACCGTGCAAGATCCGCCAACGGCTCTTGATCCACGACCAGCCCGTGACGCGGCCGGCGTCGTGGTTGCGGCCGAGGCCGGGGGCAGCTGAGCTACGTCAAGCGTCGTCCGGGTATCCGCTCGCCCTGGTTTCCAGTGCGCGAGAAGGGCGGATTCCGCGTCTCAGTTTGTCTGCCTGGGTCTGCCTCGCCGGCTTGGGGACGTGGTCCTTCTGTGACGGAAGGTGGTGGGCTGGCATCCTGTGCGGCTATGGGCGCGGGGGTTTCGGGCGGGTCGGTGGATTTCTTCGTCTCGTACACGGGGGCGGATGAGGCGTGGGCGACATGGGTCGCCGAGGTGCTGGAGGCCGAGGGCCGCTCGGTGGTGGTGCAGGCGTGGGACTCTCCGGCGGGGGAGAACTTCGTGACCTGGATCAGCGCCCAGATGGAGCGGGCCGCCCGGACGGTCGCGGTCTGCTCGGCGTCCTATTTCGCCTCGCACTGGTGCACGCAGGAGTGGACTGGGGCGCTGGGCGGGCGGACGTTGACCCCGCTGCGCGTGGAGAAGTGTGCGATCCCGGCGGTGCTGGCGACGATCGCCTACCGGGACCTGTTCGACGTGGACGAGGCGGCCGCGCGGCGGCGGCTGTTGGAGGCGGTCGGCCTGGCCCGCCCGGCCCGGGTGTCGAGCGGCTTTCCCGGCGCCGCCGCCGTGGCAGCGTCCCCCGTGGCGGCGGTGTTCCCGGGCCGGCTGCCGCCGGTGTCGAACGTGCCGCCGCGCAACCTGCTGTTCACCGGCCGCGACAGCCTGCTCGACGGACTACGCGGCCAGCTGACCGCCGGGTCCGGGCGGGTCGCGATCGCCGCGCTCCAAGGCGCCGGCGGGGTCGGCAAGTCGCAGCTTGGGTTGGAGTTCGCCTGGCGGTATGCCGCCGACTACCAGCTGATCTGGTGGGTCGACGCGGAAACCCCGGTCACGTTGACCGCTGGCCTGGCCGCCCTGGCCAGCGCACTTGGCGTCGCCACCGGGGACACGCCCGAGCGGGCGGGGGCGGCACTGGTCGAGCTCGGGCGCCGCGACGACTGGCTGCTGATCTACGACAACATCCCCGACCCGGCCACCTTGCACCGGATGCTGCCCCCACCGGGCGGCCGGCTGCTGGTGACGAGCCGCGACCCCGCGGTCCGCCGCGTCGGCGTGGACCTGGTCGAGGTCGGCGAATTCGCCCGCGCCGAGTCGGTCGCCCTGCTGCGCCGCCACGTTCCCAGCCTTCCCGACACCGAGGCCGACCAGATCGCCGAAGCGGTCGGGGACCTGCCCCTGGCGGTCGACCAGGCCGGGGCGTTCCTGCAGACCGGGATCAGCCCGGCCGACTATTTGGATCTGCTGGCCGCCCAGCCGCAGCTGCTGCTGGCCGAACAGACCCTGCACCATCCCGGCCTGGCCGCGACCGTCACCACCGCCCGCACCCAACTGGGCACCGACCAGCCGGCCGCCGCCGAGCTCCTCGACCAGCTGGCGTTCCTCGCGCCCGAACCGATCCCACTGACCCCCACACCGGCCGCCGCCACACCGACCCCGGCCGGCCGGTTCGCCGCCGGCGACCCGTACACCCTGGCCCGCACGCTCGAGGCGATCAGCCGGCTCGCACTCGCCCGCCACACCGGCACCACCCTCCAGGTGCACCGCCTCGTCGCCGCGCTACTGCGGGCCCGCCTCACCGACGACCAGCAGCGCACCGCCCTGGCCGGCGCGCTGGACCTGCTCGCCACCGCCACCCCCGGCGACACCGACGACCCCGCCGCCTGGCCGGCCTATGCCGCCCTCACCCCACACGTCACCACCACCGCCCACCACCTGGCCAGCCAACCCGGGCTCCCCGAACCCGCCGGTTTCCGCCGGCTGCTGGAGCGCACCTGCTGGTACCTCTACCGCGCCGGCCAATACCACACTGCCCGCACCCTGGCCGCGACCACCCGCACCCGCTGGGCCGCCACCCTCGGCGACGACCACCCCCACAGTCAGAGCATCACCACCACCCTCGCCGCCACGCTGGCCGCCCTCGGCGACCACCAGGCCGCCCGGACCCTGACTGAGGACACCCTGGCCCGCCGCCGGCGGCTGCTGGGCGACGACCACCACGACACCCTGGCCTCGGCGGGCAACCTCGCCCTCCGGCTGGCCGCCCTCGGCGACCACCAGGCCGCCCGGACCCTGGCCGAGGACACCCTGACCAGCTACCGGCGGGTGCTGGGCGACGACCACCCCGACACCCTGGCCTCCGCGAACAGCCTCGCCAACCGGCTGGCCGACCTCGGCGACCTGCCAGCCGCCCGGACCCTGGACGAGGACACCCTGGCCCGCCGGCGGCGAGTCCTGGGCGACGACCACCCCGACACCCTGGGCTCGGCGTCCAACCTCGCCCTCCGGCTGGCCAACCTCGGCGACCACCAGGCCGCCCGGACCCTGGCCGAGGACACCCTGGCCCGCCGGCGGCGAGTCCTGGGCGACGACCACCCCGACACCCTGGGCTCGGCGTCCAACCTCG
>NZ_JADWYU010000124.1:0-1708 GCF_016786325.1 Frankia nepalensis | reverse complement strand
CCCTCCGGCTGGCCAACCTCGGCGACCACCAGGCCGCCCGGACCCTGGCCGAAGACACTTTGGCCCGCCACCGGCGCGTGCTGGGCGACGACCACCCCGACACCCTGCATAGCGAGCGGGTGCTGGACTGGGTGCAGAAGCGGGCCGGGCCGTCGTCGTGATGTTGTCGGGGAATCGAACGATTCCTGAACAAGATCAGAAAGACCGGTCGGTGACCCCACACCCGGCCTGAACCTGTCCGAAAAACGTGTCGGAAAGTCGGAGTGTCGAACAACGACACGACCGCCGTTTCCCACGCACTCCGATCATGACTGCCGCCGAGCCCGCGGACCCGCTCGCCGCCGAACCCGCCACCCTGACCGGAGCGCTGATCGGCTACGCCCGGTGTGGTCTCGATCGGTCCTCGGCAGGCCGGTTGCTGTACTTCCGTGCTGTACCCCTGCCCTCCGGCGTGGTGCGACGCTCCGACGCGCGCGGGCGGCGGGTCGTCGGGTCCCGGCCGTGCGCGTCGGGTGCGGCGCGACGCGCGCTGCCCGTTTCGCCCTCGGCCAGGTAGCTGTAGGTCGAGCATCAACCGGACACGTCCGGATATGGCGTCGGACGCTGAGACGAGGGTTTCCCGGAGACGGATCACGTGGGCGAGCCGCTCGGCCCCGTCGGGAGCGTTATCCCAGAGTTCCTTGAGTTCACAGTCCTCGGCGAGTACCCGCTCCACCGCCTCAACGGCGAGAAAGACGAGAGCAGGGGGAAGGGGCGGAAGGGGTTCCTTCGGCCCGTAGGGCGAAGCGGCGGGTTCGGTGCCTGTGTGGCGGGCGGCGACCAGCGCTGCCACGGCGATGGCGACCGCCGCGTGGTGATACTCGAGGTAGTCGTCTCTGTTGGCGCCACGGCTCAACGCCTGGGCCAGAGCGGTCTCCCGGTCGCCGATGGCCATCTCGTCGGGCGTCCGGGCCTGCGACATCGACCGCGTCGCCTGGACGTGGACCGGGCGCCGCCAGACGACGCCGGGCGTCGGCGGGCTGGTCGACAAGGGCACCAAAGGGAAGCAGGCCCGCACGGTGCCGCTGATCGACGAGGTTCGGGACCTGGTCGACAAGCGGCTCAAGACGGCTGGCGACGACCCGATGGCCCGCCTGCTCACGGGGCCGCGCGGCGGCCGCATCAGCACCGCGGTCCTTTGTGATGCCACGCATTGGGATGAGGTCGTGGTTTCGCTCGGCTATGAGCACCTTCGCCGGCACGACCTGCGACACACCGGTCTGACCTGGATGGCGGACGCCGGGGTGAAAGTCCACGTCCTACAGAAGATCGCCGGGCACGGGGCGATCACGACGACCCAGCGCTACCTACACCCGGACATGAGGTCGATCAAAGAAGCGGGGGACGCGCTGACTCGTCATCTGCGCGCCCCCCGGTCCCAAGCTGGTCCCAAGTGACTACCAAACACCCGTCGGGACGACAGGATTTGAACCTGCGACCCCTAGACCCCCAGTCTAGTGCGCTACCAAACTGCGCCACGTCCCGGGCTTGCCGCCGTCCCAATAGACCTTAACCCCGTGGTCCTCAGCCCAGTGGGCCTCGTCCCCATGGATTTTGTCCCAGCGGGTCCGGCGACAACGTCACCTTACCCGATCTGGGTGCCATCGGGGGGCGGGGTGCCTGGGTGGTGGGCGCCGCCGCGGGGGGCGCCCCCCCCCCCCCCGGAGCC
>NZ_JADWYU010000123.1 GCF_016786325.1 Frankia nepalensis | reverse complement strand
CCCGCTCGGCTGGCACTTCGTGCTCGCGGCGCCTCCGGTTTCACCGTCGCGCCTTTTGGTGGGGCGAGGCGGCCAGCACTGGCTTTGAGAGATTCGAGTGGATCTGGCGCTGATCTTGTGATCCTTCTAGCCGTTCTAGTGATCATCGGGTGAGGAGGACGCGTTTGCGGAGTAGGCCGAAGCTGGCGCGGCCGAACATCTGCCGTTTGATCGTTTTGATGCGGTTGACGTTGCCTTCGACGACGCCGGAGCTGTGGGGTTCGGTGAGGCCGGCGAGGACGGCGTCGCGGTCGCGGCGCAGGCCGTGGGTGAAGCGGTGCAGGTCGGCCTGGTCGGCGTCGGCCTCGACGGCGGTGATCCAGGCGTCGAGGCCGACGCCGTGGCGTTCGCAGAGCATCTCGGCGAACGCGGCGACGTGGGCCGTGAGGGCGGCCAGTTGAGGGCCGCGCTCGAGGATGGCTGCCAGGGCGGCGGTGTCGTCGGTATCGAGGCGGTCGGGGTGGGTCAGGATCCAGCGGGCGACGGTGCGGACCTTCGGTGCCGCTGGTGCGGGAACGGGGGCGCGGCCGGCGGCGCGTAGCGGGCGTAGATAGGCCAGGACGACGGCCAGGCTGCCGGTGTAGCCGGCCTCGCGGATCTCGCGGAACAGCTGGCTGCCGTTGGTGACGCCAGCGTTGAACCGTTCGTGCGGGTAGGGCTTGTGGACGTCCAGCGCGCTGCGCCGGCCGTCACGGGCCCGGGCGAACACGTCCGCAATCGCCAGTAGACCGCGGCCGGATCGCGATGGAACTCCTCGCCGTACAGCCGGATGGCGCCCCTGGCGTGCGCCGGGTACCGCGACGCCCACTCCGGGGCGAGCCTGCCTTCCGACAGGCCGATCATGGCCAAACCTGGCTCCTCACCTCGTCTGCCGCGAACAGGTCCCCTGTGTTACCAGCTCCCCGGCAGACTGTCACTCCCCTCTGCGGCGAAAACGGGCAGGTAGCCACGGGTCGGCCAGACGACCGGCGACAGGCATCCTCACTGGTCTCCCCGCATGGCCCGGGCGACCGCCTGCTCGAGGAGAAGGCGCATGAGGGGCGTATGCACCCCTTGACCCGGGCGCACCGCTGTCGTGCGGCGTCCGTGGTGTGGTGGATGAAGCTGGCGAACAGCAGGCTGTCCGGCTGGCGCCTGACGAGCAGTTCGGCGTGCAGGCCGACGGGGGCGTCCGCGCCGAGAAGCGCGGCGCCGGGGTGCCGCGGCGCAGCTGCCAGCCGAGCACGTGCGGATCGGACGGGATCGGGCCGAGTCCGACGCCGATCGAGGGCCATCCTTCGAGGAGCGCCTTTCGGGGCTCGAGGTCGCAGTGCCACAAGGTCTATGGCTGCGGCTCTGAGCTGTGTGACTGGCTGGAAGAACACCGGATTGGTTATGTGCGCGCCGTCAGATGCGACACCGAGGTGACCACGGCCGTCGGCCGCCGCCGCGTCGATGCGCTGGCCGGGCCGCGGCCGCCGAGGCGGCCGCCCTCCCAGGTTCAGCCCGGATGACTACCGAGCCCGGCACGCCGCCAAATGCGGAATCAACCGGCTCAAACGCCACCGCGTTGTCGCCACCAGAAACGACAAACTCGCCGTCCGATACGACGCCAACCTCCACATCGCTGTCATCAACGACTGGCCCTGACCTCACTTGGAGACTGGCCCTAGTCGGCCCGCGGCGCCGGCACCGTCGCCGTCGCCGGGGTGAAGCGGATCGGGAGACGGACGACGCCGCGGACCTGGCTGCCATGGGAAACGACCGGCTGGTCAGGGTCCAGCCGGTAGTCGGGAATCCTGCGGAGGAGCTCCTCGAGCGCGACCCGCAGTTCGACCCGGGCAAGGTGCGAACCCAGGCACCGGTGGACACCGGCTCCGAAGGAGATGTGCCGGTTGGGCGACCGGTCGATGCGTACCTCGTCCGGCTCGCTGAACTCGCGCTCGTCGCGGTTGGCGGCGGCGAGCAGGACCAGTACCTGGTCGCCGGCCGCCAGTTCCACGCCGCCGAGCGAGGTGTCCCGCGTGACCCGCCGGCCCATGGCGACCGCCGCCTCGATCCGGAGCAGTTCCTCGACGGCTTCCTTGATCAGACCCGGGTCGTCGAGGAGGCGCCGGCGCTGCTCGGGGCGGGCGGCGAGGTGGATGAGGCTCCAGGCCAGTGAGCCCTGGACCGTGTGCAGCCCGGCGATGAGCAGGAGGAAGAACATGTTGCACAGCTCGGCGTCGGTGAGCAGCCTGGGCCCGTCCCGGAACGGGACGGGCGTGTCGATGATCGCCGCGGTGACGTCCGCGGCCGGGCCCGTGGCGCCCCGGCGATCCGCGAGAACGCCCGCGAAGTAGCCGAAGAGCTGCTGTTGCGCGCGCAGCCGGGCGGCGTTCGACTCCTCCTCGGTCCCGCCGGGCTCGCCCAGCAGGATGGCGTCGGTGGCCGCGGTGAACATCGGCGCGTCGTGGAGTGGCCAGCCCATGAGCGCCAGGAACACGCGGGTCGGCAGCTCGTGGGCGAACTGGGAGACGAACTCGGCGCCGCCGCTGGCGGCGAAGCCGTCGATCAGTTCGCCCGTGATGCCGCGGATCTGTGCTTCGAGGGCGCGCATCCGGGTCGGCGCGAACAGCGGCTGGAGCGCGTGGCGGAACGCGGCGTGGTCCGGCGGGTCGATCTCGAGCGGGATCATCGGGACGCCCGCGTCCCGGAGCGCCAGGTTGTTCGGCCAGCTGGAGAACGTCTCGTGGTCGCGCAGGACCGCGTGGGCCTCGGCGTAGCCGGTGACGATCCAGTGCCCGCCGTACGCGCTGGACCAGGTCACGGGTCCGCGCGCGGCGAGCTCGGCCATCTTCTCCTGCATGATGTCGACCGGGGAGGCCAGCGCGGGGTCGTAGATGTCGAAGTCGACCCGGAGGCTGTCCGGGATCGCGGCACGAGTGGTCGTCATGTCAGCGTCGCTCCTGTCCTTGCCGCTACGACGAGGTGAATGCGGGGGAGACTCGGGTACCCCGTCAGGCCGGCGGCTCGGGCAGGTCCTCCGGGAACTGCATGGCGACTCGGGACAGCGTGCCGCCGTCGGTCGCGGGCAGGACGACACCGGACATGTAGGCGGACTCGTCGGAGACCAGGAACAGCGCGGCGTGGGCGTTGTCGAGCAGGGACGGCGGCCGGTTGAGCTTCAGTGGGATCGGCGAGATCTTCGGGTCCCACGGACCCGCGACCTCCTCGTAGGACTGACCGACGACGGGGGAGCCCTGCTCCATGAGGAAGTTCGGTGACATGCCGTGGGTCGGGGCGATCGCGTTCACCCGGATACCGAACTTGCCGAGGTCGAGTGAAAGCCCGCGCACGAGGCCGTTGACGCCGGACTTGGTCGCCATGTACGGGGAAATGCTGTGGTAGGCGGCCAGGGACGCCGCCGAGGACGTCATCAGGATGACTCCGCCTCCGGCGGCCCGCATGGGCGGCACCGCGTGCTTGGCGCACAGGAACGGCCCGACCAGGTTGACGGCCATGACCTTGTGGAAGTCCGCCAGCGGGAAGTCCTGAAACGCGAGCTGCTCGCCGCCGAGCACCGAGGGGACGCCGCCACGGGACACGATGCCGGCGTTCGCCCACATGATGTCGAGCTTGCCGAACTCGCTCAGCGCGGTCTCCACTGTCCGCGCGACGTCGTCCTCCTGGGTGGTGTCCGCCTGGACCGCCACGGCGACTCCGCCGTCGTCCGTCACTAACTTGACGGTCTCCTCGGCGCGGTCTCCGAGGATGTCCATGACGACGACCCTGGCGCCCTCGGCGGCGAACAGCCGAGATGCCTGCCGGCCCAGGCCCGATCCCGCCCCGGTGATGACAGCGACTTTGTCCCGCAGCCTAGGCATGCCGGAGTCCTTCCATAGAGAGGAAACGCGGGGGTGTCCAACCCGCGGTGCGATGTGGTGGGTGCGCTGATGCGACCGATGTGACCGGCGTCGACAACCTAAAGGATTTAGCCGGTGCGGTCAACAGGTGTCGAGTCGCCCGTCGACGCATTGACTCGGTCTGCTGGGTGGGCGTGCGCTGGTCGGTCTGGTCCGGACGTCGATTGCTTGAGCGCGGGGGACGACCGAGCCGTGGTGATGGATACGGCAAGGATCTCGCTCGTTGCGTTTCGATGACAGTCAATCCCGAGTGAGTACTCTAAGCACTCACGTTGCTACTCTCGGACTCGCTGTGGCGGTCGTCGGGCCTCGCGGAGCCGCCTCGCGATCGTAGTGGCGCCGCGTCCCGATCTCGGTGGCGCGACCGCCCTGGATGGTATTGACAGCCTCTGGGCGTGCTGTAGGCTCCGCAACCTAAATGCTTTAGTCTGCGCCGGGCCGCGCTGTTGGGCCAACGCATCCGCGCACCGGTGGCCGTGGCCGCCGCCGTGCCATTCACCGCCATTCGGCCGTCCGCCACGCCCGCACTCGGGGAGAACACAGATGAGCGAACCTCGCACCGGACATGACCGTCCACGACGACCGCGCACCGGATTACGATCGGTCCTTGCCATTGGCGCCGTGGCTGGAGCCGTGCTCGCGACGGCGGCGTGCGGGGACGCGGACTCCAGCACGGGAGCCCAGCCCGCCGGGGGGTCGGCGGCGTCGGCGCCAGCCGCCGTGGCCAGCGCCCAGGCGGTCGTCGACCAGTTGCTGAAGCCGCCCACCTCCCTCGGCGTGACGGAAAGCCTCAAGCAGGCGCCCGCCGGCGGGACGTTCGTCTACCTGGCCTGCGAGCTGGCGCTGTGCCAGATCCTCAACAAGAACATGAACGCGGCGGCGGACGCCGCCGGCCTGGAGTACAAGTCCATACCGATCAAGTCGGCCGATCCGGCCACGCTGATCGCCGGAATGCAACAGGCCCTCGCGCTGCGGCCGGCTCCGATCGGTGTCTCGTTCGCGGGCCTTCCCGAGGCGGTCTGGAGCGGCCAGGTGCCGGCCTTCGAGGCCGCGGGTGTGCCGCTCATTCCCGTCGGAGTGGGCGAGACCAGCGACAGCCCCGTGATTCCGGCGGGCAGTCTCAACGGCCCGGCCGACATCACCGCCCAGGCGAAGGCCATCGCGAGCTTCCTCGTCACGGACTCCGGCGGCCAGGGCAAGGCGCTGGTCCTCAACGTGCCGGACATCGGGGCGTTCAAACAGTTCACCGGGGACTTCTCCACCCAGGTGACGTCCGCCTGCCCGGGCTGCGCCGTCAAGCAGGTGGACGTCACCCTGGCGCAGACGGCGACGAACGGCGTCGTGCCCGCGGTCGTCGCGGCGCTGCAACGCGACCCGTCGATCGACTACGTCGTGACGGTCGAGGGTGAGTGGACCAGGGGGGTCGTGCCCGCGGCGAAGGCCGCGGGGCGGTCGGACATTAAGGTCATCGGCATCAACCCGACAATCGTCGACCTGCAGGCGATTCTCGCCGGCACCGAGACCGCGTTCGTCAACATCCCTCTGAAGATCACGTCCTGGAAAGCCGTCGACGTCGCGCTCCGGTATGCGCAGGGGATGCCGATCGCCGACGGCGGCGGGCCGACGCCCTACCAGCTGCTGACCAAGGAGACGATCAGGACACCGGAGGACTCGGTCGACGTGCCGAGCGACTACGCGGCCCAGTTCAGGAAGCTGTGGGGCCTCGCTTGAGCGCCGGTGCCACCGACTCGGCCGCCCGGGGGATCCCGGGCGGCCGAGCCCCGGCGCTCGAGGTGTCCGGGCTGCGGATGGCCTTCGGGCCGACCGTCGCGCTCGACGACGTGGCGTTGACGGTCGAGCGCGGCCAGGTCCATGCGTTGCTCGGCGAGAACGGCTCGGGGAAGTCGACACTGATCAAGATCCTGGCCGGCTATCACCGGCCGGACCCCGGCGGACGCGTTCTCGTCGCCGGTCGCGCGCTGTCCTTCGGTAATCCCGTGAACGCCGCGTCGCTCGGGTGCCGGTTCGTGCACCAGGACCTCGGGCTCGTCGACACCCTGTCGGTCGCCGAGAACCTCTTCCTGACGTCCGGTTTCCCCGCGCGGTGGGGGACCATCCGGTGGGCGCGGCTGCTGCGCGCGGCCCGCGACGACCTGGCCCGCGTCGGCCTGGACCTGGATCCTCGTCAGCCCGTCGCTGGCCTGAGCCCGGCGGTCAGGACCGGCCTGGCGGTCGCCCGCGCGCTGCGTCCCGGCGCAGGGAACGTGGCGCTGCTCGTCCTGGACGAGCCGACCGCGACCCTGCCCGACGACGAGGTGCGCCAGCTGCTGGCGACCGTGCGGGCGGCGGCGGCCACCGGCGCCGGGGTCCTGTACGTCACGCACCATCTCGACGAGGTGTTCGACATCGCCGACGTCGCCACCGTCCTGCGCGACGGGCGCGTCGTCGCGTCGAGCGCGGTGCCGGACCTCACGCGGACACGCCTGGTCAACCAGTTGCTGGGCAGCGAGCTCGACGAGGCCCATGCCTCCTCCCAGGCGCTGCCGCCGCCGCGCGCGAACGCGGTGCTGCGCGTCCACGACCTCGCCGCCGGGCAGCTTCGGTCCCTGTCGCTGCAGGTCAGGGCCGGAGAGCTGGTGGGGATCGCCGGCCTCACCGGGTCGGGCCGGGAAAGCGCCCTGGCCGCGGTCTTCGGCGCGGTGCACCCGGAGGGCGGCGACGTGCTCGTCGACAGCACGCCGCTGCGCCCCGGGCATCCCCGGCGCGCCATCGACGCCGGGGTCGCCTATCTGCCGGCGGACCGGAAGGCACACGGCGGAATCATGAGTCTGCCGGCCGCCGCGAACCTCACCCTTCCCGACCTCCGGGCGCTGTGGCGGCCGCCGATGCTGCGGCTGGGCGCGGAGCGGGTCGAGGCACGCTCCTGGTTCTCCCGGCTGGATGTACGGCCGGCGGGCGCGGTCCACCTCCCGCTGGCCGCCCTGAGCGGGGGCAACCAGCAGAAGGTGCTGCTGGCCAAGTGGCTGCGCTGCCGGCCCCGCGTGCTCCTCCTCGACGAGCCGACGCAGGGCGTCGACATCGGCGCCAAGGCGCAGATTCACCAGCGGATCGTGGCGGCGGCCGACGACGGCGCCGCGGTGGTCGTGAGCTCGGCCGATGTCGACGAACTGGTGGCGTTGTGCCACCGGGTCGTCGTCCTGCGGGGCGGGCACGCGGTGGCGGACCTGTCCGGCCCCGCGCTGTCGGTACCCGCTGTCAACAGGGCGGCGCTCGCCGCGGAAAGGTAGGACGACCGTGATGAGTTCGCGCCGCCGCCCCAGCCTTGGCCTGGACCGATTCAGCGGGCTCTACCTGTGGGCGCTGTTCGTCGCGGTGTTCGCGATCTGGGTCCCACATCTGTTCCTGACCGCGGGAACGGTGCATTCGGTGGCCGCGCAGCAGGCCATCGCCGCGATCGTCGCCATCGCCGTTCTCGTGCCGCTCGCCGGCGGCACCTACGACCTGTCGGTAGGGGCGACCGTCAACTTCGCGACCATCATGGTGACCGTCCTGCAGAGCAACCACAGCTGGTCCATGTGGCCGGCCATCATCGCCACTGTCCTGCTCTGCGCGCTGATCGGCGCCGTGAATGGCCTCATCGTCGTGGTCGGCCGGGTCAACTCGTTCATCGCGACGCTGGGCAGCGCGTCGGTCATCGCCGCCTTCCAGGCCATCACGGCCGGGCAGGCCCAGCCGCTCCCACCGACCTCGACGGCCTGGAGCGCCCTCACACAGCGAGAGGTTCTCGGCTTCCAGATCATCGTCTTCTACATGCTGGCCATCGCGGTGGTGGTCTGGTGGGGCCTCGCCCGGACCCCCGCGGGCCGCTACCTCTACGCCGTCGGCGGCAACGCGGAGGCCGCCCGGCTGTCCGGCGTCCGCACCGGCCGCTGGACCTGGCTCGCGCTCACGACCTCGGCCACCCTGTGCGGCGTCGCGGGCGTCTTCTACGCCTCGCTGTCCGGCCCGTCGCTGACGTTCGGCGGCGCGCTGTTGCTCCCGGCCTTCGCCGCGGTCTTTCTCGGCTCGACGCAGCTGACGCCCGGGCACGTGAACGTGTGGGGGACTCTCATCGCGCTCTACGCGCTGGCGACCGGGATCAAGGGCCTTCAGCTCGTGACCGGCGTCCAGTGGCTGCCCGACATGTTCAACGGCCTCGCGCTGCTGAGCGCCGTCTCGTTCGCGGTCTGGCGCCAGCAGGGCCGCGGCCGGAGACGGCCGCGCCCGGCCCGCGACACCACCGACGAGGAGGCCAGCGGCCGGGAGCAGCCCGGTGCCGCCAGGCCGCAGGAACTGTCCCTGAACCAGTAGCCGTCGAGCCGCCCGGGCACGTCTGGCGGAGATCGCGGCTGCCTAACCACCGGCTTTCCCTGCCGCCGGACGGGAACGCGGAGGCCGGCGGAGCCATGGGCTCCGCCGGCCTTTCTGATGCGCTGCCCAGCACGCGGGCTCAGCGGACCCGGGCGTACCGCTGCTCGACGTCGGCGTACTCGGCGCGGATGGCGGGCTTCGCGAGCTTCCCGCTCGGAAGCCGCGGCAGCGGCGCGTCCCGGACGACGACATACCGCGGAACCTTGTAGGCGGCCATCTGGGATTCGCAGGCCGCCACGATGGCGGCCTCGTCCAACTCGGCGCTCACCCGCACGATCGCCGCCGGGGTCTCGCCGAACCGCTCGTCCCTGGCGGCGATGACGGCGACCTCCTCGACGCCCGGGATCTGGCTGATGACCGACTCGATCTCGACGGGTGAGATGTTGATGCCGCCGGAGATGATGAGGTCCTTGATCCGGTCCGCGAACCGGATCCGCCCGGTCTCGTCGCGGGTGCCCACATCGCCGCTGTGCAGCCAGCCATCCCGCAGCGCGGCCGCGGTCGTCGCCGGATCGTTCCAGTAGCCGGGGGTGACTCCCGGTCCGCGCACCACGATCTCGCCCGGCTCGCCGGGCGGGCAGTCGGTGCCGTCGGGGCGCACCACCCGCAGCTCCGTGAAGACGGAGCCGACCCCGCAGGAGTCCGGATGCGTCTGCGCCTCCTCGGGAAGGTTCGCGGTGGCGACGCCACCCGCCTCGGTCATGCCGTAGATCTGGCGGAGGCGGACGCCCTTGCCCTCCCAGACCCGCAGCAGCGGCACGGCCACAGCGGCGCCGCCGACAATCGCCGAGGCCAGCGCCGACAGGTCGGCGTCGGCGAACTCCGGTGCCCGCGCCATGGACTCGTAGATGAGCGGGACGCCGAAGATGGCCTGGATCCGGTGCCGCTCCAGCAAGCTGACGGCTCGGGACGGGTCGAAGGCGCGTTCCACCACGAGGGTGCCGCCCAGGACTCCGGTCATCACCAGCCCGTACACCAGGCCAGGGGTGAAACAGAGCGGCAGCATCAGCAGGGTCCGCACCCCGGTGCCGAGCCCCTCCTCGCGCAGCGACGCCTCGAAGACGATGTCGAGCAGCGTGCGGTTCGTGCAGATCACACCCTTGGACCGGCCCGTGGACCCGCTGGTGAACAGCACGGCGACCGGTTCGGTGGGCTCCCGGTCGATCCGGACATGGTCGTCGCCGCCGTCGCGCAGGCCCGTGACCTCGTCCATGGCGATCGTCCAGAACCGGCTGCCCAGCTCGGCGGCGTCCTTCAGCGCGATCTCGACGCAGCCGTCGGCGAGGACCCCGACGGTGGCGGAGTCGTCCAGGATCCGGTGGACCTCGGCGCCGACGAGCCTGGGGTTGACGGGAACCAGCACCGCGCCGGCGCGCAGCACGCCGAGAGCGGCGGCGGCCCACTCGGCGCTGTTGTCCCCGGCGACGGCGACCCGGTCGCCCGTGCCGACGCCGGCGGCGACGAGGCGGCCGGCGACCCGGCTTGACCACGTGGCCAATAACCGATAACTGACGGTATCGTCGCCGAAAACCAGCGCGGTTCGCTCGGGCACGGTCCGCGCCCACCAGTCAAAGGCCGACGTGATCGACGTTGCCATGGGTCTCCTCTGTTGTCGGCGCGCACTGATTGTGTCCGGAAGGTGCGAGTACCTGGTCGACGCGATGTCAGCGATGATGAGGATTGTGCGGCGTCAGTCGCCGCGGTGCCGGTGGGAGACCGGCCCGGGCCTCCAGGTGACCAGAGCTGCTACCTATATGTTTTAGGGTAGCGGGCGGCCGCGTGCCGTCAACACCTGGAAGCGCTGGTGTATGGATCGGCCGGATCTGTTGACGGTCTAACTTGAGCAGTTCTAACCTACAATCTGTAGGTAGTCGGCGTTCGGCCGGACGAGACCGTGGGGCTTCCAGCTCGTGGGCACGCGGCAGCCGTGGCGAGGTCAGGTCGGGCCCGCCGGAGACGGGCCCTCCTGAGGTCCAGATCGGCATTCGATAAGGAAGGCCCCCTTTGACGATCGACACCACCGACCCAGCCGCCCGCGTCCCCGCCAGGGGAGCCGGCGAGGAGGGCGCGCTGCTCGAGCTGCGCGGGCACGTCGCCGTCGTGACCCTCAACCGCCCCAGCGCCCTCAACGCCGTCAACTCCGCGCTCTCCACGGCCGCCGGCGCCGCGCTGGAGCGGGCGCGCAGCGAGCCGGACGTACGCGTCGTCGTGATCACCGGAGCTGGCAGGGCGTTCTGCGCCGGCGCCGATCTGAAGGAGATCGCCCGTGGCCATCGGGTGGACGCGCCGGAGCACCCGGACTGGGGTTTCGCCGGGATCGCGCAGCACTGGGTAGCCAAACCCACCATCGCGGCCGTCAACGGGTTCGCCCTCGGCGGCGGGACCGAGATCGTCCTGGCCTGTGATCTGGCAGTTATCGACGAGACCGCCTCGCTCGGGCTCCCGGAGGTCCGCCGTGGCCTGTTCGCCGCCGCCGGCGGAGTGATCCGGCTACAGCGGCAGATCCCGCTCAAGGCGGCGCTGGAGATCGCGCTCACCGGGGAACCCGTTCCGGCGGCGCGCGCCCTGGACCTCGGCCTCGT
This sequence comes from Frankia nepalensis, assembly GCF_016786325.1. Lineage (GTDB taxonomy): Bacteria > Actinomycetota > Actinomycetes > Frankiales > Frankiaceae > Pseudofrankia > Pseudofrankia nepalensis. Next base: position 29,919 of record NZ_JADWYU010000123.1, on the reverse strand, counting down.
GAACCGGGTCGCCCCGGCGGGCACGGCGCTGGCGGTGGCGCTGGGGCTGGCCGAGAAGATCGCGGCGAACGCGCCGCTGGCGGTCCAGACCAGCAAGCGGATCGTGCATCGTACGTACGCGGCCGGCTCCGACTGGGACGGCGACGTCTGGAAGATCAACGCGGACGGTGTGCGGGAGGTGTTCGCCAGCCGCGACGCCCGCGAGGGCGCCCGCGCCTTCGCCGAGAAGCGGCAGCCGCGGTGGGAGGGCCGATGACGGGTGCGGACCTCGCGGCCATCGCCGGGCTGGGGATGACCAGGCTCGGCAAGGTCTACGGCCGGTCGTCGACAAGCCTGGCCGCCGAGGCGGTCCGGCTCGCGTTGGCCGACGCCGGCCTGTCCCTGGGCGACCTCGACGGACTGCTGATCAGCGGCGGTATCCGCCAGGACGTGGGGGTGAGCCTCGCGGGGGTGCTGAGCACCGGGCCGCTTGGTCTGCTCGCGCAGGTCAACGCGTTTGGCGCGAGCGCGGGCGCGATGGTGGCGCAGGCGGCGCAGGCCATCGCCGCGGGCGTGGCCAGCACCGTCGCCTGCGTGTTCGCCGACACTCCGCTGCGCCCGCAACGCCCCGCCGGAGCGGCGTGGGGCGCCCCGAAGGCCGGGGCGGGCGGCGCCGTCGGGCTCGCCGGCTGGCAGCTCGCCTCCGGCGCCACCAACCCGAACATCCTCTACGCTCTCGCCGCGCGGCGGCACATGGAACGCTACGGCACCCGTTCTGAGCAACTCGCGGAGGTGGCCGTCGCCCAGCGCGCCTGGGCGGCGGGCAACCCGCTGGCGACGATGCGCGAGCCACTTACCGTCGAGCAGCACCAGGCGTCCCGTCCGATCGCCGAGCCGCTGCGGCTCCTGGACTGCTGCCTGGTCACCAACGGAGCGGTCGCCGTCGTGGTGACCGCCGCGGACCGCGCCGCGGACCTTCGCCAGCCTCCCGTGCACCTGTGGGGCTATGGGCAGGCCCACCAGCCGCGCCGCATGCTGTCCGGCTCCGACTGGGGCCTGGTGACGCCGGCGGCCCGCTGCGGCCCCCAGGCGATGCGGATGGCCGGCATCGGCGTCGACGACGTCGACGTCTGCGAGCTCTACGACTGCTACACCTACACCGTCGTCGTCACCCTGGAGGACTACGGCTTCTGCGCCAAGGGCGAGGGCGGGGCGTTCGTGGCCGGCGGCCGGCTCGCCCCCGGCGGGAAGCTCGCCTGCAACACGGGCGGCGGGCAGCTGTCCGGCTACTACATGTGGGGCATGACGCCGCTGTCCGAGGCGGTGGTGCAGGCCCGTGGCCAGGGCGGAACGCGGCAGGCGCCGCGCAACGACGTGATCCTGGTCAGCGGCAACGGCGGGATCCTCGAGCACCACGCGACCCTGGTGCTCAGCCCGCACCGGCGGCGCGGGAACGCGGCATGAGCGCGCGGGACCGGGCGGTGGGCCCGGTGTTTCCCCTGGTCGCGCGGGACGAGGCGAGCGCGGCGTTCTTCGACGCGGCCGCGCGCGGTCAGCTGCTGGTCCGCCGGTGCCGGATCGGCGGCGACGTGCTCGCGCCGGAGACACGCACGTGCCCGCGATGCGGTTCGGCCGATCTCGACGAGGTCGTCGTGTCGGGCCGCGGCACCCTCGTCAGCTGGGCCGTCGTCCACCAGGCTCCCCTGCCGTCACTGGTGCCCGCGGTGCCCTACATCAGCGCGCTCGTCGAGCTCGCCGAGGGCCCCTGGCTGCTGGCGCGACTCGTCGGGTCCGACCCGGCCGGGCCGCGGGCCGGCGCCGAGGTCGAGGTCCGCTTCGTCCCGTCGGGCGAGCCGTCCGCGCCGCCGGCGGGCGAGGTGCTGCCGGTGTTCGCGCTCGTGTCCGCGCCCGGCACCGGCGCGGACGCCGCGACGCGTGCCGATGGCCCCATGAGCGAAGGAGAAGGACGGGCAACCTCATGACGCTTCCACTCACCGGTGTGCGGGTGGTCGAGCTCACCGACGGCATGGCCGACGGGTGCGGCCGGTATCTCGCGGATCTGGGCGCCGAGGTCGTCAAGGTCGAGCCACCCGGCGGCTCGGCCTCCCGCCCATGTGGCCACGGGCCGGCCGGAGAGGTCGGCCTGCCGTTCCTGCTGCGCAACGCGAACAAGCTGGGCGTCGTCCTCGACCTCGAGGCCGCCGCCGACCGCGACCGGCTGCGTCGCCTGGTCCGCGGCGCGGACATCGTCGTCGAGTCGGCACCCCCCGGCCGGCTCGACGCGCTCGGCATCGGGCCACGCGACCTGCTCGCCGACGACCCGGGCCTCGTCGTGGTGTCCGTGACCGGCTTCGGCCAGACCGGCCCCTACCGGGACTGGTCGGCGACGGAGCCGGTGCTGGCCGCGCTCGGCGGTGTCCTGTCGCGGTCCGGCCTTCCCGGCGAGGCGCCCCTGCTGCCACCGGACGGGCTGGTGGAGACGACCGTGGCGGTACTCGCCGCGTGGTCCGCGCTGGTCGCCTACGTCAACCGGCTGCGCACCGGCACCGGCGAACTGGTCGACATGTCCGCGCTGGAGGCCGTCGTCCACGGCTTCGACCCGGCGTTTGGCACGCAGGGCACGGCCGCGGCGGGCCGGGAGGAGGACTTCCCCCGCGACCGGCCGGACGCGGCCGCCTTCTACCCAGTGTTCGCCGCACGCGACGGCCACGTCCGGATCTGCCTGCTCGCGAAGCGGCAGTGGCGGGCGATGTTCGCCTGGCTCGGAGAGCCGGCGCAGTTCGCCGACCCGCGCTACGACACGATTCCCGCCCGGTTCCGGGCGGCGGACCGGCTGCATCCACTGATCGCCGCGCTGTTTCGTGACCGTCCCCGCGACGAGCTGGTCGCGGAAGGCACTCGGCGCGGCGTGCCGATCGCGGCGGTGCTGACGCCGGCCGAGGTGCTGGCCACCGAGCACTTCGCCGTCACCGGCGCGCTGGTCGACGCCGAGATCGCGCCTGGCCTGCGCGCCAGGATCCCGTCGGGCCACGTCAGCGTCGACGGCGAACGCGCCGGGTTCCGCCGGCGCGCCCCGCTGCCCGGCGAGCACAGCCACCTTCTGCTCGACGGGCCGACCGAGACGGCACCGCTCGGCGCGACCACCAGCACGGCACCCCCGGCGCGGCCGGCTCCGTCCGAACCCCGGACCGGCCCGGGCCGGCCACTGGAAGGCATCCGGGTACTGGATCTCGGAGTGATCGTGTTCGGCGCCGAGCTCGGCCGCCTGTTCGCCGACCAGGGCGCCGACGTGATCAAGATCGAGAACGCCGCGTTCCCGGACGGGCTGCGCCAGTCGCGCCGCGGCGTGGCGATGAGCGCCTCGTTCGCGTGGGGCCACCGCAACAAGCGCGGCCTCGGGCTCGACCTGCGCGACCCGCGGGGTGCCGAGCTCTTCCGCGCGCTGGTGGCGCGGTCCGACATCGTGCTCGCGAACTTCAAGCCGGGAACGATGGAGTCCCTGGGCTTCTCCGCCGCGGCGCTCACCGCGATCAACCCGGCGGTCATCGTCTCGGACAGCGGCGCCTTCGGCGGTCAGGGGCCATGGCGCACCCGGATGGGATACGGGCCGCTGGTGCGCGCCTCCTGCGGCGTCTCCGAGCTGTGGCGCGTGCCCGGCACCGTCGACGGTTTCTGCGACGGCTCGACGGTGTACCCCGATCACGTCGCAGGGTACGCCTCGGCCGTGGCGGTGCTCGCCGCGCTGATCGGCCGGCTGCGCGCGCGGCGCGCCGGCGCCGCCGGACGCGGCGCGGTGGTCACCGGCGCGCAGGCCGACGTCGCGCTGGTCGCGCTCGGCGCACGGCTCGCGGCCGAGTCGCTCGGCGGCGGCGAGCGGCCGGCACCCGTCGGCGTCGTCACGGATGAGGCACCGTCCGGCGTGTATCCCTGCGCCGGGCACGACGAATGGTGCGTCGTGTCCGTCCGCGACGACGACGACTGGGCCCGGCTCTGCCAGGTGGTCGGTCGTCCGGATCTCGTGGATGATCCCGCGTTCCGTACCGCCACCGCGCGTGCCGCGCGGCGGGCCGAGGCGGACGGCGTCGTGGCCGCCTGGACGCGGGGGCGTGCGCCGCGGGAGGTGATGACGAGGCTGCAGGAAGCGGGGGTCCCGGCGGGCGTGATGCTGCGCCTGCCGGAGGAGCTCACCGACCCCCAGCTCGTCGAGCGGGCGACCTTCGCGCAGCTGCGGCACGATGCGCTGCCCACGCCGATGCCGGCGAACGCGCGGGTCGCCCGGTTCTCGACAGTCCCCGACCCGGAGCTTCGCCCGGCTCCCGCCCAGGGGGAGCACACCCGGCAGATCTGCGCCTCGCTTCTCGGCCTGACCGACGACCGGATCGAGGAGTTCGTACATGCCGGAGTCCTGCAGCCGCCGCCCGGCGATCCCGCCCTGCGCACAGCGGTTCCCGGCGGCACAGCGGTTCCCGGTACTACTAGGGGCGGGAGCGCCGCGCTGTCGGCCGGTGCCTGACGGGTCAGCCGCGCCGCGCCTGCTGGCCCGCCAGCACGCCCGCCAGAAAGGCGCGGATCGACTCGACGAACAGCTGCTCGGCGTCGAGCGTGTTGCGCTCGAGGGCGGCGGTCAGCGTCGGCTGGGCCTGCGGGGAGGCGTTCGGAAACGGGCCGTGGGCGTCGGGCGCGGCGGCGGCCTCGAGCAACGCGGATCCGAGCCCGATGCGGTCCATTCCGTCGAGGACGAGTATGCGGCTGGACGGCGCCAGTTCGTCGGCCTGCTCGAGGACTTCGGCAGCGGTCTCGTAGAGCGGCGTGAGGACGTCGCGGGGCAGAAACTGCAGGAGGATCGGGGCGGCATTGCGATGCCGCAGGATCGTCCGCCGGAAGTTGACGGCCAGCGTCACGAAGTACTCGGTCCAGTGGGTGGAGGGCGCGAGCCGCGGTACGTCGGTCTCCAGGACGATGGTCCGGGCGATCTCGGTCAGAATGTCCGCCCGGTCGCGGAAGTGGTGGTAGAGCGACGCGGTCCGGATGCCAAGCTCCTCGCCGAGCCGCGGCATGGTGAACGCCGCGTAGCCGTCGCGCTCCACCATGGCCAGCGCGGTGCGGACGATCGCCTGCCGGGTCAGCGAGGGTGTGGGCTGGCGGGACATGCCCAGATTATGGCAGCGACCCGTCGCGACTCGCGGACCGCGGCATCAGTGACCGGCGCGCGCGCTGTGACGGGCGTCATAGCGCGGGACATTGTCGAGGAACCCTTCTGGCGCGGGTTCGCGCGGGCGTGGCATCTCAACCTAAAAGTGTTAGGCTGTGAGTGTGGGCCCGGGTGGTGAGCATTGCGGGCCTTCAGGACCAGGGAGGCGGGCATGATCCAGCTGACGGCGCCGCGTGAAACCCGGATCAGGCGCGCGTTGGAACACCTGCGCAACGGGTCGACGGACGAGTATGACGTCGTGACGCCGTTCGACGCCGCCGAGTACACGGACCCAAACGTCGCCGCGCGTGAGCGGGACCTGGTGTTCGGACGGGTTCCCTCGATCGTCGCGCACAGCTCGGAGCTTGCCCGCCCGGGTGACTTCATCACCCTGCAGATGCCGCGCAACAAAGTCATCGTGGCCAGGCAGGCCGACGGCGGGCTGAAGGCTTTCGTGAACCTGTGCCGGCACCGCGGCGCGTTGCTCGAGGAGCGGGAGAACGGCAACTGCCGGGTATTCTCCTGCGCGTACCACCGGTGGGCGTACGGCACCGACGGCTCGCTGCGGTCGATCACCCGGGACGCGACGTTCGGTGAGGTCGACCGGTCACGCCACGGCCTGGTCGAACTGCCCTGCGAGGAACGCCATGGCTTCGTCTGGCTGGTGGACGACGCGACCCAGCAGATCGACGTCGCGGCCTGGCTCGGCTCGCCCATGGACGAGATCCTCGCCGGATACGGTCTGGCGGACCTCGTCAGCTACCGCGCCGGGGGATTCGACGAGCCCGTCAACTGGAAGATCATGCAGGACGCCTTCCTGGACGGCTACCACATCCAGTACGCCCACGCGAACACGGCGGCGAGGCACATCCACACCAACGTCATGGCGCTGGAGGACTTCGGCCGGCACTGCCGGTTCGTCGCGCCGCGCAAGACCATCGACCCCTGGGTCGACGAGGACCCGGGCGAGAACAGCCTCGCCCCGCACGTCACCGAGACCCACTTCCTGTTGCCCAACAGCACGCTGCTGCGCCAGCCCGACCATTTCGAACTGCTGACGTTCCGTCCGCACCCGAAGGACCCGGGCCGGTGCCGCATGGAGATGCGGGTCCTGGTGCCGACCGTCGAGGCCAGCGGCCTGACCGAGGACGCGTGGACGCGGCTCTGGGAGAAGAACTGGCAGATCCTGCTCGCCGTGCTGCACGCAGAGGACTTCCCACTGCTACGCAGCTCCCAGGCCGGCCTGGAGAGCGCGGACGCGGGCGGCATGCTGCTCGGGCGCAACGAACTGGCCAACCAGATCTTCCGCCGGGAGCTCGGTCGGCTCGTCTCCTGACCTCGCCCGCACTGTTTCCCCCCGGCGCGCTCCGAACATGGACCGCGGCGGCGACGGCCGCCTTCGCCTCGGGGTGCCCGACGCGGCCTCGGAACAGCGCCCGAGATGCCGGCGGGATTGTCGCGCCATGCCCGAGAGGAAGCCATCTCCCGGATGGGATCGGGTGTTTAGGAAGATTTGCGACTCCGGCCAGCTGGCCGCGGGACGAGGAGGTCTGGCAATGCCCACGCAGCGGCCCGAATTCCAGGAACTCTACCGGCGGCACGTCCAGCTGGTCGTCGAAGGAGACCGCACGGCGGTCCTCGCCGACATGGTGAACATTCCGCTGATCTTTGAAGGGGTCACAGTGCCCCGCGGCGAGATCGACGCATTCGACATTGTCGACATGCGGCCCGAGGGTGACACCTGGGTGGGCGAGACGGTCTACGACACCCCGCGGGGGCGGATCGGGCTTCGCTCCACCTGGGAACTGCGCGACGGCTCCTGGAAGGCCGCCTCGCTGGAAAACTTTCCGGTGACGTCCTGACGCCGGCCGCGCACGACCGCCGGGCGGCGAAAACACGTCACGCGGACGGTGCCTGCCCGCCGGATGTGGCCACCGGTAGCCGACCGTTTCAACGCCGGAGTGATGAGTGTGCACACAGCAACGACAACCGACCTCGACGAGGTCCGGCGGTGCGCGCAGCGACATGCGCTTTCGTTAAGCGCCGGCGACCGCCAGGCGGTGGTGGCCGACTTTCTTCCGGACCGATGGCAGCAGATCCTCGCCTCGCTCGATCTCCCCATACCTGTCACGGACGTGGTGGTCACCGCGGTGCGCCCTGGCGCGGGCTTCTCGGTCGAGACACTGCTGCGCTGGACGGGTCCAGACGGCGGCGCCCGGGACGTGCGGCTGCGGTGGGTCCCGTATGAGGGCTCCTGGCGTGTCCAGCAGGCGCGCAACCTGCCCGCGCGCCTGCCCGACCCGGTGTTCCCCGAAGGCGGCTACCCGCCCGTCGAGGCCGGGCACTGGGTGGCGATGAACCAGGGAGAACTGCGCGTCCAGCGGTGCTCCGCCTGCCGGACGTGGATCTGGGGCCCCCGCCACCTCTGCCCGCGCTGCCGCAGCTTCGAGCTCGGCTACGCACCTGTCGCCGCGGAAGGGCTCATCTTCGCGTGGACGCGGACCGTTCAGCCGTTCGAGCCGTCCATGGCTGGCCGGGTGCCGTTCGTTGTCGCCCTCGTCGAGCTACCCCAGGCCGGCGGCGTCCGGGTCGCCGCCCTTCTCGAACCGACGCCCGACGCGGTGACCCCCGCGATCGGAGACCCGGTCGACGGGCACTTCGTGCCCTTCGGCGCCGGCGACCGGAAGATCCTTCGCTGGCGGCTTTCCGGCCGGCCCGGCGACGCGGATGGACAGACCGGGGGAGACCACGATGGCCAGTGACCGCGAGCGCCGGTTCCGCGGCGCGGCGGCCGTCGTCGGAGTCGGTGAGACGGAGCTCTACCGCCGCGGCACCAGCCCCTACTCGGCGATGCAGCTGGCCGCGATGGCGGTGCTGCGTGCCTGCGAGGACGCCGACGTCTCGTCGACCGCGGTCGACGGCTTCGCCTCGTACGCGCACGACTCGAACGAGGGGCTGCGCGTCGGCGCCAACCTCGGCGTCGACGAGATCCGCTGGTCGACGCTGGTCTTCGGCGGTGGCGGCGGTGGAGTCGCGGCCGCCGTCAACGCCGCGGCGGCGGCGGTGGCGACCGGCCAGGCCGACTGCGTCGCGGTGTACCGCGCCATCACCCAGGCCGACGACGGGCGGGGCTCCTACGTCACGCACCATCTGGGCCCGCTGTACACCGCGCACGGCCTGTTCACCGCGGCGCAGATCTGCGCGCTGCGCACCCAGCGGATGCTGGAGCTCGACGGCGTCCCCGCCGAGGCGATGGAGGCGGTCGCGCTGGCCGGCTACCACCACGCGCAGCGCAACCCCAGGGCGGTGTCCTACGGCCAGCCGCTGACGCGGCGGACGTACGGCGACGCCCGCTGGGTCTCCTCCCCGCTGCGACTGTTCGACTGCTCGCGGGAGAACGACGGCGCCGCCGCGGTTCTCGTCGTCCCCGCCGAGCACGTGGACCGGTACCGCGGCCGTCCCGCGTACATCCTGGGCGGCGTACAGGGCTCGGGACCGGACTGGTCGGAGTCGCTGGAGAACGAGGCCGCCTACACCAGCGCCGGTTTCCACCGCGCGATGGTCGACCGGCTCTGGGACGCCTGCGGGGTGGGCCCGGACGACGTCGACGTGGTGCAGCTCTACGAGAACTTCACCGGCCCCGCGGTCGCCTCGATGATCGACTTCGGGCTGTGCGAACCCGGCCCGGCCGCTGTGAGAACCATGAATGTTGACAACCTCGTCGTCGACGGCGGCCGGCTTCCCCTCAACACCTCCGGAGGCAACCTCGCGGAGGGATTCGTCCACGGCATCAACCTCGTGGTCGAGGCCGTCCGCCAGATCCGGGGCGGCTCGCCGAACCCGGTCGCCGAAGCCGACGTCTCGCTGCTCATCGGCGGGCCGGCGGCCCCGCTCGTCAGCGCGACGGTCTTCGCCAGCGCACCCGCCACCTGATCCGCGCGCCCCGACGACGAAGGGAATCCGAATGACGCGTAGCGGTGACGTGTTCGTCGACGGCGAATGGTCGGCGGGGGCCGGGGCGCCACGGGTCGTCCGTGACGCCGCCACGGACGAGGCCCTCGACACGGTCCGGCTCGGCGAGCGCGCCGACGTCGACCGCGCCGTCGACGCCGCGCGGGCCGCGCTGCCCGCCTGGTCGGCGACGAGCCCTCAGGAGCGGGCCGAGCGGCTGGCCGCGATGGCGCGCCACCTCAAGGAGAACGCGCGGAAAACCTCCGAGCTGGTCTCCCGGGAGAACGGCATGCCGATCTCGCTTTCCGCGACCGCCAACGGATACGCGCCCATGGCGATCTTCCGGTACTACGCCGGCCTGATCAGCGATGTCCTGTGGGAGGAGTTCCGCCCCGCCATGTTCGGCGGCAGGTCGGCGGTGGAGCGCAAGCCTGTCGGCGTCGTCGCGGCGGTCGTCCCGTGGAACTACCCGCAGTCGCTGGCGGCGATGAAGGTGGCGCCCGCGCTCGCGGCCGGCTGCACCGTCGTGCTCAAGACGGCGCCCGAGACGCCGCTGGACGCCCGGGTGTTCGCCGAGGCAGCGCTGGCGGCGGGGCTGGCGCCGGGAGCGCTGAACATCGTCCCGGCCGACCGCGAGGTCAGCGCCTACCTCGTGGCTCATCCCGGGGTCGACAAGGTCGCCTTCACCGGGTCGACCGCGGCCGGCCGGGCCATCGCGCGCGCCTGCGGCGAACTGCTGCGCCCGGTCACGCTCGAGCTCGGCGGCAAGTCGGCGGCGATCCTCACCGACGAGGTCGATCTGGACGTGTTCACCGCGAAGCTGCTCGACGTGTGCCTGCCGAACTCCGGACAGACCTGCCATGCCAGCACCCGGATTCTCGCGCCCAGAGCGCGCTACGCCGAGGTGGTCGCGCGCGTGAGCGACGTCGTGGCCAGCTACGTCATCGGCAGCCCGCTCGACAGGAAGACCCAGATCGGACCCCTGGCCAGCCCGGCGCAGCGAGACCGGGTGCTGGCCCACATCGCGGCAGGCAGGCGGACGGCCGCCCGGCTCGTTGTCGGCGGGGAGGCGCTCCCCGGGCCAGGGAACTTCGTCCGGCCGGCCGTCTTCGCGGACGTCGCCCCGGACACCGCGATCGCCCGCGAGGAGGTCTTCGGCCCGGTCCTGTGCGTCCTGCCCTACGACGGCCTCGACGACGCGGTGGCCCTCGCGAACGACTCGGATTTCGGTCTTGCCGCGACCGTGTGGGGCGGCGACGAGGACGACGCGCTGGCGCTGGCGCGGCGCCTGGAGACCGGGACGGTGGGCGTCAACGACTACGTCATCGACTTCGCCTCGCCGTTCGGCGGTGTGAAGGCGAGTGGGCTCGGACGCGAGCTCGGCCCCGAGGGCCTGGACGCCTATCTGCTCAAGCAGGCCGTCTACGGGCTCGCGTAGCGGCGCTGACCGGCGGATGGCCCGCGGCGGACGCGCGCCGCGTCGGCGGAACGTAGCACGGTTCGGCGGAAGGAGCGGTGATGGAAACCGATCTGTACGAGGCCGATCACGAGGCCTACCGGGAGACGGCCAGAGAGTTCATCCGGCGTGAGGTCGTGCCGAAGGTCGACGGATGGGACCGGCAGCGCGCTGTCGACCGGGAAACCTGGACAAAGGCGGGGGCCGCCGGCCTGACAGGCCTCGCGGTGCCCGAGCGGTTCGGCGGCGCGGGTGTCAGCGACTACCGGTACCGTTTCGTCGTCTCGGAGGAGATCGCGAACGTCGGGGCGGCGGCCCTGCAGTCGTCGTTCGGCGTCAACGACGACATCGTGCTGGGCTACCTGCTGGAACAGGCGACGGAGGAGCAGAAGGCGCGCTGGCTGCCGGGATTCGCCTCAGGCGAGACCATCAGCGCCATCGCGATGAGCGAACCGGAAGCTGGCAGCGACCTGAGGGGGGTCGTCACCCAGGCAGTCCGTAGGGGCGACGGCTGGCTGCTGAACGGGTCGAAGACGTTCATCAGCAACGGTGTCCTCGCGGATCTGGTGATCGTGTTCGCCAAGACCGACCAGACCGAGGGCGCCGGAGGATACAGCCTGTTCGTGGTCGAGCGGGGCATGCCCGGTTTCGAGCGGGGGCGCAAGCTGGACAAGGTGGGCCTGCCGGCGCAGGACACCGCCGAACTGTTCTTCCGCGACGTCGAAGTGCCCGCCGACAACCTGCTGGGCGGTGTCGGCGAGGGGCTGCGCTCGCTGATGCGCAACCTGCCGCGGGAGCGGCTGGGAATCGCGGTGGCGGCGCAGTGTTCGGCGGAGGCCTCGTTGCGCTGGACGCTGGACTACGTCCGGCAGCGGCGGGCGTTCGGCCGGACGGTCGCGCAGTTTCAGACGGTGGGTTTCGCGCTGGCCGAACTGCGCACGCAGGTCGAGGTGACGCGGGCCTACCTCGACCGCTGCGTCCGGCAGCTCAACGCCGGGACGTTGTCGGCGGTCGACGCCGCGAAGGCGAAATGGTGGGCCACCGACGTGCAGTGGAAGGTCATCGACACCGGCGTCCAGCTGCATGGCGGCTACGGCTACATGACCGAGTATCCGATCGCCCGGGCGTTCATGGATGCCCGTGTCCAGCGTATCTACGGCGGCACGAACGAGATCATGAAGGAGATCATCAGCCGGGACCTGCTGCGCTGAGGCCGGCCCGCCGTGGTCGCGCGGCGAGGCGCCTGCTGTCCCACGGCCCGGCGGGCTTCGTCGACCTGCCCCCTGGCGAGGAGACATCACCGGCCTGGCACCCCAGCGCCCGGACGCCTGAACCTCGGTCGCCGGGTCGATGGCTGGTGGGGCTGACCGCGTCGACGGTTTCGCCGTCAGCTGGCCGCGACAGCGCGGTGGCGTTCTGACCGTGCCGCAACCTACGAAAGGGAGATCGCCAGATGAGGATCGAGGGGGCGGTCGCGCTCGTGACCGGTGCCGCGTCAGGGTTGGGGCTGGCGACGGCGAGGCGGCTGCATGACGCTGGCGCGAAGGTCGTGCTGGTCGATCTGGCGAGCTCGGCGGGCGAGCGGGTCGCGGGGGAGCTCGGCGACGGCGCCGTGTTCGCGCCGGCGGACGTCACCGACCCCGACGCGGTGGCGGCCGCGCTCGACGCCGCCGAGACGCTCGGGCCGCCGCGGATCGCCGTCAACTGCGCCGGTACCGGCAACGCGGTCCGCGTCCTCGGCCGGGACGGTGTCTTCCCGCTGGACGCCTTCGCGAGGATCGTGACCATCAACCTGGTCGGGACGTTCAACGTGATCCGGCTGGCAGCGGAGCGCATGGCCAGGCTCGACCCGCTGGACGGCGAGCGCGGGGTGATCGTCAATACCGCGTCGGTCGCCGCGTTCGAGGGGCAGATCGGCCAGGCGGCCTACTCGGCGTCGAAGGGCGGCGTGGTCGCCATGACGCTGCCCATCGCGCGCGACCTCGCGGACAAGCTCATCCGGGTCAACACCATCGCGCCGGGTCTGTTCGACACGCCGCTGCTGGCGGGCCTGCCTGAGGAGGCGAAGGCGTCGCTGGGCAAACAGGTGCCCCATCCGGCCAGGCTGGGCGACCCCACCGAGTACGGAGCGCTCGCGGCGCACATCGTTGAGAACCCGATGATCAACGGCGAGACCATCCGGCTCGACGGCGCCATCCGCATGGCACCGCGGTAGCCGAAGCAGAGCGCGCGGACCGCCCCGCGGTCGGCCGGTGAGCTGGGGCCCCGCTCGGACGGCCGCCGCCGCGGGCGGGTGCCCAGCCCCGGCACCTGTCCGCGGCGGCGGCCCACAACGCTCCACCCCGGCGCGGAAACGAGACACACGAGGAGCAGGACATGCGGGACGCTGTGATCGTCGAGGCCGTGCGGACGCCGGTCGGGAAGCGCGACGGCGGGCTGTCGCGGATTCTCCCGACCGACCTGTCAGCGGAGGTACTCAAGGCTGTCGTGGAGCGCGCGGGCGTCGACCCGGACATCGTCGACGACGTCATCTGGGGCTGCGTCGATCAGGTCGGCGACCAGGCGCTCAACATCGGGCGCAACGCCGTGCTGCAGGCCGGCTGGCCGGTGTCCGTACCAGGTACGACGGTAGACCGGCAATGCGGGTCGTCACAACAGTCGGTGCACTTCGCCGCCGCCGGCCTGATCGCAGGCCATTACGACGTCGTTGTCGCCGGCGGAGTGGAGAGCATGTCGCGGGTGCCGATGGCCTCGACTGTCTCGGTTGGCGACAACCCCATGGGTTCGGGCTTCGAGAAGCGCTTCGGCGTGCCGATGGCCAGCCAGGGGCTGGGTGCCGAGTCGATCGCCGACCGGTGGGGGCTGTCGCGCGGGCAGCTCGACGAGTTCTCCCTCGGCTCCCACGCGAAGGCGGCAGCCGCCCAGGACGACGGCCGGTTCGACGGGCAGATAGTTCCGGTGACCAATCCCGACGGCGTGGTCGTCGGCAGGGACGAGGGCATCCGCCGTGGCGGCACCCTCGAGACCCTGGCAGGTCTCAGGCCTGCCTTCAAACCGGACGGCGTGGTTCACGCGGGCAACAGCTCGCAGATCAGCGACGGCGCGGCCGCCATGCTGATGACGACCTCGGAGAAGGCCCGCGAGCTCGGCCTCACCCCGATCGCCCGGGTGCACACCGCGGTCGTCGCCGGCGACGACCCCGTGGTCATGCTGCTCGGGCCGATCCCGGCGACCAGGAAGGCCCTGGACAGGTCCGGCTTGAAGATCGGCGACATCGGCGTGTTCGAGGTCAACGAGGCATTCGCGCCCGTGCCGCTGGCCTGGCTTGCCGAGACCGGCGCCGACGAGACGAGCCTCAATCCGCTGGGCGGCGCCGTCGCGCTGGGTCACCCGCTCGGCGCCAGCGGCGCCCGGCTCATGACAACGCTCGTGCACCACATGCGGGACGCCGGCATCCGCTTCGGCCTGCAGACGATGTGCGAGGGCGGCGGCATGGCCAACGCCACCATCCTCGAGCGCCTCTAGCCCGGCCGGCGGCCCGGGACGTGTCGACCGTCGCCACGAGTCGAGGAACACCGCGCTGACGAACGGCGGCCACCCGAGCACGCGAGAGCTCATCGGCGGCCGCCTCCCGGCCGCGTCGAGAAAGAACCGACCACCGAAAGCCAACGAGGAGCCAGCGCGATGCCCGTCACCGTGATCGAGACCGAGGAGCCGCGGCCTGGCATTGTGCTGGTTCGGCTGAACAGGCCGGACGTGCTCAACGCCATCACGGCCGAGCTGATTCAGGGGCTTCGGGACGTGCTGCGGGGCATCCGGGACGACAGCTGGGTGCGCGCCGTGGTGCTCACCGGTGCCGGACGAGGCTTCTGCGCCGGCCTCGACCTGCACGGCTATGGTGACCTGCCCGGGACGCCGGCGGCCGGCGAGGGAATCCCGCAGTCCGGCCTGCGGGGGCAGCGGCACGTCTCCGAACTCGTTGAGGACTTCCGCGCGGTGCGCGCCCCGATCATCGCCGCTGTCAACGGCCCGGCGGCCGGCGCCGGACTGTCGATCTCGCTGCTGTGCGACCTCCGGCTGGCGGCGGAGTCGGCCTCGTTTCACGCGTCCTTCATCAGGCGCGGGCTCAGCAGCTGCGACGTCGGCATCAGCTGGCTGCTGCCCCGCGCCATCGGGTTCGCCCGGGCCGCGGACCTGCTGTTGACCGGTGGATCGGTGGACGCCCGGGATGCGGAACGGATCGGGTTGGTCAGCGCCGTCGTTCCCGATGAGAAGCTGCTTGACGCGGCGTTGGAGCGCGCCACCGCGATCGCGCAGCTCAGCCCGTTCGGGGTCTGGCAGACCAAGGAACTGCTGTGGGCGAACCAGGAGGTCGCCGGACTGCGGGCAGCGGTCGCGCTGGAGGACCGCACCCAGGTCCTCGCCGGGATGACGGAGGACCACCGGGAGGCGGTCGCCGCCTTCCTGGAGAAGCGACCAGCCGCCTACCGCGACCGATGAGGGCTGGTCACGGTAGGCACTATCCGCATCCGCACGCACCACCCGTCCGTCGGTCAGGACGCTGTGATCATCCATGTGTCCGACCTGTGGGACGGTCCGCCGGCGGTTTTAGAGGTGCTGCTCGCCGGCGCGCGCCGCACGGATCCTCGCTCAAGCCGCTGGACTACCTGGACGCGGTCGCTCATGGGTCCCGCGGGGCAGGCCCGCAACGCGCCATGGCGACGAGGCGGCACCTGCCCCAGTTCCCCAACGTGATCCACTAGCGGAGTGGCTCACCACAGCGTGAGACGGGCTGCAACGGTACGAACCGGCTGCCGTCCTCGCTGACGCGGACAAAGTCGTAGCAGCCGCTGAGGTGGCCTCGGTTGGTGGCGAAGTCGATCGGGTGAGGGAGGAGCCCGTCTCCGTGGTAGTCATGGACGGCTCGCAGGCCCTGGATGAAGGCCGCGCGCGTGGGGCAGGGGCCGGCGGCCTCCAGTCCGCGCAGGAAGATGTCGGCGGACAGCCAGCCGAAGACCGCGCTCTGCTGGGCCGGCGGCTGGATTTGCGGCGAGTACATCTGCATCGCGGCGAGCAGGCGGCTGTGCGCCGGGGTGTTGGCCTCGAACGGGACGAAATCGAGATATATGACTGTTCCCGCGAGTTGCGGGCCGATCAGGCCCAGAAGGGTCTGGTCGTAACCGAGTGGTGACAGGACGACCTTGAGGTCAAGGCCGGCGGCGCGCGCGGCGGGCAATATCCTCGCGAGCACGTCGGGGAAGATCGAACCGGTGAGCGTGTCGATGCCGGCGGCCTTCATCTGCCGCACCAGCGATTCGAAGTTCGTAGTCCCCGCGGTGACGTTGAACGTCTGGTCAACCTGGACGCCGGCCGCTTCGAGGCTCTCCGCGAGTTGGCGGTGGAAGTTCTGGATCGCCTCGCTCATGGCCATGTCCACGAGCGCGGCGCGGGTACCGCCCTGGCTTCGGATGAGCTCCCCCCAGACGCTGTTCGAGCCCGCCGAGGTCGTGTAGTAGCTCCAGGCGAACATGTTCGGGTGCTGGGTCCAGGCGATCTCGCCGCCCACCCCGACGACGGGGATATCATGATCATCGAGGTATTGGGCGGAGCCGGCGCCGGTGGTCGTCCCCTCGATGATGCCGAATGTTGCGTCCGAGCCGACCAGCGTCTGCGCGCCGACCAGGTTCTGCGCCGGATCGGTGGCGTCGTCGTACCAGGAATAGACGACCTTCCTGCCGTTCACGCCGCCTTCGGCATTGACGACGCCGAGGCGGGCGTCGACGCCGGCCCGGAATGCCTGGAAGGCGGACTGCCCGGCCCCGGTGTCGCTGAAGAGCAGACCGGCTCTTATCTCGGACCCGCTTACTCCTGGCGCCGTGCACGAAAGCGCGGCTGTGCGCTCGTCGGAACCGCTCGGGCTGTCGCAGGCGGTCAGCATCGCCAGGCTGCCCAGAGAAAGCATTGCCGTGATCGTCCGGAACATTGGCCTTTTGCGTAAGGGCATGGCCGGATCTCCCTTCGTCGTTGGGTGACGTGTGCTGGAGGGACTGGTCGAGCCGCCGCCGTCCTCAGGAGGTCGTGGAGACGTCGTCATTTCGGCCAGGGCGAGGCGACCCGCTGTCGCGTCCGGCCGGCGCGCGGGTGGCTCGTCCTGAGCGGCGGCGCCGTCCGGCGGAGCGGATGCCGGCCGGGGATGTGCCTGGCCCGCCTCGGCGTGGGCCCAGGAGCGCGTGCGTGCCACGGTGCACGCGGACCGGCTCCCGCCGGCCGCCCGATGTGGCTGGATCTGCGCGCCTGGCCCTGTCCGAGCGCGTCAGCGCGAGCCTCGGCTCGCCTGTCCCTCGGCGCCGCGGCCCAGGGAGCCTCCCGCGGGGGATGGGACTGGCTCCCTGCCGGGCGCGGAGCCCCGTCGAGATGATCATTTGGCCCCCTCTGGTGGCGTGAGGCGTGTCGATGTGACCGTAGACACTCGCAGCCTAATAGTTGTAGGGTGGTTGTCTGATGGCCGTGGCCGCGCGGACCAGTTGAGATAGCAGGATCCACGTGAATGCCCGCCGGTTACCCGTGTCTCTGGCTGGCCACCGAGTGGAGCGGGTGATACCAACGGGCGCTTCCACGGCGGCCTTTCTGCGGGCCGCGGCCAGGACTGTTCCACGCGATCCAGGCGGACGGCGAGAGCGCCTCGGCCGTCAAGGTCAAGGAGTGTGCGCGGATCGTGGTTCTCGACGCGAGGGTGACGGAGAACAACGTTGGTTGTCTGACCAGGGGGACTGGCCGCGGACCGCCGCTCCGACGGCCGACGCGCGCGCCCGTGGCGCGCTGAGTGGCTCATGGGCGGACGTCGGCGAACGTGGCACCCACGAGTGAATCCGCCGACCGGCGCGGAGTTGGTCGGCTCGGCCGCCGTCAGGAATGTGGCGGTCGCTCCGCGTCGGACAAGACGTGCTGTGCGCTGCGCCTGCTGACCGTCACGTCGACCGCTGAGCGCACGCTCTCGGAAAGGGATGAAACATGATCGTCCGTGACCAGTTTCTGATCGACGGCGAGTGGCGTAAACCAAGTTCGTCGGCACGCATCCCGGTGGTGTCGCCGGCCACCGACGAGGTGATCGGCGATGCTCCCGACGCGAACGCCGAGGACGTCGACGCCGCGGCGAGGGCGGCACGCCGCTCGTTCGCCGAGGGCGCCTGGCGAGGGAAGCCGGTCGAGGAACGTGCCGCGATCCTCGAGGCGGCGATGACGCTCCTGGAACCGAAGCTCGAGCAGATCGGCGACCTCGTGACGTCGGAAATGGGATTACCGACGTCGATCGCGCGGATGCAGATCCCGGGCGCCCTGGCCACCGGACGGTACTTCCTGGAAGTCGCGAAGACGGACTCGTTCAGCGAGGTCCGGCGCACCGCGTACGGCCCCACGGCGGTGCTGAAGGAGCCGGTCGGCGTCGTGGCATCGATCGCGCCGTGGAACGGCCCCTTCAACATGGCCATCTCGAAGATCCTGCCCGCGCTGGTCGCCGGGTGCAGCGTGATCTACAAGCCTGCCCCGGAGACCCCGCTGGACGGGTTCTCCATAGCCGAGGCGCTGGTCGCCGCGGGAGTACCCGCGGGGGTGTTCAACTACCTCACCGGCGACCGCGCCGCCGGGAGGGCGCTGGTCGCGCATCCGGAGGTCGACAAGGTCAGTTTCACCGGGTCAACGGCGGCCGGCCGGGAGATCGGCAGGGAGTGCGGCGGGAGCTTCAAACGGCTGCAGCTGGAACTGGGCGGCAAGTCCGCGGCGATCGTGCTCGACGATGCCGACATCGAGACCACGATGGCGGGACTGGCGGTGGGGTCGTTCTTCAACACCGGCCAGGTATGTGCGGCCTACAGCCGAGTGCTGGTTCCAAGGAGCCGGTTCGACGAGGTTGTCGGCGCCCTGGTCGCGACCGCGGAGTCGTTCGTCGTCGGGGATCCGTTCGACCCCTCCACCACGATGGGGCCGCTGGTGTCCAGGCGTCAGCAGGAACGGGTGCTGTCCTACATCGAGATCGGAAAGTCCGAAGGGGCGACGGTGGCTACCGGTGGCGGGGTGCCCACGGGGTTGGACAAGGGCAGCTACGCACAGCCGACGGTCTTCACGAACGCGGACAACGGGATGCGCATCGCCCGTGAGGAGATCTTCGGGCCGGTCGCGGTCGTGCTGAGCTACGACACGGTGGACGAGGCGGTGGCGATCGCGAACGACTCGGACTATGGCCTGCACGGGGCGGTGTTCACCGGCGACCCGCGGCGGGCGGCGGATGTGGCGCGCCGGGTGCGGACCGGGACGTTCAGTGTCAACTCCTTCACCTACAACACCGAGGCGCCGTTCGGCGGGGTGAAGTGCTCGGGCATCGGTCGCGACACCGGTCCCGAGGCAGTGCAGGCCTACTACGAACTCAAGACGGTCAACCTCACGGAGAACATGGAGCCCCTCTTCTCGTGAACGGACGGCCGGGGCGGCGCGCCCACCGCCCCGGCCGCTCCGACGCGGAGTGGCGCACTTCGTGCGACTGACCCGGTCGACCCCGCCGTACCGGACATCATCGTCCAGCGCGCGACTCGAGTTCCCGGCGCCAGCAGGCGTGGGGGCGGGTGCTGGCGTCGGACCGGTGTGAGCACACAGGTTTCGAGGATTCGGCGGGGGAAGAACCCTCGTTGACAGGATGGTAGCGGCGGATAGGTCCGGCATCGGCAGGCTGCGGTCACCGAGAGCAGGCGAGGACGGTGGAGTCTCGGCGCCGACGCGGTGGGAGCCGACGCGGCTGGAGGCAGCAGCGGCGTCGGCTCGCCGCTGTCGGTTCCCGCCTGCTCCTTGGCGAGGACGGGGCCGTCGGCGCGGACGCAACGGTCACTGACCGGCTCTTCGCGGTCAGAGGCATGATGGGGCCGCTCATGGCGGCGAAGGACTGGGCCTCCACCCCCCTTGGCCCAGTCCCGGACTGGAGCGTCAGCTTGCGGACGGCCGTGGCCATCTGCCTGGAGTCCCGTTTCCCGATGGTGGTCCAGTGGGGGCCGGAGCACGTCTACCTGTACAACGACGCCGTGGCTCCACTTCTGGGGCGTAAGCATCCTTACGTCCTTGGGCGCCCCTTCGCTGAGGGATGGCCCGAGATGTGGGGTGCCATGCGCCCGATATTCGATCAGGTGATGTCGGGTCGAGGTGCCACATGGTTCGAGGACTGGCGCTTGTCCGTTGATCGGTATGGCTATCCGGAGGAGTGCTACGTAACCATTTCCTATAGCCCGATTCGCGACATCTCGGCCGGGGGTGTCGTAGCCGGGATCCTCGGCACATTCCTGGAAACGACCCCACAGATCCTCGCGACCAGGCGTCTCGCCTGCCTCCGCGAGATCGGCTTCGCCGTTTCAGACAAGCGTAGCCGGCAGACGGTCTGTCGCGCCGCCGCCGCGGTGCTCGACCGTTTCTACGACGATATTCCATTCGGGGTGATTCTCCTCCACGAGTCGCGGGCTCGGCCGGCTCTTCGTCCGATGGCCACGTGGGGCTTGGCTGATGAGCAGGCCGCGCTTGGCCTGCTGGGCGTGTTCGACCCCGACCCGCCCCGAGACTTCGCGGTCGCGCTGTCGTCCCACCAGCCGAGGATTGTCGAACGGCTGCCGAGATCATTTCCCCTCAGACGGGACGGGTCGCCGGCGCCGGGCGCGGCGATCATCGTGCCTCTCGCCAGCAGCTCCGAGAACTGGCCCATCGGACTCCTTGTCGCCGGGATCGGAAGCCGTCTTGCCTTCGACCGTGACTACTGTGACTACGTAGAGCTGGTGGCCAGCCAGATCTCGGCCGCAGTGGTCAGGGCAGGTATGGATGAGGCGCAGCGGGCCGCGGCGGCGGAGGCCCGCCATCGAGCCCGGCACGATGAACTCACCGGCCTGCCGAACCGGACGGTGCTGGTCGACCGGCTTCGCCGGGCGCTGATCGATACTGGACGGCATCGGAACCAGATCGGCCTCGTCTTCGTCGATCTTGATGGATTCAAGGCGGTCAACGACACGTTGGGCCACCAGGCGGGCGACGAGGTGCTCCGGGAGGTGGCCACAAGGCTCAGGCAGGTTGTTCGTCCAGGCGATACCGTGACCCGCGTCGCGGGGGACGAGTTCGCGATTCTTCGTCCAGCCATCGCCGAACCTGCTTCGATCCGTACTCTCGCCGACTCCGTGATCGCCGCCGTGAACGTCACGCGAACTGCGGACGGACAGGCGATCGCGGTGACCGCCAGCGCGGGCGTCGCCCTGTCGGGCGAGGAGCTAGATGACTGCGAAAGACTGCTGCGTGCCGCCGACAGCGCGATGTACGTCGCGAAGCGTAGCGGTGGCAGCCGTTACGCGATCTTTGACGAGGCCATGTTGACCTAACAGCCGGCCGGGGGTTTACGAGCCCTGACGCAGCCGGGGAACCGCCATCTCGATCGTGTCAGCCCGCGTGTCCGGACCACGGCAAGGGACACCAGCCGCACCATCATGTGGGGTCAGGTACGAGGGCGTCTGGCAGCGAAGTTGCAGCTCAATCTGCGCCATGTCCTCGCCGATTGGCGGCTACCGGGGCGCCGGGTCGGCGGAGCTCCCAGTATCGGGTCACTGCGACGGCACAGTCCTGCCCGGAACTGGGGTGTTGGAGCGAGGGTTACTGCTCGCCGATGATCGGATGTTCGGCGGTTATGGCCTCGCCAGCGTCAGGGGCGATCGTGGTGTCATGGCTGGCGGCCCAGCTGGCGAGGAGCTTGAGGGCGTCTTCGGTGGCTGATCCGGGTGGGGCGGTGTAGACGGTGAGGTTGAGGCCCCGCAGGTCGTCGGTGGGCAGGTCGATGGCTTCGAAGACGAGGTCGAGGTGGCCGACGACGGGGTGGTGGAAGCTTTTGGGCCCGGTGTAGTGCAGGCGTACGTCGTGGCCGGCCCAGCGGGAGCGGAACTCGTCGCTGCGGGTGGCGAGTTCGCCGACGAGGTCGGTCAGGTCGCGGTCGTGGGGGTCTCGGCCGGCTTCGGTGCGCATGATGGCGACGGTGGTGTCGGCGGCGGTGTCCCAGTGGGGGTAGAAGTCGCGTGCTCTCGGGTTGAGGAAGTTGAACCGGGCGATGTTGACCGGCCCGGGCTGGTCGCCGTGGTCGAACATGGGGGCGTAGAGGGCGCGGCCGAGTGTGTTGCTGGCCAGGATGTCCATGCGGCCGTTGCGGACGAACGCCGGCGCGGCGGTCATCGAGTCGAGCATCCACTGCACGCTTGGGCGGATGCGTGGCCTGGGCCGGCGGTGGGGTCTGCGGGTCGGTCTGGCGGCGCGGGCCAGGTCGTGGAGGTGGGCCTGTTCGGCCTCGTCGAGCTGGAGCGCGCGGGCGACCGCGGCGAGCACGTCGTCGGAGACGTCGGCGATGTGTCCGCGTTCGAGGCGTACGTACCAGTCGGTGCTCATGCCGGCGAGTACGGCGACTTCCTCGCGCCGTAGCCCGGGGACCCGCCGCCGGCCGGTGACGGGCAGCCCCACCTGCTGCGGGCTGATCTTGGCGCGGCGGGTGGCCAGGAAGTCGCGGATCTCGGCCCGGGTGTCCACCCCAACCAGGCTACGGAGGCTGCTCCTGGGGTGGGAGGGAGAGCTTCTACCCCGATAAGCCCGCCCTCCCACAGGCACGCCGAGACGCGTTGCATGGTCGTGCCGAGCGCGACGCGGCGCGCTATCGGTGCCCGACCGGTGGCGATCAGGAGCGGGGCGCTCCGGCCTGAGGCCGCGTCGCCGCGCCGCTGGTTGGCCTGGCCTGTCTCGGGCAGCGCCACAGGCAGGGGAACGTGCGGTCAGCAGTCGCGATATACGACGGAGAGTGGCAGATGCGTGGTGTGGTGATGCTCGGCCCCGGAGAGGTCCAGGTGCAGGAGCGGCCGGACCCGACGATCGTCGAGCCGACCGATGCGATCATCCGTGTCTCGGCGGCCTGTGTCTGCGGGTCGGACCTGTGGCCGTGGCGCGGCGTGGACGCGCTCGACGGGCCCGCCCCGATGGGGCACGAGTACGTCGGCGTCGTCGAACAGGTCGGCAGCGCGGTCGCGACTCTCAGGCCCGGGCAGTTCGTCGTCGGGTCGTTCTTCGCCTCCGACAACACCTGCGAGATCTGTCGGGCCGGCTACCAGAGCCGCTGCGTGCACGCCGTCCTGATGGGCGCGATCGGGACGCAGGCCGAGCGGGCGCGCATCCCGCTCGCCGACGGCACGCTGGTCGCCACCCCGGAGATGCCGCCGGCGGAGCTGGTCCCGAGCCTGCTCGCCGCGTCCGACGTGCTGGGCACAGGATGGTTCGCCGCCGTCGCCGCCGTCGCCGCGGAGGCCGGGCCGGGCAAGACGGTGGCGGTCGTCGGTGACGGCGCCGTCGGTCTGCTCGGGGTGCTCGCCGCCCGGCAGCTCGGCGCGGAACGGATCATCGCGATGAGCCGCCACGCCGACCGGCAGGCGCTGGCCCGCGCGTTCGGCGCGACGGACGTCGTCACGGAGCGCGGTGACGACGGCGTCGCCGCGGTCAAGGAGCTCACCAAAGGTCTCGGGGCGCACTCGGTGATCGAGGCCGTCGGCACGCAGGAATCGATGATGCAGGCCATCCGCTCCACCCGCCCCGGCGGGCATGTCGGCTACGTCGGCGTCGCCCACAACGTGCGGCTGCCCGGCGAGGAGCTGTTCTTCTCCGGCGTGCACCTGCACGGCGGACCCGCCCCGGTACGCCGCTTCCTGCCCGAGCTGATCGACCTGATCTGGCGCCGCCAGATCGACCCGGGCAAGGTCTTCGACCTGACCGTGCCCCTCGACGCCGCCGCCGAAGGCTACCGGGCCATGGACGAACGCCGCGCGATCAAGACACTGCTCACCGTGTGACCCCCGCGGCCCCGAAGAGATCGCCTCGGCGGTGCCGTGACGGTGCTTGGACCTCCCCGGCTTCCCGATCGGCCGCGCCCTCGTCGACGGCGGCCGAGCCCGCTGCTGACCGCCCGCCGCCCGCGCGTCGACTCGGAAGGATGAACAATGCGACCGAAGGCCTTCGCGGCCGCCCTCGGCCTCGCGGCGCTGGTCGCGCTCGCCGCGTGCGGCTCTCCAGCGGGCGAGACACGAGGGGACGGTGAGTCCTCACCGACCGCTCAGCCCGGCGAATCCGTCACACCGCCCGCGTCACCCAGCTCGGCCGCGGCGGGCGGCGCGGGCGGCGACGTGGACCAGGTAGTGGGTACCGTCGTGCGATTCTCCTCCCGCGCGACGTCGGTCGACGTCACCATCGATGAAGACAATCCCGCCGCCCGTGACTTTCTCTCGATGCTTCCGCTCACACTCACCATTGAGGAGTTCACCGGCCGGGAAAAGATCAGCTACCTTCCGCGCGAACTTGAGTACCGCGATTCCCCGGGGTCCGACCCGGAGGACGGCGACCTGATCTATTACATCCCGTGGGGGAATCTCGGCTTCTACTACAACACCGCCGGGGTTGGCTACTCCGCCCAGACGGTCCACCTGGGCACCTACGACGCCTCGCTTGAACAGCTCGAACTCCTCGAAGGAGAGGGCATCACCGTGGAGGTCGTGGGCAAAGGTTCGTAGGCCGGGCGGGGCACGGTTCGTACCCCGTCAACATCCAGCGTGCCGGAAGCGGAACAGAGCCGGCGGCTCGATGGCAGGCGGCGTGGGCGAATCCGATGAAGGCTACCGAGCCCAGGCCATGTTGCTGCCCGCGATGACCGGCACCAGGGAACTGCCGTCGACCGGAACACAGAGGTGAAGCGCTCCCTGCAGCCCTGTCCGCGCGCGGTAGTCGCCGAGGACGGCTTCCGCGAAAAGGTCGGTGTAAGCGGTGTCGACCAGCGCGACCACGCAGCCGGCGAACCCTCCGCCGGTCAGGCGGGCGCCGTGGCAGCCGGGGGCGGCCTGGCAGGAGGCGACGGCGGCGTCCAGTTCCGGGCTCGACACCTCGAAGTCGTCCCGGAGCGATCGGTGGCCGTCGGCGAGCACCATTCCGGCGCGGGGGAGGTTCCCGCGGCGAGCCACCGGCCGCCGCGCCCGCCCAGCGCGACGCCGGCATCACCCGTGAGTGGCGGATCATCCAGGCACTGTCCGGCACGGACGTGCCCCACACCAAGGCGCTGGCCATGTGCCCGGACGCCGCCGTGCTGGGCCGGCCGTTCTACCTGATGGGTTTCGTCGACGGCTGGTCGCCGATGGGCAGCATCGGGCTGCTGCCGGAACCGTTCCAGAGCCAGCCCGCCGCGCGCGCCGAACTGGCCCACGAACTGATCGAGGGCGTCGTACGCCTGGGCGCGGTCGACTGGCAGGCGAACGGGCTGTCCGGCCTCGGCCGCCCGGACGGCTTCCACGACCGTCAGGTCGCGCGGTGGACGTCCTTCTACCACCGGATCCGGGCCCGTGAGGTGCCCGGCTACGACGAGGCGACCCGGTGGCTGGACCGCCACCGCCCGCTCGACTTCCAGCCCGGCATCATGCACGGCGACTACCAGTTCGCGAACGTGATGTTCCACCACGGCCGCCCCGGCCGGCTCGCCGCGATCGTCGACTGGGAAATGGGAACCGTCGGCGACCCCAAGCTCGACCTGGCCTGGGCCCTGCAGGGCTGGCCCGAGAACACCACCGCCGACGCCGGCAGCGTCGGCTACATCGACGTCACCGGCATGCCGGGACGTTCGGCGCTGCTCGACCACTACGCCACGCGGTCCGGGCGGCAGGTCGACGACTTCGACTACTACATAGTCCTGGCCCGCTGGAAACTCGCGATCGTGCTCGAGCAGGGCTTCCAGCGCGCCGGCGACGACGAGAAACTGCGCAGCTTCGGCCCCATCGTCCTGCAGCTCATGCGCGACGCCGCCGAACTCGCCGAAACCAGCGACTACCCGGAGGCACGCTGATGTCCAGATCACCGTCGGAACTGTTCGACCTGAACGGCAAGGTCGCGGTCGTGACCGGCGGCAGCCGCGGCATCGGCCACGCCGTCGTCGAGGGGCTCGCCGCGGCCGGCGCCGACGTCGTCATCGCCAGCCGCAAGCTCGACAACTGCCGCGCCGCCGCCGCCGAAGTGGAGCGCGCAACCGGGCGCAAGGCGCTGGCCGTCGCGACGAACGTCAGCCACTGGGACGAGTGCGACCGCCTCGTCGACACGGTGTACGACGCCTTCGGCGCCTGCCATGTCCTCGTCTCGAACGCCGGGCTCTCGCCGCTGTACACCGACCTGGTATCGGTGACCGAAGCGCTGTACGACAAGACGCACGCGGTCAACGCCAAGGGGCCGTTCCGGCTGGCGGCCCTGTTCGGTACCCGCATGCACGCCGCCGACGGCGGGTCGATCATCAACGTGTCCACGGCGGGGTCGCTGCGCCCAGGCGTGGACGACCTGCCGTACGCGATGGCCAAGGCCAGCCTGAACGCGATGACGCTCGGACTGGCCGGTGCCTGGGCACCGAAGGTACGAGCCAACGTCGTCCTGCCCGGGGCCTTCGACACCGACATCACCAAGGCCTGGACACCAGAGCAGAAGCAACACGCCGGCGAGGCGAACCCGATGCGGCGGATCGGCCGGCCCGACGACCTCGTCGGCCTCTGCGTGTTCCTCGCCAGCGACGCGTCGGCCTACCTCAACGGCGCGCAGATCCTCGCCGACGGCGGCGCCTACCGGACCCTGTGATGGGAACTGGCCCCGGCAGGACGAGGTGGGCCTGGGCGAATGGGCCGACGCGGCGGGGGCAGCCGCAGTAGCGGTCGAGGATGTGCCAGTTTTTCAGGACCGCGAAGCCACGCTCGCCGGGTGCGCGGGTGGCCGCGTGGGCGCGGTTGGCCTCTTTGAACTCGTCGGGTAGTTCGTCGTTGGGGGGCTTCTTGTGGGGGACGAGGAGGTGGTCGCTCTCGCCGCCGACGTAGGCCTTGTCCGCGTACAGGTAGATCGTCTCCGCCTGGTTGATCACGTGCAGGACGTTGTGGGTCCGGGCGGCGGTGAGGTCGTGGGTCGAGCCGGGCAGCCCGTCGGAGATCCAGATCATGCGGCCGTGGGGGTCCATCAGGCCCTGGAGGTTGACGCCGTGGTGGCGGTGCTTGCCGGAGTAGTACGGCTTGTTGTGGGCGCGGATCCGGTTGGTGCGCACGAGGGTGCCGTCGAGGATGAGGAAGTTGCTCCAGGTCCAGGCGAAGGTCCAGACGGCGGCGAGCAGGGTCCGGCCGCGGCGAGCGAGCAGGTCGACGGCCTCGTGGACGTAGCGGCACACGGTCGCCACACCGATGCCGAAGCCCTCGGCGAGGCGGGTGTAGGTGTCGCCGTTGCGCAGGTGCGCGAGCACCAGAAGCGCCTGCTCACGGGTCTGGAGCTTGCGCCAGGTCCCGCGCTGGGCGCGGTCGTCGGCGAGGAGTGCGGCCAGGAAGTCCAGGGTCGCTTCGGGCAGGTCGATGGTGCCGGGGTAGGTTAGCAACCAGAGTCCTCGGTCAGGGAACAGTGGATTAGGCACCCTGTGATCTACCGGGGACTCGTCTATTTTCGGCGGCCGTACCGACAACGGTTGGTCAAGCCGGTGGCGCTGTTGGCGCTGGAGAGTTTGACCGGGGATCAGGAAAACCCAGATGGAAAAGGCTCATTGATCTGAATAAGTTTGATGGCACCGTTATTGATCCTTCTGCTGCGGCGGGTCGTAATGCTGCCGGAACTAGGGGTGTTACGACGACCGATCGAAGTAGTGCCTCCGCCGAGGTACTTCTTGTGGGGAATGTTCCTCCGGGCGCAACGAGATGGGTTGTAGGGGGTTAGCGATGTCGGATGTAACAAAAGGTCTCAGGATCTCCTGGGCGCGGTTTGATACCTCCCTTCGCATGGGCGAAGGGTTCAGTGTCGACGCTTATCGGGAACTCTGCGACCGGCTCGGAGAATGTGCTGTCGCGTGGCGGGAGGTGGAGTGTATACCTAGACTCGCGGCGAACATCCTCGCTGACATTCTCCCTGCAATGGAATCCGTGATCACTCTTTATGGGGATGCTGAAAAGCCGAAGATCAGAGAGGCGATGTACTCAATTCAAGAACTGATATGGGAATGCGTCGCAATCGATCCTGGGGAGCTTGAGTAGCCTGTGGGGGCGTCGAGGATTTGGTGGGGGAGGGGAGGACTACGCCCGCAGAACGGTGACGGTGCGGCCGGTAGGGGTGGTCGCGGTGTCGAATTGGGTGCGTTCGCTGAGGTCGGGGGCGTCGGGGCGGCGGTCGAAGATGATGAGGGTGCCGGTGTTGAGGCTGAGGCGGTCGAGGTAGCGGTCGAGCTGGGTCAGGCCTCGGCGCAGCGGGTCGGCTTTGCCGGGGTGCCAGACCTTGAGTTCGAGGGCTTCTCGCTGCCAGTGGCGTTTGCCGTCGTGGGTGTGGGGCCAGCGGATGAGGAGGTCGATTCGGCCTCGGCCGACGCCGTATTCCCGTTCGACGTAGCCGCCGCCGTTGACGACGCGTTGGAGGAATCCCATGAGGACGAGTTGTGGGGCGACCTCGTGGTAGTGCTCGGTTGAGGTCAGGACGTCGCCGTGTTCGATCCAGAACTCGGCGAACTCCCGCAACAGCAGTGCGAGGTCGAAGCGGCCGTCTGGTAGGACGAAGCTGCGGGGGTCGGCGACGACGTTGGCCTCGACCTGGGTGGTCAGGATCCGGACGATGACCTCCCGGTAGATGGGGTTGGCGATCCGGACCGGGTTCTTGGGGGCGATCAGGCCGAGGTCGCGGGTGTAGGCGAGGTCGTCGTCGTAGGGGTCGAGCTGTACCAGGTCGCCGGCGAGCAAGGGCTGTACGATCCGGCGGACGCGTGGCTCGGCGAGTCGGGCGGCCAGCGAGTCCAGGTGCGTCGCCCGCGCCAGGATCAGCCGCTCCTTGGCCTGTTCCAGGTGGTCGACCGTGATCGGTACCGACGCTGGCACTGCCATCTCCTTGACTATCTCGTTGGCCAGCGCGTTGACCAGCCACGGCTGGCCAGCGGTCAGCTCGAACGCCCGCTCCAATGCCGCTGGGGTGAACTCCTGCCGGGTGTCCGCTGTGTGCTGGCCGTAGAGCTCGGCGACCTCGTCCGCCGTGAAGTCCCCCAGCCTCAGCGATTTGATCTTGATGTTGAACGGGCTTGCCGTCCCCAGCCGGGATGGGTCGCCCCCGGAGGCGGCCTTGTAGTCACGGACGTCGCGCAGGCCACACAGCGCGATCGAGGCCGGGAAGCTGGTCGGGCGGTCGCGGTAGCCGTCCCGCAGCTGGCTGAGAACGCTGATCAGACTCTGTCCGCTCAGCGCGTCGATCTCGTCAAAGAACAGTGCCAGCGGCCGGGGGCAGACCTGGGCCCAGGCCGCGAGGCCCGCCGCGAGAAGGGTGCCTTCCGACGCCTCCGGCCACGGCGGCGGGCGTAGGTCCGCAGGCAGCGCCGTGTTGGCCGCGGCGCGGATCCGGGAGAGAATGTCGCGAGTCGCGGCGCCGTAGTTGTCACCGGCGGCGCGCCCCGCCTCGCAGGAGAACAACAGGGCGGCGTAGCGGCCTTTGGCTGTCAGTTCCTCGGCGAGCGCGGTCAGTGTGGTCGTTTTCCCGGTCTGTCGGGGCGCGTGTACGACGAAGTACCCTTCCTGGTTCACCAGATCGGGAACCTCCGGCAACCGTGACACCGCTGGGATCATGTAGTCGATTCCAGGCCGGCACGGACCAGCCGTCTGGAACCGGCGAGCCATCGATCGTCACACTCCCAGGCCAGGCGGCACGGATCACGCTGCGCCCACCACCCTACGCACCACCACCGATCGGCGATCTCACCCGGCAGCGACGCGGCCGCTCTCGCGGCATCTCAGGTGACGTCGGCGCTGGTGGCCGTCGGATGTCGGTGCCGCGCTGGCCGCTCCTCCTGGCCGGACGGTGCCGGCGACATCGTGGCGGCGTTCACCATCGACGGCACGGCCCTCACTGACGACCGTGCCTACGACCCCTTCGGCGCCCCGGTCGTCGCCGGCGACCCGAACCTGCGCATCGGCTACCAGGGCAGCTGGACCGACCCCGACACCGGCCTGGTCAACGCCCAGGCCCGCTGGTACAACCCGGCCACCGCCACCTTCCTGTCCCGCGACACCGCCGACCTGCCCTGGACCGGCGCCCCTGCCGACAACCGCTACACCTACGCCGCCGCGAACCCGGTCACCTACACCGACCCGACGGGCTTTCGGGTCAGCCCCGACGCCGAGATGCGCCAGTCGGTCGCCGAGGCGAACCGCAAGTACGGGCGTACCGACATGAAGTGCAACGCCATCGGCCAGTGCGCTCCCGGCAAGGCCCCGGCCATCGTCCGGGGTAAGCCCCA
>NZ_JADWYU010000122.1:13484-41322 GCF_016786325.1 Frankia nepalensis | reverse complement strand
GGGGGGGGCGCGCGGGCCCCCCGCGCGGGGCGCCCCCCCCGCCGGGCCCGCCCACCACGGCGGGAAGCCGGACGTCGGCGGCGTCGTGCGCGGCGTCGCGCAGTCCTCGCAACGTCCGGGCCATCCGGCGGGCCGTGAACACCGACAGGGCCAGCGACAGCCCCACGACCAGCAGCGCGGCGGCCAGGTCCCGGGCCACGGCCGCGTTCGCGTCCGCCGACACGGCGGCGGCCCGGCCGCGCAGCTCCTCGGCCACCCGCAGCTCGACGTCCCGCATCAGGTCGATCTTCACCGTCATCACCGACCACCACTCGGCCGGCCGGACGGACGGATCCCGGCCCTCGGCGCCCTCGGCGAGCGCCTGGGCCCGCAGCGCGGCGGCGCGTTCCACCTCGGGTCCGCGCACATGCTGGTCGTAGTAGCGCACCACCTCCGGGTCGGCCGTCGTCCGGAACAGGGCGAACCAGGCTTCCTGCTCGGCCACGAGGGTGAGCAGGCGCCCGTAGTCACCCGGCCCGAACCGGCCCGCGGAGAACACCGAGTTCATGAAGCCGCGTTCGAGCGCGCCAAACTCCTTGCTTTCCGAAAGGTCCACGAAGGCGACCGCGATTCGGGCCGCCTCCGGGTCGTCGATGACGTTGCCCATAGCCTGGTCGACCGCCAACAACTTTGTGATCGCCCCGGTGTAGTACGACAGCGTTCCGGCGACGTCGAGCGCCTTGTTGTCTATTGCGGCCCGCTGGCGGTCCAGTCCACGTAGTGCCGCCTCGGCATCGTCCAGCGCGACTCGAACCGATGCCGCGGCGAGGGCTGGGCGCGCGCCACCGGCCCGCGCGCCGAACGCGTTCAACGCCTCGTCGGCCTTCGTCCGCTGCGCCGCCACCTGGTCCAGACCGGTCCGGTAGCCGGAGCCGACATAGCCGCCCGACAGCCCGCGTTCCCGCTGCAGCTCATGGACGAGCGTGTTGACGCTGACCGCGAAGGCGGTGTTCCGCGTGACCCGGCCGGCCTCCGCCGCCCGGTCCAACGCGGCGTAGGCCTGCCGGGTCGAGGCGACGACCAGGGCGACCAGCGGCGCCACGACAATGGCCGCCAACTGGTAACGGATGGGCCACCGGCGACCCCTCACGAGCACCCCCCGCATTAATGAGCGTTTTTCCAGCCGATGACGGCGGCACGGGCGCGACTGTCCGGCCAATCGACCGGACAGCCCCGCGGCCTAACGGTGCGACGTCACGCGCATCGATCGATGGAAGAGTAGCCGCCCGACTTCGGAAGGAGTTTCTCCAGGCTTTATCCAGCGGCCGGGGCCACGCCCACGACCAGCTCCCTCACCACGCCGTTACCCGCCCGGTGAGGCAGGCCCAACACCACGGAAAAGAACGGAGAACGACAATGTTACGTATCGGGGCGCGGGGCGGCCGCGATGAACGCGATGTTTCCGGTCCTGGTTTCCGTGGCCGAGACCACCGGCCCACTTCCGCCATCCGGCGTCGTTCCGTGGGGCACACGTTGGCCTTCCGCCCGCCGGATCGTCGGTGCCGGGCGGTCCCGTCGACGCGCGGGCGCCGCCCAGTCACCCACGAGGTCGCCGTCTCGGGGGCAGCCGCCCGCCCCACCCGCCCGCCAGTGGCCACGGCAGCCGCGCGAGCGCGCTGGACGCTCGTTCTGGTGGAGCCGCGGCCGGGTGGGGCAGCGAACGGCCAGCGCGGCGCTACCGATTGTGGTGGAGCAGCCGTGGAACGAAGGTGAGTCGGCGTTCGGCGTACAGGTTCGGTTGCTAGGCTGCGGCGCCGGGAGGTAGCTACTGATGCCGGACGAGAAGGACCCAGTCGGGCCGGACGCGCGGCCCGTCGAGTCGAGCGTGCCGGCGGGGCCGGTGACCGAGGAAGCGGCTACGGAAAGTACCGGCGGCGACGCCGGCGCGTCGGCCGCCGAGGGATCGGCTTCCAGCGCCTCCAAGAGCCCGACGGCTGCCAAGGGCTCAGCGGCTTCCAAAAGCTCCGCGGCTGCCAAGGGCTCCAAGGGCTCGGCGTCCGGTCGGGCCGCCAAGGAACGCGGCACGGGCGCCCCGCCGCCGATCATCGTGTCGGCTTCGGGGATTCCCATGGTCCCTGGCGCGGGGCCGGTCGACGCGGCCGCGGGTAGGTGGGGGGTGCTGCCGCCGCCCAGGGACCCGGCCGCCGGCCCTTGGCTCGTCTCCGGCGCCGGTGCCGCGACCGACGAGGAGACCGACGGCGAGCCGACGGACCTCGACGAGCCGGACCTCGACGACCCGGACGACGACCGCCTGGTCAAGGGCGACACGGCCGCCCGCGTGGCCGGCCGGCGCCGCGTGGCGGGCACGCCCGGTGACTCGGACTCCGGCACCGGCACCGGCACCGACGTCGATACCGACGAGGACGGCGAAGAGGACGAGGACGAAGAGGGCGAGGAGTTCGACCCGGAGGACTTCGACGAGCCCGACTTCGACGACGACGAAGAAGACGACGAGGACGAGGACGACAGGGATGACGGCCCCGATGACGGGGTGAAGCCGAGCTGGCAGAAGGACATCTCGGCGGTCAAGCCTCGGCGGCGCGAGCTCGCCCCGGAGGTGAAGGTCGCCGCCTTCGGCATCCTGGCCGCGCTGCTGCTCACCGCCGGCGCGGTCGTGCTGGCGAAGACCCTCGGCGGCGACGACTCCTCGAGCACCGACACGACCGTCGAGGCACAGGACACCCCCAGCGCCGAGCCACCGGCGACGTCCAAGGTCGGTGACTGCGTCTACACCGCGGATGGCGCGGAGCCGTCCCGGCCCGTGACGCTTCCGCCCGCCGGCCCAGGCGTCGACACGAACCCGGCCAAGATGGTGATCACCACCAACCTCGGCACGATGACAGCGACCCTGGACACCGCCAAGGCCCCGTGCACCGTCCACGCGCTGCGCTACCTGGCCGAGCAGAAGTTCTTCGACGCGACCCCCTGCCACCGGATGACCGGCCCGAACGCCAACATCAAGGTTCTGCAGTGCGGCGACCCGACCGGCACCAGCAGCGGCGGGCCCGGGTTCCGGTATGACAACGAGAACGTCGAGGGCGTGAACTACAACCGCGGCGTGATCGCGATGGCGAACGCGGGTGCCTACCCCGACGGCAGCGGCTCCAACGGCAGCCAGTTCTTCATCAACTATGGTGACCCGAACGCGGAGGGCACCCAGGCGCTCGCCGGCGGCTACACGGTCATCGGCCAGATCACCGAGGGCCTCGAGACCCTCGACAAGATCACCGGGCCGGGCGTCGAGGGCGGGGCCGAGGACGGCCCGCCGAGCAGCAAGCCGGAGATCCAGTCCATCACGATCACCCAGTAGTCGAGCGAGTCTCGTCCCACCGGCCAACGGCGCGACCGGCCGGTGGGACGATGCCGGTCATGCGCCGGATTCCGGACCCCCGCCGCCTGTCCGCCCAGCCACGCGGGCGATCTCGCCAGCCGCGACGGCGGCTTGGCCAGCCGGGTCGGCGGCCTGCCGTGGCGGGCTCGTGGCCCGCTCTGCCGGGCCGGCTCGTCGTGACGCTGTGCGCCGTGGCGGCGGTGACCGTGGGGGCGGCCGGCTGCGGGGGTGACGCGTCCACACCCGACCCGCCCGCGACGGGAACGGCGGCGGCGGCGAACGACGCCACTTCCAGGCCCCAGCTTCTGTCGTCGTCCACCGCCCTGCCGGCACCGCCGGCGGGTTCGGCCGGCGACGGCCCGACGCTGGACTGTGGCACGGCGATCGACACCGTCGCCACGCCGCCCGACGAGTACACCGTGCTCTCCGGCGCCGTGGCGGTCCGGACCGGCGGCGGCACCCTCCAGGCGGAGCGCGACCCGACGGTCCCAGCCGACAGCCCCGAGGCCTACTTCGCCAAGACCGGCCTGCTCGTCCGGATCGGCGTCGCCTCCACCCTGCGGCTGCTGGACGCCGAGGGCCAGGCCGTCGCTTCCTGGGGCCGGGTCGCCATGCCGTCGACGACCATCCACATTCCGGCGTGCCCCGCCCGGCCCAGCGACGGCGGCAAGGGCGACTGGCTCGCCTTCGCCGGCGGTTACTCCGTCGCCAGCCCACGCTGCCTGACCGTCGTGGTCACCGCGCCCGGAGGAACGGACCAGGCCTTCGCCACCATCCCGGTCGGTGCTCCCTGCCCCAATCAGCCGGCCTGACCCTGACCGGACGCGACGCGACCGCCGGCGTGGAGGGGCCGTCGCCGTTGGCGGCGCCCGGGCTCCGGCGCGGATCCTGTGGAGACTGGACCCGGCGCGCCACCTCTTGATCGCCACCTGCTCGTGGACATGGTCGCCGCGACGCGGCGTTGGTCGCGCTTTCTCCGGCCATCGGCTTCCCCAGGCGTTGGTTTCCCGAGGCATCGGGCGGGCTTCCCGAGGCATCGGGCGGGTTCCCCGAGGCATCGGGCGATCACGGCGTGGCCGGGCCTCGCGTTCACATGATCTGCGGCAGATCCGCGCCCGGGCGACGGCGGATGACCAGATCTGGCCCAGGATCCGGATCAGGAACGGTCAGCGCCGGGATTCGCGGGCGGCCGAGCTCGCCGAGAGCGGCGCGACGGCGTCAGGCGGGCAGCGGGGCGAGGAGACTCGAGGACATGACCGTCAAGGTGCCGCGGGAGCGGTTCGAGGAGCTGGTGGTCGCGGCGCTGGACAGCCTGCCGCGAGAGCTCGGCCGGCAGATGCGCAACGTGGCGGTGGTCGTCGAGGACTCCTCGCCGGACGGGCTGCTCGGGCTCTACGAAGGCGTCCCGCTCACCGAACGCGGCGACTGGTACAGCGCCGTCCTGCCAGACCGGATCACGATCTACCGGGACCCGATCTGCGAGATCTGCGACGACGAGGACGACGTCGTCGAGGAGGTCCGCGTCACCGTGATTCACGAGATCGCACACCACTTCGGCATCGATGACGCCCGCCTGCACGAACTCGGCTGGGCGTAGCGCCGCGAGCACGTGCTGGGCGTAGTGCCGTACCCAGCGACGTTCGCCCGGCCGCTGGCCACCCGTCCCGTGAGCGGCGGCCCCGAAGTGTCCGCCAGAACGCGAGCCAGGGACCGCGTTCTGACGGACAGGTCCAGGCACGCGACACAAACGACCAAAGCAACCGGCCCCCCCGCCCCCAGCAAACCGAGCTCCGGACCTGTCCGCCAGAACGCGAGCCAGGGACCGCGCTACCGCGGACACTTCACCGGCACCGGCACCGGCCCACGGCACCGGCAACCTTCGCTGATGCGGCAGTAGCGCCGCAAGCACATGCAGACCACGCGTGCGCGAGGAACACCAGCACGTGAAGGCACAGACCCCGCACGGAGGGTAAGAAACTCGGCGTGCCGGCGCGGGTCGGGGGTAGGGGTAGTTCATCCGTCTACCGACCGAGGCATGGTCCCAGGCACGGCCCACGCACGGCCAGGACGGCCGAGAGCGCGGAGGTGACTGTGACATCGGCTGAGCCGGAGCTGGAGCGCGCCGACCGCGACCGCGGGGGGCGGGGCCTGAACGGGGCCAAGGTCGGGCGGGCCCAGTGCGCCGAACTGACGATCGACCCGCGCAGTCCCAGCACGTCACGGGTCTACGACTACTTCCTGGGCGGTTCGGACAACTTCGCGGTAGATCGTGCCCTCGCGGCCCAGCTGAGCGCGACGCTGCCGGACATCGGCGCGATCATGCGCGCGAACCGGGCCTTCATGCGCCGCGCCGTCCGGTTCCTGCTGGACGCCGGTATCCGGCAGTTCCTCGACCTCGGCTCCGGCATCCCGTCGGCGACCAACAACCTGCACGAGCTCGCGCGCCAGTGCTCCGGTCGGGCCCGGGTCGTCTACGTCGATCTCGACCCGACCGCCGTCGCCCGCAGCCGCCACGCCCTCGCCGGCAACCGGGACACGACGATCGTCCAGGCCGACCTGCGCGACCCGCGCGCGGTGCTCGGCCATCCCGAGACCCAGCGGCTGCTCGACCTCTCGCGTCCGGTCGCGGTGCTGATCCTCGGCGTCCTGCACGACATCCCGGACGCCGACAACCCGGCGGACATCATCGCCCAGTTCCGGGAGCGGCTCGCCCCAGGCAGCTTCCTGGCGCTTTCGCAGGGCGTCCGGGACACCCGCGACGACACGGGAGGGGCCACGACGAGCTCTTACGACGACGGCTACGGGGGCGGCCGGCCCCGGCTGACACTGCGCGACCGCGCCCAGACCCTCGGCCTGTTCGACGGCTTCGGCCTGGTCGCCCCCGGCCTGGTCTTCCTGGAGGACTGGCGCCCCGCCCTGACCGACGAGAGCCGGACCTCCCCGCGGGCCGCCCAGACCGCGGACCTCCCCGACCGGCTTCGCCGATCCACCGGGAAGCCCCGATCCGGAGGGAAGCCCCGATCCGGCGGGGACCCCGGGTCCATGGGGAATCCGGCCACCCATCCGGGACGAACCCTGGGCACGGACACCGCGCACCGCGGATTCGCGCGGGGCGCGCCACCGGGCCACCGGGCCGCCCTGGGCGGCGTCGGCCTGCGCTGAGCCGGCCGCGGCCCCCGAACCGCCGCGGCTCCAGAACCGCCGCGGCTCCCGGAACCACGGCCAGGACGCCCGCTCGGCGAGGACCCGGCGTCAGCGACCGGAACGTCAGGGACCGCAGTGGGTGGCGGCGTGGTGCTGCCAGTGCCGGCTGTCCCGGGCCACGGGCACGGGCGGGATCGCGCCGCGGGGTGAC
Organism: Frankia nepalensis; assembly: GCF_016786325.1. Lineage (GTDB taxonomy): Bacteria > Actinomycetota > Actinomycetes > Frankiales > Frankiaceae > Pseudofrankia > Pseudofrankia nepalensis. The sequence continues at coordinate 34,597 of NZ_JADWYU010000122.1, read as the reverse complement.
CCCCCGCCGGGTGAGGCGAGGCCGGCCCCGGTCGCCGCGGCCGTGAAGACGGCGGTCAGCTTGTCGGCGCACATCGGCCGGCCGAACAGGTGCCCCTGGCCGAGGTCCGCGCCGAGCGCCAGCATGCGCGCCGCCTGCTCCGTGGTCTCCACCGCCTCGACCGTCACCACGTGCCCGAGCCGGTGGGCGATCGACACGATCCCGCCGACCATCTCGTCCAGCGCCCCGGGCTCCGCTCGTCCGCCCCCAGGCCGGACCACTCCATCGCCGGCTCCGGCATGGCCCGTGAGCGCGCCGGTCTCGGCGGGCACAAGATCCTCTCCCAGGTCGCCGTGGCCGCAGAGCTGGCCGGCGAGCTTGAGGGCCCGGGCGGGCAGCGACGTCAGGTAGGCGAAGTTCGAGTAGCCGGTGCCGAAGTCGTCGATGGCGATCCGGATGCCCGCGTCGGCCAGCTCGCGCAGCGCCTCCGCCGGCCGGCCGGCGGAGTTGACCAGCAGGCTCTCGACCAGTTCGAGCTGCAGGCGGCTCCGGTCGAGCCCGGCCCGGTCGACCACGTCGAGGATGGCCGGCACGACGTCCGGCTCCTCCAGTTGGCGGGCCGACAGGTTGACGCTGACGAACGGCGCGGTCTCGGGCGAGGATGCCTCGGGCGGGAGCGGCTCGGCCGTGCCCTGGCCGGGGGCCGCGGCCCGCGCCCAGCCGGTGGCGTCCCGGCAGGCGGTCTCCAGGACGTGCAGGCCGAGCGGCACGATCAGGCCGGACTCCTCGGCCGGGCCGATGAACGTGTCCGGCGAGAGCAGGCCGAGGCGGGGATGGTCCCAGCGGACGAGGGCCTCGGCACCCTGGATCCGGCCGTCGGTCAGCCGCACGATCGGCTGGTAGTGCACGACGAACTGACCGGCGCGCAGCGCGCTGGCGATCGAGCGGGTGAGCCGGGCCGTGGTCGTCTCCTGGCCCGGCTCAGGCCCGGCCGGGTCCGGCCCGGCGCCCGCCCGCCGGCGGTGGCCCGCCCCGGCGCGCCGGGCCGGGTCGTCGTGGCGGTCGGCCGCGTCGCCGGCGGCCCGCCGGTCGGGGCGGCCGGTGACGTCCTCGATCGTCACGGCGTAGAACAGGCCGTCGGCGACCGCGTCGTCGTCGACCATCGCCGCGGAGAGGCTGACCCAGACCGGGCCGGCGTCCGGGCCGGCCGGGCGGTCGAGGCGGAACACGCCGTGCCCGGGCCGGCCAGCCCGGGCACCCGCCCACAGGTCGATCACCTCGGACCGGTCGCGCGGGTGGAGCAGGTCCCAGACGTCGCCGATGGACAGGCGGGACAGGTCTCGGCCGACGATCTGGCGGGCGGTGTCGTTCGCCTCGAGGATCTGGCCGCAGTCGGCCACGACGAGGGCGCCGACCCCGGCGTGCTCGAACACGGCCCGGAAGCGCCGGTCGGCGAGCCGGCTCGCGCGCTCGGCCCGCCGCAGCCCGGCGAGCTCCGCACGGTGCCGCTGCTCGGCGGCGGCCACGGCGCGGGCGCGAACCGCGTCCCCGTGCCCGGACATGACCGCGCCGAGCACCGCGAACGCGGCGGGCGCGCGGCCGGGACCGGCGGCGGCGGACAGCGGCGGGCCGAGGACCTCGACCGTGCGGGCGAGGACGTCCGAGTCGGTGAAGCCGAGCCGGGCGAGCCGGGCGCCGACGGCCCGGCCGGCATCCCCGTCGACCGGATCGGCGACGAGGGCGACGAGCAACTGGCCGGTCAGCGTGCGCAGCTCGGCGCGCAGCGCGGCGTCGCCGGGGCCGGGCTGGTCGGGGAGTGATCCGCCGAAGGGCGATCCGTCCAGGGGTGGCGCGCTGAGGGGTGGGCCGTCGGACGGGCCGTCCGTCGCCACGGACAACAGGGCATGCGCGGCGCGCCCTGGGGGCGCGGCCCGCCGCGGTGCCGGTGACGCTGCCTGGCGCGCCACCGTTACCGTCACCGCCTCGTACCAGCGATCGGCGATCCGGTCGTCCACGGCGCCTTCCCTGCGGTCCGCGAGTTCATTGCACCCATGGTCCCAGAGCGCGATCTCGGCGCTGATCGCGCCCCCCGCGTTCACGTCTTGGCCTTCACCCGAAATGGCTAGCACAGGCACGTTATGTCCAGTTCCGCCGAACTAGTACGCACACATGCCTTGTAGGCATAGCCGTCGGGCCCCGGGCCGCCGGGCGCCGCCAAAGCCCGCATTAGCCCCAAAACGCCCGCCGGAGGGCCCGTCGGCGCTGCCCTCGGCGGCGCGCCGACCGCTGTCCGTCACGCCGCCCGGACGGCCGGCCCCCGCGGCCGCGAAAAACCAGGCGATACACCGCGCACTTGGACAAGCCGGCAACGAGAAGTTAACAGTACGGAATCAGACGATCGCCCGCGCAAGAGCGGTCACGGCGCGTGGCGTTGGTAACAATGTCCCGGTCCGTGCACGGGCACAATCCCGCCAGAATGCGTCGCGCAATGCACGGCGAATATGCACGCGACTTCTGCGCGTGCATTTGGATCATACGGCCGGCACCCCAGGGGGCCGGATGATCTCGCGTGCGCCCGCCACTTTGTCCGCCGGTTCTCCGGAATCGGTTCTCCGGAACGGTCGCCGACCGCTCGGCAGGGGCCGCGCGGCCTCGCGAGGCGAACGCGGCGACGCCCCCGGCGGTTGCCGGGGGCGTCAGGGCGCGGTTGGGGCCAGACGGGTCATGGACCCGGCGAGCTACAGGGAGGAGGCGATCTTCCTCAACACGTCGGCGGTGCGCGCCGGGGTGGTGCTGTCGACGCAGAGCCGGTCCATGGCCTCCATGTACCTGTCGACGTCCTCGCGTCGGTCCAGGTAGTGAGCGCCGCCGAGAACCTCGATGTAGACGACGTCCGGAATGTCCGATTCCGGGAACCGCAGGATACTGAAGGCACCGCCCTCGGCGGAGTGCCCGCCGAAGTCGAACGGCATGACCTGCAGAGTGAGCGACGGCGTGCTCATCAGTTCGACCAGGTGCTCGAGCTGCGCCTTCATGGTCTTCGCGCCGCCGATCGGGCGCCGCAGCGCCGCCTCGTCGATCACGACCCACAGGCGGGGGGCGTTCTCCCTGGTCAGGACCTTCTGGCGGTTCATCCGGACGGCGACCCGAGCCTCGATCACGTCCTTGGCGACACCCCGGTTCCCCTGGGTGATCACCGCCCGGGCGTAGTCCTCGGTCTGCAGGAGGCCGGGAATGAACTGGAGCTCGTAGGAACGGATGAGGGTGGCCGATTCCTCGAGGCCGATGTACGGCTGGAACCAGTTCGGCAGGACGTCGGAGTAGCTCTGCCACCAACCCTGTTGGTTTGCTTCACGGACCAGCGCCAGGAAGGGCGCCCGCTCTACCTCGTCGGTCACACCGTAAAGAGTAAGCAGATCCTCGACGTCGCGTTCCTTAAAACTCACACGACCAAGCTCGAGTCTACTGATCTTGGACTCGGAACCACGAATGTGGTACCCGGCCTGCTCCCGGGTGACGCCTTTCGCTTCACGCAGCCGCCGCAGCTGGGAGCCGAGCAGGATGCGACGAACGGTCGGGCCGTTGCCCGCCGGAGGTGTCGTCACTTCCCACTCCCCCTGATCCAGCCGTCGTAACGGTTAGCAAGCTTGTCCCTGTCCGCGCCCGCCGTCCAGTGTTGACCGGGGTAAAGATGCCTCAACCACCCGATCTGGTCACCCCCGGGGCGCGCGCTGGCCCGATCCGGATGGGTTGGCATGCATCCCGACTCGGCAGACAAATGGGCAAAATAGACATTTGCCCCGCCATGGCGATCACCCCGGCCATAACGCCGCACGTAGACCGCCCGACCGGCGCCGGGCGCGACGACACGCATGGATTTGCCACGGGAAGCCATTCTGCCAGCGGGCGCGACCACACTGTGGCGCGGCCCACACCATCGGGGGCGGGCAGTACGGCCAGCCAGGCGGCGGGCTCCCCTGCGGGGCCCGGTGCGGGAGCACCCCGGGCGGCGACGCACGGTCACCGCTGTCGCCGGCCGTTCCGGCAGGACCGCCCGAGATCCGCGGGAGGCGCCGTGACCGACCAGTGACGGCCCGCGAGCGTCTGTGGGCACGCCAAAGGGCGTGATGACCACGCCAGGGCGCGAAGCGCCCGCCTCAGACACCTGACCCCTCCGTCGCGGTCACCACGCGAGACCTTCCCGTCCCACGCCCCGACGCACCCGGCCCAACTGACCACGGTACGTCGCTTGAAGATTCCTACACCATCGCCGGCTCGTTGGCATCATCGCCCCGATATGAAACATTGCGCACAGGTTCCTGGACGTAGCGCTTGCATCCTGGCACGCAATGTGCCGGCCCGGACACGCACCTTCGCCACCGCGCCGCCATCCACGCCGCCGGGCCGGAAGGACCAGGCGGCCGAGGCCGCGCGGGCCGGCTAGCCGGCCAGCCTCGCCCCTCGCCGCCCCTTGCCAGGGCACCTCGTCTGCCAGGGCACGTCGTCCGAGAAGAGCGGCCGCGGTGTCCCGGCCGTCGCCGGCGGGTGTGGACGACGTGGGCCACTCAGAACGCGCTCGAATCGAGCGGACCGCGCGCCCGGACCGCGCGCCCGGGGGACGCGCCCGCGACCAGGCCCGCCGGCCGGCCGGCCGGCCCCGTTGCCTGATCCGCTCGGCCATCGGCGCGCCGCCGGTTCAGCCACCGGCGCGCCGCCGGCCGGAACGCCACGCCGCGGGGCGGAATCGCCACGCCGCCGGACGACATGGGCCTGCCACCGGCGGGGATGGCGCGCCCCGGGACAGATGGGTGCGCGCGACCCAGGCGGGTACCCACATAGCGGTCCATGTCAGTAGCCGCGCGGGTCATCCGTGCACGTGGCTGCTCGCCACGTCCGGCGGTCGCATCCGGCCCTGCGGACGCGCTGGCGTTCGGTCCTGCGTTCGCCAACAACGTTTGCACATACCCTCTCCCGGGCAGATGCACGTGCATGCGACCGTGCCATACTGTTCTTGCAAGCAACAAGCGCGGCGTTACCACGACTTCCGGGACGCGGAGGGGGGTGGGCTGGTGTACACGACCCGGCACCCGGGCTGGCGGTCAGTGCGGTCCGCCGCTCAGCCATCTGGCGCCCTCACCACCCAGCGGACCCGTGCCCAACTACCGGTCAGTGCCGACCGGGGGCCCCGCGCGCCACGGAGGCCCGACGTGAGCCGCCAGCACCGCCAGCTGTCTCCGAGCCGACCGCCACAAGCGGAGAGCTTGGCCAACAGGAACGACACGGATTCGGGGTGCGCCACTCACGGTGCCAACCCTCCCCGGCATCCCCAGGAGACCGCCTTGACCATGATCTACAACGGCATGTCCGCCGCCGCGCTCAAAAGCGTGACCTGGCAGAAGAGTCAGCGCAGCAACTCGCAGGGCAACTGCGTCGAGTTCGCGCGGCTCTCGGAGGACGCCGTCGCGGTCCGTAACTCCCGGGACCCGCAGGGCCCGGCTCTCGTCTACACGCTCGCCGAGATCGAGGCCCTGATCCTGGGTGCCAAGGACGGCGACTTCGACAACCTGCTCTGCTGATGTCCGCCTCCGCCGCCGCCGCCGGAGCCGTCACGGCTACCCACGCACCGCGCGTTCGCGACTGGTTCGGAGCCCGCATGGACACCCTCGCATCGGAGAAGACGCTGACTGGGGAGCGCATCTTCACGTCCAGCGATCTGCCATGTTTGTCGCTGCCCAACACCGACGGCCTCGTGACCTGTCGGTGGTTCCAGGACTCGATTCCCGGCCGGCCGGCGTGGCGGGCGCCTGGGGGAACATCACGGCCCGCGTGGGCGGAGGCCACGGCCGACGACGACGGCGGCCTGGGGCAACGCGGCCCCGGCCAGGTCTCGTTCGTCGTCGTCGACCGCGCCTGGCTGGTCCGAGAGGGCATGGACCGGGTACGCACCCGCGCCGTCGACGCGGTGGTGCTGCACGCCAAGGCCAGCCCTCCGGGCCGGACCGCCCTGGCGCTGGCGTTCAGCGCCTACCTGCGCATCCGCCAGCACCGGATGGGCCTCGGCGCGGACGTCGTCACCGCGGCGGTCCGCCCTGAACTCGCCGGCGCGCCCGGGATCTTCCGGGTGCCGCACCTGGTCACCGTCTCCGACGGGACCGGCACCGTCGCCGACACGATCATCTGGCAGGTCATGAGCGGCCCGCGGTACGACGCCTGGCTGGGCGGCGCCACCCGGCCTGACCACGTGGCGATCGAGGCGGCCCTGCCCAGCCTGCTGCGGCTGCGGCACCAGTGGCGGACCGGCCGGCTGGACCAGGCCCGCGCCGACACGCTGTCGGCCGTGCTCGACGGCGGAGACCTGACCGCTCAGAAGATCTTCCGTCACCCGCGTGTCGTCCTGCCCCTGGCGAACAGGGCGCTGCGCGGCTCCTTCTGACTGAACCACCGAGAGCCGGTGGTTGAGCCACCGGCAAGCCCGGCGGCGCTCCGCCCATGGCGGCCCTGCCTTCACCGGGCCACGGTTCTCCCCGACCACAACGGCGTGGTTCGGGGTCGCAAGTCCGACCCCGGGCCCCAACGACGTGGCCCGGGGTTCTTGTGCCTTCGAGGTCGTCGCCCGAAGCGGGACAGGCACGCACCGCGCCGCTCGGCCGGTTCCGCGCCCCTCGGATCGGCTGTGGGCTCGAACGGTTGGCCCGGCGGCTCGCGCGGCGACGAGGTTGGCCCTCCTCATTCCTCTCTTATGGGCCGCATTCCCTACACCTCTTCTTATGCGCCGTGATGCGGGGCCACGCAGGCCATATGCGTCATGCGCGTGGCCCACGGGTAGGGGACCCGGGAGGGCCCGTGCCGGGCGCGACTCGCGTCGAACGGCCGTGCTCTCATCGCCGGCGGTAACGTCGACACTGAGAGTTAGCGCGGCTCACGCTCCGAGGCGCCGCGGCCGGGCCGAGGCGGCCCGGCCGGCCAGCGCGCCAGGCGGCCGCCGCGCGACCACGCACAACCAGGCAGGCGGTGGCGGCGATGGGGATCAACAACGGCTCCAGCCGGGTCGACGACGGCGCCGCGGCGGGCGCGGCCGGCGGCGGCCCTCGGGTGTTCGACCAGGTGACCGACCTGGTCGGGGACACCCCCCTGGTCCGGCTCACCCCCCTGCTCGAGGACACCCCGGCCCCGGTCGTCGCCAAGCTGGAGTACGTCAACCCGGGTGGTTCGGTGAAGGACCGGATCGCGCTCACGATGGTCGAGGCGGCCGAGCGGGACGGCCGGCTGCGCCCCGGCGGCACGATCGTCGAGCCGACCAGCGGCAACACCGGCGTGGGGCTGGCGATGGTCGCCGCGATCCGCGGCTACCGGTGCGTGTTCACGATGCCTGACAAGATCAGCGAGGAGAAGCGGGCCGTCCTGCGGGCCTACGGCGCCGAGGTGGTCGTCTGCCCCACGGCCGTCGACCCGGACGACCCGCGTTCCTATTACTCCGTCGCGCGGGAGGTCACCCGCGCCACCCCGGGCGCCTGGAGCCCCGACCAGTACTCCAACCCCGACAACCCGGCGGCGCACCGGGCCAGCACCGGCCCGGAGATCTGGCGGGACACCGCCGGGCGGGTCACGCACTTCGTCGCCGGCATCGGCACCGGCGGCACGATCAGCGGTGTCGGCCAGTACCTCAAGGAGGTCAGCGGCGGCAGGGTCCAGGTGATCGGCGCCGATCCCGAGGGATCGGTCTACTCCGGCGGGAGCGGACGGCCCTACCTGGTCGAGGGCGTCGGTGAGGACATCTGGCCGACCACCTTCGACAAGTCGGTCGTCGACCGGGTGGAAGCGGTCAGCGACCGGGAGTCCTTCCTGATGACCCGCGGGCTCGCCCGCCGCGCCGGCCTCCTGGTCGGCGGCTCGTGCGGGCTGGCGGTCGTCGCCGCCCTGCGAGTCGCCCGCGAGCTCGGCCCGGACGACCTGGTCGTCGTGCTGCTGCCGGACTCCGGCCGCGGCTACCTCTCGAAGATCTTCAACGACGAGTGGATGTACGACTACGGCTTCCTCGAGCCCCCGTCGGACGAGCCCGTCGTCGCCGCCGTCCTCGCGAACAAGCAGGCGGAGCGCGCGGGCGCCGTCGCGGGCGCGCGCGCGACGGCCGGCAGGGGCGCGGCGGCCAGGGCGTTGGCCGCCGGCGCGGCGGCCAACGGGACGAAGACCGGCGGGACGACGACCGCCGCGGCGAAGACGGGCGGTACGAGGACGGGCGGGGGCGGCACGGCGGGCCCGCCGGAACTGGTGCACGTCCACCCGGACGAGACGGTCGGCACGGCGATCTCCTACCTGCGTGAGTACAACGTCTCGCAGATGCCGGTGGTCCGGCACGAGCCGCCGCTGCGGGCCGCCGAGGTGGCGGGCGCGGTGCTCGAACGGGAGCTGCTCGCGGCCGTGTTCGCCGACCGGGCAGCGGTCGACGCGCCGGTGGCGACGCACATGTCCGCGCCGCTGCCGACGATCGGCGCCGGCGAGCCGCTGTCCACGCTGGTGGAGGCGCTCGGTGGCGACGATCCGGCGGTGCTCGTGCTCGACTCCGGCAGCCCGGTCGGCATCCTCACCCGCGCCGACCTGCTCAGCTTCCTGGCCGCCCGGTGAGCGCGCGAGCCAGCGAGCCGGCGGCACGGCCCACCCTCGAGGCCGGTGCCCCGGGGCCGCGCGAGGCGCCCGGGCCCGGCGAGGCCACCAGGCGCGTCGGCCATGGCGGACCGGACGAGCCCGGCCGCGGCGGGCCGGGGCCCGGGTTCGAGACGGTCGCGGTGCACGCGGGCCAGGAGCCCGACCCGGCGACCGGGGCGGTGGTCGTGCCGATCCACCCGGCCTCGACGTTCGCGCAGGACGGGGTCGGCGTGCCGCGGGCCGGCTTCGAGTACGCCCGGTCGGGCAACCCGACGCGGATGGCGCTGGAGACGTCGCTCGCGGCGCTGGAGGGCGGGCGGGTCGGGCTCGCGTTCTCGTCGGGGCTCGCCGCCGAGGACGCGCTGCTGCGCGCCGTCTGCCGGCCCGGCGACCACGCGCTGATCCCCATCGACGCCTACGGTGGGACCTACCGGCTGTTCCACCGGGTCTACGCCGAGTGGGGGCTGCGGTACACCCCGGTCGACCTCTCGGACCTGGACGCCGTCCGGACGGCGCTGCGCCACGCGGGCGAGGCCGGCGAGCTGGGCGCCCGAAGCGGAGCCCGGCCGGCCGGAGGCGCGGGCGCGGGCGGAGCCGGGGGTGGCGGGCGGCGCGCCGGGGGCACACGGCTGGTCTGGTGCGAGACGCCGACCAACCCGCTGCTGTCGATCGCCGACCTCGCGGCGCTCGCCGAGCTCGCGCACGCCGCCGGCGCGCTGCTCGTCGTCGACAACACCTTCGCCTCGCCCTACCTGCAGCGCCCGCTCGCGCTCGGCGCCGACGCCGTCGTCCACTCGACCACGAAGTACCTCGGCGGGCACAGCGACGTGGTCGGCGGGGCGGTCGTCGTCGACGACCCGGAGCTGGCCGAGCGGGTCCGGTTCACGCAGAACGCGGCCGGCGCGGTGCCCGGGCCCTTCGACGCCTGGCTCGTGCTGCGCGGGATCAAGACGCTGCCGGTCCGGATGGACCGGCACTGCGCGAACGCGGCCCGGGTCGCCGAGCTGCTCCTCGGCCACCCGGGGGTGGCCGAGGTCCGCTACCCGGGGCTGCCCACGCATCCCGGGCACCTGGTCGCCGCCCGGCAGATGTCCGGCTTCGGCGGGATGGTGTCGTTCTCCGCGCGAGGCGGGGAGGCAGCGGCCGAGGAGATCTGCCGGCGGACCAGGCTGTTCACCCTGGCCGAGTCGCTCGGCGGGGTGGAGTCGCTGATCGAGCATCCGGGGCGGATGACGCACGCCTCCGCGGCCGGCTCCCCGCTGGCCGTGCCGGGCGACCTCGTCCGGCTCTCCGTCGGCATCGAGTCCGTCGACGATCTGCTGGCCGACCTGCGCCAGGCGCTCGACGCCGCCGCGGCCCTCACCGACTGAAGGTCAGGCCTCCCGTCCGGCACGCCGCCCAGCCGTCAGGTACACCGCCCGGCCGTCGCGCGCGCCGCCCGGACTGTCGGGCACGCCGCCCGGCTGTCGCCGGTGGCGGTGGTGCTCGCGGCCATCCATCAGCCCTGGTCAGCCGGGCGCCGGGGCACTATCTTCCCACCACGGCATGCCTAACCGGCATATTTGATCGTCGACTACGCTCCGCAACGATCAAGGGGTCGGAACGGCCGCCGCCGCGGCGATCGGAACCGGAGTCCCGATCTCCGCTATACCCCCCAGTAAGCCCAAAATGTTGACGCAAGGTGAGCGAACCTAGCGGTACATCGACTTGCCCAAGACAACCGCGCGACGGGGGGCAAAGCCAGCGCCGGAGCGTTGGGTGGCGTTCTCCGGGGCATCCCCCGCCCCAAATCGGTCCAGAGAACACCATCCGTGGCCAGTCAGCTAACGTCGGTAGACAGTGGACATGCAGGCGGCGGCGCACATCGGCGACGCATTACTGTCCTGGCAGGTTGTCGCAACAGTGGCGCATGACGCCGCCGCGCGGGTCTCGGTAACGCAGAGCCATGCAAGCCCGGCCCGTTCAGGGCAGCGGCGCCGCCTGCGCAGCCTCGTCCATTGACCACGCAGCGCAACGGAGGGGTGGGGCGTGGGAACAGCGAACCCAACAATCACGGGCGGTCCGGCGTGGCCCGGGGTGCCTGCTGAATCCGGGGTTCCCGCCGGATCGGCGGAGCCGATCGGGGAGGTCCGCGAGCCGATCGAGGAGGTCGTTACACCGCCCGAACAACGCAACGCCGGGGAGGAACCCGTCGACCCGACACAGCCAGCCGCCACCGACGACGAGTCGGCGGCGCAGAACCCGGATGACGCGCTCTCGACCGGCGAGCGAGCCGGCCGCCTGTTGCGCGAGTTGCTGACCAGCACACCGGAGTACCGCCGGATGTGGGAGTCCCGGGTCCGCCGGGCCAGCGCCCAACAGCCGAGCTTCGCCGCGGTGGCCCGAGTGGTCGCCGAGTACCTGTGGAACGCGGGCATCGTCGCCGAGGAGGACCAGGAACTCGACCGGGCCCTCAAGGACCGGGTGAGCCGGGCGCTCGGCGGCGGGCGCATCTCCGCGCAGACGATGGAATGGTTCATCGAGGCGTTCGGCATGCGCAAGCACGAGGCCGGGCTGTGGGCGGCGTTCGCCGGCCTCACCGACCCCGGCGTCGACGCGAACTCCGGGACGCTGCGCGGCGGCCCGGCGCTGATCCTGCCGCAGCGGCACCGCACGCTCGCGCTGTTCGAGCGTTACCGGTGCGACGCCTCCGGCGCGCTCGTCGAGCAGCACACCCACCAGGTGATCGCCGCCCAGGAGGACGGCGTCGCGGTGTATCCGTGGGTACTGCGGGCCGATGCGACCGAGGGCAGGATCATCGTCGGCGGCAAGGCGGGCGCCCAGCACGCCTACAGCTCCCGGCTGAACCTGCTGGAGATCGAGCTGGACCGCACGCTCGGCCGAGGGGCGCGGCACGCGCTGGAACTGCTGGCCCGGTACCCGGCCGGGCAGCCGGCCCGGGAGGTGCGCCGCGCGGTGCGGGCGAAGGCGGAGAACGTCGACATCTCGATCACCTTCGACCCCGCCCGTCCGCCCAAGGACCCGCGCTGGACGGTGTGGAGCACGCACGAGGGCGGGCTGATCATCGACGACGAGCCGGTCCAGCTCTCCGCCGACGGCACCGTCCACCGTTTCCTGGGAGCCGTCCACCACGCGGTCGTCGGCTTCCGCTGGAGCTGGTAGGGCGGTCGCCTCAAGGTCGCCTAGGGGCGACCATCGGCGCTCCGCCGCCGGACGCTCCGCGCCCGGCCAGGCCCTGTCGGTGGTCGGGCTGTAAGGCTGAGGCAGCCCCTGTCCGAGGCCGGTGACGTGGCCGGGTGGGCGGCGCGCGTTGCCGACGCGGCGTATGTCGCGATGTGGGGTGGCTGAAAGGCGACACGGCGCGGCGCGGCCGGCGTTGACGTGGGGACTGGCGCCCCCGCCTCGACGCCGGGCCGCGTTGGGCCTGCCGGCCGCGGGCTGAGGTGGTGTCTCAGGGGCGGGTGGCGGGTGGGACTCGGGCGAGGATCGCGGCGGTGTCGGTGCCGCGGGGCAGGGTGCCGAAGGCGCGCCCGCCGCACGTGCCGAGCCGGGTGGCGCAGAAGGTGTCCGCCACCGCTGCCGGCGCGTGCCGGACCAGCAGCGACCCCTGCAGCACCAAGGCCATCCGCTCCACCAGCGCGCGGGCGCCGAACTCCAGGTCGTCCGGGGACAGCGACTCGATCCCGGCGATCTCGGCGCGCACCGACGCCACCGCGAGGTCCAGCCGCACGTCCCCGCCGGCGGCGCGCTCCAGCTCCGCGTCGTAGGCGGCCCGCGCGGCCGGCTCCCTGGCGAGCGCGCGCAGCACGTCGAGGGCGTTGACGTTGCCCGCGCCCTCCCAGATGCCGTTGAGCGGCGCCTCCCGGTAGAGCCGGGGCATGGCGGACTCCTCGGCGTAGCCGTTGCCGCCGAGGCACTCGAGCGCCTCGGCGACGAACGCCGGCTGGCGCTTGCAGATCCAGAACTTGGCCAGCGCGGTTCCCAGCCGGGCGAACGCGCGCTCGTCCGCGTCGCCGCGCACGCTCCGGTCGATGGCGCCGGCCAGCCGCATGACCAGGGTGGTCGCCGCCTCCGACTCGACCGCGAGGTCCGCCAGCACGTTGCGCATCAGCGGCTTGTCGACGAGGAGCGCGCCGAACGCGGCCCGGTGGTGGGCGTGGTGCAGTGCCTGGATCAGCGCCGCGCGGGTGCCGGCGGCCGAACCCAGCGCCGAGTCGAACCGGGTCAGCGCGACCATCTCGATGATGGTCCGTACCCCGCGGCCCTCCTGCCCGACCAGCCAGCCGACGGTGTCGTCGAACTCCGGCTCGGCGCTCGCGTTCGACCGGTTGCCGAGCTTGTCCTTCAGTCGCTGGATGCGGAACGTGTTGCGGCTCCCGTCCGGGAGCACCCGCGGCACCAGGAAGCACGACAGCCCGCCGGGCGCCTGCGCGAGCACCAGGAACAGGTCGCTCATCGGCGCGCTGGTGAACCACTTGTGCCCGCGCAGCCGGTAGCCGCCGTCGGGGTGCTCGGTGGCGGTCGTCGTGTTGACGCGCACGTCGGAGCCGCCCTGCTTCTCCGTCATCGCCATGCCGGCGATCAGACCGAGCTTGCTGGCCGGCGGGCGCAGGCCCGGGTCGTAGACCTGGCTGGTGAGCAGCTTCTCGTAGGTCGCGGCGAGCTCCGGTTCGGCCCGCAGCGCCGGGATCACCGCGTAGGTCATCGAGACCGGGCAGGTGTGGCCCTGCTCGGCCATGCTCCACACGTGCAGCCCGGCGGCCCGGGCGACGTGCGCGCCCGGGCGGGTGCTGGCCCACGGCGCGCCGGCCAGGCCCTCGCGGACGGCGACGTCCATGAGCGCGTGCCAGGAGGGGTGGAAGTCGACCTCGTCGATCCGGTTGCCGTAGCGGTCGTGGGTGCGCAGCTCGGGCGTGAACCGGTTCGCCAGGTCGGCCCACTGGGCCGCCCGCTCGGAGCCGGCAAGCCAGCCGAGGCGGCGCAGGTCGTCCACGTACCAGCAGGCGCTTTCCCGCCGCAGCGCCGCCACGAGCACCGGATCGTCGGCGGCGTCGTACTCGACCAGCGGCGGCGCCTGGTTGGTCACCTCGTGCGTCGTCGCCGGCCGCGACCGCGGCCGCCCGCCCGCGCCGCCGCCTCCGGGCCCGCGGCCTCCGGGCCCGGAGGCCGGCCGCGGCCCGGCCCCGGCGCCAGGAACCCCGCCGTCGATCGGCGAGGAACCCCGGCCCGCGCCGGGCAGACCCGGCGCGCTCACTAAGTCGGACGCGTCCGACGTGTCCGGCCCACCCGCCCTCACCGCCACGAGTCACCCCTCCTCAGACCACCGCCCGCCGTGCCCGGCCCGACGATGGCGCTCGTGCCCGCCCCGCGTGGCCGGGCCCGGGCCTCGCCCGCCCGGACCTCGCCCGCCGCGCGGCGCCGCCAGTAGGCGACGGCGGCCCGTCGGCCGGCGAGCCCAACCACGATCGACCGTCCCGGGCGCGTCGGCGCCGGGACGATGTCGCGCGCCAGAGGCGCGCTTCCGGTCCGCGCGGTCGCGAGCATTCCCGGACCGCATCGACCGGCGCCGTTATCGTGCGCCCGGATCCGCTCGGTATCCAGTCCCAACTTGGCGGGCCGGTCAGCGGTAGCTGAGGAACTCACGGCCAGCGGCGTCGATGTGGCTGTGTTCGTTGACCGAGATGAGGCTGGTTCCGGACCGGCCAGACACGATTTTGCTGATGCCTCCGTTGATCATCACTCGGTTCAGCGAGACGAGGCCGTCGGCGCCGAGGCCAAGCAGGCGGGCGCAGACGGCCCCGATCGGGCCCGCCGAGGAGAAGACCACCGCGGTGCCACCCGAGCCGAGGCGGCGCACCAGCCCGTCGAGCGCGTCGCCGACGCCGTCGCTGAAGGCGACGAAGCTGCCCGGGCCGGTGTCCGTCCGCGACACCCACTCCGACAGCGCGACGTCCAGCAGCCCCTGGAACGCCCGCGACGACATCCCGCGCGACGGCGGCAGCCGCTCGGCCGCCGCCGGCACGTCGCCGATGTCGGCGTGCCGGTCGATGAGCCAGTCCTGGTCGTACTCGTTCCACCGGGCGTCGGGCTCCACCTCGCCGGCCCAGCCCGCGACGCCCAAGCCGTCCTGGCCGTCAGTGACGTCCTGGCCATCAGTGACGTCCGGGCCGGCCGTGACGTCCGGGCCGGCCGCGCCGTTCGCCACGGCGAGGCCCGTGCCCGCGGGCGCGCCCGCGCCGGCCACCGGGGACCCCAGGGCGGCACTCGCGGCGGGCCGCGCGGCCCGGCCGCCGGGCGCGGCGGGGCCGGCGGCCGGAGCCGCTCCGGCGTAGGCGGCGAGCGCGGCGCGCGCCGTCTCTCGCTGGCGACGCAGCGTGCCGCTCACCGCCAAGTCGACCCGGACGCCGCGGGCGCGCAGCTCGGCGCCGACCAGCGCCGCCTGCCGGTAGCCGAGCTCCGAGAGCACGTCATAGTCCGCCGACCCGAAAGAGGCCTGGCCATGCCGCACCAGATAGATGACGCTCAACACCGCCTCCAGCCGACTCGGGCCCCACCCGACCGGCCAGGACGGGTCATCCGGCTGCCCAAGCTATCCGCTCGTCTCCGCGGGCGCGATCGCTTGCGCGCGCCTCCGAAACGGGCGTACCCACCCGGTCCCGGGATCCTTCGGCCGGCGACGTCCGCCGACGCCCGACTCGCCCCGACCAGCGGGAACGTGGCGGCGGGTTCGCGCACTGCCTCGCGAGCCCACCGACACGCCGACACGCCGACATGTGGGAGGTCTTCCGGAACCGGGCTGTTCCCGGGGGGACCGCCCCGGGAACAGCCCGGTTCCGGTCGCCGGATGGCCGGCGTCAGTTGCCGGAGGGCGGCGTCAGTGGGAGGAGACCAGTTCGGGCTCCAGCTCGCCCAGGGCGTACTGCTCCCGCAGCCGCTTCTTGTCGAACTTGCCGACCGAGGTCTTGGGAACCTCCGAGATCACCGCCCAGCGCTCTGGAACCTGCCAGCGGGCAATCTTGTCGGCGAGGAACTCGCGGAGCTCGATGAACGACACCTCGGCACCGGAACGTGGCACGACGAGCGCCAGCGGCCGCTCGCCCCAGCGTTCGTCCGGCACTCCGATGACACTCGCCTCGGCGACCGCCGGGTGCGCCATCAGCAGGTTCTCCAGCTGCACCGACGAGATCCACTCGCCGCCGGACTTGATGACGTCCTTGGCCCGGTCGGTGAGCGTGAGGTAGCCCTCCGGGCTGATGTGCCCGACGTCGCCCGTCCGCAGCCAGCCGTCGTGGAACTTGTCCTCGTCGTCGACGCCGTAATAGCCGCCGGCGATCCATGGGCCGCGCAGTTCCAGCTCGCCGGCGCTGACGCCGTCCCACGGCAGCACCGAGCCGTCGGCGCCGACCAGCCGGGCGGCGACGTTCGCGACGAACCGGCCCTGGGTGAGCCGGTAGGGCCAGGCCTGCTCGGGAGTGAGTCCCGCGGGCGGGCGCGCGACGGTGACCATCGGCGACGTCTCGGTCATGCCGTAGGCGTGCAACAGCGTGATCCCGAGCCGGTCGTACGCCTCCATCAGCGCGGGCGGGCAGGCCGAGCCGCCGACGACGGCCTCCTTCAGCGAGGAGACGTCGATGTCCGGGTTCGCCTCCAGGTGGGCGAGCAGGCCCTGCCAGATCGTCGGGACGCCGGAGGCGCGGTTCAGCCGGGTCTTTTCGATCATCCTGGCGAGCGGCTCGGGCTGCAGGAAGGGGCCGGGCAGGACCAGCTCGACGCCGGAGTAGAAGGCGATGTAGGGCAGCCCCCAGGCCAGGACGTGGAACTGGGGCACGATCGCGAGCACCCGGTCGGACTGCGAAAGCCCCATCATCGCCGGTCCAACGGCGGCCATCGAGTGGAGGAAGATCGATCGGTGGCTGTAGACGACGCCCTTCGGGTCGCCGGTGGTGCCGGACGTGTAGCACATCGCGGCGGCGGCGTTCTCGTCCGTCTCCGGCCAGTCGAACTCGCCGGGCCGGCCGGCGATCAGCTGGGCGTAGTCGTGGACGCCGATCTCGCGGCCCGCGGCGGCCGAGACCGCGGCGAGGTCGGTGTCCGCGCCCGCCGGGCTGTTGACGATGACGTGTTCGATCGTCTTCAGCGCCGGCAGCAGCGCGCTCACCGGCGCCAGCAGGGTGTGGTCGACGATGACGACCTTGTCCTCGGCGTGGTTGGCGACGAAGGCGATCTGCTCGCCGGGCAGCCGCAGGTTCAGCGGGTGCAGCACCGCGCCCATCGCGGGCACCGCGTAGTAGGCCTCGACGTGCTCCTGGTTGTTCCACATCAGCGTGGCGACCCGATCGCCCTGGCCGACCCCGAGCTCGACCAGCGCGTGCGCCAGCCGGGCGGCGTTCGCGCCCGTCTCGGCGAAGGTCGCCTCGGTCAGATCGCCGCCGGGCTGCGCCGTGAACAGCTTCTGGTCGGCGTAGACGGTGACGGCGTGTTCGAGGAGCCGTCGGATCCCCAACGGTACGTGCTGCATCGTGCTGGTCATCGGTGCTGCCTCCGTCTCCCTTCGGGCGCGGGTCGTCCAGGGTGCGAACCGTACGGGTCCGTGGGTGACGGCACAATCACATCCAGTCGCCACGCGGCGGCCGTGTCCGAGCGCGCCGAGCTCCCGAGGATCCGCGACCGGGTCCCCGCCGGACCGACGCCCCAGAAGATCGGCGACCCGGAAGACCGGCGACCGGCGACCCACCGGGAGGCCCGGGGAGGAACGCCCCGCCCCCGGCCAGCTGGCGCACGGTCGCACCTCCTTCGGACATCGGCGGGTCCACACCGCCGACCGGATGGGACCGGCACCTCCGGGTAGCCCGCCGGTGCCCTTGCCGCCACCTCGCGAACACCACCCGCTTGAGCAAACCGGCCTCAATGTGAGGCCGGTCACGACCAGTCTGCCGTAGAACGCCCATGGCAGCCAGATCCGATACTGGGTAGTCGGACCAAATGTCTCTATTGACGAGACCGACTTCGCCGTTCTCGGGCGGGATGTCGACAGCCCCACGACTGCCGTATGGTGTAGCCGATCCACTACTGTTGCCGACCACATCCCAGAGCCGGCGAGCGAGGCGAGCGGGGCCCGCGAGGCGGTACGGAGCGCGAACACGGACGCGCATCCGAGGCGGAGCGAGGTGAGCTGGTGCGAGCGCTGGTCGTCGACGACAACGACATGATCCGGACGCTGGTCAGCCGGCTACTGCGCCAGGACGGGCACATGGTGGACGTCGCCGGGTCGGTGGAGGAGGCGCTCACCCACCCGGTCTCCGAGTACCAGGCACTCATCATCGACGTCCGGCTCGGTTCCGGACGCGGGACGGACCTCATCGAGCGGATGCGCGCGCAGGACCCGTCGATACCGGCCCGGTGCCTGCTGCTGAGCGGCGGAATCGAGGATGACCTGCCCTCGGACGTCGCCCTGCTGCGCAAGCCGTTCAGCGGCGAGGACCTGGCCACCGCCGTCCACGGCCTGCGGGCGGGCTGCCCGACGCTCGGCCAGGCCGAGCCGCCGGACGTCGCCACGGCCAGACTGATCACTTCGGGCCACGCCGACGGCTCCGGCTCGGAGCCGCCGGCCGGTCGCCCGGACGGGCCCGCCGGGAGGCCGGCTGGCTGGGAGGGCCGCCGAAGGGTTCAGGGTCAGGGCTATCCGGACGAGGACTGGTTCGGTCCACGGTGACCGTCCCCGAGCAAGGCCGGACGGTACGGCGGCCGGCCGGGGACGGGGCGGCATCCCGCGTGGGAGCCGGTCCGCGCGAAGACTCGTCCCGGGCGGGCGGTTCCTCGCTGTGAGCGACGCGCCGACGCCTGGAGGTGCCGCCTCGATGGACCGAGGGCGGGCCGGCGGCTACGGTTTGCCAGTGGATCGTGGAGCGATCGCGCGCGGACCCCGACAACAGGTGGCAGTCGCCACTTCTTCCTCGCCTTCACCGGCTGCGTCGCCGGCCCGCGCCGCCGTCACCGTGAACGCCACGGCCTCGGCCGCGCCCACGGGCACGTCGGCGCCCGGGCGGCCCGGACCACCGGACGCGAACCCTCCGGCCGCGCCCCGAGGCTCTCAGCTCACCGACCTCGCGGAGCAGCTCTCGAACCTGCCCGACCGGCTTCCGGACCTCCCAGCGGACCTCCCGGATCGGCTCGCGGACCTGCCCGACCAGTTCCGCCGATCGGGCAGGAACCTCGGATCCGGCAGGGACACGGTCGGCGATTCGGCGGGAGCCCCTGCCGGCTCGGCGACCGACCCGGGGAACGAACAGACGCGGCTGCTCATGCGGCTGATGGTCGCGGGGCAGGAACGCGAGCGTCGCCACCTGTGCGACGCCTTCCACGACGGCCCGATCCAGGACCTCACCGCGGTGCTGCTGACCTGCTCGGCGGTGCGCCGCTCGCTGTCCGGGCCGGCGGCGGAGCAGCTCGCGGCCCTCGAGTCCCAGCTGCGCGACACCATCACCTCGCTGCGCCTGCCGCCGCCCGCGTTCCGCGCCGGCAGCGACGCGCGAAAGATCCTCGAGACGGCGCTGGCGGGCCGGGTACGCGGGCCGCTCGCGCACACGCTCGACACCGTCCTCGACGTGGACGACCCTGAGCCGGACCGAGGCCAGATCGCCGAGCTGCTCGGCGCCGTGCAGCTGCTGCTCCAGGAGGGCGACCCGCTGCGCCCGGCCGCGCACGCCCAGGTCACGATCCGGTCCGGCAAGGACGGGGTGGCGCTGACGCTGCGGGTGACGCCCGACCCGCTGTCCACCGCCGCGAGCCCCGACGCCGGCCAGCACGCGCGGGCGCGCACCGAACGGCTGAGCCGGATCGCCGCGCTGACCGGCACCCAGGTCGTCGAGGACCGGCCCGGCGGCCTGTGGTCGGCGTCGCTCGCCTGGCCGCATCCCGACCCGGCCGGCACGCCTCCGGGCTTCCACCCCCGGGTCGAGCACCGCCCCGGCCTCGCGGTCGTCCACGCCCTCGCCAACGACCGTTAGTACCCATCCGTAGATC
This sequence comes from Frankia nepalensis, assembly GCF_016786325.1. Taxonomy (GTDB): domain Bacteria; phylum Actinomycetota; class Actinomycetes; order Frankiales; family Frankiaceae; genus Pseudofrankia; species Pseudofrankia nepalensis. The sequence continues at coordinate 14,953 of NZ_JADWYU010000122.1, read as the reverse complement.
TTGGCCGGGGCGCGCGGCCTAGGAAACGGCCGGGGCCGAAGGGGGACGGACCAGGCCGGGCAGCGGGAGGGCCGCCAGCAGGTCGAGGAAGGCCGCCGCCGTCGGCGAGAACGCCGCCCGGGCGTAGCCGACGACCGCGACGACCGGGGCGTCGGCCAGCTCGACCCGGTGGGCCACCAGGTCCGTGCGCACCGCGGCGTCCGGGACGAGCGCCACCCCGACCCCGGCCGCCGCGAGCCGCGCCGCCGCGTCCACCGTGCGCGCCTCGACGGCCGTGCGCGGCGTGAACCCGGCGGCGCCGCAGGCCTGGAGGACGAGCGTGCGCAGGCCGTGGCCCGACGCGTACATCACCCAGTCGGCCGCGGCGAACACGCGCAGCGGCACGTCGGTCGCGCCGGCGCGCGGGTCGCCGGCGGGCACGACGAGCACGTAGCGCTCGTCGCCGAGCCAGCGCACCGGCCCCGCCCAGTCGGGCGGCCGGCCGCCGACCGCGACGTCGGCGCGCCCCTCGGCCATGTACTCCTCGAGGCCAAGCCGGTCCGGGAACTCGGTGATCCGCGGTGGCACGGCCGCGAACCGCTCCCGGAAGCGGCTGACCGCTTTCGGAAGCACCCAGGTGGCGAGCGACGTCAACGTCGCGACGTGCAGCGCGTCACCGTCCAGGCCGGCGGCGGCCCTGGCCCGGCCGACGGCGGCGTCCGCGTCGGCGAGCAGGCCCCGGGCGGCGTCCAGGAACGCCCGTCCCGCCGGGGTGAGCCGCGCCCCCCGGCTGGAGCGTTCGAGCAGGTCCATACCCAGCTGGCGTTCCAGCGCGCGCAGCTGCTGCGACAGCGACGGCTGGGCGACCAGCAGCCGCGCGGCGGCGGCCGTGAACGACCCCTCCTCCGCGACGGTCACGAAGTAGACCACCTGCCGCAGGTCGAGCCACGGCCGCGTCGTCGCGTTCCCACCGGCCGCCCCGCCGCCGGTGGGCCGCGGGCCGTCTCCTCTGGTCACCTCAGCGCCTCCGGCTCAGCGTCGCCGGCCTCGTCATCGCCGCAAGCTATAGGAATTGACTATAGCCCCGGGTGGGTTTGCGTCTTGGACCCGCGCCGGGGAACGCGGGACCATGGGGGCGGACGGGTCGCGACGACGCGAACGCTCCTTGGTGACGGTCTGGCATGGCGACGATGCCGCCAGCCGCGCCCGACCACCGGCCTGGCTCGACTCCCCTGCTCCCCGGGACGGGTCCGCCGGCATCGGCACCGGCGCCGGACGCACGGCACACCTGCCCAGCCACCAGCCCAGCTCCGTCGGCGGGCGAGGCGGACGCGGACGCGTACCCGCCCGTCGGGCGGATGCCGTGGCGGCCGCGACCTCAAGCCTGATCGGAGAGACATGCTCGCCCCCCACGGTCCCGCCAAGGTCACCGTTCTCGCCGGCGGGGGGGGTGTAGACCCCGCCCCCCGCCGCGCCCCCCAGGCGGCCGG
>NZ_JADWYU010000122.1:0-13474 GCF_016786325.1 Frankia nepalensis | reverse complement strand
GTCTCGTGGGCTCGGAGTTGTGTATAAGAGACTGGCCGGGTAATCGACCCGGCCGCCGGACTCGACACGATCGCGGACGTGGTCTGCGCCGATGGCGCGATCGTGGCCGTCGCCCCGGACGCCGGCGCCGCCTACCGGACCTCCCAGGGCTCCGCCGGCCCGGCGGGGACAGCCGAGGTGATCGACTGCGCGGGACTGGTCGTCACCCCGGGGCTGATCGACCTGCACACGCACGTCTACCCGGGTCTCGGCAACTTCTGCGTCCACCCGGACCGCGCCGGCGTCGAGGTGGCCGTCCCGGTCGTCGTCGACGGCGGCACCTCCGGCGTGCAGACGCTCGGCATCTCGCGCGCCTTCGTCGAGAGCCCGACCGTGCGGACCCGCGTGCTCGCGTTCATGGACCCGTGCCTGCTCTACCTGGCGACCAAGGACTTCATCGCCCACCGCCTGGAGATCGCCAACGACCCGCGCAACCTCGACCTGGAGCTCGCCGCGGCGACCATCGAGGAGCACAAGGACTACGTCATCGGCTTCAAGGTCCGGGCGACGACCACCGAGGACGACCGGGTCTCGCCGTTCCTGGAGGGCGCCAAGAGCATCGCCGGCGACCTGCCGATCATGATCCACCTGGGCAAGTACCCGTACACCAAGAGCCTGACCAACCTGGACGCGCTGGCGGCGCTGCGCCCCGGCGACATCGTCACGCACGCCTTCCGCGGCCACTCGGGCGCGCTGGTCGACGACGGCGGGGCCGCGCCGCCGGCCGCCGCGAACGTCAGAGTCCACCCGGTGTTCGCGGACGCGGTCGCCCGCGGCGTCCGGCTCGACGTCGGCCACTCCGGCACGGACTTCCGGTTCGCCTCCGCTCGAGGACTGCTCGACCTCGGCTACCCCCCACACACGATCAGCACGGACCTCAACCTGTTCAACGAGAACGGCCCGGTCTACTCGCTGCCCGAGACGATGTCGAAGATCTGGTCGTTGGGCGTCTCGCTGGCGGACGTCATCGCGATGGCGACGGTGAACTCCGCGGCCGCCATCCACCGCTCCGACGAGTTGGGCACCCTGGCCGTCGGCCGGGCCGCCGAGGTCAGCGTGCTGCGCGTCGAGGAGGGCCCGGTCGCGTTCTCCGACGGCTTCGAGACGGTCGCCGGCGAGCGCCGGCTCGCCCCGGTCGGCTGCCTGCGGGCCGGCACCTGGATCGAGGCCACCGGCCCGTTCAGCGCCGCGGCAGCCCGCGCCGCCGCCGAGGCCGCCAACGGCAACGGCAACGGCGGCCTGCCGCGCCGCCGCGCGGGCATGGCAGCCGCCGAGGCCGCCAGCACCGCCGCCGCGCTGGGCATGCCCGGCCCCGGCTCCCTGGCTTCGCGGTGACCCAGGCGTCCCGGTAGAAGGCGAGACGACGATGGCATACGTGATCGGCGAGGCATGCGTCGACGTCATGGACCGTTCCTGCGTCGACGACTGCCCGATCGACTGCATCTACACCGGTGAGCGCAAGCTCTACGTCCACCCCGAGGAGTGCATCGACTGCGGCGCCTGCGCCCGCAGCTGCCCGGTCGACGCGATCACCTGGGACCGCGACCTCGACCCCTCCGAGCCGGACAGCGCGCACATCGCCGACGCGACGGCGTTCTTCTACCAGCCGCTGCCTGGCCGGCCCAGCCCGCTGCGCGAGCCCGGCGGCGCCGCCGCGCTCGGCCCGGTCGGCGTCGACACCGCCCTGGTCGCGGCCATTCCCCGGCAGGGAACCCCATGAGGCGGAACGAGGGCACAAGCGTGACTGAAGCTGTCAGGACGAGCGCCGCGCGCCGGCCGGGCGCCACCGCCAACGAGTTCTACGACCAGCTGGTCGCCGGCCTGGAGGCGGCGAGGGCGGCGCTGCCGGACGACGAGGCCACCTTCTTCAACCGGCCGATGAGCGACGCCGAGCTGATCGAATGGCTCTGCTTCCAGGCGTACTACGAGAAGCGGGCGGCCGAGTTCATCGGCCGCTGGCTCGCCGACACACCGGAGGACGACGCGTTCGCGCTGCTCGCCCGCCAGGTGCGCGACGAGGCGCGGCACTACCAGCTGCTGATGCGCGCCCTCGACCGGCGCGGCGTGCGCTCCCTCGACGGATGGCGGCCGGAGCCGGAGTGGGAGGAGTGGATCGACCACTGGTACCCGTCCGGCGCCGACACCCTGGAGCGGGTCGCCGCGCACAACGTCACCGGCGAGATCGGCGCCGCGGGCGCCATGGTCGCGGTCAGGCCGCGGCTGCCCGCCGACGTCGCGGCCGCGATCGACAAGATCCTGCCCGACGAGCAGTTCCACATGCGCCTGGGCCGCACCGTGCTCGCGCGGTACTGCGTCACCGACGAGGCCCGGGAACGGGTCCTCTACCGCGCCCAGCGCACCTTCGAGCTGGAGCAGGCCGGCCGGGCCGCCTACAACCGCCGGATGGCGCGCCTCGGCCTCACCGACCTCGACGCGGCCACCCCGCCTTTGGCCTGACCCGACGCCGACCAGCCGAGGAGCCGGACGGCCCGAAGCCGGACGACCGAAGCCGGACGGCCGCGATACCCGGAAATCGGACGCCGCGAATCGGACGTCCCGGCAGCCGGAATCGGACGGCCGGCTCCAGGCCGGCTGGCGCCGCCGGGAGCCGTGTGCCCGCGGCGGCTGGCCGGCCGCCGCGGGCACCTTCGGTCAGGTGCAGCGGGTGGGCAGCGACGCCGTGACGCGCGGGCGCGGGCGCGGGGAGAACGGGTGGCTGCTCGCCGCCGGTCGGGACACAGCCGGCCGGGCACCGACGACCACGTGGGCCGCGGCGCCCGCCGGGGTGGGCTCGGGAATGGGAAGCCGGACCGGCTCGGCCGGCGCGAGGCGGCCCGCAGGCCCGGCCACGGATGGCACCGCCGGCGCGGGCACCCGCACGGGCGCCGGGCCGAACCGGGCGGCGACGTCGGCGGTGGTGACCCGCTCGTCGGCCAGGTAGGCCGAGACGGCGCCCGCGCGTCCCTTCACCGTCAGCGGCGGCAGCGGGATCAGCGCGGCCGCGGCCGCCGGGGGCAGCGCGAGCGCGGTCGGCTCGGACAGCACGGTCTGGCCAGGCTGGGCGAACGCCTGCAGCCGGGCGGCCAGGTTCATCGTGTCGCCGACCAGGGTGTACTCCCGGCGCGCCTCGGAGCCGAGCAGCGCCGCCGCGACCTCCCCGGTGCTGACCCCGATTCCCAGCCCGAACGGCGCGAGGCCCTCGAGCTCCCACCGGAAGTTGAGCGCGCGCTGGCGGGCGTGCATCGTGGCCGCGGCTCGCGTCGCGCTGGTCTGGTGGTCGTCGCAGGGGTTGGGAGCGCCGAAGACGGCGATGACGGCGTCGCCGGCGTATTGCAGCACGGTGCCGCCCTCGCTGAGGATCGCCGCGTTCATCTCGCGGCGATGCGCGTCGAGCAGTCCAGCGAGCACGATCGGGTCGGTCCGCTCGGCGATTGTCGTGTAGCCCCGGATGTCCGACATCAGGACGGTGACGACGAGGCGCTCGGTGCGCTGCCCGGCGCCGGCGTCGGCCCGCAGCTTCTCGGCGAGGCCGCCCGGCAGCAGCCGGGACAGCGCCTCGCCCTCCTGGTCGCGGCGCACCAGCGCGGCGTGCAGCATGCGCAGCTGGCGCAGCGCGCCGGCCCGGCCGTTGCTGGCACCCTGGGCGAGCCGCAGCAGCGTCGTGTCGATCGCGGCGTTCACCGCCGCCGGGGTGTCGCCGCGGCTCTCGGCGATGGCCCGGATCGAGCGGCCCTCGGCCACCTCGCGCAGCAGCCGCTCCTGGTCGTCGGTGAGGTCGGCCGCGTCCCGCACGGGGCTGAGCACCGCCGCGACGATCTGGGGGTCGAGCATCGACGCCCCGGCCGCCACCTCGCGGATCGCCCGGACGAGGAGCTCCGGGTCGGCGAGCCGCTCCTTGAGCAGGTAGGCGCAGCCGCCCGCGTCGGCGCCGGCCAGCAGGCCGACGGCGTACTCCGGCTCGTCGTACTGGGAAAGCAGCACCACGCCCGTTCCCGGGGCATGCTCGCGGATCTCGCGGGCCGCGTCGATGCCCTCGTCGGTGAAGGTCGGTGGCATGCGGATGTCGGTGACCACGACCTGTGGGCGGTGGTCGTGGGCCAGTTGGACAAGCTCGTCGCGGTCGGCGGCGACGCCGACCACGGTCACCCCGGGCACCCGATCGAGCAGCGCCCGCACTCCGGCGCGGACGATCAGGTTGTCGTCCGCCAGCAGAACCCCGATCTGCTCCATGGTGCTAATTCAGCCCTGTTGGTGACCCGATGCACAGGGCGGTGGGCCCACCGGCACGGTGGTGCCAGCACCACCCTTCTTCCGGTGACTGCCCAGAAGAGGCCGGCGCGGCCGGACCAGCGACCTGGTAGTCCGGTTCTTTCCGCCTGCATACACGATTTTCGGCTAGACCGACCGGCACCGATCACGCCGCGTGGCGGCCCGCGGGCTCCCGACTCCGCCGCGCCGCTCTGGACGACTTGGGGTAGCTCAGGTTAATTGGATACGGTTCCACCCGGTCACTCGACCAGAAACACCATATGACCTGCGCATGCATGGGGATACCACTCGGCACCGTAGTGCGGTCTTCGCGGAAGGTTACCCGCGAGCCCGCGCTCGGGCGTAGCGAGCGCGCTACGCTCCGGCGGGAGCCTGGCGCTGCTCCCCGACCCAGCGAAACCGTGCCAGGGCCTGACCACATCGGGGTGGTGACGCTGAACAGCGACAGGGTTCCTGCCGGATCGGCGGAGCCGATCTGGGAGGTCGGCGATTCCGCCACTCGCGGCTGGCTGGAGGCTATGCCTGACCCAGCCGTCGCGGTCCGCGCGGACGGCAAGATCGCCGCGGTGAACGCCCGCGCCGCCGCGCTTTTCGGCTACGCCCACGACGACCTGGTCGGCCAGCCGGTCGCCGCGATCGTCCCCGCCGGACTCACCGGGGTCGGCCGCCGCCGCGACGGCTCCGCCTTCAACGTGGCCGTCGAGCTGACCTCGCTGCCCCCGTCCGCCCCGCCCTCATCCGCGCCGTCCCCATCCGCCGCGGCCGCGCTCGACCAGACCACCGTGCCCGCCCGGCAGCCCCGCCCGGTGGCCCGCCAGGACGGCACGGTCCCCGGGCCGGCCACGCCGCCGCCGGCCCCGACGCCAGGCGGGCCGTGCGCGTGCGGCCTCGCCCAGGGCGGCGCCGACGCGGCCCAGTCGCCGGCGAGCCTCGGGCTGCTCGCCGGCACCGTCGCGCACGACGTCAACAACCTGCTCTCGGTGATCAGGAACTACGCGGCGTTCGTCGCCGAGGCGATCGACGCCGCGGTGGCCCCCAGGCCCGCCGGCGCCGCCAGGGAGGGCTCGCCGTGGCCGGCCGGCGCGGCGGTTCCCGGCGACTGGGCGGAGATGCGCCGGGACGTCGAGCAGATACAGCGGGCCGGCGAGCGGGCGGCGGAGCTCACCGCCCAGATGCTCGCCGCGGTGCGCCCGAACGTCGCGGACCGCCGGCTGCCCGGACCGGCTTCCGGACCTCCCGGACCGCTCGTCTCCCGGCAGACCTCCCAGATCGCCCACCTCCCGGCAGACCTCCCAGATCGACTTCGCCCATCCGGCGGGGACCAGGCGGCCGAGCCGGCGGGGACCCCGGGCTACGCCGATCCGGCGGGGACCGGGTCGCCGATCTGGGAGGAGCCCCGGATCGAGCAGGAACCCTGGATCCAGCACGGACCTTGTCGCCCAGCCGCCGGGGACCCCGGGCCGCCCGCCGCCGGCGAGGTGGATCTCAACGTGGTGATCCGTGAGACGGTGACGATGCTGCGCCGGCTGCTCGGCGAGCGGATCGTCGTCCAACTGGAGCTGGACGACACCCTCTGGCCGGTTCGCGCCGATCCGGCCCGGCTGGAGCAGGCCATCATCAACCTGGCGATGAACGCCCGCGACGCGATGCCGGACGGCGGCACCCTCGCCCTGATGACCGGCAACGTCATCCTCGGCGGCCCGCCGGACGCCGCCTCCCCCATGGGGGGCGCCGGCCCGGCCAACGCCGCGCACGCCAACCAGGCGCACGCCACCGGGGCGCCGGACGCGGCGGGCCCGCCGGACGCCGGCGCGCCGCGGCCGGACACCGTGGCCCAGGCCAGCCAGCGCCGCTACGTCAGCGTCTGGGTCACCGACACCGGCACGGGAATGACCCCGGCGGTCCGGGCCCGCGTCTTCGAGCCCTTCTTCACCACCAAGCCGGCTGGCGCCGGCACGGGCCTCGGCCTCGCGGTGGTCAGCGACGTCGTCAGCCAGGCCGGGGGCGACGTGCGGATCTCGTCGACCCTCGGCCTCGGCACCAGCGTCAGCCTGCTCCTCCCGGCGATCGACCCGCCGCCCGCGAACCAGCTGGCCGCGCTGCCGGCGGCGGCCTCCGCCGCCGGGCCGGGCCACGCTCCCGAGGCGCCCGACGCGCCTGTCCCGCCTGGCGTCCCCTCAGGCACGCCCGCCCCGCACGCCGCCCGCGACCCGGCCGCGACCCTCTGGCGGCCCTCCCGGATCGCCGGCCTCCCGTCAGGCCTCCCAGCGGCGGGCCTGCCCGACGGGCTTCCAGGCCCGCCGGACCGGCTTCCAGACCTGTCCTACGGACTTCCAGGCCTCTTGGATCGGCTTTCAGACCCGCAAGACCGGCTCCCGGACCTCCCAGCTCACTTGCCTCCCAGCAGACCTCCCAGCAGACCTCCCAGCAGACCTCCCAGATCGGCTACGCCGATCCGGCAGGAACCCCGGGCTACGCCGATCCGGCAGGAACCCCGGGCTACGCCGATCCGGCAGGAACCCCGGGCTGCGCCGATCCGGCAGGAGACCTGTCGCCGGTCCGGCGGGAACACCGGATCCAGCGGGTACCCCGGGGACTCCGGGCCCCGCCGATCCGGCCAGGCCGCGGCCGCCGATCCGGCGGGAATCCCGGCGAACTCGGACGGCCCGTCGATCTACCCCCACCGGGGAGGCGTCGGCGCGCCCCGGCCCTTGTCCTACGCCTCCCTGTTGTCCTGACAGGATCTTGTGGAGTCCGGGCCGGGCCAGGCCAGGCGGTCCGGGCAGGCCCACCGGTCCAGGCCGGGTCAGCGGCCGCCGCTGACGTCCAGGAGGGCGCCTGTGGCATAGGACGCCTCGGGCAGGCAGAACCACAGGATGGCCGCGGCGACCTCCGCCGCGGTGCCGGCCCGGCCGACGGGAATCAGCGGGCCGAGCTGGGCTGCCCGGTCCGGCTGGCCGCCGCTCGCGTGGATCTCGGTGTCGATGACGCCGGGACGGACCGCGTTGACCCGGATCCCCTCGGCGGCGACCTCGCGGGCCAGTCCGATGGTCATCGTGTCGATCGCGCCCTTGGAGGCCGCGTAGTCGACGTATTGGCCGGCCCCACCCAGCCGAGCCGCCACGGACGAGACGTTCACGATGGCGCCGCCGCGCCCGCCGTACTTCGTGGACATGCGGCGGACGGCAGCACCCGCGCAGAGGAACGAGCCGATGACGTTGACCGCCAGCATCCGCTCCACCCGTTCGGGGGACATCTCGTCCACCCGGGCTCGCCGGTCGACGATGCCGGCGTTGTTGACCAGGACCGTCAGCGGGCCGAGCTGGTCGGCCGCGGCGAACAGCGCCGTGACGTCATCGGCCGAGGCCACATCGCCACGCACGGCGACACCCCGCCCGCCGGCCTCCTCGCAGGCGGCCAGCACCCCGGCGGCGGCCTCCTCATCGGCGCGGTAGCTCAGGCAGACGTCCCACCCGTACCTGGCGAGCTCGACCGCCGTCACCGCCCCGATCCCCCGGCCGCCGCCGGTCACCACCGCCACGCCCCGGTTCGCGCGGCCACGGGAGTCCCCGGCCGCCCCTTCGGCCTCCGTCTCGCTCATCCGCCGCCTTCCCGCAGAAGTTCCCAGCACCCTTTCACCCGCCGGGCGACCGGAGCCCGCCCACGGGCGCGGGCGTGCCGGCCCGGCGCCGCCGCGAACGCCCCCGCCCCCGCCCGCGAGCGCGAGCGCGAGCGCGAGCGCGGCGCGCTACAGCGCTTCCCGTGGGTCTGTCGGACGCACCCCGCCACGCCGATCCTCGCGTGAGCGGCCGCGGCGGTCCCGCGCCGTCAGCGCGCGGACCCGCCGGCGGCGCAGCGTCGCCCGGCGAGCGTCACCCGGTCGGCTTGGCGGTGGCGGCCGCCTGTGGCAGCAGGCTGCCGCAGGTCAGGGCGGTGTCGACCTGGTACTTGCCCGCCGTGAGCTGGGCGAGGGCGAAGCAGGGCGGGGTGGCCTCGTGGTTGAGCGGCCAGCGGGTCTCGGGGACGGTGTCCTCGACGTAGTAGCTGAAATCGCCGCCGTTGAGCTTCTTCAGGAAGGTGTCGACGGTGAGGTCGCGGCCGGTCGCCTCCAGCGCCGCCACGAACATGTCGGCCGACCAGTAGCCGGCGAGCGCGGGCAGGGTCAGCGGCTGCTCCGGCGCGTACTTCGCGAAGTCCGCCACGAGCTGCTTCAGCGCCGGCGTGTCGGCCTCGACCTGGGCGAACTGCAGCAGCGTGTGCGCGCCGTCCAGGGCGGGGAAGCCGGCGAGGCGTGGGTCGTAGCCGACCAGGTTGAGGGTGTCGCCCTGGTAGCCGGCGGCCTGGAGGGCCTCGGTGACCTTGGTCGTCGAGGCGAAGTCGCCCGGGAAGATGACCAGGTCGACCGGCCGGCCCTGGTTCGCGGTCATCAGGTCGTTGATGATCGGCGTCGCGTCGTTGAGCCCGGACAGCGGGATCGGCGACTTGTCGTACACCACCGGGATGCCGGCGAGCCGGATACCGCGGACGACCGCGTTGACGCCGGCGCGGGAGGCGTCCGTGTCGAGGCCGAGGACGGCCACGGACTTCGTCTTGGCCTCCGCGATCGGGCCGAGGATGGAGGTCGCGACCAGGCCCCAGGTGGTCGCGTCCACCTTGGGCGGGTCGGCGAGCAGGCAGCCCGTGATGCCGAAGCCTGTCGCCGTGTCACAGAACGCCGTGTCGATGCCCCAGCCGAAGAACGGCACCTTCTGGGGGCAGGTCGCGTCCAGGAAGTTCGCGAACACGGTCATCGTCGGCACGACGGCGAAGACCTGGTCCTGCTCGACCAGCGCCTGCCCCTCCTGGCCGTTGCGGGCCGGGTCGAGGGCTGAGTCCTTCACCCCGATGAAGTCGATCGCGCGGCCGGCGACGCCGCCGGCGTCGTTGGCCCGGGAGAACCGGACCTTGGCGCCGACGTCGGCGCCGGCCATGGAGCTGGTGGCGACGGCGGTGAGGTCGGCGAGCCCGCCGACCTTGACGGAGGTGTCGGTGATCCCGCGGGTCGGGTTCGGTGCCGCGCCCGAGCACTTCAGCGACGCCGCGTCGACGCTGAAGCCGGCGGCGTCCCAGCCCTCGGCCGGTCCCGGGGTGAAGTCGGTCAGATCCACCGTCCGGCCCGGGTCGCTCGACCCGCCGTCGGCCGAGCCGCCGCAGGCGCTCATGGCCGCCAGCGCCGCCACCGCCGCCACGACCGCGACCGTCCGCCGCCCCCGGCGGCCGTCGCGCCGTGGACGGCCCGTCCGGGCAGGGCTGCCAGTAGCCATCGCGACCACGCCTCCAGGCTGGGTGTCCAGAAATCCGCGCTCTCGGCGCCCGCCGGCCCGCGGAGGGCGCCCCCCCCGGAGCGGCCCGCCCAGATGCTGCCAACCGGGGAGGCCCCGACATAACCCCCTTCGGGAGTGAGTTTTCTCGCGAATTCAGCGGACATCGAATCCAGTGATTGCGCGGACGCAAGGGCCGGAAGACCGGATCTGGCCAGAACTTGTGCCATCCAGCGCCAGATCTGGCGCAGATCTTGCAAAGGCCGGGCCGGCCTTGTCATGATCGCCCGACGCCTGGGGAACCGCGGGCAACGCCGCGTCGCGGCGACCAGATCCACGAGCAGCTGACGATCAAGGGGTGACGCGCCGGTCCAGGCTCCAGGAGATCCGCGCCAGAACTCCCGGCGCCACCGCCAGGACCCCGGCGGCCACGGGGGGTGGCCACCGACCGGCGATCGCGCTTCGGCCCTCCGGTGGTCATCAGCGGATCGGACGGCGGCCCGCGAGCATCACGGACAGCGACCAGGCTCGACCCGGTCACGAGATCGACGGGTCGCCGCCGCGGCCGGAGCGCGCCGGCGGGACCTGGGCCACTGGCACTTCGGCCGCTGGTACCCGGGCCGCTGGTACCTGGGCCGCCATCTCGCGGCACCCGGCGGCTGCCGCGCCCGGATGTGGGTATAGATGGCGGGGAACGAGACGCAACTCACTAAGGCTTTCGCTTGTCTATGAGGTGCGTCACAATCGGGCATCAGAGCGGTGGTACGGCATACCCGAGGAGGGGCCGTGGAGCAGGCCCAAGATCGATCGGTCTCGACCAAGGTCGAGACCGGGAGCAGTGTGATCGTCGGCTTGCGCGCGGGCGACGCCGCGGAGCTGGCGGACATCCTGCTCGCGGCCGAGCTCGCCGCGAAAACCGGATCCAGGCTGGTGGTCATCGCCGAGCGCGACCGCTGGGCGAGGTTCGCCCGCTGGACGTCCGGCATGTACTGCGCGTTCGGCATGGACGGCGTCGCGCAGGCCTCGCACACGGCGGAGCGGGCCGTGCAGGACGACCTGTACGAGCGGGTCGCCGGCGTGGTCAGCCTCGTCCCGGTGGAGTGGTCGCTGGTCTGGGCGGCCGGCTCGGCCTCGCGCGCGGCGGTCCGTTATGCCCGCCGCAATCCCACCCTCTTAGTCATGTTCCGCCCGCCCACCGGCCGCTGACCCGCCGCCGGCACGACGCCGGCGGCGGCAGCGGCGGCGCGTAGGCCCGCCCGCGCCGGGGCGGCCCAGGTCACGACGACCAGGGCCGCGACGACGCACGCCGCGACACCCCCCGGGCCGCGATGACCCACGCCGCGGCGGTCCGATTCACAGCTGTCCGATTCACGGCGGTCCGATTCACGGCGGCCCGATTCACGGCGGCCCGCTGCACGGCGGCCCGCTGCACGGCGGCCCGCTGCACGGCGGCCCGCGCCGTGAGCCCGCCCGGGCTCACACGTGCGGGAGGACCTCCGCCGCGAGCAGGGCGACGTGGTCGAGGTCGTCCATGTCGAGGACCTGCAGGTAGATCCGGTCCGCACCGATCTTGGCATAGGCCCCGATCCTGTCCACGATCTCGCTGGGCGTGCCGGCCAGACCGGCCTCCCGCAGCGTCGCCAGCGGCTGCCAGGCCGCCTCGGCGCGGCGCGCGAGCTCGGCCTCGTCCCGCCCGCAGCACACCGTCAGCGCGACCGACAGCTTCAGGCTGTCCGGGTCGCGGCCGAGCTCCTCGCAGGCCTTCCTCGTCTGGTCGAACAGCCTGGCGGCCTCCGCGAGCGGCTGGAACGCGGCGTTGTACTCGTCGCCGTACGTCGCCGCCAGCCGCGGGGTGCGCACCGGGCCGAACCCGCCGATGATGACCGGCGGCCGGGGGCGCTGCGTCGGCTTGGGCAGCGCCGGGCTGTCGGCGAGCTGGTAGTGGCGGCCCTGGTAGCTGAACGTCTCACCCGCCGGCGTCGTCCACAGCCCGGTGATGATGTCGAGCTGCTCCGTGAGCCGGTCGAACCGCTCGCCGAGGGACGGGAACGGCAGGCCGTAGCCGGTGTGCTCGGCCTCGTACCAGCCGGCGCCGAGGCCGAGCTCGACCCGCCCCCCGCTCATCTCGTCGACCTGCGCGACCGCGATCGCCAGCGGACCGGGATAGCGGAACGTGGCGCTGGTCAGCAGTGTGCCCAGCCGGATGCGGGTGGTCTGGAGGGCGAGGCCTCCCAGCGTCACCCAGGAGTCAGTCGGCCCCGGGCCGGGATCGCCACCACCGATCCGCGCGTAGTGGTCGGAGCGGAAGAAGGCGTCGAATCCGCCTTCCTCGGCGGCCCGCGCGACGCCGAGTTGCTGGGCGTAGGTATTGCCCTGCTGTGGCTCCACAAAGATCCGAAGGTCCATGCTTTCCTGCCTACCACCGCGGACGCCCGGCTCAGCGGCCTGCCACGGGTTCCCACCGTTAGATGGGCCACCCCGGCCCCGGTCCAACGCGGCCCGAGGCGGCTTGGCGCGGCCCGAGGCGGCCCGGCGCGGCCTGGCCGCGACCCGAACGCGGCCCGACGCGGCCCGACGCGATCCGAGGCAGCCTGGCTCGGCCTGGCTCGGTCCGGCGCGGCCTGACGCGGCCCGACGCGACCCGAGGCAGCCTGGCGCGTCCTGGCGCGTCCTGGCGCGGTCCGGCGCGGCCTGGCGCCGGACGGCCACGATGGCTAGTGCCGTACCCAGCGACGTTCGCCCGGCCGCTGACCACCCGTCCCGTGAGTGGCGGCTCGAAGTGTCCGCCAGAACGCGAGCCAGGGACCGCGCTACCGCGGACACTTCACCGGCACCGGCACCGGCACCGGCACCGGACCACGGCACCGGACCACGGCGCGGGCAAACCTTCGCTGAGGCGGCACCAGAACCCGGCCGTCGGTCGTCAGCGGGGCGCGTGGCCGCCGGATCCACGAGTATTGGTTTCACCTAGCAACTTCCGGATGAGGGGGTAACCGCGTGTCCGTGCTGGACCGGTTCCGTCTGGACGGCCGGGTGGCCGTCGTCACCGGGGCGTCCTCCGGCCTCGGTGTCGCCTTCGCCAAGGCGCTCGCCGAGGCCGGCGCGGACGTCGCGCTCGGCGCGCGCCGCGTCGAGAAGCTCGAGGACACCAGGGCGCTGGTGGAGAAGGTCGGAAGGCGGGCCGTCGCGGTACGCACCGACGTCACCGAACCGGCCGACTGCCAGGCGCTCGTGACGGCCGCGATGGACGAGTTCGGCCGGGTGGACATTCTGGTGAACAACGCCGGCATCGGCAGCGCCGTGCCGGCGACCCGCGAGACCCCGGAGCAGTTCCGCTCCGTCGTCGACCTCAACCTGAACGGCTGCTACTGGATGGCGCAGGCCTGCGGACGGGTGATGAAGCCCGGCAGCAGCATCGTCAACATCTCCAGCGTTCTGGGGATCACCACGGCGGGCCTGCCGCAGGCGGCTTACTCCGCGAGCAAGTCGGGCCTCTTCGGCCTGACCAGGGATCTGGCCCAGCAGTGGGGCACCCGCAAGGGCATCCGGGTGAACGCGCTGGCTCCCGGCTTCTTCGCCACCGAGATGACCGACCAGTACCCGCCCGAGTACCTCGAGCGGCAGGCGCCCAGGCGGCTGCTGGGCCGCACGGGCGACCCCGAGGAACTGGCCGCCGCGCTGCTCTTCCTGGTCAGCGACGCCGGCGGCTACGTCACCGGCCAGGTCCTCACGGTCGACGGCGGCGTCTCGATCACCTGATCCACCTGGGCACGTCCCGTGGGACGCGCCCTAGGGCGTGTATCTGGTTGCGATCTTTTCGTGATCGATTTTCGTGGTGGTTCCTGGTCCGGTAGAGCCCCGTGTAT
>NZ_JADWYU010000121.1 GCF_016786325.1 Frankia nepalensis | reverse complement strand
GCCGGGCGCGGGGGGGGTTGGGGGGGGGGGGGGGGGGGGCGCGGGGGGGGGGGGGGGGGGGGGGGGGCGGGGCGCGGGGGGAGACCGGGGGCGGGCTGGGGCGGCCGGCCGCGCGGCCGGGGGCGTCGCGCCCGGCGCCCGGTGGGCGGGCGCCTGCGCGCCCGTGGCCTGGCGGGCCGGCGTCCTCGGCCGCGCGGCCGGCGGCCGGGCCAGCGCGGGCTCGCGGCGAAGCTCCGCCGCGAGCACCTCGCGGCGAACCTGCTCGAGCAGATCGCTCAGCGGGACGTCAAGGCCGCGGCACACCGCGGCCAGCACCTCGGAGGATGCCTCCTTGCGGCCCCGCTCCACCTCGGACAGGTAGGGCACGGAGACCCGCGCCGCCGCCGCCACGTCTCGCAGCGTGCGGCCCTGGCCGATCCGGTACCCGCGCAGCGCGTCCCCGACCAGCCGGCGCAGCAGCGGCGCCTCGCCCGTCCCCGCCATCCGCCGCCTCCAGCCACCGATCGGAGTGTCGGTTCTGATCGTAGTTCGCCGCGTGCCCTGCCCACGCCCGGACGCGGCATCCGCGGGCGGGTCGGTCCGGGCGGGGGAGGTGCTCAGGCGTCCCGGTGGACGGTCTCCGGCGCGAACGCCGGGAGGCAGACCGAGATGTAGTCGGCGCCGTCGGCCCCGCGGGTGCTGTACCGAACCCACTCGCCGGCGGCGGTGTGCACCGCCTCGCCCGCGCCGACCTCGAGCACGCCAGCTTCGTGCTCGACGGTGACCACGCCGCGCAGCACCAGCGTGTACTCGTCGAACTCGGGGCGCTGCCCCGGTTCCTCCCAGCCGCCCGGGCTGGTCATGTGGGCGATGCTCACACCGGAGGTGCCGGTGTTCACCTTCCCCACGTACTCGCGGATGATCTTTGGAAGGTTCCCGGCCGCCTCGACGACGGTTGGCTTCTCGATGAACGTCGGCATACAGACCATCTTGGTCCCGGGCGGCGCCGCCCGCGTTGACGGGTCGTTGTCAGGTGCGGGGGCTGAAGGGAGGCTGGCTGGGAACCGCGCGCCCGATCGGCCTCCGGCCGGTGGGCCCGGCCTGCCTCGGTACCGCCATGCCTCGGTACCCGCCACGACTTACCACCGCCACGACTTACCACCGCCACGACTCGGTGCCGCCACAGGCGGACCTTGCTCCGCCCTGGCCGGGATCCGCCGGCAGCGGACGTCCGCCGCCGCGGTACCGGGATCACCTGGCTCCCGAAACCACCTGGTCCCGGAACCGGTGATGTCGGGACGAACCGCGGCGGCTACTCCTCGGCGGCCCGGCGGGCGCGGTGGGCGTCGTCGTGCAGGCCGTGCAGGAACGACTCCGCGATCCGGACCTGCTCCTCGAGCGAGCGCAGCTTCTCCTCGCCGAGGGTGACCCAGGTCTGCAGCCGGTCGAGCAGTTCGGTGCGTCGTTCGGGCGAGGTGTCGGCGCTGGTCGCCTCGTCGCGCAGGTTGATGAGCGCGCGCATCTCGTCGAGGGCGAAGCCCAACGGCTTCATCTTCTTGACGAGGAGCAGGCGGTCGACGGCCGCGTCGTCGTACAGCGGCGCTCCCGCCCCGTCCTCGCCGACAGGGGGAAGCAGACCGGCCTCGGCGTAGAAGCGCGTCGTGCGCAGCGACAGGGTGACCTTGTCCGCCACGTCAACGATCTGGTAGACGTCGCGCCCGGCGCCGGCGGCGGACGGGATGCTGTGCGTGCTGGACAACTGAACCCTTACTCGATGCTGAGTCGGACGGGGGACTGGGCGGGGTCCGGGCGGGAACGTGGAACGGCCCGTACCCACGCCCGCCGGCGTGTTCATCGCCGCCGGCTGGACAGGGTGGCCCCGGCGGGGCGGGCGGTCAGATTGTGTCGGAGGTCGTTTCGGTCGGTGGCCCGGCACGGGTCTCACCATCCTGGCTGACGTCATCCTGGCTGACATCGTCGCTGGTCACGGCGCTGGCGCCGTCACCGGGGGTCGTGTCGGCGGTGCCCGCCGGCGGATCGGGCTCGCGGGCCGCGTCGTCGTGCAGGCCGGCGACGAAGTCGGCGGCGATGCCCGCCCGCGCCCGCAGGTCGGCGAGCTTCCCCTCGGCGAGCACCGCCCAGGTCCTGAGCCGTTCCTGGAGCTCGTGCCGACGGTCGGGCGCCAGGTCTGGCAGGCGCAGTTCGTCGCGCACGCCCAGCAGGGAGCGCATCTCCTCGAGGGTGAAACCGAGCGGCTTCATCCGCTTGATCAGAAGAAGGCGGTCGAGGGCGTCCTCGTCGTACAGCCGGAAGCCACCCTGGGTCCGCCCGACCGGGGTGAGTAGCCCCGCCTCCTCGTAGAAGCGGACGGTACGCAGCGACAGGCCAACCTGGCGGGCCACGTCCCCGATCTGGAGCACGGAGCCGGCAGCGACCGTGGGCGCTTCCGGCGCGGACCCGTCCGGATCCCGTCGGGCGGTGAACAAGGCTGCCCCCCACCTCTCGGTTGAGTATCCGAGGGTCCCGGCCAGCGACCCCTACCCGCGACTGTATGACAGTCGAGCTTCCCACCGGTCCGCACCCTGGCTCATCGTCCCGCCGAGCTCATGAACCAGCCCCGCCGGACGCGTGAACCCAGCCCGCGGGACCCATGAACAGCGCCCTGGAGCGGACCGGTGGGCGTCCGGTTCTACAGGCGGGCGAGCTCCTTGCCGATCTCGTCGGCGGTGGCGTACGTCACGCCGATCAGGCCGACGTTCTTCCAGCGCAGCACGCCGTCGCCGCCCACGAGGAACACCGAGCGGCGCAGCCCGAGGCCGGGCATCGCGATGCCGTACAGGCGGGCGACCGTCCGGTCGACGTCGGCCAGCAGCGGGAACGACAGACCGCGGTTCTTCGCGAACCGTTCGTGGCTGTCGATGCTTTGAGGGCTGATCCCCCAGACCTGGGCGCCGACGCCTGAGAAGACCTCCATGCTGTCGGCATACGAGCACAGTTGCTTGGTGCAGACGGGCGTCTCGTCGCCGGGGTAGAACGCGAGAACGACCGGGGTGCCCTTGGCGCTGGCGAGGGAGTAGTCGCCGTGGGTCGCCTCGCCGTCGCGGACAACTAGACCTGGAAGCGTGAAATCCGGGGCCTGCTGGCCCACCGCGGGGGTAGCCATCTCAATGCCCGGCCGTCGCGTCGGGCGCCGGGGTCTGCGCTGGCATCGGAGTCTCCTGTTGATGTTGGATTTTGGGTGCTACTCCGGCCTGGCGAGGGTGAACGAAATCCCTTTCACCCTGTTTGGCCATTACTAACCAGCGGTCGAGCCTAGATGACCCAGCCGGCTTTGGTAACGGCTTTCGGTGATGACTCCGCGTCCTTATACCACCGGGCGTGCTGGCGCGGGGACCGTCAGAGCGTCGGCCGCCGCGGTGTTCGTGCCCACGCTGACGCCGGGCTCCTCGCCGTCGGCCGGGCCGGCGTCCGTGGCCGCGCCGGCGTCCTTCTCGGCGTGCCCATCGCCGTGCCCCGCGCGGTCCGTGGCCGAAGTCGTGAGCGGGCCCGCGCCGTCGTCGTCCCCGGGGTCTGGCCGGTCGCCCGTCACGCCCATCCGCCGCGGCGGCCCGTCCATCCCGCCCGCTCGGCCCAGCCGTGACCGGCCGGCCGGCCACGTGTGCGCGCCGGCGGCTCGCCGGCCGGCCGCCCGCGCCGTCGGCCGCCCCGCGCCGCCAGCCTGATGACGTTTCCCGCCGCCCTCCGGCATCCAGATGGCGGCCCCCAGCGACACCACCAGGCCCAGCGTCAGCAGCAGCCCCGCGGCCAGCGACAGCGCGGGGGGAGTTCCGAACATGGGGCCGAAGCCCAGCAGGAAGGAGAGGGCGACCACACCGAGCGCGCCGAGGGCCGCCCCACGGCTCGTCCCGCGCCGGCGGCGGCGCCGGCCCGGGACCCCGGCGGCGCCCATGGCGTCCGCGCCCAGGAGGTGTACTGGTCGGGTCTCGGCCGTGACCGGGCCGGTGTCGTCATCGCCCGCCCTGGTGACGGGGTCGGTGACCACGCCGACGGTCACGGCGTCGGTGACCGCGTCGACGGTGACGGGGCCTGTCAGGGGAACGGCGGGGTCGGCGGCCCGGGCCCCGGCCGCGGACGCGGCGACGGCATGCGCGGGCTCGCGCCCGGCCGCCAGCTGGACGCCCCGCTCGAGCGGGGCCAGCGGCGCGGTCGGGCGCAGCAGCGTCACGGACCCGTCGAGGCTCGCGACGGCCAGCAGGCCCCGGTTGGGGGCGAAGGCGACGCCGGTCACCGGCTGCTTCGCGCGCAGCCGGCCCACCGCCGTGGTCGGATCGTTCAGGTCCCACAGCGCGACCTGCTCCGCGCTCACGGTCGCCAGCCAGCGGCCGTCCGCGCCGAACGCGACCGAGGTGACCCAGCCCGCGTGCGCCTCGATCGACGTGCGCGGCGCGGGCGCCGACGGGTCGAGGGTGTGCCACAGGTCGACGGCGCCGTCGAGGCGAGCGACCGCCATGGTGCGCCCGTCCGGCGCCAGCGCCACGTCGAGCAGCGGGCCCTCACCCGCCGTCAGGTGCGTGCGGCGCGTCGGCGTGGCCGCGACGTCCCACACCTCGACCCGCTCACCGGCGGTCGCGAGCCATCGGCCGTCCGGGAAGATCGCGGCGGCGCGCAGCAGGCGCGGGTCGCCCGCGCGCCCCAGCGCGCGTGGGCTGGTGGGCACGCTGAGGTCCCAGATCCGCGCGGCCTGGGCGGCGAAGGTGGCGGCCAGCCGCCGCCCGTCGGCGGAGAAGTGCAGACCGGTCAGCCCGCCGGGGTGGGGGAGCAGCGCCCGCGGCACCGGTTCGCCCTCCCCGTCGATCTCCCACAGCGCGGCGCTGGTGGCGTCGTGCCCGGTGGCCAGCCAGGCCCCGTCGGGCGAGAAGGCCACCACCGGCCCGGCGGCGAACCTGGTCGAGACCGTCCAGAGCTGCCGTGGCGCGCCCGGGTCGGCGACGTCCCACAGGCGCACCGACCCGTCGCCGCTCGCCGTCGCCAGCCGGCGCCCGTCCGGCGAGAAGGCCACCGCGTACACCGGGGTGGACCGGCCGTCGGCGCGTGTCCTGACCAGGACCTGCCGGGGCCGCGGGGACTGGACGCGCGCCCAGCGCCGGACCGGTGGCTGCGGCGAGGTCCGCAACCACCGCCGGAGGGAGTCGTCGGGCAGGTAGCGCGGCCAGCGCAGCGCCGGCGACCAGGTCAGGGCCAGCGACCAGCGCAGGTGCCGCGGCGGGCGCGCGGCCGACGTCCAGCGAGGTGGTGGGGTCCAGCGCGCGGCCGGCGACCAGCGCAGGGCGAGCGGCCAGCGCAGCGCCGCCGGCAGGCGCGCCCACAGCCACCGCGCCCAGCCCCACCGCCACCGCCGGTGGTGCTCCAGCACCCCGACGACCGCGAACGCGTCCCCCGGCTCCAGCCCGTTCGAGCCGGGGCTACCCGCCTGGCCGGCGACCGCCGTTGGCCCTTCGCCGTGCCGGCCGGTGGCGGGCTCGCCGTCACCGGTCCGGTCGAGGCCCTCGTCGCCGAGGGCCGACAGCGCGTCATCCGGAGCTTGCTCACCGGCGAACCCGCGGTACGCGAGCGGGACGGTCCGTGGATCCGCCTCGACCGGCAACGGTCCGGTGCCGGGCGATGGTCCGGTGACGGGCAGTGGTCCGGTGAATGGCCCCTCGATGGGTGGCAGGAGCAGCGGCCCGGTGTCCGGCGACGGCGGCGGGATGTGGACCGGCCCGGTCGTCGGGTCGTTCGGGATCAGCAGCCGGATCAGGTCGCCGAGGCTTCCGCTGCCCGCCGAGCCGATCTCCGGGGACGCTCGCGTCTCGGCCGGCTCCGGCCCGGCGTCGATCAGCCGAGGTCCCGTCGCCTCGACGGCCGGAGATTCGGGCGGGATCTGGGCGGGCTCGGCCGTCGGCCGCTGGCGGGCCGTCGCCGCGCTGGTGGTCGACCTGGCCGCGGCCCGCGTGGAGCGGGCGCGGGTGGCCTTCGGCGTCGTCGGCCTGGGAGTGGTCGCGTCGGGCCGGGCGGGCTCCGCCTGGGAGGGGTCGGTCCGCGGGGGTTCGGCGGGTGCCGTCGGTTCGGCGGGTGCCGTCGGTTCGGTGGGGGTGCCCGTAGCGGTGGCCTTGGCGCGGGTGGAGCGGGCGCGGGTGGTCCTCGGCGTCGCCGGCTTGGGGGTGGCCGCGTCGGCCTGGGAGGGGTCGGCCCGCGGGGGTTCGGTGGGTTCCGCCGCTTCGGTGGGCGTGGCCGCGGTGGCTTTGGCGCGGGTGGACCGGGTGCGGGTGGTCCTCGGTGTCGCCGGCTTGGGAGTGGTCGCGTCGGGCTGAGCGGACTCTGCCTGGGCGGACTCCGCCGGGGCGGACTCCGCTGGGGCGGATTCTGCCTGGGCGGACTCCGCCGGGGCGGGCACGGCGAGCGCCGTCGCCTCGTCGGGGGTGGCCGTGGCGCGGGTGGCCGTGGCTCGGGTGGTCCTCGGCTTCGCCGGACTGGGACCGGTCGTGCCGGGCGCGGGGAAGTCGGGGAGTGTCGCCGTCTCGGTGGGGGTGCCCGTGGTGGTGGCCTTGGGACGGGTGGAGCGGGCGCGGGTGGTCCTCGGCTTCGCCGGCTCGGCCGCCGGGGGCGGCTCCGCGGCAGTGGGGTCGGCCAGCGTGAGCTGGACCGGCGTCGGCGCGGTGGGCGCCGTCTTCGCCGGCGTGGCCCTTGCCCGCGTGGACCGGGCGCGCGCGGGCTTCGCTGGCGCCGGCTCGGCGGGCGCCGGCTGGGCGGGCGACTCCTCGGCGGGCGCGGGTCCTTCGGTGGTTGCCTGCTCGGCATCGGCGGCGCTTGCGGCCGAGGCGCGCCGGGTGGCCCGCCGACGGGCCGCGGCCGGCTCGGCCGCGGCGTCGGTGGGCTCCGCCGGCGGGGCCGGCTCGGTCCCCGCGAACTCGCTTGCTGTGTTCTCTGTCACCGCGGTATCGGGATCTACTGGTATGTCGGGCGCGATCGCTGAGGACGCGGAGGGCGCAGCCGCGCCAGCCTCCTCCCCCCGCGGTTCCATGACCTCAAAGGATGGCACCTTGCGGTGCCGGGCCCCGCGCTGGGTTGCCCGCTTCCGCCCGGCTCGCCTCGCTCAGCCGTCGGCGCCCGGGGCGTAGCCGAGCAGGAAGAGGGCCTCGGCGAGGGCGATGTGCTCGATCTCGCTGGGGGCCACGCTCTCGTTGGGGGCGTGCATGAGGCAGGCCGGCTCGGAGACGCCGATCAGCATGATCTCGGCATCGGGGTAGGTCGTCGCGAACGTGTTGCACAGCGGGATCGCGCCGCCCTGCCCGGCGGTCGTGGCCGGCCGGCCGTAGGCCGTCGCCAGCGCGGCCGCCATCGCGCGGTGGCCCGGCCCGTCCGTGGACGCGCGGAACGGCGCCCCGTGACCCTCCAGCTCCACCTCGACGTGGACGCGCCAGGGCGCCACCGCGCGCAGGTGGTCGGCGAGCAGCTGGTAGGCGGCCTCCGGGTCGACGCCCGGCGGCACCCGCAGGTTCAGCCGGGCGGCGGCGCTCGGCTGCACCGACGAGGGCGCGCCGGTCAGCGGCGGCGTCTCCATGCCGATCACCGTCAGCGCCGGCCGGGCCCACAGCTGGTCGGCGACCGTGCCGCTGCCGAGCAGGTCGACGCCGGGCAGCACGTGCGCGTCGGCGCGCAGCCGCTCGTCGGGGTAGGCCTCGCCGTTCCACACCCCGCCGTTGGCGAGCCCGGGGATCGTGACGTCGCCGGCCTCGTTGTGCAGGGTCGCGAGCATCGCGACGAGCGCGAGCAGGGCGTCCGGCGTCGGCCCGCCGAAGGTGCCGCTGTGCATGCCGCTGGTGCCGGTGGCCACCCGGACGACGGCGCTCACCATCCCGCGCAGCGCGGTGGTCATGGTGGGCACGCCGACGGCGACGTTGCCCGAGTCGGCGATCACGATCGTGTCCGCGGCCAGCACGTCCGGGTTCTGCTCGACGAACCGCTCGAGCCCGCCCGTGCCCTGCTCCTCGGAGCCCTCGACGATGACCTTGATCCCGATCCTGGGGGCGTCCCCGACGGCCCGCAGCGCGATCAGGTGGCACAGCAGGTTGCCCTTGCAGTCCGCGGCGCCCCGGCCATACCAGCGGCCGTCCCGCTCGGTCAGCGCGAACGGCGGGCTGTCCCAGCGTGCCGCGTCGCCCGGCGGCTGGACGTCGTAGTGGGCATAGAGCAGCACCGTCGGCGCCCCTGGCGGCGCCGGCCGGTGGCCGAGCACGGCCGTCGAGCCGTCCGGCGTCGCCAGGAGCCGTACGTCGGGCAGCCCCGCGTCGCGCAGCGCGGCCGCCACGAGGTCGGCGGCCCGCGCGCAGTCCTCGGACGGGCCGAGCCTCGGGTCGAAGACGGCCGGGATGGCGACGAGCTCGGCGAGCTCCTCACGGGCGCTGGGCATCAGCGCCCGCACCCGGCCGGCGACGTCGGCCACGAGTTCGGGGCGGACGCCGGGGAGACCGGCGGACAGGTCGGCGACTGCTTGCATGGCCCACATCTGACCACGGGCCCGGCGGCCGCCTCCCGCCACCTGCCCGAGATGTCCGCTGGTCGCCCAGGGTGGGTGCCGGGATGTCACGCTGGAGCCATGGACGCGGTCTCGCCCGGGCTCGACCCGGTGACGCTGTCGGTGCTGGCCAGCGGGCTCGCGGGGATCGCCGAGGAGATGGGGACGCTGCTGGTCCGCAGCGCGTACTCGTCGAACATCAAGGAACGGCGGGACTGCTCGGCCGCGCTGTTCGACGCCGACGGCCGGATGGTCGCGCAGGCGGCGCACGTCCCGGTGCATCTGGGCGCGCTCTACGAGTCGGTCCGGGTGGTCGCCGAGCGCGGCGCGGCGCTGTCATCCGGGGCCAGAAGCGGGCCAGAGTCCTCCGGGGCCGGAAGCGGGCCAGAGTCATTCAAGGCCGGAAGCGGGCCAGAGTCATTCAAGGCCGGAAGCGGGCCAGAGTCATTCAAGGCCAGAAGCGGGCCGGGTGACGTCTGGGTGCTCAACGACCCGTTCGCCGGCGGCAACCACCTGCCCGACGTCACCCTCGTCAGCCCGATCACGCTTCCGCCACGGGCTGCGGGAAGGGACCCGAAGGAAGAAGGCTCGGGCGCCGCCGCCGACTGGGACGGCGAGGTCATCGGTTATGCGGCGACCCGGGCGCACCACTCGGACATGGGCGGCATGCGACCCGGCTCGATGCCGGCCGACTCGCGGGAGATCTTCGCCGAAGGGCTGATCATTCCTCCGGTCCGCCTGATTCAGGCCGGCGAGTGGCAGGACGACATCCTCGAGCTCATCTGCGCGAACTCGCGGACCCCCGACCTGCGCCGCGGCGACCTGCG
Source organism: Frankia nepalensis (assembly GCF_016786325.1). Lineage (GTDB taxonomy): Bacteria > Actinomycetota > Actinomycetes > Frankiales > Frankiaceae > Pseudofrankia > Pseudofrankia nepalensis. Next base: position 32,050 of record NZ_JADWYU010000121.1, on the reverse strand, counting down.
CGCCCAGGCGGCCGCGAACCGGCTCGCCGGCATCCGGTTGGCCGAGCTCGCCGAGCGGTACGGCGCCGCGACCGTGCTGACCGCCTTCGCCGAGGTGCTGCGCTACGGCGAGCGGCGCGGCCGCGCGCTGGTCGCGCTGCTGCCGGACGGCCGCTACGAGGCGGCCAGCGAACTGGAGGGCGACGGCGCCGACGACGTCGACATCCCGCTGCGGGTCGCGGTGACCGTCGCCGGCGACAGCCTCACCGTGGACTTCACCGGCACCTCGCCCGCCGTGCGCGGCAACGTCAACTGCCCCCGCGCCGTCACCCGCTCGGCCTGCTGCTTCGCGCTGCGGGTGCTGCTGCCCGACGACGTCCCGGCCAACGACGGCACCTACGCCCCGCTCACCGTCGTCACCGAGCCGGGGTCGCTGGTCGACGCCCGCCGCCCGTCCGCCGTCGTCGCCGGCAACGTCGAGACGTCGCAGCGGATCGCGGACACGGTGCTCATCGCCCTCGGCCAGGCGGTCGCGGCCGCCCGGGGCCCCGGCGGACCGGAGGAACCGGCCCGGGAGGTTCACGGGCCGGCGGACGAGGCGACCGTGCTGCCGGTGCTGCCGGCGCAGGGCCAGGGGACGATGAACAACCTGGTGATCGGCGGCGACGGCTGGACGTACTACGAGACGCTGGCCGGCGGCGCTGGCGCCTCGGCGCGCGGACCGGGCCCGTCCGGCGTGCACGTCGGGATGACGAACACCCTCAACACCCCGATCGAGGCGCTGGAGCTGGAGTACCCGCTGCGGGTCGAGCGCTACGAGCTGGACGAGACGACCGCCGGCGCGGGCCTGCATCCGGGCGGCGCCGGCCTCGTCCGGGCGATCCGCGCGCTGGCCCCGGCGACCCTGTCCGTCCTCACCGACCGCCGCCGCCACGCACCCCAGGGCGCGGCCGGCGGCGGTCCCGGCGCGGTCGGCCACGACGACGTCGACGGCGAGCCCCTCCCGCCCAAGGCCAGCCGCCCGCTGGCCGCCGGCTCGGTCGTCACCATCCGGACCCCCGGCGGCGGTGGCTGGGGGCCGCCTCCGGCGGGCTGACGCGACGTTCGGGGACCAGGGCCGCGCGGGGAAGGGCAGCCCACGCGGGGCTGCCGGCGCGGCCCTGGTCCGGCTAGGGGGCCTCCGGCTCGCCTGGAGGCAGGGCGCCTGACGGCCGGCCGCCGTCGGCCTCCGCCCCGAGGGACGGCTCCGTCTCGAGGGACGGCCCGGCGTCGAGGGGCGGCCTGGTGCCGGGGGTCCCGGTGTTGAGGGGTGGCCTGGTGCCGGGGGGCGGGGCGGCGAGCGGGGTGCCGTCCGCGGCGTGGCGGGCTGGGCCGGCCGGCTCGATCCGGATGGTGCGGACGGAGCGCCAGTTGACGAGCATGGTGCTGCCGTCGGCCAGGTGCAGCTGCTCGACCTCGCAGCGGAACACCGCCTGGGCGACGCGGCGGCGCAGCTCTCCGGGGTCGGTGCCGGCCGGCAGCGCGAACGCCTGCCCGTCGATCACGATCCGCACGTCCACACGTCAACATTCGCACATGTGTTCGATCAAGGCAACGCTGTGGCCCCCGCGTCGGACCCCGGAAGCTGGAAGCTCTCAGGTCTGGGAGCTGGCCACCCGGGCGCCGAAGGCGGGCGGGCTGGTCGGCGCGGGCGCGCCGGCCGCGGGGACCACGCCGATCGCGCCCCCCTCCGGGCCGAGCCTGGTCAGCAGCAGCGGGATGCGGTGGGTCGCGATGTAGGCGTCCACGGCCTGCTGGGCGCCCTTCCACCAGCCGTAGTCGTCCACGATCAACACCCCGCCCGGGCTGATCCGCGGGAACAGGTGCTCCATCTCGTGCCGGGTGGACTCGTACCAGTCCGTGTCCAGGCGCAGCAGCGCGAGCCGGTCCGGAGCCTGCTCCGGCACCGTCTCCTCGACCATGCCCCTGACGAAGTGAATCTTGTCTTCGGGATAGCCGATCTTGGCGACGTTCTCCCCGACCTGCTCCATCGGCACGATCGACCAGGCGGACATCGGGTCGTCGGGGTCGGAGTTGGCGAGCAGGTGCTCGGCGGTCTGCCCGTCCGGGGAGATGTCGGCGTTGGTCGGCGGGGTCGTTCCCTCGAACGTGTCGAACAGGTAGAGGTGGCGTGAGGTGTCGCCGAGCTGCAGCAGCGTGCGCGCCGCCGCCATCATCGAGCCGCCGGCCCACACGCCGCACTCGGCGATGTCGCCGGGGATCGCGTTGTTCACCACGTAGCGGACCGACTGGATCAGTCCGAACACCTTCGCCGGGTCGGTCATGGTGAAGGGCATGGTCTCCCGGATGGTCGCGACCGCCAGCGCGTCCATGCCAGCCGTGTCGAAACCGGGACGGCGGCGGACGATGTCGAAGCCCGTCTGCCGCACTGCCCTGCGCAGGCTGGTCCTGGCCTGGTCGGCGTATGCCTTGACTTGTTTCCTGGAAGCCATGGGCCCTCCTTGGCGACGGGCTGTTCGCCTTCGCCACGCGAGCAAGGAGCCGCGCACGGCGTCGGCCGGGCGATGATGTCACAGCGGTCCCTCCAGGCCGGTGACGGCCGTGGACCGGCTGGGCCCAAAGGCCCGGCGTCACCGTGTGACGGCTGGCTCAGGGCTGGCCGTCCGCGCCGGTTGGTCCGGTAAGGTCGCCTTCAGAAGGGGAGTAGCCCTGCTGCCCGGCGCCGAGGTGCCGGACAGCCCTGCCGTCGACACACTGGCGGCGTCGGTCGGTCGACACCAGTCGGCCGCGCGCGACGCAGGCCCGGCGGCTGGGCCCGGTCGTTCTCGACGTCGGCCGGGTGGGCGAGACCTTCGATCCGGTTGATGTGCCGGGTCGAAGGCTCCTATGCCCCCGGCCCGGCCCGAGGAGAGGGACCAGGCCGTGAGCCTTACCGCAGCGCTCGTCACCTTCGGCGTGATCTTCCTGGCCGAACTGCCCGACAAGACTCTGGTCGCGAGCCTGGTGCTGGGCAGCCGCTACCGGCCGCTGTATGTCTGGGCCGGGGTCGCCGCCGCGTTCCTGGTGCAGGTCACGCTGGCCGTCGTCGCCGGCAGCGTGCTCACCCTGCTGCCGCGGCGTGCCGTCGACGTGATCGCGATGATCCTGTTCGTCATCGGCGCGGTGCTCGTCTACCGCGAGGGCCGTGAGGACACCGGCGAGGCCGACAGGGCTGACAGGGCTGACGAGGCCGGGTCCACCGGGCCGACACCCGTCGACGCCTCCGCCGCCGCGCCGGGCGGCACCGGCGGGCCGGGCACGGCCGGCGGCGCCGCACCGATGGCCGACCCGGCGGCGGGCGACGTCGCGGTCGCGGCGGACGCGCCTGACCAGCGAAGGGCGCGCGGTTTCTGGCGGGTGGCGGCCACCTCGTTCGCCGTCATCTTCGTCGCCGAGATGGGCGACCTGACCCAGATCTCCACGGCGAACCTGGCTGCTCGGTTCGAGTCGCCCGTCACGGTGTGGCTGGGCTCGGTGCTGGCGCTCTGGTCGGTCGCGGCGATCGCGATCGCCGGTGGCCGCGGCCTGCTCCGGGTCGTGCCGGTCCGGGTCATCACCAAGGTTGCCGCGTCCGCCTTCGCGGTCCTGGCGGTCCTCAGCCTCATCGACGTGATCCGTGGCTGAGATCGACGTGATCCGCGGCTGAGCCCCGGCCGGCCGCACCATCTTGCGTGCAATGGGTGACTTTATCCACACGGAGAGTTTCGACCCGGTGTCGGGGCTTGCGGTCGTGCGTGCTTATATCGGTGCGGCCGGTGGTCCGCTGACAAGGGGCGGGCCCGGGGCGCGCGGCCCGCCAGGGTGGCCGCGGGTGGCCGGCAGGCCGACGGGGGTGACGAGGGAGAGGGGGCAGGGGGACATGGGGGAGACCGCGGACGACGGCACCTGTGGGCAGTGGCAGCGGGTGCCGGAGGAGATCGCGCTGAGGCTGGGCGACGTGCCCGGAGCCGCCTATGAGGTGCCCGACGAGGTGACCTGCGCGTTGGAAGCCGGCCATCCCGGCAGCCACACCGCCGTGCTGCAGGGGCTGGGCGACGACGAGATATGGCTGACCTGGACGGTGCCGAAGACGGCTGTGGCGACCAGTTGCCGGGCGGACGGGCTGACCTGCCTGCTCCCGACCGGCCATCCTGGCCGCCACCATGTGATCATGGCGGAGGAGATCGAGGACACCGGCCCGTACTGGGCCGCCGATCGCGCCGAACTCGAGGCCCTGCTGGCGCAGAACTGAGGCCCTGCTGGCACGGGCCAGACTGAGGCCCTGCTGGCGCGGACCGGGACGTGTCCCCGGCGGCTGGCCTGAACCAGCCGCCGCCCGGAAGCGGGGCTGGCTCAGGGCCGGCGGTGCTGGGCTCAGGCGGCCAGGGCCCGGAACACGAGCGCGACGTCGGCGTCCGCGTCGAAGTCCACCAGCCGCGCGGACGACGGCAGGGCCGCGAGCACGCCTCGCAGCATGCTGACGGTCGCTCCCTCGGCGGCCGTGACGCGGTAGTGGACGGTCGGGAGGCCGGCCGGTTCGCCGTCGCCATCCACCGGGTTGTCGCCATCCACCGGGCCGTCGCCCGCCCGGTCGCGGCCGTCGACGACGTCTCCTGCCCGGCCCGCGGGTGGGCGGCCCGGTGCCGCTCCGCCGGCGGCGGCCAGGGCGGCCGCCGCCAGCGTCTCCGCCAGCCCGCGAGCCTCGGCGGGCAGCAGGTAGGCGGCGTTGAGGACGTCCAACAGCGGTGACTGCACGCGCATCACGACGACGCGGCTGCCCGTGCCCACGCCCGGCTGGGTACTGACCGTGACCACGCTCCCGTCGAGCGGGCTCACGAGCGTCACCGGCTCCGCGGCCTGACGCCGCTGGAAGAGAAGGTCCTGTTCATCGCGCATGCCCGAAAGATCGCTCCTCCGGGCCGCCGATCCCACCCCGCGCGGCGGGGATCTTTCCACCTAGAAGCCGTCAAAATGACCTTCGTCTCGCGTTAGCCACGGCGTTGATGCGCTCGGCGGGCGCCCCGTGACGTGGAGGTCAAAACCAGGCGATTTGTCGGTTCGGCCGTGTCGGGTGGTCTTCTGTCGTGTGCACAGGGTCAGACCGTTTGGTGAACTTCGCTGACGGGGTGTGAGTCCTCCTCGGAGGGGGTAGGGCACCGGCGTGCGCCTCCCAGCACATTCCGCGGGTTACCGGTTCCTGGGGCTCCGTCGCCCCTTCGTGCTCCGTTGGCCCCGGGAGTAGCACGGGTCCCGGCCGATCTGAACCTCCCCCGGATCGCGCCGCTTTCAGGGGCCCATCGCGGTGCCGTCGGCGGGGGTAGCGAGGGAGCAATGATCCTTAGAGTGCGTGTCGAAGTCACAGGCCCCCATGCCATCGTGATCCGGCCGGAGGGGGACATCGACTACTCCTCCCTCGACCCGCTGCGAGAAGCGCTCATGGACGCCCGTGTGGCCGGCGTTCGGGAGATCGTCATCGACTTCGCCGACGTGGGGTTCCTGGACTCCCAGGGCTTGGCCGTCATCCTTTACGCCCACCGCAGGCTGCGTACCACCGGCGGCCGGCTGATCCTGCGCAATCTCAACGACATGGCCCGCCGCCTGCTGCACGTGACGAACCTGACGATGGTGCTCGACGTCGAGGGGGGTGTCGGCGAGCCGCCGACCGCCGCGGCCGTCTCCGCGCGGCGCTCCGCGGCTCCCGGAGCCTGAGCTGGGTGGCTGGGTCCGCTCAGCGGGCCGCGAAGCGCCGCCGGTACTGGACGTCGACGGCGTAGCGGGTGAAGCCGAGCCGCTCGTACAGCCGCACCGCCCGGGCGTTGTCCTCGTCGGTGTAGAGCATCACGGCCGTGAGTCCCCGGTCGCGCAGATGGCGCAGCCCGGCGAGGGTCAGCGCGCGCCCCAGCCCCCCACCGGCCCGTGCCGGGTCGACTCCGACGACGTAGACCTCGCCGATCGGCCCGGCGGCCCGGCGGTCGCCGTCCGGCGGGGCCGGGTCCTCGGCGTGCACCTTCGTCCAGTGGAAGCCGATCAGCTCACCGTCCCGCTCCGCCAGGAAGAACCCGGCCGGGTCGAACCACGGCTCCGCCTCCCGGGGCAGCAGGTCCCGTTCGGTCCAGCGGCCCTGCTCGGGGTGGCTCGCGAACGCGCGCGCGTTCAGCGCGAGCCAGGCCCGCTCGTCGCGGCCCGGCTCGAAGGCCCGCACCGTCACGCCCGCCGGCCACACCGGCTCCGGCAGCCCACCGTCACCGGGCCCACCGCCACCGGGCCCACCGCCACCGGGCTCGCCGTGACCGTCCTCGTCGCCGTCGGCGACGAGCGGGCGGCGCAGCTGCAGCAGCACGCGGCCCCGGTCGAAGCCGGCCCGGGCGGCGAGCGCCGCCGCGGCGGGAGTGTCGCCATGCGCCCAGACGTCGAGCGTGCCGTCGCCGGACGCCTGGCCGACCCGCTGGGCGAGCGCCGCCACGAGCGCCGCGCCGACCCCGCGGCGCCGCCGGTCCGGGTGGACGACGAGGTCCGCCTCCCACGCGCCGCCGGCCACGTGGGCGAGATGCGCGTAGCCGGTGACGCCGTTCTCGTCATCGCCGTCGGCGGCGAGCAGGTGCGACCGGCCGGGCGTCGCGGCCGTCCCCGCGCGGATGGTCAGCGAAACGTCGTCGGAGACCGGCGAGACCCCGTCGGCGGCTCGTGCCGCGGCGAGCAGCGCGCCGATCCCGCCCACCTCGGCGGCGGTCAGCATGTCCGACCAGCGCGGAAACGTCACTCCCTGACCGTAGCCATCCCCACTGCCCGGCGCACGAGGCGGCCGCGAGCGGCCCGGAACGCGGCTACCCCCTCCGGCGCCCACGGAACCGAGGTTCCCGCGGGCACCGGAGGGGGTAGCTGGTCGACGAACGGGCGGTCGTCGTCCTGGGCGGGCGGGCCTGCCCAGGGATCAGACGCGCTCGGGGGTGCGGACCTCGTCACGGTCCAGACGGCCCGCGGCCGGGTCGGGCAGCGGGGTGATCGGCGGGGCGACGAACTTGTAGCCCACGTGCCGGACGGTGCCGATCATCGACTCGTGCTCGGCGCCGAGCTTGGCGCGCAGCCGGCGGACGTGCACGTCGACCGTGCGGGTGCCGCCGTAGTAGTCGTAGCCCCAGACCTCCTGCAGCAGCTGGGCGCGGGTGAACACCCGGCCCGGGTGCTGGGCGAGGTACTTGAGCAGCTCGAACTCCTTGAAGGTGAGCTCGAGGGGCCGGCCCCGCAGCTTCGCCGAGTAGGTCGTCTCGTCGACGGACAGGTCACCCGAGCGGATGACGCCGGCCTCGGCGGTGCCGCCGGCGGCGGCCACCCGGCCGATCGCGAGCCGCAGCCGGGCCTCGACCTCGGCCGGGCCCGCGGTGTCGAGCACCACGTCGTCGACGCCCCAGTCGGCGGATACCGCCGCGAGACCGCCCTCGGTGACCAGGGCGATCAGCGGGGTGGTCAGGCCGGTGGTGCGCAGCAGGCGGCACAGGCCACGGGCGATGACGAGCTCACGGCGACCGTCGACGGCGATGATGTCGACCGGTGGGGCGTCGAGCAGGGCGCTGGCCTCCAGCGGGGCGACGCGCACGGTGTGGGTGAGCAGGCCGAGCGACGGAAACGACTCGGCGGAAGGACCGGGGGCGTTGGTAAGCAAAAGGACGACGCTCAAGACGACTCCTCCAGGCGCGGTGGATGGTGGTGGGGCAGCGTCGACCCAGGTGTTGCCGTGCGGTCCGTTCTCGGCCCCGGAAGACACGAGACGAACCCTGGCGTCTCACGACCGTCATGGGCATGAAACGCACATCGGTACGTGAGGAGGATAGCGGAGTGCTCCGCCGCCCTCCCACCGTCTACCGGCTTCTGCTGACCGCCGATGCTGAGATTCTGGCCACTGCTCCGCTCGATCCCCTCCCTTTGGTGGGGTCGGCGGGCCCGCCACCAGCGGTGGTTCTGGTTCCGGGCTTCTCCGGGACGCTCGACCGGCCGGCGGTGCGCTCCATGGCCGAGGGCCTGCGCTGGCACGCGAACGTCACCATGATCGAGACGCGTGGTCATGGCCGGTCCACGGGCTTCTGCACCTTCGGTGACCGCGAGGTCCTCGACGTGGACGCCGCCGTCGGGGAGGCCCGGCGGCGCGGCGACGACCAGGTAGTGACCGTCGGTGTCTCGATGGGCGGGGCCGCCGTGCTGCGGCACGCGGCGCTCGCGCGGACGGGAACCCTCGTCCACGGGCACCGGCTGCGGCACCGCCCGGACGCCGTGGTCACGATCAGCGCCACCAGCCGATGGTTCGTGCGCGACACGGCTCCCATGCGCCGGATCCACTGGATGGCCGAGACCGCGCTCGGGCGGCTGGTCGCCCGGGTGGTGTTCGGGGTGCGCATCCCGTCGCCGCCCTGGCCCGTTCTTCCGGCGGACCAGCCGTCGGGACCGGTCGACCTGGCCGGCCAGGTCGCGCCGATCCCGATGCTGATCGTGCATGGCGATCTGGACGAGTACTTCTCGCTGGAGCACCCGCGGGCGCTCGCCGCGGCGGCCGGCCCCACGGCCCGGCTGTGGGTCGTGCCCGGATTCGGGCACGGGGAGGTCGGAGTCGTGCCGGGTCTGGTCGACCGGATCGGGAGGTATCTCCCACATCTCCTGGACGGTCACCGTCATGACTCCGGGTTCGCGATGGAAAACATCTAGGAAACGTCAGTGAAACACAACGGTGGCCGGCGCGGTTCCTCCTGGCCGCATGACACCCGTGGCGGTCGTCCGTCGGCTGAACGGGATGCATGTCGATTCGCGCCGCCCGGTGGCGTGGATTCAGGGGGTTCCGGGACGGTGGTAGGGCAGAGGCCTAGATGCCCATCGCCGCCAGGAATGGCGTCTTGGCGGCCGGATGCGCGATCGTGAAGATGGCTCGCGGGCCGGGAGGCTCGAGGGGTGGGATTGGTAGTGCGGAGGCGGTGGTTACGGTGACCGGTGTGACGGAAGTTACCGTTCGGTACTGGGCGGCGGCGCGGGACGCGGCCGGCCTCACCGAGGAGCGGCTGCCGGCCGACACGCTGGCCGCGGCGATCGCCGCCGCCAGCGACCGGCACGGCGAGAAGCTCGCCGAGGTGCTGTCCCTGTGCTCGTTCCTGGTCGACGACGAGCCGGCGGGCCGCCGGGACCCGGCCGCGGTGGCCCTGCGCCCCGGTAGCGTCGTCGAGGCCCTGCCCCCCTTCGCGGGAGGCTGATCCCGCGCGAGCGGTGATCGGGGGAACCGCTCTACCACGGGGTGCCGGCCCCGGACGGCTGGTCAGCCGGGCCGAGGCCCGGCGTCGTGACAGCATGTGGGAGTGCGCCCCCGCGATCCACGGACCAGCGCGCCCGCCGGACCGGCGGGTTCCGCGCCCTCCCTGGACCCTCCCTCCCCCCCGCCGCCCGCGCCCACGGGACGGGCCGCCCAGGCCGGCGGGTGGTGGGTGACCGCCGCGCTGGTCGGCGCCGCGCTGGCCGCGGCCCTGCCGGCCGTGGCCGCGCTGGCCGGCACCCCGGAGCTCGCCGCCGTGCTGCTCGTCGAGCAGCTGGCGTTCGGCTGGGCCTGGGTCGCCGTGCTGCGTGCCTCCCGGCCGACCGTGGTCCTGCTGGCCGTGGCCGCGCTGACGGCCGACGGCGCGGTGCTCGGCGCGACCCGGCACGACCTCGGCGGCATCGCCGGCGTCGTCGGCGCGGGGCTGGCCGTAGTGATCGTCTACCAGCTCTTCCGCCGGCGCCGCGTCGGCGCCGCGCCGGCCGCGGCCCCCGCGGCGGTGGGCACGGCGGCGGGCACGGCGGCGGCGGCCCCCGCGGCGGCGGGCACGGCTGCCACGGCGCCGGCCAGCGCCCGGGTGACGGCGGAGCTCGCGGCCGCGCTGGGCGGCGGCACCCTGGTCGCCTTCCTCGCGGGCCTGCTCGCGCTGCGGGCGCAGCCCGGCGCTCCGGCGCCGGGGGAGCTGCTGGTCGCCGTGGGGCTCGCCGGAGCCGGCGGGGCGGTCCTGGTCACCTGGCTCGCCGGCCTGCTGGGCGCGGGGACGCTGCTCGCCGGCGGGCTCGCGCTGGCCGCCGGCGCCGGCCTCGGCGCCGGCTACGGCGCGCTCGTGGACGAGCTGTCCGCCGGCGCTGGCGCGCTGCTCGCCTCGGCCGGGGCGCTGGCCGCGGCGGTGATGGGAATCCTGATCGCCCGCGCCGGCTCCGCGCCCGCCACGGCCGTCGCGCCCGCGCCGGCCGTGGCGCCAGCCACAGCCGTCACGCCCGACGGCCCTCGGCCCGCGTCGGCGTCCGGAACGCGCGAGCGGCGGGTCGGGCCGCCGAGGCCGTCCGGCGGACTGCTGACCGCGGGCGGCCCGCGGCTGGGGCCGCTCGGCACCCAGCCGGTCGCGACGGCGCTGCTGGCCGCGGTCGGGCCGTTGACTGTCGCCGCACCGCTCGTCTATCTGGTCGGGCGGCATCTGCCAGTATGATCGGGTGGGAAATCGGGCAGTTCGCATAACCCTGGTAGTAGTCGTCGTCTTGCTGGTGTTGCTGTTTATCGGCGACAGGCTGGCGGTGCGGGTGGTCTCGGACCAGATCGCGTCCCAGGCGCAGCAAAGCCAGAACCTGCCCACCAAGCCCTCGGTGTCCATTGGTGGCCCGTTGTTTCTTCCGCAGGTCGTCAGAGGGAAGTACCAGGACATCGACATCGATGTGCGCGGCAGCGTCCAGAACGGCCTGCGGATCGACCGGGTGCGTTCGCATCTGGACGGCCTGCATATCCCGCTGTCGGACGTCATCGGCGGCGACGTCACCACGATCCCGGTCGACCATCTCGACGCCGACGTGGAGATCACCTTCACGGATCTGAACGCCTACCTGGCCGCGCAGGAGGCGCAGAACCCCCAGGGCGCGAAACTGCGGGTCGGCGCGGCCGGCTCGGCAATCAAGATTGACGGCACGGTGAACGTCCTCGGCGCCGAGTACCCGGTGCAGGGCACCGCCGACATGGACGTGGAACCGGCGGCGGTCACCTTCCTGCCGCGCGAGCTCGCCCAGGGTGTCGCGTCGGTGCTGCCACCAGGGCTGAGCGACGAGGTGCTCAAGCTGCTGACCATCCGGGTCCCGGTCGAGGGCCTGCCATTCAACCTGAAGCTCACCTCGGCGACCGTCCAGGGCGACCGCATGCGTTTCAGCGCCGCCGGCGAGAACGTCATCCTCGACACCACCGTCACCCCCACCGGGACGACGCCTGGCGGCGGGTGACCCGTCTCGCCGAACGCCGCCGCTGCCGCTCCCGGCAGGACGGGGCCTGAACCCGGCCCCGTCGGGAGTGCTTCCCGGATACCTGGCCGAACGCGCGAGACTAGGCCCATGAGTCGATCGCTCGTCATCAAGGTGACCGCAGGCCAGGACGCGCCGGAGCGGTGTTCGCAGGCGTTCACGGTCGCGTCCGTGGCGGCCAGCAGCGGGGTGGACGTGTCGCTCTGGCTGACCGGAGAGTCGGCCTGGTTCGCGCTGCCGGGGCGGGCCGCCGAGTTCAGCCTGCCGGAGGCGGCCCCGCTGCCCGACCTGCTCGACGCGGTGCTCGCCGCGGGACGGGTCACCCTGTGCACCCAGTGCGCGGCCCGCCGGTCGATCGGCCCCGACGACGTGATCGACGGGATCCGGATCGCCGGCGCCGCGACCTTCGTCGCCGAGGTCCTCCCCGACGGCGTCCAGGCCCTCGTCTACTGAGCCGTGCCCAGCCGGGACTCAGGTGACCGTTCCGCTCCCTGATACCTCTCGTGGATCTCGCGGCCGCGCGGGCCTCGCGGATCGGGTGAAGGCTGGCGGGTGGAGGGGGTGGACCACAGCTGGAACACCCCGCGGTCGTTCCGTGACTTTACGTGGATGCGGTTAGATGATCATATGATGTCCGAGGCCCAGTGCATGTACGCGGTGGTTCAGTACGACGGCGCCGGACGCCAGGATGTCCGGCAGGTCGTCGCGCCCTTCCCTGACCGCGGCGCCGCCGCCACGTTCGCCGTCGACAACGAGCTGCGGCACTTCACCGTCCGTCCCATGGTCCTGGCCGCGCCACCCGGCGGCCCGCCGACCATCCCGTCCCCGCGCCGGCCGGTCTGACGGGTCCGGACGTGACGGAGGCGGTGGAGGAAGGATCCCTCCACCGCCTCCGTTCCGGAGCCTGGACAAGCCGGGCTCCGGGGCTGGCTGGCGCTCGCGCCGCCTTAGGCCGAGACCTCGACGCGGGCGTCGACCGGCTCGCCCTGACGGGCGAAGACCTTCTGCTCGCCGCTGGCGCCCGGCACGAGCGCGCGCACGGTCCACGTGCCCGGACGGGCGAAGAAGCGGAACTGGCCGGTGGCCGACAGCGGCACCTCGGCGGTGAAGTCGCCGCCCTCGTCGAGGAGGCGGGCGTAGCCGGAGGACACCGGCTCACCGCCCTTGACGACGATCCCCTGGATCACGGTCTCCTTGGCCACGTCAATCCCTTCAGTAGACGGTCCACCGGCGATGGCCCCACACATGCTCAGGCGCCCTTCTCGATCGGCACGCCGACCAGCGAGCCGTACTCGGTCCACGAACCGTCGTAGTTCTTGACGTTCGGCAGGCCGAGCAGCTCGTGCAGCGCGAACCAGGTGTGCGCCGAACGCTCGCCGATCCGGCAGTACGCGATGATGTCCTTCGAGAGGTCGACGCCGGCCTCGCCGTACAGCTCGGTCAGCTCGTCGTTGCTCTTGAAGGTGCCGTCCTCGTTGGCGGTCTTCGCCCACGGGATGTTCTTCGCGGTCGGGATGTGACCGGCCTTCTGCGACTGCTCCTGCGGGAGGTGCGCCGGAGCGAGCAGCTTGCCGGAGAACTCGTCTGGCGACCGGACGTCGACGAGCGCCTTCTCGCCGATCGCGGCGATGACCTCGTCCCGGAAAGCGCGGATGTCGGTGCGCGCCTCCTTGGCCTTGTACTCGGTCTTCGGCCGCTCGGCCACCTCGGTGGTCAGCTCACGGCTGTCGAGCTCCCACTTCTTGCGGCCGCCGTTGAGCAGCCGGACGTCGGCGTGCCCGTACAGCTTGAAGTACCAGTAGGCGTACGCGGCGAACCAGTTGTTGTTGCCGCCGTAGAGCACGACCGTGTGGTCGTTCGACACACCCTTGTCGGACAGGAGCGCCTCGAAGGTCTCCTTGTTGACGAAGTCACGGATGATCGGGTCCTGGAGCTCGGACTTCCAGTCCAGCCGGACGGCGCCCGGGATATGACCCTTGTCATAGGCGGACACGTCCTCGTCGACCTCGACGATCACGACCGACGGGTCGGCCAGGTGTGCCTCGGCCCACGTCGCGTCGACCAGCGCCTGCTCGCGGCTCATGCGCGCGCTCCTCTCGTGGTGATGGTGCGGATGAACAAATAGAGGTGACAACCGAGACAGAACTCGAACGCGGCGTTCAGGAACGCCGCGGCCAGGGCGAACGCCGTCGCCACGTAGCCCAACACGGGAAGCCCGAACAGGAATCCGGCGACGCCGACCGCCGCGAAGACGGCCCCGACGCCTTGGGCGAACCGGGGCGGACCGGGAGCCTCGGTGTGGGCCGGCGGCCCGAGCCGAGGCCTGATCAGACGCCGGAACACGAGGGCGTAGGGGGCGTAACGCAGACCGGCCGCGGCCCCGACCGTGAAGACGGCCAGCTGCGCGAGCAGCACCCACGGGCTGGCGGTGACGAGGGCGACGGCGAGGACGACCGCGGCAATGGTCGCGGCGAACCGCAGACCTCGGGGGTCTACCACGGGATCTTCTCCTGACGAGCATGGCGGAGGGCGGGAAGGCGATCCGTCGCTAGGTGGCGAGTGCCCACCGGCCCGAACCTCCCAGATCGGCTTCGCCAATCTGGCAGGCACCCCGAGCCGCGGGCTGCCTGGGCTAACGCCCGGTCAGGAGAGTCGACACAAGCAGCTGCCCACGCGGCACAGGTCGACCGCGCGGCGCTTGATCAGGTGTGTCGAATGCATAACGGTGCCACGGTAGCAGTGAACGTCACGGAGGTGTTAACGGTTGTGGCTCGAATCTGATGATTTTTCCAGCCTGGCTGTCATGGTCATCGGCCGGGGTCGACTCGGCCCCGCCGTTCTGGGGCTCATTGGAGATCCGTAGCGCGGGCGGGGCGGCGCTCTCGCCTATTGTTGCCCGTCCGGGGAGGCCGCCGCGGGCCCGAGGGCGGCGATCACGGCGGCACGGCTTGGTGGCGCGCCGCTCGCGCGGCTGATCTCGCGGGCCGCGCCGTCGAGGACCAGCACGGTAGGCGTCCGCCGGATCCCGAGCCTGCGCACCAGCTCGAGGTGCGCCTCCGCGTCGACCTCGACGTGCGCCACCCCCGGCACGACCCGCGCCACGTCGGCGAGCACCACCCGGGTCGCCCGGCAGGGCGCGCAGAACGCGCTGGAGAACTGCAGCAGCGTCGCCCGCTCCCCGGCCGCCAGCCCAAGCGCCGCCAGCTCCGCCGCGAGCGGCCCGTTCGCGGCCTCGTCCACCGGCTGGTCTCCCTTCCTCCGGAACCGGCCGTCGCGGTAGCGCAGCGCCAGCCCGATCACGGCCGCGGCGACGACCGCCGCCAGCAGCGCCCACAGTCCAGTCACGGCACCCTCAAGTATCGGCGGCGTTGCTCGATTCCCGATCATTCCGGTTGGGAATCCGGCGGAGCAACCCGAACGGCGACACGACACCATCCGCGCCCGGCTCCGCCGCGACGGCTGGTTATCGTCGTCTGGTCACCCGACTGTGCCGTTTCGGCTGATCGGCGGGGAGTCATGCACTACGTCTTCACGGGCCTGCTGGCCACCGCCGCGTTGCTGATCGCCTGGTGCTCCGGCTACGTGGCCTACCGGCTCTACCAGGGGCAGCGCTGACCAGGCCGGCGCGGCCCCGCGTCCGGGCACGTCCCGGGCGGGACGGGCCAACGGGGACGCCAACGACGCGCCGGACGGGCGCGCTGCAGCGAGGAGGACCGGTGTCGAGCACGACGGATGGAGCGGCGGCCGTGTCGCCGATGTCGGTTCCCGACCTGCCTCCCAGCCTGGAGCCGCTGGCGTTCCTGGTCGGCACCTGGCGGGGCGAGGGCGTCGGCGGGTACACGGACCTGCCGGACTTCCGCTACGAGCAGGAGATCACCTTCCTCGCGACCGGCCGCCCGGCGCTCGCCTACGCCTCGACCACCTGGTGGGCCGACGAACCCCGCGACGGCCGTGAGCCGGGCAGCCCGCTCGCCACCGAGACAGGCTTCTGGCGCCTTCAGGACGACCCGGCCAGGCCTGGCGGCAAGCTCGTCGAGGTCATGCTCGCGCACCCGTTCGGCATCGCCGAGATCTACGTCGGCACGCTGACCGGCACGAAGATCGAGCTCGACTCGAACGTGCTCATCCGCACGGCCACCGCGCGCGAGGTGACCCGTTCGGTCCGCCTCTACGGAGTCATCGAGGGCGGCGACCTCGCCTACGCCATCGACATGGAAGCCGAAGGCAAGCCAATGCAGCCCCACCTCTCGGCCCGCCTGCGCAAGGTCGCGGACTAAACACCTCGAGCGGTACCCGGCGACGGTCCCGGCCGTGGACCAGGTCCGCCCGGATCTACCGGTTCTATCCGGTACCAGGTAGGTCGGGGCGCTCAGCGCCCCGACGGCGGAGCGCCGGCGGTCGCGCCAGCGATCTTGAGGCGACCGCCGCCTCTCTCGGCCCGCCTGCGCAAGGTCGCGGACTAACGCATCTCCATGCCGCGCCCCGGGTGGTCGCACCTGTCAGCGCTAACGGGCGCTACGGCGCTTGTTTGGCCTGATGCTTGCGTTCTGGCAAGTGTCCGGGGCTCGCGTGCCGGCGGTTGCGTCGTGAGGTCGCGCGTCGCTGTGGGTGGGGGCGCAGGCGCGCGCCCCCACACCCCCGCGCATCGGAGCACCTGGGGTCGGGTGGCGTGGCTGGTCGCCGTGCTGGGTTGCGGCCCGTTGTCACAAGCGATACCGCTGTGATGCGGGCGGTGCCTGCCCTGCGTTTGGGACAGGTGGGACCGGGGGCGACCTGTCCGCTGATCCGCGAGTTATGGGTCGCGTTTTTGCGGACAGGTCTGGGGACGGGCTGCTCGGGGCGGGATGGGGTCGGGTCGGTGGTGGGGTCTGGGACTTGTCCGCTGATCCGCGAGTTGTGGGTCGCGTTTTTGCGGACAGGTCTGGGGATGGGTCGCCCGGAGCGGGACAGGGTCAGGCCTGTGGCGGAGCGGGGGCCCTGCCGGACGAGTGAAGCCGACCTGGAGGTCCGGGTGGGCGTGCCAGCACCCTTACCGGCGACCGTCCTATTGCTGGGTCAGGCGGGCGGCGCGGGCCTCGGCGGCGACCTTGGCGCGCCATGCCTTCTCGCGGGCGATGGCCTGGGCGAAGCCGAGCGCGATCGCCGGGTCGAAGTTCTCGTCGGCGTAGGTGCGGGTGCAGCCCAGCAGCCGGTCGATCTCATCGGCGTTGACCGCGGTGAGCGGCACCTGGCCGGTGAGGAAGATGTCGCCGATCCGGTCGATCGAGAAGTGCACGCCGTAGGTCTTCGCGTTGCGGCTGAGCAGGAACCCGTAGGTTCCGGCCACGTTCTCCGCCGGCTTGCGCATGAAGAACGCCTCGATGAGCAGCGTGTGGTCCTGGACGACGAGCCAGGTCATCGTGCGCAGCTTGTGCTCGCCCTCCAGGGTGACCAGGAATGACCCGGTCCCGGGGTGCTCGTAGGTCAGCTCGAGGTCGTCCAGCGCCTTCGTGATCACCTCGTCCAGGAAGGCGCGTTCGGTTTCGCTGATCCTCCCGGCCACTCCAGCCCCAGCCGATGTCGTCGTGGTCATGAACGACTGCCTCCTCCGCCTCGTGTCGGCAGTCCCGACCGTAAGCGGGGCTGACCTCAGCGGCAATGACCTCTCAGGACGATGATCAAACGGTGGCGGGCCGCGTGGTGACGAGGACCACGCCGTGACGGGATCGGACGGCGACGGCCGATCGGACGGCGACGGCCGATCAGACGGCGACGGCCGAGGGGGACAAGGCGGCGCGATAGGAGGCGAGGACGCCGTGGGCGGTCGCCGGCCAGCCGAAGCCGGCGGCGTGCGCGCGGGCGCCGGCCGCCAGCCGGCGCCGCCAGCCCGGTCGCGCCAGCAGCTCGGACAGCGCGTCCGCGTACGCGACCGGGTCGCGGCCGGCGATCAGTATGCCCGAGCGGCCGTCGGCGACGGCGATGCGCAGCCCGCCGACGGCCGCCGCCACGACCGGCGTTCCGCAGGCCTGGGCCTCGATCGCGACCAGTCCGAAGCTCTCGCTGTGGCTCGGCACGACGACCGCGGTGGCCGCCCGGAACCAGTCGGCGAGCTGGGCGCGCGGCGCCGGCGGGTGGAACAGGACGACGTCGGAGATGCCCAGGTCGGCGGCCAGCTTCACCAGCGCGTCCGGCCGGTCCAGTCCGGTGCCGCTCGGCCCGCCGACCACGGCCACCGTCAGCGACTCGCGCAGCCGCGGGTCGCGGCGCAGCAGCTCGGCCGTCGCGTGCAGCAGCAGGTCGGGTGCCTTCAGCGGCTGGATGCGGCCGACGAACAGCAGCAGGTGGCCGTTCACCGGGACGCCGATGCGCCGCCGGGCCGCCGCCTGCTCGCCCGGCCGGAACATCTCCAGGTCGACGCCCGGAGCGACCACGTCGACGGCAGTCGGGTCGGCTCCGTACAGGTCGACGAGATGGCGGGCCTCCTCGGCGGTCGAGGCCACCAGTCGGGTCGAGGCCGCGACCACCTCTTCCTCGCCCAGCACCCGGGCCGGCGGCTCCGGCGGGTCACCCACGGCGAGTGTGCGGTTCTTCACCTTCGCGAGGGTGTGCGCGGTGTGCACCAGCGGGGCGCCCCAGCGGCGGGCCGCGGCGAGCCCGACCTGGCCGGACAGCCAGTAGTGCGAGTGGACCAGGTCGAACCAGCCCGGCTCCCGTTCGGCCTCGGCGCGCAGCACGTCCGCGGTGAAGGCGCACATCCAGGCGGGCAGCTCGGCGCGTTGCATCTCCTCGAAGGGGCCGGCCGGCACGTGCCGGACCGTCACCCCGGGGTGCAGCTCGGCCGTCGGCGGGAGGCTGCTGCTGGTCGCCCGGGTGAACACCTCGACCTCGGTGCCCAGCGCCGCGAGCTGACGGGACAGCTCCACGACGTACACGTTCAGGCCGCCGGCGTCGCCGGTGCCTGGTTGTTCGAGCGGCGAGGTGTGCATCGACAGCATCGCGACCCGCCGGGGCCCGCCGTGCCGTTGGTGAGACGGTTCGCCTCCGCCCGCGACCAGCTGCACGACCACCTCCACGCGCCCACCGCGAACCGGCCGGCGGACAGTCCCGCTTCAGGCCCGTTCGGCGTTTGTTACTCGAACATTGCATTGCCCGGACTTTGCAACGTGTGCGTCCGGCTGGGCATGCCCGTACCGGCCCTCGCGGCGCCAAGGACGACCGGCGCAGGGGCCGTCCTGGTTGGCCGACTGTCCACCTTAGGGCCGTTATGGCGCCTATCCGACTGTTTTGGGCGGCGCGATCCTCCTCACGTCGGGGTCTGGGCGGCTGAGCGCGCGTCCCAGGCGAGGGCCGGCCACCGGGCCGTGTCCCCGACGCGATGGCCGAGGGGACGGCAGATAGCGGTATCCCCGCGGTGGCCCGTGGTCATCCCGGAGCCCGCCCGGGCGGAGACCCGCCCGGGCCGGCGAGGCGGACGGAGCCGTCCGCCTGGGCAGAACCGTCCGCCCGGGCAGAGCCGATCGCCGAGGCAGAGCCGTCTGTCAAGGTAGAGAGGTGACGACGGCGGCGGCTGGGCGCCGGCCCCCACGGCTGGCGGCCGGCCGGGCCCGCGCGCTCGGCCTGCCGACCCGGGGCACGACGGCGCCGAACCGGCTGCGCCGGGTCGACCGGTGGCTGACGGGCACGCGGGCGGCCCTGCTGCGCGCCGCGGACGAGCCGCTCGTCATCGACCTGGGGTACGGGGCGTCGCCGGTGACGGCCGTCGAGCTCTACGACCGGCTGCGGGCCGTCTGCCCGTCGGCGCGCGTGCTCGGCCTGGAGCTCGACCCCGAACGGGTCGCCGCGGCGGTGCACGCCGCCCGTCCGCCCGGCCTGACCTTCGCCCGAGGCGGGTTCGAGCTCGCCGGCCGGCGCCCGCTGGTCATCCGGGCGATGAACGTGCTGCGCCAGTACGCCGAGCATGAGGTCGAGCCGGCCTGGCAGGCGATGCGCTCCCGGCTCGCGCCCGGTGGCCTGCTCGTCGAGGGCACCTGCGACGAGATCGGCCGGCGCGCCTGCTGGTTCGCGCTGCCCGTCGAAGGCCCGGGGACGCTGACGCTGTCCGCGCACCTGCCGAGCCTCGAACGCCCGTCCGATCTGGCCGAGCGGCTTCCCAAGGCGCTGATCGCGCGCAACGTGGCCGGCGAGCCCATCCACGCCCTGCTGACGGCGTTCGACGAGGCCTGGGACCATGCCGCCAGTTACGCCCCGTTTGGCCCGCGTATGCGCTGGACGCAGGCCGTGGGCGCTCTGCGGGCAGCCGGCTGGCCCATCCAGCTCACTCCGCGCCGCTGGCGGCTTGGCGAGCTCACCCTCGCCTGGCCGCCCGCGGGCCGCCGCGGACCGCTCGAATGAGGTGGATGAGTGCGCGGACAGCGTCCGTCGACGCTGTCACGATCAGCAACCAGTCGGTCGCGGAGCGCCCGGTGAGGCGCTGACCTGCGGATCTGTCGTCGCCCTGACCAGGCAAGAGGCAGATCGGAACGCTGAAACGTAACTGTCATTACGGTCAACTGCAACCCCCCGCCTGTTCCGCGATTCTTCCGATACTGGAGAGTCGTCAGCATGAGCAAGGTCCTGGTGGTGACCTTCAACGGCGGCGGCAACGTGCCGCCCGCTCTCGGCATCGCGGTCGAGCTGAGCCGCCGCGGTCACGACGTGCGGGTACTCGGCCACGCCGAGCAGCGTTCGACGTTCCAGCCAGCCGGGCTGCGGTTCGAGGCGTACCGCCGCGCGGCCGCCCACACCCCGCTGGACCGGATGAGCCTGGCGCGCTGGGCCGCCGACTACGTGGGCGTCTTCCTCGACGCCGGGGCGGGCGTCGACCTGGTGGAGTCCCTCGACCGGGAGGAGGCCGACCTGGTCGTCGTCGACGCGATGCTGCTCGGGGCGCTGCACGCCCTGCAGACGCGGCGGGGCCGGGTGCGGCACGTCGTCCTGCACCACACCCTGCACGGCTTCATGACCCGTGGCTTCGCCCCCTGGGTGCGGCTGCTGAGCGGCCAGCGGCGCCTGTCGCCGACCGCCCTGTGGGCCCGGGCCGCCCGGGCGCTGGTGCCGGGGATCCCCGCGCTGGAGCCGCGGGTGGTCAGGGCGCCGAACACGCGGCTGACCGGCCCGGTCTGGCCGGCCGGGGTGTCGCCCGTGCCGCATTCCGGGACCGGCCGTGCCCTGGTGAGCCTCAGCTCGATCTTCTACCGTGGCCAGGTCGAGACGCTGCGGGAGATCATGACGGCTGTGGCCGACCTGCCGGTCGAGGTGGTACTGACCACCGGCCGCGCCGTCAACCCCGCCGAGCTCGACGTGCCGCGCAACGTCGAGGCGCACGGCTTCCTGCCGCACCGCGAGGTGCTGCCGAACGTCAGCATGGTCGTCGGCCACGGTGGCTTCAGCACCACCCTGCAGGCCCTCGCGCATGACCTGCCGATGGTCATCCTTCCGGCTTTCACCCTCGGCGACCAGAAGGCGGTGGGCGCGGCGGTCGCCCGCTCCGGCGCCGGTCTGACGGTGCGCCGCTCCGCCCCCGCTCCCGTGATCCGCGACGCCATCGCGCGGATGCTCGACGACGGCTCGCACCGCGCCGCCGCCGCCCGCCTCGGCTCCGAGCTGCGCGCCGTCGCCGGCGCCCGCCTCGGTGCCGACGAGATCGAACGCGTCCTGCCCCGGCCCGCCGTCACCGTCGTCCCACGCCAGCAACAGCCCACGGCGACCGCGCGTCGCCCGAACCGCGCGGCCTTCCCACGCCCGGCCGGGGCGTCGTAGGAGCCAACCCCACGAGCCCAACCCGACCGAGCCCAAGCCCGCCGAGCCAGTGCCAGGTTCTCCCGTCAGCGGCGGCTGACCGCGGCGCTCACCCGGAGGGGACGGCTTCGAAACGGCGGCGGTGGGCAGGCTGGCAGGTGCGCGGCGCCCACCGGCCCGCTCTTTCCGCCGACGAGTCGGCGGGCGCTCGCGCGGTGTCGAGGGCGCCCGCCCTGCCGCCAAGCGGTCAGGCCCGCGGGCGGTAGGTCGGGGCGATCTTGTCGAGGACGGCGAGGTCGTCGGCCCGGGGCTGCCAGGCGCCGGCCACGGCGTTCGCGCGGACCTGGGCGGCGCTGGTGGCGCCCGCGATGACGGAGGCGACGCCGGGCTGGGCGGCCAGCCCGCCGATCGCGACGTCGAGCAGGGACCGGTCTCGTTCGCGAGCGAACGTCTCCAGGGTCTCGACCTGGTCGAAGATCTCGTCGGTCAGCTCGTCCTGCCGGCCCGCCATCCGGGTACCCGGCTCCGGCGGCTCGTCGCGGCTGTACTTGCCGGTCAGGATGCCGTTGGCGAGCGGGAAGTACGGCAGGATGCCGATCCCATACTTCAGGGCTGCGGGCACCAGTTCGGCCTCGACGCCGCGCTCCAGCAGGTTGTAGTGGTTCTGCGCCGAGATGAACCTGGTGCGGCCCGAGGCACGTGCCGTCCACTCGGCGTCCGCCGCCTGCCAGCCGTCGAGGTTGCAGGCCCCGACGTAGCGGACCTTGCCCTCCTTGACCAGCTCGTCCAGGGCGTCGAGTGTCTCCTCGATCGGGGTGACTCCGTCGAGGTTGTGCAGCTGGTAGAGGTCGAGGTAGTCGGTCTGCAGGCGCGACAGCGACCCCTCGACGGCCTTGCGGATGTAGCGGCGCGACGCCCGGGCGCCGTAGTCCGGGCCGTAGACCCCGCCCATGTCGTTACCGAACTTGGTGGCGAGCACCACGTCGTCCCGGCGGGACCGCAGCACGTGCCCGAGCAGCGTCTCCGAGCCACCCTTGTTGCCGTAGGTGTCCGCCGTGTCGAAGAAGTTGATGCCGGCCTCGATCGCGGCGTCGACCACGGCGCGCGTGCCGTTGAGGTCGACCCTCGAACCGAAGTTGTTGCAACCAAGACCGACGACGGAGACCAGCAGGCCGGAGCTGCCCAGCGGACGGTAGCGCATGACGGCCATACAACATGTGGACCACGAGTCCCGGACGTCCGGGTCCAGGACTCGTGGTCCATGTCACTCGCCGCAATCATGCGGAGGCGCAGCGCGCCTGGCGCGCGAGCGAAAGCCGGCGCGAACCAGTGAACGGAGCCTGACCGGCGGCTACTTCCGCGGCTCGGTGGCGCGGCGCGCCTGGCCGACGGCGGCCTTGCCCGCGGCGCCCGCGGCACCGGCCGCGCGCCGGGCCGACGTGCTCGCCGCCTTGGTCCGGCTGACGGCGGTGCGGGTACGGGTGACGGCCTCCTCGGTCGCCGGAGCGCGGCGGATCTCGGTGACTCGCTTCTCGCCGCGGTTCGCCCAGGAGTTGTAGAGCTGCGCGGCCCGGCCCGGAAGGCCGGACAGCTGGGTACCGACCGTGTCCGGCAGGGCGCGCATCACGGAGCTGACCTGGGTCGGGACCTTGACCGCCTCCATCGTCAGCCCGCCGACCCGGTCGGACAGCCGGCGGACCTCCGTGCCGGCCGTGGCGGGCAGGGTGCGCAGCTTCTCGACGGCGATGTCGGCGGCGCCGACGTAGGCATACAGCGGCTTGCGGACCTCGGAGATCGGCGCCCGCCGCTGGCTCGGCGTGCTCCTCGTCGTCGTCGACTCGGGCCCGGTGCCGCGGGCCGCCGTGCCGGTGCCCGCGCCGCGGGTTGTCGTGCCGCCGCCGCGCGCGGTGGTGCTCCCGCCGCGCGCCGAGGTGCTCTTCGAGGACGCCGCGGCGCCGGTGCGCCTGGTTCGGGGCGTGGTCGTCCGTTCGGTAGCCATCTGACCTCCTCCGCGCGTGAGACCGGCGGTCCTACGCGCATCTGTCTGTCCGTTGTCGTGCTGGGCGCGGTGCACCGCCTTCAGGGTCAGTCGGGTTCACCGTCATGGATCGTCGAGCCCGCGCCGGCTACGGCGCGGGCGTCGCCGTTGGTTCTTCGGTGGTGGCCGCCGCCGGGTTGGCGTGGGGAGCGTCCGCCGCGGCCTTGGCGGTCGTCGCCGTCCGCCGGGTCGTTGCCTTCGGGGTGGTGGACTTCGGGGTGGTGGCCCGGCGCGCGGGCTGATCCGCGGCGTTCCCGTTGCCCGCGGCGCGCGCCCGCCGGGTCGTGCCCGTGGCGGGCGTGCTTTGCCGGGCCCTGGCCGGAGCGGCGGGGGCGGGCCCGGACTCCGGCGCCCGCGCGTCCCGGGCCGCGGCGTCCGGCGCTCCCGTTCCCGTGGTGGCGCCGGAACCCCCGCCACCGGGGGCACCCTCGGCGGCGGCCGCGTTCTCCCGGCGGAACGCCGCATAGATGTCGAGGATGACCTGCTTCTGGCGTGCCGTGAGCGTCTCGTCGGCGAGCACGGCGGCGTGCAGGTTCTCGCTGCCCTCCCGCTCCTCGAGGATCCCGGCCTGTACGTAGAGGACCTCGGCGGAGATGCGCAGCGCCTTGGCGATCTGCTGCAGGATCTCCGCCGACGGCTTGCGCAGGCCGCGCTCGATCTGGCTCAGGTACGGGTTGCTCACCCCGGCCTGCTGGGCCAGCTGCCGCAGCGAGATGTGCGCGGCGCGCCGCTGGTCCCGGATGAAGTCACCCAGCTCGCGGACGTTCAGGGCCGCCACCGGCTCGTCCACCTCCCTCGCCGCGCCGCGGGCCGTCCGGCCCACGACGTCCGGTGCCGCGACGCCGCCACAGCGCCCGCGCCGCTTCGCGGCGAATCCCGGACCTCCAAGGGGGCCCCGGATCGGCGGCAGGGTTCCTCCCGGATCGGCGAAGCCGATCTGAGAGGCCGGCGATCCGGGCAGGAGCCCCGGGAACACCCGACACGACCAAGGGTCGCCGACCTGTGGCGTCACGTGACGATGCCACACCGCATCGACGATGGCGACGCTACGTCGCGGTGCTAACTATGGCAAGCGCTCGGTTAGCGTTCGACGGTCGTGTCGGACCACCGGCGAGCAGGAAACCAACGGGAAAGACCCCGCTGACCAGCGCGGATGTGCGCCGGTCGGCGGGGTCCTTGGTGGTTCGCGCCGCTAGCGCTCGGACTGGGCGAGCCAGGCGCGCTGAGTGGCGAGATCGGCCTCCACCTTGGCGATGTCCTTGGTCCTGCCCGAGGCCTTGGCTCTCTCGAGCTTCTCCTCGAGCCGGCTCACCGATTCGCGCAGCTTCGCGACGAACGGCGAGGTTTCCGTGCCCTGGCGCGACCAGCGGGCGTCGGCCGCCTCGCGGATCCGGTCGCCGATCGCGGTCAGCTGGCGCTCCAGCTGACCGACCGCGTCGCGCGGCACCCGGCCGACGGCGTCCCAGCGCTCCTGGATCTCGCGCAGCTTGCGCAGCGAGCGCTCGGCGTCGGCCGGATCCAGCTCGGCGGCCTCCGCCAGCAGCGCCTCCTTGGCGGTCTGGTTGGCCCGCGCCGCCGCGTCGCGCTCGGCGTTCACCGCGTTGCGGCGGCTGAAGAACGCGTCCTGCGCCGCCCGGAACCGGGCCCACAGCTCGTCGTCGACCTCCTTGGCCGCCCGCCCGGCCGTCTTCCACTCGGCCATCAGCGCGCGGAACCGGGCGGTGGTGGCGCCCCAGTCGGTCGACTCGGCGAGCGACTCGGCCTCGGCGATCAACGTTTCCTTGCGTTCCTTCGACCTGGCGCGCTGGGTGTCGAGCGCGGCGAAGTGCGCCGTGCGGCGACGGGCGAACTCCTCGCGGGCGGCGGCGATCCGCCGCCACAGGCCGGAGTCGGTCCGCTTGTCGACACCCGTGATCGCGCGGAACTCCTCGCCGATCGTCCGGAACCGCTCGCTGACCGTCTTCCAGTCGGAGCTCTTCGCCAGCCGCTCCGCCTCGGCGACCAGCTCCTCCTTGGCCGCGACCGCCTGGGCGGCGCGGGCGGCCCGCTCGGCCTGCACCTGGGAGCGGCGGCTCTCCGTCACCCCAAGCAGGGCGGCGAGCCGGGCGCGCAGCGCGTCCAGGTCGCCGACCACCGCGGCGCCGTCGAGCCCGTCGAGCAGCCGCTGCGCGCTGGCGGCCACGCCGACAGGGTCGACGCCGGCGATCATCACCCGCTTTTCCAGCAGCTCCACCTCGGCGGAGAGGTCCTCGTAGCGGCGCACGAAGTGCGCGAGCCCCTCGTCGGGGCTGCCGGCCCGCCACGAGCCGACAGCGCGCTCGCCCTCGGACGTCCGTACATAGACGGTGCCGTCGTCAGCGACCCGTCCCCACTCGGAGCCGGTCCCGTCACTCATCGCAGTCCCAAGATCGACATTAGGTTGCCTGCCATTCTTGCAGGCATCTGGCGTCTGTGGGATCCCTGGCGCCGATCCGGTGGCCACGCGATCGCGAACACGGGTCGGACCGGTCCTGTTCACCTTCTGGTCAGCTCGCCTTCTAGGCAGGTGACGCGATGCGGGCCAAGATGCGTAAGCGTGGCGAGAGGGGCGACAGGGGGGACGAGCGCGCTGTGAGCGCAGGCGCAAGCGAGCGGAGTGGTCGTCCGAGGTACGAGGACGGCCGCGCAGCAAGTGCGGCGCCGAAGCGAACTCGGAACATAGCCGGCGTTGGTGGCTGGCGGGTTGGCGCGCTGCTGTTCCCCGCCCTGCTCGGGCTCACCGTGTTCGTGCTCGGCCCGGCGCTGGTCTCGGCGTTCACGGCCGGCACGGACAAGACGTTGACGGGGCCGAGCTTCCAGTGGGTGGGCACCGCGAACCTGCGCGAGGCGTTCCACGATCCGGACTTCGGCAAGTCGGTCGTCAACACGTTGCTGTACTGCGTGCTGACGGTCGTCCCGGCGGTCGTCGTCGGGCTCGCGCTGGCGCTGGCGACCCAGAAGGTCGTCAGGGGGCGCGGCGCGCTGCGGCTCGCGTTGTTCCTGCCGGTCAGCGCGAACCTGGTCGCGATCGCCGTCGTGTTCGCCTACATGTTCGACCCGAGTCCTAAGGGCTTGGTGAACACGTTCATCGGTTGGCTCGGCGCGCAGCCGCGCAACTGGCTGGGAGACGAGTCGACGTCGCTGCCGGTGGTGGCGCTGGTCGGTGGCTGGCGGCTGACGAGCTTCGTGTTCGTGGTCTACCTCGCCGGGCTGACCGCGATCCCGGCGTCGGTGTACGAGGCGGCCGACGTCGACGGGATCCGCGGGTTCGCCCGGCTGCGGCACGTCACGCTGCCACTGCTCGCGCCTACCACGATCTTCCTCGCGGTCTTCACCACGATCCTCACGCTGCAGACGTTCGAGACGGTGGCGGTGCTGACCGATGGCGGCCCGTTCCGGTCGAGCGCGACGATCGTCTACTACATCTTCGAGGTCGGCTTCACCGGCTCGTTCCGGATCGGCTACGCGTCCGCGCTCGCGTTGCTGCTCATCCTGGGAATCGTGCTGATCGGGATCGTCGGCTCGGTGCTCGGCCGGCGGGCGCGGGAGCGGGCCGCCCGGATCGACGAGACGGGCGCCGGCCTCGGGGCCGACGGCGACCCCGGCCTGGCCCTGGCGGGGGTCGGCGCGGGGCCTGGCATCGCGGCGGAGGCGGCTCGATGACCCAACCCTCGGCGCCCCAACCCTCGGTGCCCCAATCTTCGGCGCCCCAGCCGTCGGTGACCGAACCGTCGGTCGGCCAGCCGGCCGGGCGCGAGGCGGGCGCGCCGGCGCCGCGGGCCGGCCGGCGCGGGAGGGGCCGGCTGGCCGGGCTCGCCGGGCGGGCCGTGGTGCTCGCGCTGGGGGTGTTCTTCGCGCTGCTGCCGTTCGTCTGGATGGCGCGCACCGCGTTCGGCCCGTCCCAGTCGGCGCTGAGCCTCACGGCGAACCCGATCCCGGAGTCGGTCAGCTTTCACGCCTTCCAGCGAGCCTTCGAGGAGGCCCACCTGGGCCGGGCGCTGGTGACCGGGATCGTGGTCAGCCTGGCGATCCTGGTGTTGCAGCTGCTGACCGCGATCCCGGCGGCCTACGTGTTCGCCTGGGTGCCGTTTCGCGGCCGCGCCGCGGTGTTCGGGCTGGTGCTGGCGACCTTGCTGGTGCCGAGCCAGGTGACCGCGATCCCGAACTACGTGACGATCTCCGCCCTGGGTTTCGCCAACACGCGCGTCGGCCTGGTACTGCCGTTCATGACCAGCGCCGCCTCGATCTTCCTGCTGCGCCAGTACATGACCACGATCCCGGTCTCGGTGCTGGAGGCGGCCCGCATGGACGGCCTCGGACTTCTCCGAACGCTGCGGACCATCGTGGTGCCGCTGTCGATGCCCGCCATCGCGACCGTCTCGGTCTTCAGCTTCCTGCTGTCGTTCAACGAGTACCTGTGGCCGCTGCTGGAGGCCCGCTCGCCCGAGATCCACACCCCGCCCCTGGCGCTGGTCACGATGATGAACTCCCCGAGCATGGGCCTGCCGGACTTCGCCGTGCTCTCCGCCGGTGCCCTGATCATCAGCCTGCCCAGCCTCGTCGTGTTCCTCGTCGCCCAGCGACGCCTCACCGCCGGCCTGACCGGCACGGGCGTCGGTGGCTGACCGCCCCACCGATCATGAGAACACTGGAAGGACACCCGTGATCCGCATCGTTGCTGGCGCGCGAGGCCTCCGCGGGCGCGAAACACGCAGCCTACTCCGGCCGACACGTTCGCTGTCGGCGCTCGCCGCCGCCACGGCCCTCGCGGTCACGGCCGCCGCCTGCGGGGGCGGCGGCGACAGCGCCGACCAGCCCAACCTCCAGCCGACCGCGCGCACCGCCGAGGCCGGCGTCGCCGGCGTCAACGGCGCCACCGCCTCGCCCGAGTGCGCCGCCAAGGTGAAGAACCTGACGTTCTACGGGATCACCGCGCTCAGCGACGCCGCCAAGAACGGCAAGGCGTACATGGAGAAGGCACACCCGGGCCTGACCGTGACGCTCAACGAGGCGCCGAACTACGTGGCGCTCCTCCAGCAGCTCTCCGCGGACAAGGCCGCCGGCAAGCAGGCCGACGTCGCCGTCGCAGGGTTCGACGTCCTGCCGGTGTTCGCCAAGCAGCTCGGCGCCAGGGAGCTCCCGGCGAACCTGCTGCGCTCCACCTACGACCAGGGGTTCCTCAAGCTCGGCCAGATCGACGGCAAGCAGATCGGCATCCCGGCGCAGGTCTCGATGCCGGTGCTGATCTACAACCTCGACGTGCTGGAGAAGGCCGGCGTCGACCCGAAGACGCTGACCACCACCACCGGAGTGCTCGCCGCCACGGAGAAGATCAAGGCGGCGGGCGGCGTCCAGCCGATCGACCTGCCGACCGGCGAGCAGTTCGCCCAGTGGTACCTGAGCACG
The DNA here is from genome assembly GCF_016786325.1 of Frankia nepalensis. GTDB lineage: Bacteria > Actinomycetota > Actinomycetes > Frankiales > Frankiaceae > Pseudofrankia > Pseudofrankia nepalensis. Next base: position 3,567 of record NZ_JADWYU010000121.1, on the reverse strand, counting down.
CTCGCGAGCTCCAAGGGCGTCCAGATCCAGAACGCGGACGGCACGCCGAACCTGGACGACCCGACCGTGATCGAGGCCGCGCAGTTCCTCGCCAAGGTCGGCTCCTACGGCCCGCAGTCCGACTCGCCGTCCGCGAACGGCCTGCTGAGGTTCGGCATCCAGAAGCAGACCGCGATGGTCGGCGCCACGGTCGCCTCGCTCGCGGCCGGCCTGCGCTACATCCGCGAGCAGGGCGCGAACGGCTTCCGGGCCGGCGTCCTGCCGTTCCCGACCCTGCCGGGCGGCACCCAGCACCCGGTCGCCGGCGGCAACGCGCTGACCGTGCTGTCCACCGACGACTGCCAGCGGCAGATGGCGACCGAGCTGGTGGTCTCGCTGCTCGCGCCGGACGTCGTCGCCGCCGGCGTCGAGGCGGTCAGCTACCTGCCCGTCGACACCGCCGCCGCCGAGCAGCTCGCGAGCTTCTACCAGGAGTTCCCCGAGCTGGAGCAGTTCAAGGGCCTGGGCGGCTCGCTGGTGGCGGCCCCGGCCTGGCCGGGCAGCCGCGGCGGCGAGGTCCCGCAGGCGCTCACCGACCAGGTGATGCGGGCGATGACCGGCACCGACCCGGCCGCCGCGATGCGCGAGGCGCAGGCCAAGGCCACCGAGCTGACCGCGTCCTGACGGACCTCGTGACGGAGCTGACCTGAGATGGCTGACCTGAGATGACGGAGCTGGCCGCGCGGCCGGGCGGCGACGACGCCGGGGACCCACCCGGATCGGCGACCCCGGAGGTTCCCGCCGGATCGGTGGCGCTGACCAAGGAGGTCGGCGCGGTGGCCCCGGCCGCCGCCGGCGCCACCGCCGGGGTGCCCATCGAGATGGTGGGCCTGGGCCGGGACTTCGGCCCGGTCCGGGCACTCGCCGACGTGACCATGTCGGTGGCCCCCGGCGAGATCGTCGCGCTTCTCGGCCCGTCCGGCTCCGGCAAGTCCACCCTGTTGCGGATCTGCGCCGGCCTCGAGGAGGCGACCGCCGGCCGGCTGCTGTTCGGCGGCGCCGACCAGGCCGGCATTCCGCCCCACCAGCGGGACGTGGCGCTGGTCTTCCAGCACTACGCCCTCTATCCGCATCTGTCGGCGCTGGACAACCTGACGCTGGCGCTGCGCTACGGCCGCAAGATGCCGAAGGCCCAGGCCGTGGCGCGCGCCCGCGAGACCCTGGACATGCTCGGCATCGGCGCGCTGGCCAGGCGGCGGCCGGCGCAGATGTCCGGCGGCCAGCGCCAGCGGGTCGCGATCGGGCGGGCGCTCGCCCGGCGGGCCCGGGTGGTGCTGCTCGACGAGCCGATGTCCGGCCTGGACGCGAAGCTGCGCGTCGAGCTGCGCGTCGAGATCGTCGCCCTGCTGCGCCGGCTCGGCTCGACCGCGCTGTTCGTCACCCACGACCAGGCCGAGGCGATGGCGGTCGGCGACCGCGTCGCCGTCCTCGACGCCGGCCGCCTGGAGCAGCTGGACACCCCCGACGAGATCTACGACCGCCCGGCGAGCCGCTTCGTCGCCACGTTCGTCGGCAGCCCGCCGATGAACGTCCTCGACGGTGCCCGCGCCGACGGCGTGCTGGCCGGTCCCGGCTTCGCCGTCGCCGCCCCGGCGGGGGCCGCCGCGGTGGGCGTGCGCCCCGAGGGCCTCCGGCTCGCCCCCGCGGGCCCGGCGGCTGGGTCCCCGGACGGCGGCGCGCTCCGCCTGGACGGCACGGTCGTCGTCTCCGAGCGCCTCGGCGCCGAACGCGTCGTCTACGTCCAGACCCCGGCTGGGCCGCTGGCCGTCCGCATCGGCGCCGAGGGGGCCGTCCAGCCGGGCACCGCGGTCACCCTCTCCGCCGCGGCGCCCGCCCTCACCTTCTTCGCCGGCGACGGCACGCGGATCGGCGCGGCCTGACGGCGCCGCTCCCACGGGGGCCGACGCGGTGGCCAGGGGCCCCAGCGCGGCCGCTGGGGCCCCGCGTGGTCGCTGCGGCGTGCCCGGGGTCCCGCGGCCCTCGTGGCGAGCACAATGAGCCTGGCGCGAGGCCTGGCGCGACTGGAGGAGGGCCGTTCGGATGGCGTCGTCGACGGCCAAGATCACGTTCGTGCGTGGCAACATCACCGAGCAGCGGGTGGACGCGGTCGTGAACGCGGCGAACTCGTCGTTGCTGGGCGGCGGCGGGGTCGACGGGGCGATCCACTTCGCGGGCGGCCCGGAGATCCTGGCGGCCTGCCGGCGGCTGCGCGAGACCGAGTACCCCCGAGGCCTGCCGGCGGGCGGCGCCGTGGCGACCCAGGCGGGGCGGCTGCCGGCGCGGCACGTCATCCATGTGGTCGGCCCGGTCTACTCCGCCCGCGAGGACCGCTCCGCGCTGCTGCGTTCCTGCCACGTCGAGGCGCTGCGCCTGGCCGACGAGCTGGGGGCGCGCACCCTCGCCCTGCCGGCGGTCAGCACCGGCGCCTTCGCCTGGCCCCTCGCGGACGCCGCCCGCATCGCGGTCACCGCCGTTCTCGAGACCCCGTCCGCTCTGGACGAGGCCCGCTTCGTCCTCTTCGACAACCGTGCCCTGAGGGCCTTCGAGGCCGCCTACGCGCGGATCCGAGCCGGTTCAGCCTGAGCCTTCCCCGGCACCCGTCCACGACGGTGAGCGGGCGGGGCGGCGGCCGGTCAGCCGGTCTTCCCGTTGCCCCGGGCCTTGGCGAGCAGCGCGCCGACCTGGGCGGCGACGACGTTCCCGGCACCGCGAGCGCCGGCGGCCAGGAACGTGGCCCAGTCGAAGTAGTCCCGCCACAGGACGATTCGGTCGTCCCGCACCTCGAAGGTGCCGCACACCCAGAAAGCCGCTTCCCATGAGCCCGACCGCAGCACGTCGGTCCGTTCGGAGAGCACGACCGACCCATCGACGGCGAGATGCCGGACGCGCACCTCGAACCCCGTGAAGTACCGCCCCATCCACCTCAGCTGCTTCTCCACCGCGGCCCGCCCGCGGGCGGGCGGAAGCGGGACGTTCTGGTAGACGACGTCGTCGGCGACCAGGTCGAGCGCGGCGTCGATGTCCAGCCGTTCCAGCGCCGCCAGGAACTCGGTGACCGTGGACTTCGGATCGGGCATGGCGGGCCTTCCGGAAGCTGCCGGCGGGCTGTCTCGTCGGACTGTCTCGATCGACTGTCTCGTGGGCTGACTCGTCGAGCCGTGTTTGGGCTGTCTGACGGCCGTTGGCTGCCTGATTTCTGGCGCAGCTTCCTTATTTTACTGGTCACCTCACCGGAAAGCCGACGAAAACGGCTATGAAGACGGCGATGCGGGTGAGGTCCCCACCGGTCGCGCTCGCACCGTGTGGGTGGGCGAGGAGGTGACGGTCCGCGAACCGGTGGGGACGACTGGGGGGCCGGGCGAAGCGGACCCACCGGGCTGGCGAAGCAGTCCGGCGGGGGCCCCGCGCGAGGAGGGGAGGCCGCGCGCGGCCGTGGGCCCTCGCGGGTGCTACCCGATCTCGGCGAGTTGTTGGTCGAGGTCGCGGGCGGTGGGGACGGCGGTGTGGCGGCGTAGGCGGCGGCGGACC
>NZ_JADWYU010000120.1 GCF_016786325.1 Frankia nepalensis | reverse complement strand
AGCCCCAGGAGGGGCTCCGGCCGTCGGCCGTTAGCTGGCTGTGCTCTGGTGTCAAGCGCTGGGGGCCGCGGCCCTTCGCTTGTTGGTCTTCGGATCCAGCCGGCGCAGCAGCCAGGACGTGATGCCGATGAACACGACGCCGCCGACCAGGCCGAGGCCGATGTCGGTCACGTACTGCTTTGACGTGTGGTCGAACAGCGCGTCCCGCTCTGGCGCCCGCGGGTTGACCGGCACCTCGCTGTTCGGCACCACCTGGCCGTTCTTGGTCTCCGGGCGCTTCAGGCCGGCCTTGGTGAGCAGGTTGAAGTCGCCGACCGAGGCCATGGCCGCGTAGCCCCACCGGGCGGGCGAGACGACGGCGGCCTGCTGCAGGCCGGGCGTGCCCGACACCGGCACGATGCCGGCGCTGAACACCAGCTGGATCATCGTGACGACCACCATCAACGGCATCGTCTTGTCGGCGTTGTCCACCAGCGCGGAGATCATCAGGCCGACCATGGCGGAGGCGAAGAGCACCACGAACACCGCGAGCATGAATTCGAGCAGCGTGTTCACCAGCAGCGCGTCCGGCGGTATCCGGGTGCCGATCGCGATGAGCGTGAACGGGATCGCCTGCAGGAGCGAGATGACCATCAGGACGAGGACCTTGGAGCCCACGTAGGCGCCCCGCGACAGACCGATCGCCCGCTCTCGGCGATAGATCTCGCGTTCCTTGACGATCTCGCGGATCGAGTTCGACATGCCCATGAAGCAGGCACACAACACCATGATCAGGACGATCGTGGGTGCGTCCGAGTTGGGCGAGAAGTTGTCGTTGGTGTCCTTGAAGTCACCGCCGATGGCCAACGGAATCGCGCCGAGCACGAACGGCAACGCGATCGACAATCGTAGGTAGCCCTTGTCGGACGCGATGACCGCGAATGTTCGTCGGCTCAGCGTGAACAGCTGTTTGACCACCGTCTGCTGCCGGATGCTGGGCAGCTCCTCCGGGGCCGGCCGGGCCGACGGCGCGGTGACCGCCGACGGCACGTAGTGCCGCGACGCCCGGAACTTCGACGCGGAGTCGGCGCCCGGCGTGGCCTCCAGGCCGCGGAAGACACGCGGGTAGTTGCTCTCGCCGAAGAACGGCAGCGCGTCCTGCGGCGGGCCGAAGTAGGCGACGTAGCCGCCCGGCGCGAGCACCAGGACGTAGTCACAGAGGTCGAGCTGCAGCACGCTGTGCGTGACGACGATGACCGTGCGGCCGTCGTCGGCGAGCTTGCGCAGCGACTCCATGACGTTGAGGTCCATGCCCGGGTCGAGACCGGAGGTCGGCTCGTCCAAGTAGAGCAGGGTCGGGCGGGTGAGCAGCTCCAGCGCGACAGAGGTCCGCTTGCGCTGGCCACCGGACAGCCGGGAGACGACCGTGTTCGCGTGCTGGGTGAGGCCGAGCTCGCCGAGCACCTCGTCGACCCGGGCGGTGCGCTCGGCCGGGGTGACGTCCGGCGGGAACCGCAGCTCGGCGCCGAGCTCCAGGGCCTTCCGGACGGTCAGCGAGGTGTGCAGGATGTCGTCCTGCGGCACGTAGCCGATCCGGCGGCGCAGCTCGTCGTACTCGTCGTACAGGTCCCGGCCGGCGTAGCGGACGGTGCCCTTGTCCGCCGGGCGGAAGCCGGTGAGCGCGTTCAGCAGCGTCGACTTGCCGGCGCCCGACGGGCCGACGACGCCGAGCAGCGCGCGTCCGGGCAGCCGGAACGTCATGTCGTGCATGAGCTGCTTGCCGCCGCCCGGCGCCCAGACGTTGAGGCCGTCGGCCTCGAAGCTGACGTCGCCGGAGTCGACGTACTCGACGAGCTGGTTGCCCTCGAGCTGGAAGACGTGGTGCCCGACGGCGATCACGTCGCCCTGGTTGACCCGGCCGCGCTGGACCCGCTTGCCGTTGAGGAACGTGCCGTTCGCCGAGTCCATGTCGACGAGGTCGACGTTGCCGCCCCGGACGGTCAGCTGCGCGTGGTGCCGGGAGGCGAGCAGGTCGGTGATGGTGACGTCGTTGTCGCGGCCGCGACCGATCGTCATCGTCCCCTGTCGCAGCGGGTAGGTCGTGCTGCGGTCGTGCTCGCGGTCGAGCCGGGAGTGCCCGCTGACCTCGGCCTGCTCGTACTCGCGGTCGTAGCCGCCCGTGCCACGGCGGCCGCCGTCGTCGTAGTCGTCGCGCCGGGTCGGCCGGGTGGGCCGGTTGCCGCCGCGCGGCGGGGTGTACCCGCTCTGGTTCGGCAGCATCGTCTGCATGTCGGCGTCCGGGCTGTACCGGTCGTCGTAGCCGGAGCGCTGCGCCGGCAACTCGGTGACGATGATGACCTCGGGCCCGGTCGGCGTACCCAGCCGGAAGCGGGTCTCGCCGCGCACCTCGACGGTGTTCAGCATGCGCTGGCCGTCGAGCCAGGTGCCGTTCGAGCTGACGTCACGCACGGCCCAGCCGTAGGCGGTCGACTCGATCATGAGATGCTGCCGGGAGACCCGGCTGTCGGCCATCACGTAGTCCGCGTTGCGGGCCCGGCCGATGATGAACCGCGGCTGCCCCGTCGGAACGACGATCTGGCCGGATTCGTTACTCACTACTCTCAGAACGGCCGTGGACACGTGTCTCCCCCTTCAGGCCGGGACGCTGGCCGGGCTGCCCCGCCGAGCTCTTTGAGCCTTTTCCGTCTCATCCGGTGCGCACGAAGGCCGGTCCCCGTCCGAAACGACGATGGAAACGGCTCACTCTGACCGCCTGCCGCCAATCTGCCCAGCGCCGGGACACCCGGACTCCGGGACGTCCCCCAGGCGTGGGACGCGTAGTGCGGCGGCGTCACTACCGGACCAACCTCGTCTCGAAACGACCGATCTTGCGGGATGGCCGGATCGTAGCGTCGCGTACCCCGGCCGGTTCCGGCCGGGTGACCGGACGGACGGCCCCTTGGCCCGCCTGCCGGGCGTACCCCACGGGGCGGGGTCCCATCGGCACGTAGCGGCCTCGGCCGGCCACGCGCCGTGCGGCCCACGACGTCACCACCCACCATCCGGACTCCCGCTCCTCCCGATTGGCCATCCGGTCGGCACGCGTCGTCCGACGCGTCCCGCATCCGTTGCGACGAAGGTACCGACCCGTCGACGAGATATCCGGATCGGACCGGTCTGAGCATGCCGTCACCCGTCCGCGAACGCGTACCTGTGTCGCTGAACCGACCCGGATCGCCCAGCCGGGAGCGCCTCACCGCCAGGTCACCCCACCGACGGGCAACCAGGTAACACTGTCAGCCCCAGGGATGCCGGGAAACATCAGGAACATCCCTGGGCACCCAGACAGGTCACGGGCTCCCCGGAGGGCCCTTGGCGCGCGAGACTTCAAGCACCTTCGACACGCTCACGACCGATTTCCATCGATCATGGAATTCGACACAGCCGCGTTCGACGCCGCCGCTTCGTGGGTCACCTAGTCGACAGACCCGGCGACCGGGACGCTCCCAGGGAGATTCCCGCGCTCTGGAAGGACAGCGCTCAGGCCGGCGACAGGGCTGATCGCCGGCCATGGCGCTACTTGGCCTTCGGGGCCTCCGGCAGGATGACGTCCTTGGCGTTCGCGGTCAGCGACAGCCCGGTCGCGTCCGAGCCGGCGCTAACGATGTTCAGCTCGAACGGCAGCTCGTCCGGTAGCGGCACCTCGACCGGGGCAGTCAGGCCCGGCGGCAGCTTGAGGCCACCGCCCTCGTTGAAGTCGACACCGAACGCATCAATCTTGATCTTTCCGGAGATGCTGGTCGGCCGGATGAACAGGATGTTGTCCTTGACCTCGAAGGCGCCGATACCGCTGAACTCAATAGTCGCGTCGGACAGCGGGTTGGCGTCTCCCAGCCCCGGGATCCCCAGGTTCCCCAGATTTCCAAGGCCTGGGATGTCGCCCAGCCCCGGAAGATCGGCGAGGTCCCCAAGGTCGCCGTTGAGATCCTCCGCCGTCGCGGTGCCCGTGAGCTTGACCTTCTTGCCATCCTCGGCCGGCTCGAGCTGCAGGTGGAGCGGCTGGTCCTTGAGGAAGGCGTTCAGGTCGGTGTAGTTCATCTTCACGGTGGCGGTGACGTCGTCCACCGGGATCTCGCCGATGTTGCCAGTGATCGCGTCCCCGAGCGGGACGTGCAGGCCCTTCAGGTGGGCGTCCACGCTACTGATCTTGGGGCCCGGCGTGGGGATCTGCTCCACCACGACGCCGAGGTCCTTGAACTTGCCGAGCAGCGGCTGGGTGAGGAACGGGAAGCCCCCGATGCTCACCTTGCGCACGATCGGTGGCTGCTCCCCTTCCTTGAGCTCAAGACTCACCGCGAGGCTGTCCTCGACCGACTTGCGCATCTGGCCGACCGCGAAGTTCGCCGCGAGCCGGTCGGCCGGGATGAAGCCGACCACCAGCACCAGCAACACGATGAGCGCGATCTTCCGGCCGCGCCTGCGCCGCTTCGGCTTCTTCTCCTCGGGCGCGCCGCCGCCCGGGACGGGCGTACCACCGGTCGCCGGCGCGCCGAGCACGTAGCCGCCTGTTCCCGGCCCGCCGGCACCCGCGCCGTCGACCCAGCCGCCGCCCTCGCCCGCGCCCCAGCCGCCGCTGTCCCCTCCGGCGACCCAGCCTCCCCTGCCGGCTTCGTACTGGCCGCCGAGCGCGGTCGCCTGCTCTTCGGCGCTCGCCGGGCCGCCACGCGCGCCCCAGCGCAGCTGTTCGGTCGGCTCGCCGGCGCCGGCGCCCTTGTTCAGCGACCGGGGACCGGTGGCGTCCTCGGAGCCGACCCGTCCGATGTACTCGGTCGGCCGGTCCCGGCCGGGCCCAGCCGCGCCGGCGGGGTTCTGGGCGGGCCGGGGCGTGCCACCCGACGTCGACGGCGACGGAGCAGCCGGGGGCACGGGGGGCGCGGCGGGAGGCGTGGTCCGGCGGGCCGGCGGGACCGGTGCCGGGTACTCGCCGGGACGCGGCGTCGGGTAGCGCTCCGCCGGGATGCCCGGCTGCGAGGTGTACCCGGCGCTGCCCGGGCCGCCCTGCGCCTGGTCACGCCGCGGCCGGACCGTCTCGTCGCCGGAGTCGCGGCGCGACCGGGCCGGCGTGTCGCCCCCGCGGCCGGGCTGGCCACCGGGCGCGCCGGGACCCCGCCCGGATGCCGGCTTGAACCAGTCCGCGGGCGGCGGCGGACCGGCCGGGCGGAAGGACTCCGCGGGCGGCGGCGGCGCGCTCGGCGCGCCAGGACGACTCGGCCCCTTGCGCCCGGTGTCACCGGAGTCACGCCGGAGCCGGGTCGCCTCCGGCGAGTCGTACGCCTCGTCGTCTGCAGCGTTGTTCACGGGGTTATCTCCGATCAGGGACGCGCCGACCCACGCGCGCGAGGACATCCCCACCCCGTCGGCTCATCTTCCGGATGGTCGCACGTCCTGGCCCGCTCTGGGGCGTCCGGGGCGTGATCGTCCTCGCCACACGGTGTCCAGTTTCTGACCGCTGCCCCGTCCGGTCGGCCGCCGCGGGCCCGGCGCCTCCGGGAGGCCGCGCGGCCGGCCGGCGGCGTCCCGCGCGAGGACGTACCCGGCACGGGAGGTGCCGCCGCCGGACCGGTACGCCCTCAGGGGCGACCGGATACCGGACGGTGGTCAGACCTCGAGGGGAAGGGTGGCGGCCGCGCGGCGCGGGCCCGGCGCGGCCAGGCGGAAGACCGTGCCCCGCGGGGCCGCGTACGCCTGCCAGAAGTGGTCGGCGACCGCCTGCGGGCGCAGCGGGCCGGACGGGCCGACCCGGCCGTCCAGGACGACGGTGCGCAGTCGCACCCCGTGGTCGGCGAGCGTCGGTCCGACGGCCGCGGCGAGCGCCGCGAGCCCGGCCTTGCCGACGGCCAGCGCGAACCGCCCGCCGGGTGGCTCCGTACGGGTGCCGGCCGCCGTGACCAGGATCGTCGCGCCGACCCGGTCGACCAGCAACGGCGTCGCCGCCTGGACGGCGGTCAGGGCGCCGGTGACGTTCACCGCGAGCGTCTGGTTGAGCACGTCGGCCGGGACGGAGAACGCGTTGCCACGGATCGACAGCTTCGCGTTGTAGACCAGCACGGTCAGCCCGCCGAGGTCGTCGGCGAGCCCCTCGAGCGCGGCCGTGAAGCCGGCCGCGTCGGTGACGTCGGCCACCGCGCCGCGCATGGTCAGCCCGGCGCTGGCGAGCTCGCCGGTGAGCCGGCCGAGGGTGTCCGCCGAGCGGGCCACCACGCCGAGCCGGAAGCCCTCGAGGCCGAAGCGGACGAGCAGCTCGCCGCCGAACGCGGCGCCCGGCCCCACCAGGATCAGCCCGCGCGTGGCCGGCGCCGCCGGCTCAGGCACGGCGGTCGCCGGTGGATCGGGTGGCATGCGTCCCATCCTGGCCTGTCCGCCCGCCGCCCCGCCGCCGAGTTGCCGAGAAATCCGCCGCCGTTCCCGGCGGCGGGCACGCCGCTAGTGGTGGGCGAGCTCGCGGGCCTTGCGGGCGCGCGCCGCCTCCGCCTCGACCCGCAGCGGGTGGCTCTTGCGGTAGTAGTAGAACAGCGGCGGGAAGACGAACAGCGGCGGGATCGCCATCAGCAAGGCGAAGATCACCACGGCACCGATGACTTCCACTCCGCACCTCTCCCTTTCGCGCCCCGCCTGGGGCGCCTGGCAAGCGTTTCGCGCGCCGTGGCCGGTGTCCCCCGAAGGCCGGGCGAAGCCCGGCACCAGGAGCCCGGTGGCCGCGCCTCGGGGCGTCACACCCGATGCGACCGACGGCTTTGTCAGCCTATCCACCCGGGCCGCGCCGCGCTCCCCCGGCTAGCCCGCGCGCCCGCGCGCCCGGCCGGGCGGCCGGGCGCCCCGGCGACGCGGCGCTACGGGATGAGCACGCCGGGGTTGAGGACGCCGGCCGGGTCGAGCGCCTGCTTGACGGCGCGCAGCACGCGGACGCCGACGTCGCCGATCTCGGCCCCGAGCCAGGCCAGGTGGTCGGTGCCGACGGCGTGGTGATGGGTGATCGTCCCGCCGGCGGCGACGATCGCGTCACTCGCCGCCGCCTTCGCCACGGCCCACAGGCCGGACCGGTCCTCGCTGTGGCCGGCGACGACGGTGAAGTACAGCGACGCGCCCGTCGGGTACAGGTGCGAGACGTGGCAGAGCACCACCGCCGGCACCCCGGCGGCGGCGTAGGCCTTCGCGAGCGCCTCCCGGACCGCCCCGTACAGCTCCCCCAGACCCGACCAGAACGTGGCCGTCTCCAGCGTCTCGGCGAACATCCCGGCGTCGAGCAGCGCGTCGCGCAGCCGCGGGCCGTGGAACCGCCCGCGCACCCACTCCTCGCCGACCTCGGCGCCGAGCGGGCGGGCGCCCCTGGCGCCCAGCAGCGCGGCCACGTCGGCGGCGTGCCGGCGCACCCGCTCGGGCTCGCCCTCGAAGCCGAGCACGACGTAGCACCCGCCGGCGTCGCCCGGCGCTCCGGTCGTCGACTCGCCCGCGGCATGGGCGTTCGCGGCGCCGGCCGCCGTCTCCAGCTCGTCGGAGAGCCGGGCCACGGCGGGCAGCAGGTCGCGCTGGGCGAGCGCGCGCAGCGCCGCGAGGCCGGTGGCGAAGTCGTCGACGCGCCAGCCCTCGTAGCGCCGGGCGGCGGGCAGCGGCCGCACCCGGACCCGGACCTCGGTGATCACCCCGAAGGCGCCCTCCGAGCCGAGGACGAGCTGGCGCAGATCCGGCCCGGCGGCGGACGCGGGCGCGCGGCCGAGCTTCCAGTCGCCGACGGGGGTCGCGACCCGCAGCCCGACGACGACCGCGTCGAACCGGCCGTAGCCGCTGGAGGCCTGCCCCGCCGACCGGGTGGCGGCGAATCCGCCGATGGTGGCGTACTCCCAGGACTGCGGGATGTGGCCCAAGGTGAGGCCGTGCTCGGCCAGCAGGGCCTCGGCGTCCGGACCGCGCAGCCCCGGCTGGAGCGTCGCGGTGAGCGACACCGGGTCGACGTCGAGCAGCCGGTCCATCCGGCGCAGATCGAGCGCGACGACGGCGGCGAACCCGGCCCGGCGCGGCGCGAGCCCGCCGACCACCGACGTGCCGCCGCCGAACGGCACGACCGCGACCCGGTGCTCGGCGCAGGCCGCCAGCACCGCGGCGACCTCGTCGTGGCTGGCCGGCGTCAGCACCGCGTCCGGCGCGGCGGAGGCGTCGCCGGCGCGCAACGCGAGCAGGTCCAGGGTGGAGCGGCCACGGCTGTGCCGGACTCGCCATTCGTGGTCGGTGCGCACGTGCTCGGCGCCGAGGACCCGGACAAGATCCGCTCGCGCCGGCTCTGGCAGCTTCGACGGCGCGAGCCGCACGGCCGCCAGCTCGACCGGCGGGCTCGGCCGGTCGGCGAACCCAAGCCCGGCGACCAGCAGCTCCCGTGCCGCCGGAGGCAGCCGCGCCTCCTCGCCGGCGCGCCGCCAGCCGTACCACACGGGCTCACCCGCCCCGTCCGGCCCGGTCCGGGCAATGGACCCGGAGCCGGATCCGGTCTCGTCCACCGCGGGCGACTCGCTCACCCGACCACTGTGCCGGACCCGGCACGCCACGTCACTCCCAGCCGGTGCGCGCCACAGCCAGCGCGCGGGGCCCGCCGGCCGCGAGGCCGGCCTGGCGCGGGCCACGGGCCACCCTCCGGCCGTTTCGAAGGTCGGGATGGACGGACGAGCCGTCGACCGCGCACGCTGAGGGAGATCCCCGCGTCGGCGGGGACGGCCCGGGCCTGATCCACACCTCGGGTGATCACGCACACCGGCCCGAAGACCGCGAACTGCCCCTCTCCCGGTCAACCCTCACATTTGACGGAGATCACACCGGTGTCCAACTTGGGACGGCACGCCCTCCCCGGCTCGTTGACCGGGGTGTGGACGCCACGAGCCAGATGACCGGGGCCGGCGGCGGGCCCTCGCCCCTGCCCGGGTCCTCGCTGTCGGCGGCGCGGCGCGACCGGGAGCTCGCCCGGCTCGCCGGCGGCGAGGTCGTCGACCTGCTGGTCGTCGGCGGCGGGGTGACCGGCGCGGGCGTCGCGCTCGACGCGGCGAGCCGGGGGCTGTCGGTCGCGCTCGCCGAGGCGCGCGACCTCGCCTGGGGCACCAGCCGGTGGAGCTCGAAGCTGGTACACGGCGGGCTGCGCTACCTGGCCAGCGGCGACCTGCGGCTGGCGACCGAAAGCGCCCAGGAGCGCGACATCCTGCTGCGCCGGACCGCCCAGCACCTGGTCCACCCTGTCCCGATCATGGTGCCGCTGACGCCGGCCGTGAGCCAGGCCGACGCGGCGGCGATGGACGCGGGCCTGCGGTTCGCCGACCTGCTGCGCCGCGGCGCGCGCACGCCCAGCGGCACCCTGCCTCCGCCGCGCCGGCTGACCGCCGTGGAGACCCACCAGCTCGCCCCCGCGCTGCGTGCGGCCGGGCTGCGCGGTGGGCTGCTCTACTGGGACGGGCAACTGGTCGACGACGCCCGCCTCGTCGTCGCGATCGCGCGCACCGCGGCGTCCTACGGGACACGGGTGCTCACCCGGCTGCGCGCGGTGGCGCTGAACGGCACCGAGGCGCTCGTCGAGGACGCCGCGACCGGCGGCACGTTCACCCTGCGGGCGCGCGCCGTCGTCAACGCCACCGGGGTGTGGGCGCCGACGCTGGCACCCGAGATCCGGCTGCGGCCGAGCCGGGGCACCCACCTGGTCGTGGCCGCCGGCGCGTTCGGTGGCACCCGCACGGCACTGACGGTCCCGATGCCGGGCGAGCGCAACCGCTACGCGCTGGTCCTGCCGCAGGACGACGGCCGGGTCTACGTCGGCCTGACCGACGTCCCCGCCGACGACGTGGCCGACGTGCCGCGCCCGAGCGCCGCCGAGATCGAGACGCTGCTCGGGGTCGTGTCCGCGGTGCTGGACGCCCCCCTCGACCGGGCCGACGTGCTCGGCGCCTTCGCCGGGCTGCGCCCGCTGCTCGACCTGGCCGACGACCAGAGCGCCCGCGGGTGGCGACGGCGCGGGGGCCGGGCCGAGGCGCGCAGCGCTGACCTGTCGCGGCGGCACGCGGTGCGGGTCGGGCCGGACGGGGTGGTCACCGTCGTCGGCGGCAAGCTGACCACCTACCGGCGGATGGCGCGCGACGCGGTCGACGCGGCGGTCGCCCACGCGGGGCTGGCCGCCGGGCCGTGCCGCACCGCCCGGCTGGGGCTGGTGGGCTCGGCGCCACGCGCCCGGCTCGCCGCGATCGACGCGCCGAGGCGGCTGGTGGAGCGCTACGGCACCGAGGCGCCGGCGGTGCTCGCCGAGGCCGGCGGCGACCCGGGCCTGCTGGCGCCGATCGCCCCGGGCACCTCGGTCACCGGGGCCGAGCTGCTGTTCGCGCTGCGGCACGAGGGGGCCCGCGACGTCGACGACCTGCTCGACCGACGCACCCGGATCGGGCTGGTCGAGGCCGACCGGACCGCGGCGCTGCCGGCCGTCGCCCGGCTGTTCGAGGCCTTCGCGGCCTCCCCGCCCGTCCGCTGACCCGGCCGGCGCTCGGTCGGTTCAGCCGATCGACGCCGCGAGCGCCGGCCAGCGCAGCTCGACGACCGCGTTGTCCTCGTCCTGCTCGGCGCGGACGGTCAGGGCGGCCGGCTCCGGGCCGGCCGGGTCGGCGTCGCCGGTCTCCGCGAGCCCCGGCTCCGGCTCCGGGACGGACGACCAGTCGAGGCCGGCCCCCACCGGGGCGGCCGGCCAGTCGAGACCGGTCGCCGCGGCCTCCGGGGCCGCCAGCGGATAGGACAGGTAGCCCTCGCCGGCCGCGCCGTCGCAGAGCAGGGTGACCATCACCCGCCCGGGCGGCGTGGCCAGCAGGGTCTCGCTGACCAGGTCGACGATCTGTTCGCGGACCTCACGCGGCACGGCGGCCAGATCCCCGGCGACCTGCAGCACCACGGTCGCGCCGCGCGCCTCGGCCGCGTCGATCGCCGTCTCCAGCTCGGCGAGCGGGCCCGCGCGCCCGCCGGAGCCGACGAGCATCCGCCGCAGCGCCCGGGCCCGGCTGGCGCACAGCCGGCGGATGTCCTCGTCGCGCGGGTCGGCGGAGCCGTCCACCACGGCGCGCAGCAGCGGGAGCACGTCGCGGTCGAGCCGGGCGAGGCGGCGGGCCCGGTCCCGGCGCACCGCGGCCGCCGCCTCCTGAGCGGCGCCGAGCTCGGCGTCCAGCGCCGCCGCTCGTGTGGTCGTCTCCGCGGTCGCCATCAGCACGGGCCCGGCGACCGTCACCAGCAGTTGCAGCGTCGAGAACCCGTAGAGCGTGCCGAGCAGCCGAACCAGCTCCAGCGGGCTCGACCCGACCCGCGGCAGGCTGACCGCCAGCGCGGTCCCGGAGACCACGGCGACCGCGGTGGCCCAGCGCGGCCACGGCTGGGAAACCGTGATCGAGAACAGCAGCAGGGTCGGGGCGATGATCCCCGCCCAGTTGTAGATCCTGATCACCTCGCCACCGGAGGTCGTCGCGGCGCCGGCGAGCACGCAGGCGACGGCGAAGCCCAGCGTCGCCAGCGACTCGGGACCGGTGAGCGGGCGGTGCCAGGTGACGGCGGCGATCAGGCCGGCACCGGCCGCGACCACCGCCCACAGCAGGAGCGAGGCGACCGGCACGATCGGCTCGAGCGCCGCCAGTGAGGGCGTCGAGTGGCCGCGGTAGGCGATCGCCGGCAGCGCGAGCACCGCGACGCCGGCCAGCAGCGCGACACCGACGGCCCGCCTGGCGGCCCGTTCGTAGGACCGGCGCAGGTCGGCGCCGTCAGGCGAGCCCGCGACCGCCGGCCGCGGCGCCTGCCAGTGCAGCCCGACCGTGGTCCCCTCGCCCGGGGCCGAGTCGATGCGCGCCCAGCCGCCCACGTCGGCCAGCCGGCCGTGCACCGACCCACGCAGGCCCAGCCGGACCTCGCCGGCCCGGTCAGCCCGGTCGGCCCGGACAGCCGGCCCGGCGGCGTCCTGGCTCGGTTCCTCGTCGGGGCGGGCCGGGTCGAACCGGGCGGCGTCGAAACCGGCTCCTTCGTCGCGGACCTCGACGCGCACCCCGTCCAGCCAGCGCGCCACGTCGACCCGGGCGGCGGCGACGCCCGCGTGCCTGCGCACGTTGATCAACGCCTCGCGCAGCGCCGCGGCGAGCGCCGTGACCACGTCGGCCGGCAGCCGCTCCTCGCGCCGCGCCGGCCCTGCGGCCGGCGGGCCGAGGCGCGCGGGCCGGGCCCACCGGGGCGCCTCGACGCGCTCGATGCTCACCGTCACCGCCAGGCCGTCGTCCCCGGCCTCCTCGACGACCTCCGCGATCAGCCGCGCGAGCTCCGCGTCGGAATCGGCCGGCGGGCCGGCGGGCGGGCCGATGGACAGGTTGGCCTCGCCCCCCGCGCCGGCGAGCATCCGCTCGACCTGGGCGACGATGCGCTGGCACCGCTCCCGGACCCGCGCCAGCGCCGCCGAGGCCTCGGGACCCGCCTGGCCGGCGCCGCCCGCGCCGCCGAGGCCGAGGCCGGCCAGCATGTTCAGGACCGTGTCATGCAGGAAACGCTCATGCGCGCGGTCCGCCCGAGCCTGGGCGGCCGCGACCGCCTCGGCGCGCGACCGCGCGCCGACCGCGTCCAGCCAGGCGTCGGCGGCCAGCGCCACCCGGCGCAGCCGGACCACCGCCTGGCGCATCGCGACGCCGGTGAACAGCAGCAGCCCGGTCGACGTGATGACCTGCGGGCGGTGCTGGTAGGCCGGCAGGAGATGGGCCGCGGCGAGCAGCGTCAGCGCCACCAGCGACCAGCGGGTGCGCAGCGCGTTGACCGCGTGCAGCCCCGCCAGCATGACGGTGATCAGGATCCACGAGCTCGGGTCACCCAGCGACGCGTCGGGCACCGTCCACGGCGCCGTCAGCCCCACGGCACAGCCCACGGCGACGTGGCCGAGCACCGTCGGCCGCGACGGCGTCCGGCGGGCGGTGACGATCAGGCAGACGGTGCCCCAGGCGAACACCAGAGCCGGGCCGAGCAGCCGCCAGGGGTGCACGCCGTACCAGTCACGCCACCAGATCGCGACGTAGGCGACGGTGAAGACGAGCGCGAGGCCGCGCAGCACCGCCAGCCCACGGAAGATCACCGTGGCGCACGTGTCCAGCGCGCGGGCACCCACCCTTGTCCCCCACCGATCCGCCGAGCTCCAGATGTTCCCACGCGCCGGGCGGCGCGGGCAGCGCCGGGGCACGAACGTGGCGGTGGCCGCCGGGTGGCTACCGCCCGGCGGCCGGGACGCCGACCCGGTAGGCGAGCACCTTCGAGTCCCGGGTCGCGGCGCGCTCCTCGGGCACGAAGGAACGCGCGGTGCAGACGAACAGGGTGTGGCCGTCGCCACCGCCGAGCGCGCAGGCATACGCGCCCTCGACGCCGGTGGACACCTCGTCGACGACCTCGCCTCCCTCGCGGACCCGCAGCACCCGGTTGTGGAAGGCGTCGGCGACCCAGAGCGCGCCCTCGGCGTCGGCGCAGACGCCGTCGGGGGCGGTCGGGCGGTCATCCGCCGGTAGCCCGGGGGCCCGGCGAGCGCCGTCCGTCAGGTCGGCCCACAGCCGCGGACCGCCGA
This sequence comes from Frankia nepalensis, assembly GCF_016786325.1. GTDB lineage: Bacteria > Actinomycetota > Actinomycetes > Frankiales > Frankiaceae > Pseudofrankia > Pseudofrankia nepalensis. Next base: position 27,846 of record NZ_JADWYU010000120.1, on the reverse strand, counting down.
GCGCTCCGTCGGCGGCGACGTCGAACGCGGTCAGCCGGTGCCCGAAGGTCTCCGCGACGACCAGGGTCCCTCCCGCCGGCCCGGCGGGCCCGGCCGGCGGGATGATCACCGCGCCGTTCGGGAAGCTGAGGTCCTTGGCCGCCACGCTGGTGGTGCCGTCGGGGTCGACCCGGACCAGCACGGTGGGCCGCGCCGGTTCGCCGGCCATCAGGTCGAAGCCGAAGTTGCCGGCGTAGGCGTGCCCGGCCGCGTCGACCACCAGGTCGTTGAGCGGGCCGCCGCAGTAGCCGGACAGGTCGGCGTGCGTCACCAGGTCGCCGTCGGGCTCCTGGCGCAGCAGGCGCCGGTCGGCCATCGAGACGATGAGCAGCCGGCCGTCGGGCAGCCAGCCGAGGCCGGCGGGCTGGCCCACGGTCCTGGCCATCACCTCGACGGCGCCGCTGTCCGGGTCGAGGGCGATGACCTCGCCCAGGTACTGGTCGGACGCCCACAGCCGTCCGTCGTGCCAGCGGGGCCCCTCGAGGAACGAGCGGCCGTCGAGCAGCACCGCGGCCTGGGCGGCACGCGCAGGGCCTGAGGACACCCGGAACTCCATCCGTCGGCGTGAGCGATTCGTCCCCGTCGCCCGCGTCGCCCGACGGATCCTGGTCCACACCGTAGCCGGATGCCTGCTACGAGCCCGTGGACACCCCCTGGCTGTCAGCGCGAACGACCTTCCGCTGTCACCTGCCCACACATGAGCGCTCGGGAGTCACCGCGGGAGCCGGACGGTTCGCGCTACGCGATGCCGACCGTCCGAACCCGCCAGCGCCGGGCGGGGCCGGGCGGGGCCGGGCGGGAGGCTCCCGCCCGGTCCCGCGGGCGGGCTCAGCCGGCCTGGGCGGCGGCGACCTTCTCGAGGGTCGGCCGCAGTTCCGCCAGCTGCCACGGGATGTTGAGGATCGTCGGGTTGTTCACCGCGCCCGCCGTGAACGCGTCGGCCTGGTACACCCGGCCGGCGACCACCGCGGGGATCTGGGCGAACAGCGGGTTGGCGCCCAGCTCGGTCCGCAGCTCCGCCGAGGCGAACCCGATCAGGAGGAAGTCCGCGTCGAGCGCGCCGATGTTCTCCATGCTCAGCGAGCGGTCCACGACGTTCTCGGTGACCTGGGGAGACAGCCGCATCCCCAGCTGGGAGTACAGCTGAACCGAGATCGTCTCCGGATCGTCGATCACGGCCAGCCCGTCCGGCTCGTAGTAGTAGCTGTAGCTGTAGGTCTTGTCCTTCAGCCCGGGCAGGGCGGCGCCGAAGTCCGCGATCTTCTTCTCGGTGTCGGCGATGGCCGCCGCGACGTCGTCCTCGCGGCCGACGGCCTTGCCGATGACCGTGCTCACCTCCTGCCAGGTGGCGATGCCGGCCTCCTCGCCGTAGGCCACCGTCGGCGCGATCTCGCTGAGCTTGTCGTAGTAGTCCTCGAGGCCGTAGAAGTTCGTGGCCAGGATCAGGTCGGGCCGCAGCCCGGCCACCTGCTCCAGGTTGAGCTCCGAGAAGGTGTCGAGCGCGGCGGCTCCCGAAAGATCGATCTTCCCTTCGAGCCAGGGGAACGCGCCGTCCGGCTTGAACTCGTTCTTGCCGTACGCGACCGGAGTGATCCCCAAGGTCGCGAGGGTGTCCTCCTCATAACTGAGCGCGACAATCCGCGTCGGCTCCTTCTCGATGGTGGTCGAGCCGAACTTGTGCTCGATCGTGACCGGGAAGCTCGCCGCCGCCGACTGGCCACCGCCGGGCGTCGCCGGCTCGTCCGAGTCGTCGCCACCGCACGCCCCGGCGGCGGTCAGCACGACGACCGCGACGGCGGCGACCAGCGCCGTTCTTGCCCGTCCTAAGGTTCTCATTCCGGTTCTCCTCCTTCGTTTCCCCGACCGTGGGGCTTTCCGAAACCGCGGCCCTCGTGGCGGCCCTCGCGTTCCGGTCTTTCGCGCCTCGCCTCGTCGCGCCCGCCGCCGAGTCGCGCGGCTGCCGGGTCGGGGGCATGCCGGCGCGCGGCGGCGCGCGGGGCGGCACACGGGCCTGGGCGGTCATCGGCCGGCGACCCCCGCGGCGGCGCGCAGCGCGTCCAGCGCCCGGACCCAGGCCGAGGCGAGCTCACGGACCGCGGCCGCGGGCGGCCCGCCCGGGCCGGAGCTCCACCGGGCGACCAGCTCGGTGCCGTCGGCCCGGTCGAGCGCGCGCACCAGGACGGTCAGCCCGAACGGGTCGGGCCGGTCGGCGTTCCAGTCGGCGAACAGCGCCTCGTCCTCGGCGGCGACGTCCCAGTCGCCCGGCCGGGGGCGGGTGAGCCGGCCCTCGTAGTTGAGGTAGACCGCCGGCCGTCCGGCCGCGGCGAGCACCGGGGCCGTGCGCGGGTTCAGGTAGCGCAGCAGGCTGTAGCCCGTGCCGCCGTCCGGCACCGCCGCGAGCAGCGCCCGGGTCCGCGCCACCGCGGCGGCCAGCGCCGCGTGGTCCGGCCCCACGCGAGCTGGACCCGCGTGATCCGGACCCGCCTGGTCGGGCGCCAAGCGATCCTGGACAGCCGCGCCGGTGAACGCGTCGCCGCGGGACGCGCCGCCGGCGGATGCCGGGGCCGAGCCGAGCTCGACGGCGTCGTGGCCGAGCCAGACGGGGACGACCTCGGCGAACCAGCCGACCGTGCGGGACAGGTCCAGGTCGTCGACGAGGTGCTCGTGACGGCCGTGTCCCTGCAGCGCGACGAGAACGCCACTCACGCCGGGCTCGTCGCTCGCCTGCCCGGCGAGCCAGCGCCGCCGGCAGTCGGCGACCGCCAGCGACAGCGCGGTGAGCAGCACCTCGTCGACCCGCGCCCCGAACGCCGCCGGCACGGCGGCGAGCAGGTCGGCCGCCCGCGGTCCGGTCAGCGTGACGCTGACCGGCCCGCCCGGCTCGCCGCCGCCGGGCTCACCGTCGCCAGGCCCACGGTCGCCGGGCCCACCGTCGACATGCGCACCGCCGGCATACGCACCGCCGCGAGGCTCGCCGCGGTCCGGGTCGCCGGGCGGCCGGGGAAGCGAGGTCCCCTGGGCGAGCAGCCGCGTCCAGAAGGGCAGCTGCGACTCGACGTCCGGGGCGAGCGCGCGCTCGGCCAACCGGCCGGCCCACCGTCGGTACGACGTCGGCACCGGGGCCAGCCGGGGCTCGCGCCCCGCCGCCACGGCCGCGGCCGCCTCGGCCACGTCCGCCAGCAGCACCTGCCAGGACACCCCGTCGACGACGAGATGGTGGACGAGCAGGAGCAGCCGGCCCGGACCGCCAGCACCGGCGTCGAACCACACGCAGCGGACCAGCACGCCGCGGTCCGGGTCCAGCTCGGCGTCCGCGGCCCGCGCGTGAGCGGCGATGATCGCGGCGAGCCGCCGCTCGCCGCCGCTCGTGCCGGCCAGCCCGCGGACGTCCACGCGGCGCGCCCAGGAGTGGACGTCGGCGGAGCCGGGCGGGGCGACGTCGAGGAGCCAGTCCGGCTCCCGGCCCGCACCGCCAGCGCCGCCGGCCCGGACCAGCCGGGCCCGTAGCAGGTCATGCCGGTCGGCCAGGGCCCTCAGGACGGCGACCAGCGTGTCCAGGTCGAGGCCGGCCGGCGCCTGGAGCAGGACCGGCGAGGAGAAACCATCGACGCCACCGCCCTCGTCACGCAGCGCGCGCAACGCGGGGGTCGCCGCCGCCAGCCCTGTGCCTTCGTCGTCGCCACCGTCGAAGCCGGCGCCGGTGGCGGCGCCCGAGGCCGTCCGGACGCCGCCGCCGCCGGGACCGTCGTCACCGTTCAGGCTGCCGTCGCTGGTAAGGCCGCCGTCGCCGAGGAGACCATCGCCGCCGGCGGGAACGTCGCCGTTGGGAAGAGCACCCGCGCGAGCGCCGTCGGCGGGCCGCCGCCCGGCGCCGCGGCCGTTCGCGGCGGCGCGGGCCTCGAGGGCCGCGGCCAGCTCCGCCGGGGTCCGATGCCGGAACAGCTCGCGGGCGGCGAGCGGGAACCCGTCCGCGCGCAGCCGGCTGACCAGCCGCATCGCGACGATGCTGTCGCCGCCGAGCGCGAAGAAGTCGTCGTCCGCGCCGATCCGGGGCAGCCCGAGCGCGGCGGCGAACAGCGCGCACAGCCGCGCCTCCAGCTCGGTCGCGGGCGCGCGGCCAGCGGCGCCCGCGGCGAGGTCGACGGCGGGCAGCGCCGCCCGGTCGAGCTTGCCGTTGGGGGTCAGCGGCAGCCGCCCAGGCACGGCCACCACGGCGGCCGGGACCATGTACTCCGGCAGGTGCTCGGCCGCGTGCGCGCGCACGGCCGCCGGGTCCAGCCCGGCGCCCTCGGGGACGGCGTAGGCGACCAGGCGTCTGGCGCCGGACGCGTCGGCCACCGCGAGCACGGCGGCCTGCCGCACGTCCGGATGGCGCATCAGCGCGGCCTGGACCTCGCCCGGCTCGATCCGGAATCCCCGGATCTTGATCTGGTCGTCGGCCCTTCCCAGGAAGTCCAGCACCCCCGGGGTCCCTGCCGGATCGACGAACGGGGTCCCTGCCGGATCGACGAAGTCGATCTGGGAGGTCGTGATCTGGGAGGTCGTGATCTGGGAGGTTCGCGCGCGCCAGCGCGCCCGGTCACCGGTGCGGTACAGGCGCGCGCCGGGCGGGCCGAACGGGTCGGCGACGAACCGGGAGGCGGTGAGGCCGGCGCGGCCGTGGTAGCCGCGGGCAAGCCCCCGGCCACCGACGTAGAGCTCGCCGACCACGCCGACGCCGACCGGCCGCAGCGCCGGGTCCAGGACGTAGGCCCGGGTGTTCGGGTCGGGTACGCCGATGGGGACGGGCCCGCGCCAGTCCGGGTCGGCCGCCCAGAGCGTCGAGTTCACGGTGGCCTCGGTCAGCCCGTAGGCGGCCACGACGCGCAGGTCGCGCGCCCAGCGCCGGACCGTCTCCGTCGGCACCATCTCGGTACCGACGACCAGCACCCCGCCCGCCGGCAGCGCGCAGCCCGGCGGCAGCGCGGCCACCAGCGAGGGCGGCAGGATCATGTGGGTGGCGCCGTGCTCGACCAGGTAGTCGGTGAGCTCGGGGCCGGCCACCCGGCGCCCTTCCGGCACGATGACCGAGCACCCACCGACGCACAGCGCCATGCACAGGTCGAACACCGTCACGTCGAACCCGACGGAGGCGAACTGCGCGACGCGGGAGCGCTCGTCCACGCCGAGCCGGTCGACGGCCGTGGCGACGAGGCTGCCGATGCCCTCGTGGGTGACGACCACACCCTTGGGCTGTCCGGTCGACCCGGAGGTGTAGATCACGTACGCGGCGTCGTCGAGGCACAGTTCGGCCGTCCCGGGGCCCGGGGAGGCCGGATCGTGGCTGGCGAGCGCCGCGACCGTCGCCGGGTCGTCGAGCAACACCAGCCGGCGGCCGGCGCGATCGCGCTCAGCGGCGCCGCCGCCCCCGTCGGCGCCAACGCCGTCGGCGGCGACGGAGACGGCGTTGGCCTTGGCGTTGGCGTTGGCGTTGGCGTGGCCACTGTCGCCGTCGTCGTCGGCCCGGGCACCTGGCCCGGCCTCGGAGTCGCCCGCGGCCAGGGTGGACAGTTCGGCGGCGCGGTCCGTGGTCGACAGCACGAGCCGGGCGCCCGCGTCGGACAGCATGAACGCGACCCGGTGGGCGGGATGGTCCAGGTCGATCGGCAGATAAGCCGCCCCCGCCTTGAGCACGCCGAGCAGGGCGACGACCAGGTCGACCGAGCGCCCCACCGCGACGGCGACGACGTCCCCGCGCCGCGTGCCGCGGGCGGCGAGCAGCCGGGCTAGCCGGTTCGCGCGCGCGTCCAGCTCCGCGTAGGTCAGCGCGACGTCCTCGCAGACCACGGCCGCCGCGTCGGGCAGGCGCCGGGCCGTCGCCTCGAACGCCGCGGGCCAGGTCAGCTCGACGACGTCGCGGTCGGTGCGGTTGAAGTCGACCAGCACCCGTGCCCGCTCGGCCGGGTCGAGGACCGGCAGCGACCCGATCCGCGTCCCCGGCCCGGCGAGCGCCGCCTCGACCAGCTGGCGCAGCCGGCCGGCCAGCGCCTCGACCGTCTCGGGGTCGAACAGGTCCGCGCTGTAGGCGATCCCGACGGTCAGGCCGGCGGCCTTCCCGTCCGCCCCGGCGTGCCCAACGGAGGGGTCCTCGGCGGTGGGGTGCTCGGCGGTGGGGTGCTCGACGAAGGGGTGCTCGACGAAGTCGAACGACAGGTCGAACTTGGCGGTGTCGGTCCTGACCGGCTCGGGGCTGGCGGCGACGCCCGGCAGGTCGAGCTCGCCGGCCGCGTCGGAGGCCGGCAGGTACACCACCATCACCTGGAACAGCGGGTGCCTGGCGAGCGAGCGCGGCGGGTTCACGGCGTCGACGACCCGGTCGAAGGGCAGGTCCTGGTGGTCGAGGGCCGCGAGGTCCACGGCGCGCACCCGGGCGAGCAGCTCGGCGAACGTCGGGTCGCCGGACAGGTCCGTCCGCAGCACCAGCGTGTTCAGGAACAGGCCCACGACGCCCTCGAGCCGCTCGTCGACCCGGCCGGCGACCGGGCTGCCCAGGGGGATGTCGTCGCCCGCGCCCAGCCGGTGCAGCAGCGCCGCGACGGCGGCTCGCAGCACCATGAACACGGTCACGCCGTGCTCGCGGGCGAGCGCGCGCAGCCCGGCGACCAGCTCGGGGTCCCAGGTCCGCTCGACGACGCCGCCGGCGTGGCTGGGCTGGGCCGGCCGTGGCCGGTCTGTCGGCAGGCTCAGCTCCTCGGGCAGCCCGGCGAGCGTCCGGCGCCAGAACTCCCGCTGGCGAGCCGCCCGGCTGTCAGCGTCGCGCTCGTCGCCGAGCAGCGCGCGCTGCCAGCGCGCGTAGTCGGCGTAGGTCAGCGGCGGCGGCGCCCAGCGGGGCGCGTGCCCGGCGGCCCGGGCGCGGTAGGCGGCCGTCAGGTCACGGGCGAACGGCCGGTCGGAGCCCTCGTCCGCCGCGATGTGGTGCACCAGGAACTGGACGACGCGCAGCGCCGGCCCAAGCCGGAGCACGGTCACCCGGACCGGGATCTCGGTCTCGAGGTCGAACGGGTGCGCGGCGGCGGCCGCCAGCCGGTGCGCCAGCGCGTCCGGCCGGTCCGGCTCGACGTCCTCCACCACGAACGGGACCCGCGCCTCGGCCGCGGCGACGACCCGCCCGACCGGGTCCCCGTCCGGCGCGGGGAACACGGTGCGCAACACCTCGTGCCGACCGACCACGTCGGACACCGCCAGCCGCAGCGCGTCGACGTCGAGCGGGCCCGTGAGCCGCCAGGTGATCGGGATGTTGTAGGCCGGGCTCGGGCCGGCGACCTGGCCGAGCACCCACATCCGGCGCTGCGCCCAGGACAGCGGGGCGGGCTGGCCGGGATCAGGCTGGCCGGGATCGGCGGCGAGCGCGGGCCACGCGGCCCGGGTGGCGTCGAGCTGGCCCACCAGGCCGGCGACGGTCGGCGCGTCGAACACCGCCCGCGGCGCCACGTCCACGCCGAGGACCGTCCGGATCCGGCCGCGCAGCCGCATCACCAGCAGCGAGTGCCCGCCGAGGGCGAAGAAGTCGTCGTCGACGCCGACCTCGGCGACGCCGAGCACCTCGGCGAACAGCTCCGCGAGCAGCTGCTCGCGCCCGGGCCGTGCCCGGCGCCCGGCCGGGCGCGGCGACGCGTCCGGGGCCGGCAGCGCCGCGCGGTCGAGCTTGCCGTTGACCGTGCGCGGCAGCTCCGGCAGCGCGACGAACGCGGCCGGCACCAGGTACGCGGGCAGCCGGGCGGCGACGTGGGCGCGCAGCGCCGCGAGGTCGACCGCCGCCGCGGCGTCGCCAGCGCCAGCCGCGCCTGCCGCCTCGCCCGCCAGGACGGTGGCGGGAACGACGTAGGCGACGAGCCGGGCGGCGCCCGGGGCGTCCTCGCGGGCAACCACCGCCGCGGCCGCGACATCCGGGTGCTCCGCCAGAACGTTCTCGATCTCGCCGGGCTCGATCCGCAGGCCGCGCAGCTTGAGCTGGTCGTCGGCGCGGCCGAGCAGCTCCAGCGTGCCGTCCCCGCGGCGGCGGGCCCGGTCGCCGGTCCGGTACATCCGCGCGCCGGGTTCGCCGAACGGGTCGGGCACGAACCGGGCGGCGGTCAGGCCGGGGCGGCGCAGGTAGCCGCGGGCGAGGCCGCCCCCGGCGAGGTACAGCTCACCGGGGACCCCGTCCGGCGCGGGCTCCAGCGCGGCGTCCAGCACGTACACCCGCGTGTTGGCGACGGGCGCGGCCCACTCCGCCGGGGTGCCGGGCGGGTCCGCCGCTCCCGGCCGGCCAGCGGAGTGCCAGCCGTAGGCGTCCACGGTGTACTCGGTTGGCCCGTACAGGTTGTGGACGGCGGTGCCGTCGAGTGCCCGCAGCCGTTCCCACAGCGCCGCCGGGGTCGCCTCCCCGCCGACCACGAGCACGCTCGGCCGGTGCGTGCCCGGCTCGAGGAAGCCGTGCCGCGCGAGCTCGGCCAGATAGCTCGGGGTGACGTCGACGACCTCGACCCGCTCGGTGGTGACGTAGCCGGCGAACACGGCCGGGTCCCGCAGCGTGGCCTCGTCCACCACGTGCAGCTCGTGGCCGGCGAGCAGCCACAGCAGCGGCTCCCAGGACGCGTCGAAGCCGAACGGCGCCGCGTGCGCGACGCGCAGGACGCTCCCGCCGGCGGCGCGGCTGGCCGGGTCGATGACGTCGGCGCGCTGCGCGGCGAACAGGTTGGCCAGGCCCCCGTGGGTGCCGACGACGGCCTTCGGCCGGCCGGTCGAGCCGGAGGTGTAGAGGACGTAGGCCGCCCCGGCCGGGGGCCCGCCGGTCGCGGCGGCGGACGGGAGGTCGGGCGGGGTGCCGGGGAGCGCGGCGAGGCGCGTCCGGGTCTCCGCCTCGTCCAGGAGAACGGTGACCGCGTCCGTGGCCGCGGGCAGCCGGCCGGCGAGCTCCGTGGTGGTGACGACGACGGCGGGCGCGGCGTCGGCGAGCAGGAAGGCCAGCCGCTCCTCCGGCTGGTCGTGGTCGAGCGGCAGGTAGGCGGCGCCGGCGGCGAGCGCCCCGAAGATCGCGGGGACCATCAGTTCCCGTGGCAGCGCGAGCGCCACCACCGGTTCGCCGGCCTCCCCCGCGGCCAGGCCCCCCGCCCGGCCGGCCGCCGGGTCGGCGAGCAGCCGGGCGAGCCGGTTCGCCTGGGCGGCGAGCTCGCCGAAGGTCAGCCGCCGCCCGCCGGTGACCAGGGCGACCCGCTCCGGGTGGGCGGCCGCCGCCAGGGCGAGCAGCTCCGGCACCCCGGCCGGCGACGCATCGGCCGGCGACGCATCGAGCACCGCGCCGGTCGCGGCGGCCAGCGCGGCGGCCCGCTCGCCGGCCCCGACGAGTGGCAGCCGGCTGACCGGCCGGTCCGGGTCGGCGCCGGCCGCGTCGAGCAGGGCGACCAGCCGGTCGGCGATCCTGGCGGCGGTCGGCGCGTCCAGGACGTCGAGCGCGTACTCGACCAGCACCGTGACCTGGTCGCGGGCGGCCCGGTCCACGAAGGTGATGTCCAGGTCGAACTTGACGACGTGGAAGTCCGGGTCCGGCCAGCTCGCCGGCAGGCCGAACAGCCGCCGGTCGTCGTCGGTGAGGTGGTGGTAGCCGGCCATCACCTGGAACAGCGGGTTGCGGCCGGCGACGCGGCGCGGGTTGAGGGCGGCGACCACGTCCTCGAACGGGACGTCCTGGTGATCGAACGCCGCGAGGTCGGCGCGGCGAGTCCTCGCCAGCAGCTCGACGAAGGTGGGGTCTCCCGACAGGTCGGACCGCGGGACCAGGGTGTTGACGAAGAACCCGACCAGCGGCTCGAGGGCCTCGTCGGTGCGCCCGGCGATCGGCACGCCGACGGGAATGTCGTCGCCGGCGCCCAGCCGGTGCAGCAGGGCCGCGACGGCCGCGTGCGCGAGCATCGACATGCTCGTCCCCGTCCGGGCGCACAGGGCGCGCAGGGCGGCCACCGTCGCCACGGGCAGCTCGCGGGTCTCCCGCCCGCCCGCGCCGGCGCGCACCGGCGGGCGGGGCCGGTCCAGCGGCAGCGGGATCTCGTCCGGCAGCCCGGCCAGCGCCTCCGCCCAGAACCCGAGCTGGCGGGCCGCGCGGCTGCCCGGGTCGGCCGGGTCGCCGAGCAGCTCACGCTGCCAGCGGGTGTAGTCGGCGTACTGGACCGCCAGCGGGGGAAGGCTCGGCGCCCTCCCGGCCAGCCGGGCGGCGTAGGCGGCGTCCAGGTCGAGCAGGAACGGGCGGTCGGACCACTCGTCGGTCGCGATGTGGTGCAGCACGATCACCAGCACCGTGCTGGCCGGGCCGGGGCGCAGCACGGTCAGCCGCAGCGGCGGATCGGTCCGCAGGTCGAACGGCGCGGACGCCGCCGCCCTGACCCGCTCGGTGACCTGTTCGGGCGCGCAGTCGAGCGCCGTCACCTCGGGCCGGACGGCGCCCGGGTCACCGACGAGCTGGTACGGCTCACCGTCGTGCTCGGCGATGACGGTCCGCAGGATCTCGTGCCGGTCGATCACGTCGCCGACGGCGGCCGCCAGGGCGGCTAGGTCGACCTGCCCGGCGAGCTCGATCACCAGCGGGTAGTTGTAGGCGTTGGTGCCTTCCGCGAACCGGTCGACCAGCCAGAGGCGGCGCTGCGCGGGTGACAGGGGGATCCGTTCGCCTGGCTCGCGGGCGGCCCGGGTCGGCCGCGGCCGCGCGGCCCCGGGCGCGGCCGTCGCCGCGCTGGCCCCGGCGGAACCGCCGCCGGCCTCGCCGGCGACGTCGGCGCCGGCCGCGGGAGTGGCCCGCGGCGCGAGCGCGGCGACGGTCGGCGCCTCGAACAGGTCGCGGATCGCCAGGTCCACGCCGAGCGCGCCGCGGATCCGGCTGACCAGCCGGGTGGCGAGCAGCGAGTGGCCACCGAGGGCGAAGAAGTCGTCGTCGACGCCGGTCTCGGGCAGCCCCAGCACGTCGGCGAACAGCGCGCAGAGGGTCTCCTCCACCGGGGTGGACGGCGGCCGGGATGAGCCGCGGGCCACGGCGGGCTCGGCCGGCGGCAGCGCCGCGACGTCGAGCTTGCCGTTGGTCGTCAGCGGGATCCGGGCCAGCGGCACGAAGGCGGCGGGGACGAGATAGTCGGGCAGCTCGACGCCGAGGTCACCGCGCAGCCGCCCGACGAGCTCGGCGGTGTGCCGGGCGGACGTCGGGTCGTTCGCGACCCGCGCCCGGCCGGCGGGCACCGGGCCGCCGGCGGGACGGGCCTCGACAGGACGGGCGTCAGGAAAGCGGGCGTCAGGAAGGTAGACGTCGGCGCGCGGGCCGGCTCCGGCCGCGCCGGCGCGCAGGAGCACCGCGTCGAGCAGGCCCGGCCCGGCGGCGGCGCGGGTGACCAGCGGCTCGTAGCCGAGACGCTCGGCGAGCAGGCACAGCCGCTCCGGGTCGACGGCCCGGCCGGCGGCTGGCTCGGCCGCCACCGTGCCGAGCGCGACGGCCGCGGCGACCTCGTCGGCCACCCGGGCGTCCGGCAGCCTCGTCAGGCGCAGCGCGGCGGGCCGGTCCGTGGCCAGCAGGGCGGCGAGCCCGTCGAGGTCCGCGATCCGCTCCCCCCAGACCAGCGCGGGGGCGGCGGCCAGTGACACCGGTGGGCTCGCCGGACGCGGGCTCAGCACCACGTCGAACCGGTGCCGGCTGAGCTCGTTGCTGGCCAGGCCTCGCTTGACACGTACCGACACCGCCGCGTAGTGCTCGGCGCCGAACGCCGTGAAGAACTCGGGCGCCAGGACCAGCTCCTTCTCCAGCGCCACCCGGCGGTCGACGGCGGCCACGAGCCGGGCGGCCGGGACGGCGCCGCCGCCGGCGCGGGCGAGCTCGATCGCGGTGTGCAGGACGGGCAGCCGGCCCAGGTCACGCACGTCTCCGACGAACACCGCGCCGCCCGGGGCGAGCAGCCCGAAGACGCCGGTGAGCACCCGGCGCAGGTACTCGGCGCCGGGGAAGTACTGGGCGACGGAGTTGAGCACGACCGTGTCGAAGTAGCCGGTCGGCAGCCCGGTCAGGTCGTGCGCCGGCCGGTGGCGCAGCTCGACCGCGCCGAAGCGGGCCGGGTCCGCGTCGAGCTCGGCGCGCAGCTTCTCGAGCACCGGCGCCGCGAAGTCCGTGCCCCAGTAGCTCTCGCACCCCGGCGCGAGCTGCCCGAGCAGCAGGCCGGTGCCGACGCCGATCTCCAGCACGCGGCGGGGCGCGAGCTCCCGGATCCGCGCGACGGTCGCCGCGCGCCACTCCCGCATCTCCTCGACCGGGATCGGCTGGCCGTCGTAGCTGGAGTCCCAGCCGGCGAAATCCTCCCTGGTGAGGGCGGTGGGGATCGCCGTGTACTCGTCGGTGTAGACCTGCCGCCACTCGCCGACCTGGTCGGCCTCGGCGGCCGCCCGGTCGGCGGCCGTCGGCTCGGCGGGGACGACGTAGGCGACGAGCCGCCGCCCGCCGGGCTGCGCCGGGTCGTCCGCGGCGACCACCGCGGCCTGGGCGACCCCGGGGTGCCGCTCGAGCGCCGAAGTGATCTCCCCGAGCTCGACCCGGTGGCCCCGGATCTTCACCTGCTCGTCGGTGCGGCCGAGGAAGTCCAGGTTCGCCTCGCCGGCTCGGCGCCGCACCAGGTCGCCGGTGCGGTACATCCGGCCGCCCGGCACCGACGGGTCCGCGACGAACCGGGCCGCGGTCAGGCCCGGCTGGCCGAGGTAGCCGCGGGCCAGGCCGGCGCCCGCGACGTAGAGCTCGCCGGGTACCCCGTCCGGGACGGGGCGCAGCCAGCGGTCCAGGACGTAGGCCCGGGTGTCGCGGATCGGCCGGCCCACGGTGGGCGTCGCGCTGTCGGCGGTACCGGCGCCGAGAGTGTTGATCGTGTACTCGGTCGGGCCGTAGAGGTTGTAGCCCGCCGTCCCCGTGGTGTCGCGCAGCCGGTTCCACAACGTGTCCGAGACGGCCTCGCCGCCCAGCATCACCAGGCACGGCCGGTGCCCGGCACCGGCGGCGGCACCGCCGGCGGCGCCGATGGCGCGGGTGGCGCCGGCCGGTTCACCCGGGCCGGTGGGCCCGTCCGCGAGCAGGCCAAGCTCCAGCAGGTGCTGGGCGTAGGTCGGGGTGACGTTGACGACGTCCACCCGGTGCTCGTGGCAGTAGGCGACCAGCGCCTCGCCGTCGCGCCGCAGGTTCTCGTCGCAGATGTGCACCTCGTGGCCCTCGACCAGCCAGAGCAGCTCCTCCCAGGACATGTCGAAGGCGAACGAGACCGTGTGCGCGATCCGCAGCCGCCGCCCCAGACCTCCCAGATCGGCTTCGCCGATCCGGCAGGAACCCCGGGCCAGGGCCACCGTCGGGTCGAAGATCTCCTTCTGGTGGTTGAGCTGCATGTTGGTCAGGCCCCGGTAGGGGGTGACGACGCCCTTCGGGCGGCCGGTGGAGCCGGAGGTGTAGATCACGTACGCGGGATGGTCGAGCCGGCCGGCGCGGCCGCGCGCGAAGCCGCCCAGCTCGGCGGCGGTGAGCTCGCCGGCGTCCTGGGCCGCCAGCCGCTCGGCGGTCGCCGGCTCGTCGAGCACCAGCCAGCCCGGTCCGCCGGCGTCGGGGGCATCGGCGTCGGGGGCGTGTGCCGGGCCATCGAGGGCGGGGGCGCCGGTGGCGGAGGCATCGACAGTGAGGGCAGCGACAGTGGGGGCGTCGACGGCACCGAGGTAGCCGGCGGTGGCCCTGGTGGCGAGCACCAGGGAGGCACCCGCGTCGGCGATCATCGCGTTCAGCCGCGGGGCGGGGTGGTCCAGCTCGAGCGGCAGGTAGGCGGCGCCGGCCCGCAGCACGGCGAACAGCGCGGCGACCATGTCGAGCGACCGGCCGAGCGCGAGCGCGACGACCCGCTCCGGCCCGGCGCCGTGCGCGCGCAGCAGCCGGGCCAGCCGGTTCACCCGGCCGTCGAGCTCGGCGTAGCTGACCCGCCGGGAGCCCGGGCCCGTACGTGGCCACCCATGACTCAGCACGAGGGCGGTGGCGTCGGGGGTGCGCGCCGCCTGGGCGGCCAGCAGGTCGGCGATGGTCTCGTCGGCGGCCTCCCGGTCCGTGCCGCCCGGGCGAGCGGGCGTCTCGTCGCCGGACGGCGGCGGCTCGTGCGCGGCGGCCAGCGCCGCGCGCTCGGCCGGCAGCAGCACCTGGACCGAGCCGACCGGAGCGGCCGGGTCGGCGGCCAGCGTGTCGAGCAGTGCGACGAACCGGCGCACGAGCGCGTCGGCCAGCGCGGCGTCGACGACGTCGGGGCGGTATTCCAGCCGGACGGTGATCCGCGCGCCGGGGAACAGCACGAAGGTCAGCGGGTAGTGGGTGTGGTCGACGCTGGTGCCGCCGGTGATGCCGTAGCGGGCGCTGGTGGCGTCCGTCGCCACCTCGTCGATGAAGTTCTGCAGCACGTACAGGGTGTCGAACAGCTCCGGATGCCCGGCGGCGCGCTGGATCTCGCCCAGGCCGAGGTACTCGTGGTCCATCAGCGCGACGCGCTCGGCCTGGACGCGGCGCAGCAGGTCCGCGACGGTCTCCGCCGGGTCCAGCCGGACCCGGGCGGGAACCGTGTTCAGGAACAGGCCGATGACGTCGTCGATGCCGGGCAGCTCGGTCGGCCGGCCGGCCACGGTGGTGCCGAACACGACGTCGTCGCCACCGGTCGCGCTCGCCAGCACCAGCGCGAGCGCCGCGTTGAAGACGGAGTTGATCGTGAGACCGGCCTCACGGGCGAGCGCCCGCGTCGCGGCGGTCGTGCGTTCGGGCAGCTCGACGGTGATCCGCCCGGGTTCGACCGGCGCGAGCCCACGGGCGGCGGGCACCACGAGCGTCGGCCCGTCCAGGCCGTCCAGGGCCGCGCGCCAGGCCGCCGTGGCCACGGCGGTGTCCTGGCGGGCGAGCCAGTCCAGGAAGTCCCTGTAGGAGGCCGCCGGGGCGGGCGGCCCGGCGGCCTGCCCGGTCTCGCCGTCACCGCCGGGATCGCCGCCCGGGTCGGCCGCGTAGAGCCCCAGCAGCTGGTCGATCACCAGCGCGCCGGACCAGCCGTCCCAGAGCAGCACCTGGCGGTTGATCACCAGCCGGTCGCGGCCGTCGCCGAGGTGCAGCAGGAGGAGCCGGAACAGCGGCGGCCGGGTGACGTCGAACGGCGTCGTCCGGTCGCGATCGGCCAGCTGGGCCGCGCGCGCGGCGCGCTCGGGCTCGGCGAGCCCGGACAGGTCGACCTCGGCCAGCGGCGCCGGCAGTCCGGTGAGGATGACCTGCGCCGGCGCGGGCAGGCCGTCGCTGACGAAGCCGGCCCGCAGGACCGGGTTGCGCCGCATGAACTGCTCGCAGGCGCGCCGCAGCCGGTCGCCGTCGAGCCGGTGGGCGAAGTCGAGGCTGAACTGCGCCGTGTACGCGTCGCCGGACCGGTCGAGGGCCGAGTGGAACAGCAGGCCCTCCTGCAGCGGCGACAGCGGCCAGATCTGTTCGACCGGCGCGGGGCTCGCCCGCCTGATCCGCTCGACGTCGGCCGGGGAGAGCCCGGCCGAGTCGATCCGTCCCTCTGCCGGCCCCTCGGCGGGGCCTCCTGCCTGGTCCTCGGCCTGGCGCGTGGCCTGGCCAGCCCGCCGGCCGGCGGGCGCGAGCGCGGCGAGCTCGCGCAGCGCGGACACCCAGCCGTCGGCGATCCGGGCCGCGTCGGCGGCGGGCAGCACGGTCGACAGGTAGGTGAACGTCGCCCGCAGCGTCGGGCCGTCCGCGCCCTGGACGCAGGCGGCGTCGCAGGTCAGCGGGTGGCCGACGGCGAGGTCGGGGTCAGGGTGCGCGGCGAGCGCGTCGCTCTCCGGGGCGAGCGCCCAGTCCGCCGCCGGGTCGGCGTCGAACCGGCCCAGGTAGTTGAACAGCACCTCCGGCCGGGCCGCGGCGGCCAGCGTCGCGGCGGCGAGCGGGTTGGCGTGGCGCAGCATGCCGTAGCCGATGCCGCCGTCCGGCGTCGCCCGCCACCGCTCGGTCACCAGCCGCAACGTCTCGGCCGCGTCCAGCCCGGCGGCGGCCGGCAGGCGGACCGGGACGATGCTGGTGAACCAGCCGACGGCGCGGGACAGGTCCAGCCCGGGGGCGATCTCCGCGCGGCCGTGCCGCTCCACGTCGACGAGCAGGTCGGCCGAGCCGTCCCAGCCGCGCTCGTGCCGCCAGCGCGCGACCGCCACCCGCAGGGCGGCCAGGAGCACGTCGGTTATCTCGGTGCCGGCGGCGGCTACCCCACTCGCCGGCACCGTCAGCAGCGGGACGGTGACCGCTGGCGGTACCTCGACGACGTGCCGGGCGGTGTCCGCGAACCGGCCCGCCGCCCCGCCTCGGCCCGCCAGCGCTCGGCCGGCGCCGCCGGTGGCGTCGATGGGGTGGCCGGCTCCGTCCGTTCCGCCGGTGAGCTCAGTGCCCTCAAGGGGACCCGCGGGATCCGCGAGACCCGTGGGATCGGTGAGCCCGGCGCCGGGGGTGAGCGTCGCGGTCCAGTGCGCGAGCTCGGCGAGCCTGTCCGGGTCCTGGGCGCGCTCCGCGAAGACCCGGGCGAACGTGCGCAGCGAGGTGGGGACCGGGGCCAGCCACGGCGGCTGGCCGGCGCGCGCCGCCGCGAAGGCCTCGCCGAGGTCGGCGAGCAGGATCCGCCATGACACGCCGTCGACGACCAGGTGGTGCGCGACCAGCAGGAGCCGGCCGGGCTCGGCCGGGCCGGCGTCGAGCCACACCGCGCGCAGCATCGCCCCCGCGTCCGGGTCGAGCGCCTCGGCGGCCGCCGCCGACTCGGCGGCGACGACGGCGCGCACCTCGGGCGCGGCCAGGCCCGCGATGTCGACGCGGGTCAGCAGCCCGCCGACGGCCACCGTGCCGGGCGCGGCTGTCCGCAGCAGCCACAGCGCGGGCGCCGGGCGCAGCAGCCGCGCGCGCAGGCCGTCGTGCCGGTCCAGCACGGCATCCAGCGCGGCACCCAGCGCCGCCAGGTCGGCACCGGCCGGCACCCGGACGAGGAACGCCTGGTTGAGCCGCCGGATCGGGCCGCCCCACTCGGCGAGCCGGGCGACGACCGGCAGCGGGGTGAGGACGCCGACCCCGTCCGGGTCGTGGCCCGGCTCGGCCGGCGCGCCGGCGGCGGCGTCCCCGGCGGTGGCGGTAGCGGCGGCGCCGGCCGCGCCGGGGATCGCGGGGCTGACGCCGCCGGAACCGTCCTGGACGGAGCCGTCCTGGACGGAGCCGTTCTGGACGGCGGCCGCCAGGGCCGCGAGCGCGGCCGGGGTGCGGTGCTGGAACACCTCGCGAGGGGTGAAGGTGATCCGCTCGCGCCGGGCACGGTTGACGAGCTGGATCGCGACGATGCTGTCGCCGCCGAGGGAGAAGAAGTCGTCGTCGACGCCGACCCGTTCGACGCCGAGGACGTCGGCGAACACCGCGCACAGCGTCCGCTCGGCCGCGGTGCGACCGGCGGTGGCGGTGACGGGCGCTGCCAGGTCGGGCGCGGGCAGGCTTGCCCGGTCGAGCTTGCCGTTGCGGGTCAGCGGCAGCGTGTCGAGCACGACGACGGCGGCCGGGACCATGAACTCCGGCAGCGCGGCGGCGGCGTGCCGGCGCAGCGTCGCGCCCAGGTCGGCCGCGTCGTCCGCCGAGCCGGGGCGCGGCACGACGTATCCGACCAGCCGCCGCTGACCCGGCCGGTCCTGGCGGGCGAGCACCACCGCGGTCTGGACAGCCGGGTGCTCGGCGAGCACGCTCTCGATCTCGCCGAGCTCCACCCGGAAGCCGCGGATCTTGACCTGGTCGTCGGCCCGGCCCAGGTACTCCAGCCCGCCGTCCGGCGCCTGCCGCGCCAGGTCCCCGGTGCGGTACATCCGCTCCCCCGGCGCGCCGTCGGGGCAGGCGACGAACCGGGTCGCCGTCAGGCCCGGCCGGCCCAGGTAGCCGCGGGCTAGCTGATCGCCGCTCACATACAGCTCACCGGCCACCCCCGGCGGGACCGGGGTGAGGTGCTGGTCGAGGATCCGCGCCCGCAGGCCGGGAATGGGCACGCCGATCGAGCTGCCCTTCGCCGCCGCGGCGCTCACCCGGTCGAGACGCGCGTAGGTCACGTGCACCGTCGTCTCGGTGATGCCGTACATGTTGACCAGCGCCGGGGCGTCGTCCGGGTGCCTGGCGTACCAGGTGGCGAGCCGTGAAAGATCGAGCGCCTCGCCACCAAAGATCACGTAACGCAGGGCGAGCGTGGACGGGTCGCCGCCGAGATCCGCCTCGGCCGCCATCAGCTGGGTGAACGCCGACGGCGTCTGGTTGAGCACGGTCACCGACTCCCGGCGCAGCAACTCGAGGAACTGCTCGGGTGACCGGGCGACGTCCTGGTCGACGACGACGAGCCGGCCGCCGCGCAGCAGCGGTCCCCACAACTCCCAGACGGAGAAGTCGAACGACGCCGAGTGGAACATCGTCCACACGTCGGTGTCGTCGAAGCCGAACCAGTGGTCCGTGTTCGCGAACAGGGCGGTGACCGCCTCGTGCGGGACGACGACGCCCTTCGGCCGCCCGGTGGACCCGGAGGTGTAGATGACGTAGGCCGGCGAGCTCGGGAGCGCGCGGCGGTCGGTGTCCAGGGTGGGGCTGGTCGTCGGCGCGGCCGCCAGCGCGGCCAGCACCGCCGGGTCGTCGAGCACGAGCAGCGGCGCGCCGGACCGGGCCGGCAGGGCGTCGCGGGCCCCGTCCACCGTGAGCACGCACGCCGGGGCCGCGTCGCGCAGCATGTAGGAGAGTCGGTCGGCCGGGTAGCCGACGTCCAGCGGGAGGTAGGCGGCGCCGGCCTTCTGGACGGCGAGCAGCGCCACCACGAGGTCGGTCGACCGGCCGATCGCGACCCCGACGATCGACTCGCGGCCGACGCCGCGGGCGACCAGCAGGTTCGCGATCCGGTTCGCGCGGGCGTCGAGTTCGGCGTAGGTGAGCTCGGTGTCCCGCCAGCGGGCGGCCACCGCCGTCGGCGCGCGCAGCGCCTGCTCCTCGAACAGCTCCGGCAGGGTCGCGCCGCGTGGGCGCGCCCGTCTGGCCGGGCCGTCCGCGCCGCCGTCGACGGCGACACACCCGTCAGCGGCGGCGTCACCGGTGGCGTCACCGGTCGCGGCGTCCTCACCGGCGGACGTGCCGGCGAGGACGGCCGCGGTGAGGTCGGCCGCGCTGGCGCCGGCCGCGGTGACGACGACGGACGGAGCGCTGGCCGGAGCGACGGCCGCGCCGAGGGCGCCGACGGGCGTCTCCGGGGCGTCGACGATCGCCGCGAGCAGGGCGAGCAGCCGGTCGGCGAGCGCCGTCACGGTCCGCTCGGCGAGCAGGCGCGGGGCGTACCCGAGGGTCAGCCGCAGGCGCTCGCCGGGGATCACCCGCACCGTCAACGGGTAATGGGTCGCGTCGAGGCCGTCCAGCGAAACGACGCGCAGGTCGCTGCCCGCGGGTAGCAGGGTGGCCCGGTCGAACGGGTAGGACTCCAGCACGAGCAGGGTGTCGAACAGGTCGCCGAGCCCGGCGGCGGCCTGGATGCCGGCCAGCCCGAGCAGCTGGTGGTCGGCCAGCGCGCCCTGTTCGGCCTGCACGCGGCGCAGCAGCCCGGCGGCGCTCTCCGCCCGGTCGAGCGTGACCCGGACCGGGACGGTGGCGTTGAACAGCCCGACCAGGTCGGCGACGCCGGGCAGCTCCGGCGGGCGGCCCGCGACGGTCGTGCCGAACACCACGTCGTCACGCCCGACCGCGCGGGCGAGCAGGACGGCCCAACCAGCGCGCAGCACCGTGGCGAGGGTGACGCCCGCGGCCCGGGTGAAGCGGGCGAGCCGGGCGGTCAGCGCGGCGTCCGCGAACCGTTCGACGGTGGCCGTGCCCGCCGAGTCCGCCGCGCCCGCCCGGCCGGCGGGGCCGGCCGGCGCGTCACCGGCGAGCATCGTGGGCTCGTCCAGCCCGGCCAGCGCCGCCGCCCAGGCGGCCGCGGTGGTGTCCCGGTCCTGGCGGGCCAGCAGGCGCAGGTAGTCGACGTAGCCGGTCGACGGCGGCGAGCTCACCCGGCCGCCCGCCGTGGCGCCGGCGCCGATGCCCGTACCGGCGTCGGCGCCGGCCGTGCGCGGCGCGGCCGGCGGGGACTCGTACCGGGCGAAGAGCTCGCGCAGCACGAGCGGCAGCGACCAGCCGTCCAGCACGATGTGGTGCGCGGTCACGACCAGCCGGTGCGACCCCGGGCCGGTCGTGAGCAGGAGGAAGCGCAGGAGCGGCGGCGCGGACAGGTCGAAGCGGGTTAGCCGGTCGGCGTCGGCGAGCCGGGCCGACTCGGCCGCGCGCTCGGCCTCCGGCCAGCCGGACAGGTCAGCCTCCGTCCAGTCCGGCTCGAGCGGCCCCAGCACGAGCTGCGCGGGAACGCGCGCGTCGGTGACGAACGCCGTCCGCAGGTTGTCGTGCGCCGCGATCAGGGCGCGCGCCGCCGCCCGCAGGCGCCGCCGGTCGAGCCGGCCGTCGAGCTCGACGGCGAACTGAAGGACGTACACGTCCGGCGCGCCCGGCGTCTCCGGCCTGTCCGGCGGCCTTGGCTCGTCCGCCGGGTCGCCGTCGGCCAGGGCGTGGAAGAGCAGCCCCGCCTGGAGAGGCGACAGCGGCCACACCGCTGTCATCTCCGGGAACCGGGCTCGCCACCGGGCGACGTCCGCCGGCTCCACCTCAGCCAGTTCGACGACCTGCCCCAGCTCGGCCACCTCGGCCAGCTCAGCGGGCGCCGGCTCACCCGCCACGGTCCCGCCGGCCGCCGCGGGCAGGGCCTCGGCGGCCGCCGAGGCGCCGGACGAGGGATCGACGGAGGAAGGATCGGTGGACGAGAGGTCGGCCGACGAGGCGGCGTCGTGCTCGGCCACGCCGGGCTCCGCCGCCGGACGCCCGGTCGTCAGGCGGTCGGCGAGCGCGGCCGGGGTGGGATGCGCGAAGACGTCGCTCAGGCCCAGCGCGAGGCCGGCGGCCCGGGCGCGGGCCAGCACGCCGAAGGCGAGGATGCTGTCGCCCCCCAGGTGGAAGAAGGAGTCGTCGGCGCCGACCCGCTCGAGGCCGAGCACAGCGGCGAACGACGCGCAGAGGAGTTCTTCGGCGGGGGTCACGGGCGGCCGGGCGCCGGCCGTCGGGCGGGGGATGCCGGGCGCGGGCAGGGCGCGCCGGTCGAGCTTGCCGTTCGGCGTCGTCGGCAGCTCGGCGACGGCGACGAACGCCGCCGGCACCATGTATTCCGGCAGCGCCGCGGCGAGGTGCTCCCGCAGCGCGCGGTCGAGGCCGTCCGGCAGCGGCTCGGCGGTGCCCGCCGCCGGCCGCGGCACGCCCGGGCCGGCCGGGACCACGTACGCGACCAGGCGGCGGGTGGCGCCGGTGTCCGCCCGGGCGGCGACCGCGCAGCGGGCGACCTCCGGGTGTCGCCCGAGCACCGCCTCGATCTCACCCGGCTCGATCCGGAAGCCGCGCACCTTGACCTGGTCGTCCACCCGGCCGACGACCTCCAGCTCCGGGGTCACCGGACCGGCGGCGGCCGGCTCCCGGACCCGCCAGCGGGCGAGGTCACCGGTGCGGTACAGCCGCGCGCCGGCTGGCCCGAACGGGTCGGCGACGAAGCGGCTGGCGGTGAGGCCCGGCTGGCCGAGGTAGCCGTCGGCCACCCCGTCGCCGGCGATGTAGAGCTCGCCGAGGACGCCGGGGGCGACCGGGGCCAGCGCCGTGTCGAGCACGTAGACCCGGGTGCCGCGGATCGGCCGGCCGATCGACGGCAGACCGCCGCCCGCCAGCACCGGGCCGCTGGTCGACCAGATGGTGGTCTCGGTCGGGCCGTACATGTTCCAGACCCGTCCGGCGCGCGCGGTCAGCCGGTCGGCGAGCGCCGGCGGCAGCGGCTCGCCGCCAGCGAGCACGCGCACGCCAGGGAAGGGGACGGCGTCGGCGTCCAGGATCGACGCCCACAGGGACGGGGTGGCCTGCGCGAGCGTGACCTCACCGGCGGCGAGCAGGGCGGAAAGCCAGGCCGGGTCGCGCGCCTCGTCCCGGTCGGCGAGCCGCACGGCGGCGCCGGCGGTCAGTGGCGCGAGCAGCTCGAGAGCGGCGATGTCGAAGGAGAACGTGGTCAGCGCGAGCACCCGGTCACCCGGCCCGAGGCCGAACCCGTCGACCATGGCCGCGAGGAACGTCGACAGCGCGCGGTGCGGGACGACGACGCCCTTGGGACGTCCCGTCGAACCGGAGGTGTAGATCATGTACGCGGCCGTGGCCGGGTCGGCGTCCGGCCACGGCGTGTTCGCCGCCTCGGCGCCCGGCCCGTCCGCCATCCGGTCCAGCAGGACGACGAGGACGTCGTCCGGGACCGGCAGCGAGAGGAGCAACGCGCTGGTGGTGATGACGAGGGCGGGCCGGGCGTCGGCGAGCAGGTGGGCGACCCGGTCGGCCGGGTGGTCGGGGTCGACGGGCAGGTAGGCGGCGCCGGCCCGGCTCACCCCGACCAGCGCGACCAGCAGGTCGGCGGAGCGCCCCACGGCGAGCGCGACCAGCCGGCCCGGGCCGGCCCCGAGCGCGCGCAGGTGCCGGGTGAGCGTGGCGGCGCGGGCGGCCAGCTCGCCGTAGCTCAGGGTCGCGCCGGACGTGATGACGGCGGGGGCCTCCGGCGCGGCCAGCGCCCGCCGGGTGAACAGCTCGGCCCAGCTCGCGGCCTGGCCGGGTGCCGGGTCGGGCGCCGCGGTGTCGTTCCACTCGACCAGCAGCCGATGGCGTTCGTCGTCCTCGAGCAGCTCGAGCGCCCCGACCGGCCGGTCCGGGGCGGCGAGCGCCGCGCCCAGGAGACGTTCGAACCGGCGCAGCACGTCGGCCGCGACGGGAGCCGCCAGCCGGTCGGTCAGGAACGTCGCCTCCAGGTCCAGCTCGTCGCCGTCGAGCTCCGCGACGACGCCGAGCGGGAGCTGCGCGGCGCCGCCGCGCACCGGGCGCCGCCGCGCGCGCAGTTCCGGGGCGGCGGCGCCGCCCAGGTGCTCGCCCGGCCGGGCGCGAACCGCGAACGTGGTGCCGAACAGGCTGGTGACGGCGTCCGTCCGGTCCGGGTTGACGGCCCGGACGACGTCCTCGAGGTCGACGTCCTGGTGGGCGAACGCGCCCCGGCACACCTCGCGGGTGTGCGCGAGGACGGCGGCGAACGAGTCGGAAGGGCGGATCCGCAGCCGCAGTGCGAGGGTGTTGCCGAAGTAGCCGATCAGGCGGTCGGCGCCGGGCCGGTCGCGGTTGACCACCGGCGAGCCCACCACCAGGTCGGTCGCGCCGCTGTACCGGTGCAGCAGCGTGCCGTAGCCGGCCAACAGCGCCATGAACGGGGTCGCGCCGTGCTCGGCCGCGAACGCCCGCACCCGGCGGGCGAGCCCGCCCACGGCGCGTCGGGTGACGAGGTCACCCGACGGGCCGCCGTCAGCCGTGCTTGCTGAGAGGTCACCAGCCGCGCTCGCTGAGAGGTCACCAGCCGCGCTCGCCGTCGGGCCGGTCGTCCCCCGGTCGCCGTCCGGCGTCAGCGCGCCGTCACCGGGCAGCCGTGCCGGCTCGGGCAGACCGGCCAGCCGCTCCCGCCAGTAGTCCAGCCCGGCCGCCGGCGCCGGGGCTCCGCCGGCGGCGGCGTCCAGGTACTGCGGGGCGCCGGCGCGTGTCTCGGCCGGCGGCAGGCCGCGCCGGTGCCGGTCGTAGTGCTCGAGCAGCTCCCCGAAGAACACCGCCCACGAGCCGTCGTCCCAGGCGATGTGGTGCGCGGCCAGGACGAGCGTGTGCAGCTCGTCCGCCTGGCGCAGCAGCGTCAGCCGCAGCGGGGACTCGGCGGCGAGGTCGAAGGAGTGCCGGGCCGCGCGGGTCACGGCCGCGTCCACCAGGCTGTCGCCCTCGGCCGCCGGCTCGGCGCCGAGGTCGAGGCTGGCCCAGCCGGGCGCGAGGTCGGCATGGACGACCTGCTCGGGCTGCCCGTCGGCGGTGGCGTGGTAGGTCGTACGCAGGATCTCGTGGCGGCTGGCCACGGCGTTCAGCGCCCGGCGCAGGTCGCCTGCGTCCAGCGGGCCGGTGAGGTCGAAGGCGACGCAGATGTTGTAGGCGACGCCGCCCGGGTCGAGCTGCTGGAGGAACCACATCCGCAGCTGGCCGGGGGTGAGCGGGTATCCGTGGCCGGGGATCCGGCCGGCGGGCGCCGGCTGGTCCGCGGATCGGCGCTCGGACGGCCGGCGGCGGGCGGCGAGCTGCTCGGCCGCCAGGCGGCGGCGCAGCAGCTCGCGCTTGCGCTCCTGGGAACGGGCGCCGCCCGCCAGGCCGTTTCCGTCATCCCCTCGGGCGGGGTCCGAGGTTCCAGGCTCCGGGGTGAGTCGGGAAAGGCTCATGGGGTCCACCTCTGGAAATACGCCGGCCGCGAGCGAGCCGACATCGGGGAACGAGCGGTGACGAGCGAGGGCGGGCGCGGGTCGGGCGCGCCGCGGGTGGCGCCGGGCACGGGTGGGTGGGAGGCGGGCGAGCGCGGTCGGGCCGGCCGGCAGCGACACGACGGCGGGACGGCGCGAGACGGCGTCGCCGGAGCGGGGGGCGTCGGCACCACCGCGCGCCACGGCTCGCGGCCGTGGCGCGCGGACGGCGTCAGCGGTCGAGCCGCCGGCGCAGCTCCTTCTTGTCGATCTTGCCGACCGCGGTCAGGGGAAGGGCGTCGAGCACGACCAGCCGGTCGGGCAGCTTGATCCGGGCGAGCCCGCGCTCGACGAGGTGCCCCCGCAGCTGGCCGAGCCCGGGCGGCTCCGCGCCCGGCGGGGGCACGACGACGGCGCAGATGCTCTCGCCGACGGTCTCGTCCGCGATCCCGACCACGGCCGCCTGGGCGATGGCCGGGTGGGCGAGCAGCTCCTCCTCCAGCTCGCCTGCGCTGATCTTCTCGCCGCCCCGGTTGATGACGTCCTTGACCCGGCCCTCGACGACGAGGTGGCCCGACGGCAGCCGCCGCACCAGGTCGCCGGTGCGGTAGAAGCCGTCGGAGGTGAACGTCACCGCGTTGTGCGCGGCCGCCCGGTAGTAGCCGCGGATCGTGTAGGGACCGCGGGTCCACAGCTCGCCGACCTCCGTGGGCGCGACCTCGGCGCCCTCGCCGTCGACGACCCGCAGCTCGTCGGCGTCGGCGAGCGGCCGCCCCTGGGTGGTCGCGACCAGGTCGGGCGGGTCGTCCAGCCGGGTGAAGTTGAGCAGCCCCTCGGCCATTCCGAAGACCTGCTGGACCGCGCAGCCGAGCGCCCCGGGGATCTCGCGGGCCAGGCCCTCGTCGAGCCGCGCCCCGCCGACCTGCAGCAGCCGCAGGCTGGTGAGGTCCGGCCGTTCCCAGCCGGCCGCGTCGGTCCACATCCTGGCGAGCGCCGGGACCAGGGCGGTCACCGTCACCCGCTCGGCGGCGATCAGCCGGAAGGCCACGTCCGGGCTGGCCGAGGCCGCCAGCACCACCGTCCCGCCGGCGCCGAGGGTGCCGAGGATCCCGGGGCAGGCGAGCGGGAAGTTGTGCGCCGCGGGCAGGGCCGCCAGGTAGACGTCGGCCGCGGCCAGCCCGGCCACCGCCGCGCTCGCGCGCGCGTTGTAGGCGTAGTCCCGGTGGGTGCGGGGGATCAGCTTGGGCTTGCCGGTGGTGCCACCGGAGATCAGCATGAGCGCCACCCCGGCCGGGTCCTGCCGCGGCGCCCCGGCGTCCGGCGCCCGCGCCCCGGGCGGCGAGGCTCCCGCGGGACCGGCGGCTTCGCCGCGCCGGCGGGCCGCCGCGCCGGCGGCCGCCACCGCGTCCAATGCGGTGAACGGGCCGGCCTCGCCCGCGACGAGGACGTGGCGCAGCGAACCGACGGCCTCGGTCAGCTCTCCGGCCAGGTCGCGGTAGTCGAAGCCCTCGTGACGGTCGGCGATCACATAGGCGACCGCGTCGGAGAGCCGGGCGAAGTGCTCGATCTCGGTCCGCCGGTGCGCGGGCAGCGCCAGCACCGGGACGGCGCCGAGGCGCGCCAGCGCGAACAGGACGGTGACGAGCTCCGCCCGGTTGGGCAGGTGCAGAATCACCCTGTCCCCCGCGGCGAGGCCGAGGGTGGCGAGGCCGGCGGCGAGGTCGTCCGCCTCGGCGTCGAGCTCGGCGTAGCTGATCCGCCGGTCGCCGGCCACCAGCGCGGTCGCGTCCCCGGACCGGCGTGCCCAGGCGCGCGGCAGCTCGCCCAGGGTCTCGTCCCGCCAGTAGCCGTCGGCGCGGTAGCGCCGTTCGAACTCCTCCGGCCAGCGCGCCCAGTCATCCGCCAGCGGGTCGGCGACGGCCGCGGCGCGCTCGCCGGGACCGGCGGCCCCGGTGGCGGGCTGCCCGGCGGCGGGCCGCCCGGTAGCGAGCTGCCCGGTGGCGGGCGGTTCAACGGCGGCCTGGCCAACAGTGGCCTCGTCAGCGGAGGCCTGTCCCGCGGAGCCCTCGTCGCCGGTGGCGGCCCGGTCCCCCCGGTCGGCGGCGAGCGGTTCGGTGCCTGGCTCTCCCCCGGGCGTGGCCGCGAGGAGCGCCTCGACCTCGCTGTCCGACAGCGCGTCGATCTCCAGGACGAGGGACGCGACGCGGTCGAGCCGCCCCGGCGACGGCTCAACCCGGCGCAGCGCCTCGGCGAACCCGGCGATGGTGGGGGCGCCGAACAGGGCCCGCACCGAGACGTCCTCGGTGTCGAGCTCCTCGCGAACCCGCGCGACCAGCGCGGTCGCCAGCACCGAGTCGCCGCCGAGCGCGAAGAACTCGTCGGACACGCCGGGGTCCGCCGCCGCGAGCACCTCGCGCCAGATCTTCAGGAGCACGCGTTCGAGGTCGTCGCGCGGCGCGGACCGGGCGGCCTCACCGCCGGCGACGGGGCCGGCCAGCAGGGCGCCGACGGCGCGCCGGTCGATCTTCCCGTTCTTGGTCAGCGGCAGCTCGCCGAGCACCACCACCCGGTCCGGCACCATGTGCGGCGGCAGCGCCAGGCGCAGCGCCTCGCGGACCGCCGCGGCGGCCACCGCGGGCTGCTCGACCGGCGACGGCCCAGCCACCAGGACCACGGCGGCGCTCAGCGACGGCCCGCGGCCCGGCCCGGCCGCGGTGACCGCGGCGACGCCGGCGCGCACGCCGGGGACCGCCAGCAGCGCCGCCTCGACCTCGCCCAGCTCGACCCGGAACCCGCGGATCTTCACCTGGTCGTCGCCGCGGCCGAGGAACTCGACGGTGCCGTCGGGGGTGTAGCGGGCCAGGTCGCCGGTCCGGTACCAGCGCGCGCCCGCCAGCTCGACGAACCGGCTCGCCGTGAGCTCCGGGTCGGCGAGGTAGCCGAGCGCGACGCCGTCGCCGCCGATCCACAGCTCCCCGGGCACGTGGTCCGGGCAGTCCCGGCCCAGCGGGTCGACGACCCGCAGCCGGACGTTGCGCAGCGGCGTGCCGTAGGGGACGCAGCGCCATTCGGGCGGCACCGGCCCGCCCGCGGGCACCTCGAGGATCGTCGAGTGGATCGCCGTCTCCGTGGTGCCGCCGAGGGCGAGGAAGCGGCAGCCCGGCGCCGCGGCCTCGAGCCGGCCGGGCAGGTCGACGCCCACCCGGTCGCCGCCGAGCAGCACCGCCCGCAGGCTGCCGAGCGGCCCGCCGGCGCCCAGGAGGAGGTCCAGCACGGTCGGGACGCAGTTGAGCACGGTGACGGCGTGCCCGCCCACCAGCTCGGCCCAGCGCCGCGCCT
>NZ_JADWYU010000155.1 GCF_016786325.1 Frankia nepalensis | reverse complement strand
GCTCGATCCGTGGCCGCGGCCACGGATCGAGCCCGCCCCACCTTCTGGCGGAGGAACTCCACCTCCCGGCCTGGGAGGCTTCACTCCCGCGACGTGATTCCCGCGGGTGGTCCTCGGGCGCCGCGCGGTCTCGCCGCGCGGTCTCGGAGAGGTCGGATGGCCCCGCCGCCCGCGGCAGGCATACTGACGCGGTAACCGTCTCGTCTCCGGAGAGTGGACGAACCAACCAGATGTCAGGACTTACCCCGCACGGGGACGACGCGCCCGAGGTTCGTCCCACCCCCGGGGGGCGGAAGCCAGGTACCGACGAGCCTCCCGAGATCAAGGTCTCGCTGTCCGACGCGATCGGTGGGCCGCGCGGGGTCGTCGACACCACCTTGCCGACGATCGCGTTCGTCGCCGTCAACAGCGCCGCCGGCCTCACAGCCGCGATCGTCGCCGCTCTCGTCGTCGGCGTCGCGATCTTCATCCTGCGGCTCGTGCGGAGCGAGCCGAAGCAACAGGCCTTCTCCGGGCTGTTCGCCGTCGGAATCGCGGCCTTCTTCGCTTCTCGGACGAAGTCGAGCAAGGGCTTCTTCCTGCCGAGCATCCTCAAGAACGCGGTGGCGATCGCCATCGGCGTCGGCTCGATGCTCGCCCGTCGGCCGCTCGCCGGTTACGTGATGGCCGCCTTCGACCAGCGCTATGCCGACTGGCGCGACCACCGCGACACGATGCGGGCCGCGAACTGGGCGACCGGTGTCTGGATCGTGGTATACATCCTGCGGTTCGGCGTGCAGGGCATCTTCTACCTCGCGGGCCAGGACGGGTGGCTGGCGGCGGCGAACCTCGTCCTGGGGCTGCCGCTGTTCGGCATCGCCGTCGTCGCGACGCTCGCGATCGTGCGCAAGCTCGCCCCGGCCGCGCGGTTCGCGCCGCCCGACGACGCCCCGGACGGCCAGGGCCCGACCGATCCGGCGCCGAGCCGCGCCACGATCCTGGAGAAGGCGTCGGACGACTAGGGCGCGTCCCTGGCGGGTCCCGGCCTGCCCACGGCGCCGCTCCGCGACGCCAGGCCGTCCGCGCCCTCCTGGCGCCCGCGCGCCGGCGTGGGAGGGCGCGGCCGGGTCAGGGGGCGGCGGGCGCGGAGGACGCCCCGAGGATGACCGCGAGTTCCGTCTCGGCGTCGGGGGTCACCGCGACGGCGAGCACCTCGTCGCCGGGCTCCAGCGTGCTGTCGGGGGACGGGACCACCGCCTGCCCGCCGCGCAGGATCACGACCAGCGCGCAGTCGCCCGGCAGCGCGATGTCCCTCAGCGACCTGCCGATCACCGGCGAGTCGGCCGGCAGGGTCAGCTCGACCAGTGAGGCGTCGGACTGGCGGAACTTCATCAGCCGGACCAGGTCGCCGACGCTGACCGCCTCCTCCACGAGCGCGGTCAGCATCCGCGGCGCCGAGACCGCCACGTCGACGCCCCAGCTGTCCGTGAACAGCCACTCGTTCTTCGGATGGTTCACCCGGGCGACCACCCGCGGAACCCCGAACTCGGTCTTGGCGAGCAGCGAGACGACCAGATTGACCTTGTCGTCGCCGGTGGCGGCGACCATCACCGCGCAGTTCTCCAGCCCGGCGAGCTCCAGCGACGACAGCTCGCAGGCGTCGGCCTGCAGCCAGCGGGCGCGCGGCAGCGCCTCCGGGCGGATCTTGGCCGCGTCCCGCTCGATGAGCAGCACCTCGGTGCCGTTGTCCGCCAGCTCGGCCGCGATCGATCGGCCTACCTTGCCGGCGCCGGCGATCGTCACCACCCGACGAGCCATGCTGGTGGTCCCTTCTGCTCAGGCGTCCTTGGCGGGATCGGCGCGCACGACCGCCTCGGCCTCGCTCGCGCGCTTGCGCGGCACGGCCGCGTGCAGGATGTCACCGTCCTGCACCAGCGTGCGCGGCTCCGGGACGACGCCGTCGCCGAAGCGGGTCACGCACGCCACCCGGATGCCGGCGGCCTCCTCGATCTCCTTGACCGGCCGGCCGACCCAGCCGCGGCCGGGCTGTAGCTGGGTGATCACCACGTGGCCCGACGGGTGGGTCCATTCCGGCGTGACGGTGTCGGGGAGCAGCCGGGACAGGATCTGGTCGCGGGTCCAGCGCACGGTGGCGACCGTCGGGATGCCGAGCCGCTCGTAGACCTCGGCGCGGCGCGGGTCGTAGATCCGGGCGACCACGTTCTGGACGCCGAACATCTCGCGGGCGACCCGGGCAGAGATGATGTTCGAGTTGTCGCCGCTGGACACCGACGCGAACGCGTCCGCGTCCTCGATACCCGCTTCGACCAGCGTGTCCCGGTCGAAGCCGACACCGGTGACCTTGCGGCCGCCGAATGCCTTCGACAGCCGGTGGAAGGCCGCGGGGTCCTGGTCGATGACGGCGACGCTGTGCCCGAAACGTTCCACTTCGAGCGCCAGCGCCGAGCCGACCCGGCCGCAGCCGAGGATCACCACGTGCATGGGGCGAGAGCGTAGCCGCGCCCCGGTGACCAGGTCGACGGCGCATCGGTGGTCCGGGCCCACGCCTCTGGATGGTTATGGCGCGGGTCACAACGCAGGGTGGGCGCTCCCGCCCGTGGGCCCGCCAGCGGGGACGGGGTGTCGCGGCCCGGCTCCGGAAGGGCACCGGACCGACGGCGGTCGCACGGCGGTCGTGCGGCGGTCGTGCGGCGGTCGCTCGGTGTGGTATTCCCGACGGGGTCTCTGTCGGGCTGGGCCTGATCGGCGGACAAGACCGGACATTTACGGCCAGGTTGGACGGGCAGCTCGGTGGGGTAGCTCGATACCATCTGCGCGTGGCGCTCACGGACCGGCTGAAGCGCGGTTTCGTCGGCCGCCCCCTCGGGAGCGACCGGCTCGGCGAGACGTTGCTGCCGAAGCGGGTCGCTCTGCCCGTGTTCGCCAGTGACGCGTTGTCCTCGGTGTCGTACGCGACCGAGGAGATCCTGCTGGTCCTCTCGATCGGCGGGCTGGCGTACTACCACTTCTCGCCGTGGATCGCGCTCGCGGTCGTCGTGCTGATGATGACGGTCGTCGCGTCCTACCGGCAGAACGTGCACGCCTACCCGAGCGGCGGCGGCGACTACGAGGTCGCCACCGTCAACCTCGGCGACAAGGCGGGACTGACCGTCGCGAGCGCGCTGCTGGTCGACTACGTGCTGACCGTCGCCGTGTCGATCTCCGCCGGGGTGGCGAACCTGGCGAGCGCGGCCACGGGCCTCGCCGAGCACAAGGTGATCGTGGCGGTCGTGTTGATTGTCCTGCTGACGATGGTGAACCTGCGGGGGGTGCGCGAGTCCGGCACCGCGTTCGCGATCCCGACCTACGCGTTCATCGTCGGCATCTTCACGATGATCATCGTGGGGCTGGTGAAGGTCCTGGCCGGGGACACCCCACGAGCCGAGAGCGCCGACTACGAGGTGGTGTCGGGCGAGCACTTCACCGGGCTCGCGCTCGCCTTCCTCGCGCTGCGGGCGTTCTCCTCCGGTTGCACGGCGCTCACCGGCGTCGAGGCGATCAGCAACGGTGTGCCGGCGTTCCGTAAGCCGAAGAGCCGCAACGCGGCGACCACGCTGCTGATGATGGGCCTGCTCGCCACGGCGATGTTCATCGGGGTCACCGCGCTCGCGCTGATCAGCAAGGTGCACGTCGCCGAGGACCCCGAGCACCTCGTCGGCGCGCACGGCGAGCAGGCGACCGTGATCGCCCAGGTCGCCAAGGCCGTCTTCGGCGACAACCTCCTGTTCGTCTACGTCGCCGCGGTCACCACGCTGATCCTCATCCTGGCCGCGAACACCGCGTTCAACGGATTCCCGGTGCTCGGCTCGATCCTCGCCCGCGACGGCTACCTGCCCCGCCAGCTGCACACCCGCGGCGACCGGCTGGCCTACTCGAACGGCATCCTGCTGCTCGCCGGCTTCGCGATCCTGCTGGTGGTCGCCTTCAAGGCGGAGACCACCCGGATCATCCAGCTCTACATCGTCGGCGTGTTCGTCTCGTTCACCCTCAGCCAGATCGGCATGGTCCGGCACTGGCAGCGGATCCTGCGCGACGGCGCGGCGCAGGCGGCGACACCGGCCGGCCGGCGCAAGGTCCGCCGCTCCCAGACGATCAACTTCTTCGGCGCCTGCATGACCGGCCTGGTGCTGATTCTGGTGCTGGTCACCAAGTTCACTCACGGCGCCTACATCGTCTGCATCGCGATGCCGGTGCTCTTCCTGCTGATGCGGTCGATCCGCCGGCACTACGACCGGGTCCGGACCGAGCTGGCCCCGCCGTCCGGCCCGCCGACGCTGCCGTCCCGGGTGCATGGCGTGGTGCTGGTCAGCAAGATCCACGCCCCGACGCTGCGGGCGCTCGCCTACGCGAAGGCGACCCGGCCCTACAGCCTGGTCGCGGTGACCGCCGCCGTCGACCAGGCCGACGCGGAGCGGCTGACCCAGGATTGGCACGAACGTGGCATCACCATCGACCTGGTGACGCTGGCCTCGCCCTACCGGGAGATCACCGGCCCGGTGCTCAAGTACGTCGCGGACATCCGCCGGGAGAGCCCGCGCGACGTGGTCGCCGTGTTCGTGCCCGAGTACGTGGTCGGGCACTGGTGGGAGCACCTGCTGCACAACCAGAGCGCGCTGCGGCTCAAGGCCCGGCTGCTGTTCCAGCCAGGCGTCATGGTGACCAGCGTCCCCTGGCAGCTGGAGTCGTCGTCGCGGGCCCACCGCCGCTACGAGGGGGCGGCCGCCGGCGCGGTCCGGCGCGGGCAGGCGGCGCCACGCGGCCCGGTCGCGGTCGGCGCCGAGCCGACCCCGCCGCCCGACTCCGCGGCGCTGCCGGCCGGCAAGCCCGGCGGGGCCGGGAGCTAGCCGGCCATGCCCGTCGACCCGCCCCCGCCCGCCTCGCTCCCCACCGAGGGGGAACTCGTCGAGCTCACCGTCGGCCAGGTCGCCCACGGCGGCTCGTGCGTGGCGCGCGCCGACGGCCGGGTGGTGTTCGTCCGGCACGCGCTGCCCGGCGAGCGGGTCCGTGCCCGGGTCACCGACCGCTCCCACGACCGCTACTGGCGGGCGGACGCCGTCGAGATCCTCGAGGCCTCGCCCGACCGGGTCGCCCCGCCGTGCCCCCATGCGGGGCCGGGCCTGTGCGGCGGCTGCGACTGGCAGCACGCCTCCCCGCCGGCCCAGCGCCGGTTGAAGGCCCAGGTGGTCGTCGACGCCCTGCGCCGCCAGGGCGGCCTGCCTGCCCGGGTCGCCGCCGACGACGCCCCTTACGGCGGGGCCCCGCGCGACGATGCCGCTTATGACGCCGCTCGCGACGACAAGGACGCCCCCGGGCTCGCCGTGTCCGTGGAGCCGCTGCCGGGGGTGGGCGGCGATGACGGCCTGGGCTGGCGCACCCGGATGCGCTTCGCGGTGACCGACGCCGGCGAGGTCGGGCTGCGCGCGTACCGCTCGCACCGGGTCGTGGCGACCCCCGACTGCCGCATCGCGCACCCGCTCGTCGCCGGCGCCGTCGCCGGGCGGCGCTTCCCCGGCGCCGAGGCGGTCGAGGTCGCGGCGAGCGTGCGCTCCGGGCGGGTGTCGGTCCGCCCGGACGGCGGCCAGGACGTCGCCGACGGCCACGCGGGCGCGTCCGAGGAGGGCCCGCTGGTGGAGCGGGTTCACGGCCGCCAGTTCCAGGTCGACGCGGCCGCGTTCTGGCAGGTGCACCCGGCCGCGGCGCGCACCCTGGTGGACGCGGTGCTGGCCGCGCTGGCGCCCAGGGCGGGGGATCGGGCGCTCGACCTCTACGCGGGCGCCGGCCTGTTCGCCGCGTTCCTGGCCGAGGCGGTCGGTCCGGACGGCGAGGTGATCGCGATCGAGTCGGACGCCGCCGCGGTCGCCTCGGCGGCCAGGAGCCTGGCCGATCTGCCCTGGGTGTCGGTCCGGCCGGTCCGGGTCACCGCCCGGACGGTGCGCGGCTGCGTCGGGTCCGCCGGCGGGGTCGACGTGGCGGTGCTGGATCCGCCGCGGACGGGCGCCGGCCCGGACGTGCTGGCGGCGCTGCTCGCGCTGCGGCCGCGCGCGGTCGCCTACGTCGCCTGTGATCCGGTGGCGCTCGCCCGCGACCTCGCGGTCGCCGAGGGCGCGGGCTACCTGGTCGACGAGGTGCGCGGGTTCGATCTCTTCCCGATGACGGCGCACGTCGAGTGCGTGGCCCGGCTGGTGCCGGCGGGCTCCTGACGCTCCCCGCGCGGCTCCGCCCGCGCCGGCCGGCGCGGCGCGCGCCGGCGGTGGCCAGAAGTCACCGGAGCCCGCCGGCGGCCGGTCCGCCGCGATCCGCCGGGACGCCGGACCGGCCCGGCGCGCGGGCCGGGTGACGCTGGTATCCGCTTTGTGACAGCTCCGTGTCGGCGGCTGTCATGACTCGGGTGGCTCCGGGCCGGGCCGGCGGGCTTCTACCCGACCACCGGGCGGGCTTGGCGGTGACCGCTGCCACTGGGTAGTCGGATGACCGACATGGCGTGGCGGCCGAACGGCGGTAGGTTCAGCTCAGTACCGGTGCCGGGACCAATTGTCGTCGCGGCGGGAGTGGATTCTACCGCCCAACGGACCGAATTCACCCACAGGCGCGGTGATCTCACATGTCGGGTGCCGGTCCCTTGGCTGACATCTGGTCAGGCTAGGCTTTCCCGGACCCCGGGACCGAACCCCAGTCGGGGGAGGGAGTGCACGCCGTGTCGCTGCTGTCGACGATCAACAGCCCACAGGACGTCAAACGCCTCGACCCCGAGGAGCTGCCCGCTCTCGCCGCGGAGATCCGTGATTTCCTGATCCACGCGGTCGCGCGCACCGGTGGCCACCTCGGCCCTAACCTGGGCGCCGTCGAGCTCACGTTGGCAATTCACCGCGTATTCGACTCGCCATTTGACCGCATCCTGTGGGACACCGGTCACCAGTCCTATGTACACAAGATTCTGACCGGCCGCGTCGACGCCTTCGACAAGCTCCGCCAGCGCGGCGGTCTGTCCGGCTACCCGAGCCAGGCCGAGTCCGAGCACGACATCATCGAGAACTCGCACGCCTCCACGGCGCTGTCCTACGCGGACGGCCTGTCGCGCGCCTACACCCTGCGCGGCGAGGACCGCCACGTCGTCGCCGTCGTCGGCGACGGAGCGCTCACCGGCGGCATGTGCTGGGAGGCGATCAACAACATCGCCGCCGGCGACCACAAGGTCGTCATCATCGTCAACGACAACGGCCGCTCCTACGCGCCGACCATCGGCGGCCTCGCCGACCACCTCGCCGCGCTGCGCCTCGCTCCCGAGTACGAGCAGGTCCTCGACGTCGTCAAGCAGGTCCTGGGCCGCACTCCGCTGGTCGGCGCCCCGCTGTTCGACGCGCTGCACGGCATCAAGAGGGGCATCAAGGACTTCGTCCAGCCGCAGGGCATGTTCGAGGACCTCGGCCTGAAGTACGTCGGCCCGGTCGACGGGCACGACGCCGCGGCGATGGAGCAGGCGCTGCGCCGGGCAAAGGACTACAACCGCCCGGTCATCGTGCACGCCGTCACCCGCAAGGGCTTCGGCTACCCGGCCGCCGAGCAGGACGAGGCCGACCAGTTCCACGCCGTCGGCATCATCGACCCGAAGACCGGCAAGCCGACCTCGGCGAAGAAGGGCACGTCCTGGACGAGCGTCTTCTCCGACGAGATCGTCCGGATCGGGGCCGAGCGGCCCGACGTCGTCACGATGACGGCCGCCATGCTCCAGCCCGTCGGGTTGCACGCCTTCTCCAAGGCCTACCCCGACCGGGTGTTCGACGTCGGCATCGCCGAGCAGCACGCCACCACCTCGGCCGCTGGCCTGGCGATGGGCGGCCTCAAGCCGGTCGTGTGCATCTACGCGACCTTCCTGAACCGGGCCTTCGACCAGGTCCTCATGGACGTGGCCCTGCACCGCCAGGCGGTCACGTTCGTGCTCGACCGCGCCGGCGTCACCGGTGAGGACGGCGCGTCCCACAACGGCATGTGGGACATGTCCCTGATGCAGATCGTGCCGGACCTGGAGATCGCCGCGCCGCGGGACGAGCCGACCCTGCGCGCCCTGCTGCGCGAGGCGGTGGCCGAGACCGAGAAGCCCAACGTCATCCGGTTCCCGAAGGGCAACCTCGGCCCCGAGGTGCCGGCCGTCGACACCATCGGCGGCGTGGACGTGCTGTTCCGCGAGCCGGCGGTCGCCCGCCACCGCGAGGTGCTGCTGGTCTCGATCGGCGCGATGGCCCCGACGTGCCTGGAGGTCGCCCGCCGGGTCGCGAGCCAGGGCATCGGCATCACGGTCGTCGACCCGCGCTGGGTCAAGCCGGTGCCGGCCGAGCTCGTCGAGCTGGCCCGTGACCACGACCTGGTCGTCACGGTCGAGGACAACGGCCGCGTCGGTGGCGTGGGCGCCGCGATCGCGCAGGCGCTGCGCGACGCGGACGTCGACGTCCCGCTGCGCGACTTCGGCATCGCCCAGCGCTTCCTCGACCAGGGCAAGCGCGACGAGGTGCTCGCCGAGGTGGGCCTCGCGCCGCAGGACCTCGCCCGCAAGGTCGTCGAGGCGGTCGCCCGCCGCCAGCCGGCGCTGGAGGGTGAGCCGTCCGCGATCCCGACTCCCACCGAGCCGACCGGGCCGAAGGCCGCGGCCAAGGCGTCCCCGCGCCAGCGCCGCGCCAGCGAGTAACAGTCCCGCCTCGGGACGAACGACGGCTTCACGAACGACAGCCGGCCGGGCCTTCGCCTGGCCGGCTTCGTCGTCGTGGCGCCGGCCGGCCCTCAGCCGGGCGTGCCGGCCCACAGGTCGGGGCCGAAGACCTCGTACTGGACGCGCTCGGCGGGCACGCCGCGTTCCAGCAGCCCAGCGCGGACGGCCCGCATGAACGGGATCGGCCCGCACAGGTGCACCCGGGCGCCAGGTGGCACCGGCAGCAGGGCGGGCGGCAGCAGGCCGAGCTGCTCGTGGCCGGCCAGGCGGTGCTCGTCGTCCGGCCGCTCGTACCAGAAGAGCGCCTCGAACGCGTCGAGTTGGCGGCCGAGCTCCTCGACCCGCGCGCGCAGCGGGAAGGCCAGCGGCGAGCGGTCCGCGTGGGCCACGACGACCCGCCGGCCGGGCTGGGTGCGCGCCAGGTGCGCGAGCATCGCCACGGTCGGGGTGACGCCGATGCCGGCGCTGACCAGCAGCAGCGGGTCCTCTCCGGGCGGCAGGGTGACGTCGCCGGCCGGGGAGGACAGCTCCAGCACGTCGCCCTCCTTCACCGTGTCGTGCAGGAAGGTCGACACCATGCCGTCGGGTCCGCCGTCGACGCCGGTCACCCGGCGCACGGTGATGCGCAGCGAGCCGTTGCCGGGGGCGTCCGACAGGGTGTACTGGCGTGGCTGGCGGCCGCCGTCCGGCAGGTCCACGGCCACCGACACGTACTGCCCCGGCCGGTAGTACGGCACGGCCCCGCCATCCGCCGGCACCAGCTCGAAGGACACGACATCCGGCGCGTCGGGCACACGGGCGGCCACCCGCCACCGGCTCCAGGGCCGCGCCGGGTCGACGCCCGCCCGCTCGTAGAGGCGGCCCTCCTCGGCGGCGAGCAGCACCGCGAACAGCCAGTAGACCTCCTCCCAGGCCGCGCGCACCGCCGGCGTGACGGCGTCGCCGAGCACCTCGCCGACGGCGGCGAGCAGGTTCTCGCCGACGATCGTGTACTGCTCGGGGCGGACCCCCAGGGACACGTGCTTGTGCGCGATGCGCTCGAGGACCGGCGCGAACGGCGTCTCGCTCACGCCGAGGAGATGCTCGGCGAACGCGACGACGGAGGTCGCGAGTGCCCGCCGCTGGTCGCCGTTGGCCTGGTTGCCCTGGTTGAACAGGCGCAGCAGCTCCGGGTGGGCGGCGAACAGGCGGTCGTAGAAGGCCGAGGTGATCTCCACCCCGTGGGCGGCCACGGCGCCGGCCGTGGCGCGGACGATCTCGGCGGACTGCGGGGACAACATGTGGAACCTCCAGACGTGCGTGAACGGGAAGGTGGGACGCCCGACGGGGTGGAGCTGGGCGGTCACCCGACGGGAGGCATGCGGCGGCCCGGGCATGGCGCGGCGTGGGCCGCGAGCCGATGGGACGGCACCGAGGGGACCGGGCCGCGTGGTGGGATGACCGGCGTGGGGCGCCGGTGTCAGTGGGGCGCCGGTGTCAGTGGCGCGCCGGACCGAGGGAGAGCAACGCCGGTCCGGTGGGCGGGCCGACGAGGTCGGCGAGGGCGACCGAGTCCAGGGAGACCAGGAAACTCTCCTGCGCCTGCCGCAGGGCGCCGCGCAGCCGGCAGGCCCCGCGCAGCGGGCAGGGCGGCGCGTCGCAGTCGATGACCTCGCCCGGTCCCTCCAACGCGCGCACGATCTGCCCGACGCGCCTCGGCCGGGTGTCCGGCGCGAGGTGGACACCGCCGGCGCGGCCGCGTGTGGTCACGACCAGGTCGAGGTGCTGCAACCGCTGGACGATCTTCGCCATGTGGGTCGCCGGCACCTCCAGCGTCTCCGCCAGTTCCCGGATGGTGATGAGGCTCTCCCGGGCGGCCGTGAGCATGAGGACCCGCAGCGCGAGGTCGGTGGAGTGGGTCAGTTGCACCGGCGTGCCCCCTCGTCTCGTGTCCTTGCTTCTACGGCTCGTAGGAGTCGATACCGCCACCGTAGCAAAAGAGGAGTCGACGATGCCTCTTTTTGTGGGTGTGGCTTGGGGCACGCGATGGGCTGGGCCGCGACAGGAGGCTGGGTCGTGACACGCGCGGATCATGATGGGCCCGCGCTGACGGCCTACGGAGGGCCGCAACTACCCTGGACCGGTGCATGGTGACCACGGGCCGAACCCGCCGACGCCCGGCCGGCGCCAGGTCCGCTCGGTCGAGGCCGCCAGCCCGGCGCCGGAGCGGACGCCGGTCGCGGACGAGCCCGCGGCCGCCGGGGCGCCGGGGCGCAGGCGCGGGCCGCGGGCCTGGCTGGTGCGCGGCGCGTTGCTGGTGGCCTTCGGGCTGCTCGTGGTCGCGTTGGTCAGCGGGTGGCACGAGGTCGGCGCGTCGATCCGGTCGCTGAGCGCCCTCGGGGTGGCTGGCTCGGGGGTGGCGACCGTTGTCGCTGTCGGGCTGACCGTGCTGTCCTGGCGGGCGGTGCTCGCCGGGCTCGGCGCCAACCTGCCGGTGCGGGCCGCGACGAGGATCTTCTTCGTCGGCCAGGTCGGCAAGTACATCCCGGGCAGCGTGTGGCCGGTGCTGGCCCAGATGGAGCTGTCGCGCGACTACGGGGTGCCCCGGCCGCGCTCGGCCGCGGCGAGCCTGATCGTGCTGGCCCTCGCCGTGCCGTGCGGGGGCCTAGCGGCCGCCGTGACGTTGCCGTTCGTCTCCCGTGACGCGCTGACCCACTACTGGTGGGCGTTCGTGGCCGTGCCGGTGTTCATGGTGCTGCTGTGGCCACCGGTGCTCGGTAGGCTGCTCGCCGTCGCGTTCCGGCTGCTGCGCCGCCCGCCGATGGCCGAGCCGCTCCCGGCGCGCGCGGTGCTCGCCGGCGCCGGCTGGCTGCTCGTCAGCTTCGCCTGCTATGGCGTGGCCACCTTCCTGCTCGCGCGTGACCTCGGCGCGAGCGTCAGCGGCCCACGGCTGCTCGCGCTCGCTCTCGGCGGTTACGCGCTGGCGTGGACGGCGGGCTTCCTCGTGCTGGTGCTGCCCGCCGGCGCCGGAGTGCGGGAGGCGGTGCTGGTCCTGGTCCTCTCGCCGGCGCTCGCCAGGGAGCCGGCGGTCGTGCTCGCGGTGGTGTCCCGGCTCCTGGCCACCATCGCCGACCTCGTCTGGGCCGGCGTCGGCGTCGCCCTGCGCCCCCGAGGCGCCACCCGCGCGCCCCTCGACGGCGCCGCGCCGGCCGCGGACGCCTCGCGGCCCGACAGTTTCGCGGCCCGCCGCTGACTTTCCCCGTGCCCACACCGCGGTCGGCGACGCGGCGGATGTCGTCGCCGGCTTCCGGTTCGCGCGCGTCGAGAACGTGCTCCGCCTCAGGACAGCGTTCGGCGGCCCGAAGGGCCTGGCCGGCATCCGGGCCGCCCGCGACCGGCGGTCCGATGGGTGCCGGGCGATAGCGGCTGGGCGACAGTCGCCGGGCCGACGATGGGGCCGTTCTGCCCCGATCGTGCCCGGAGAATAGCGGACAAGGCTCGCCCGGCGAGCCTCTCCGCCTCGGTCTTTTCGGCCCGGGTAAATGCGCGGCCGAGAGACCCGATTTCGAGCTGCACCGCTTTTCCGGCGTTGCTGACCGCGATGTCGGTGCACTGGCGTGGGCCAGTGAAAGGAAAGGAACCGCCGTGATGGGCGTCAACGAAGCCGCCGTCGCCGACCCGTCGTCTCGCCGGTCGCGGGCCGGCCGTCGCCGTCACGTCCGGGCCGTGGGCACGGCGGCCGCCGCTGTCACCCCGGCGCCTACCGGGAAGGCGGTCGCCGGTCCTGGCGCGGTCGCCGGTCCTCGCGTCGTCGCCGACGACACCGCCGCCCCCGCGCCCCTGGCCGGCGTGGCGGCGGCCCCGGATGCCGCCACCCCGACCGGCGATCCCGAGGCGGCCGGGAGCCAGGCGGGCCCGGAGGGCGCGGCCGCGCCGCCGGCCGTCGGCGCGCACGCGGCCGCGGACGGCGCCGACGGCGCCGTCGCCGAACCCACCCCGCCCCCCATGAGCCGGGCCGCGGCGGCGCGGCCGGGCGGGCTGGCGACGCTCGCCGGCCTTGGCGTCGCGCTGCTGGCCGCGGCGGCGGGAATCGGTTTCGGCGTGGTGCCCATGGGGTCGCCGGAGGAGCCCGGCGACGTGGTCGAGGCCTACCTGACGGACGTGGGCGAGGCCCGTGCCTGGAGCGCCTACACGCGGCTGTGCCCGACGGCGCGGGACGCGCGGGCGACCCCGGCCGGTGTGTACGGCGTGGGTGAGTTCTGGGACGACGTGCTCGCGCGCAACGCCCGGGAGGGCGGCCCGATCCGCGAGGCCACGGTCACCGGCTTCGCCCTGGCGGCCGCGCCCGCGCCGGCGTCGGCCCGTGACATCACGGTGCTCGTCCAGCGGGCGGACGGGGTGGCCCCCCAGGTCTACCGGGTCGACCACCAGGACGGCCATTTCTGCCTGCTCACCGTCTGACGGCGCTGATCGGCAAACCGCGTCGCGACCACGACAAAAACGCGATTCCTTACCGTTCTTCTTGATAATGCACAGTACGGATCGTCGCCGCCTGGCGAGGACGAGAGCGCCGCGTTCTGGCCGGAGGCCATTGGACGCCGTCTTCCGGAGGATCTTGTGAGTCAGTATGGCCAGCAGGCGGGTTACGCCGGCCAGCCCGGCTACCCGGGCCAGCCCGGGTATGGCGCGCCCGGGCACAGCACTCCCGGGCCCGGTGCTCCCGGGTACGGCGCTCCTGGGTACGGCGCGGCGCCTGGCTACGGGGCGCCCGGCTACGGCGCGCAGCCCGGCTACGGGGCGCCCGGCTATCCCGGCGCGGCCCCGGGCGGGCCCGCGCCGAAGAAGCGGCGGCGCTGGGTCCTGCCCGTCGTCCTGTTCGTGGTGCTCCTGCTCGGCGGCTGCGCGACCGGGATCACCCTGCTGCTCAAGGTGGGTTCCGGGCCGAAGACCCTGGTCGGCGACTACCTGGGCGACGTGAAGGCCGGCCGCTATGAGCAGGCCTACAACCGGCTGTGCTCGTCGGTGAGGGACCGTGGCCCGGTCGACGCGTACGCCGCCTCGATGCGCCAGCAGGACACGGACGAAGGCCCCATCGCCAAGTACAAGGTCACCGGGTACTCCGTCTCCAAGACCGCGCTCGGCACGACCCGCGCGGTGGCGGTCACCGTGACCCGCGCCAACTCCCAGGAGCTCGTCTACCTGATCGGCAAGGACGGCGAGACGGACTGCCTGCAGAACATCTGATCGCCACTCGGGTGGGTCGCGCGGTGACCTCCCGGGAGGGGGCCCGCTCCGGACGTCCGGAGCGGGCCCCTGGTCGTCTGATGACGGTCCCCGCCGGGCATGGAACGGGCGTAGCGGAAGTTATCTACTCATCGGTAACTCTGCCGTAGGCTGGCGATGCGCCGCCGGGCCACCA
Organism: Frankia nepalensis; assembly: GCF_016786325.1. GTDB lineage: Bacteria > Actinomycetota > Actinomycetes > Frankiales > Frankiaceae > Pseudofrankia > Pseudofrankia nepalensis. Next base: position 27,688 of record NZ_JADWYU010000155.1, on the reverse strand, counting down.
CCGGGCGTCGCGCTGTCAGCCGATCGTTCTCGCCGGGGAGGACGCTGTGTTCAAGGCATCCCGCGGTGCCATCCGCGACGTCGTGTTCGTCGACGGGGTACGTACCCCGTTTGGTAAGGCCAAGGGGGTATACGCAGAGACCCGCGCCGACGATCTGGTCGTCCGGGTCATCCGGGAGTTGCTGCGCCGAAACCCGTCACTGCCGCCGGAGCGGGTCGACGACGTCGCGATCGCCGCGACCACCCAGATCGGCGACCAGGGGCTGACGATCGGGCGTGTCGCCGGGATCCTGTCCGGGCTACCGGAAACGGTGCCCGGCTACGCGATCGACCGGATGTGCGCCGGCGCCGTGACCGCGGTGACCACCACCGCGTCCGCGATCGGGATCGGCGCCTACGACGTCGCGATCGCCGGCGGCGTGGAGCACATGGGCCGTCACCCGATGGGCGAGGGCGTCGACCCCAACCCCCGCTTCGTCTCCGAGAAGCTGGTCGACCCGTCCGCGCTGGTCATGGGCATGACCGCCGAGAACGTGCACGACCGCTACCCGGACATCACGAAGGCGCGTGCCGACGCCTACGCCGCCGCCTCCCAGGAGAAGGTCGCGAAGGCCTACGCCGACGGCAGGATCCAGCCCGACCTCGTGCCGGTCGCGGCCCGCCATGCCACCACCGGCTGGGAGTACGTGACGGTCGACGAGCCGCCCCGCCCCGGCACCACCGTCGAGGGCCTGGCGGGCCTGAAGACCCCGTTCCGCCCGCACGGCCGGGTGACGGCCGGGAACTCCGCCGGCATCAACGACGGCGCCACCGGCTGCGTCCTGGCCGCCGCGGACGTCGTCGAGGAACTCGGCCTGACGAAGAAGATGACGCTCGTCGGCTTCGGCTTCGCCGGTGTGTCGCCCGCGGTGATGGGCGTGGGTCCGATCCCGTCGACCGAGAAGGCGCTCGCCCGCACGGGCCTCACGATCGACGACATCGGCCTGTTCGAGCTGAACGAGGCGTTCGCGGTGCAGGTGCTGGCGTTTCTCGACCACTTCGGCCTCGCGGACGACGACCCGCGGGTCAACCCCTACGGGGGCGCGATCGCGTTCGGCCACCCGTTGGCGAGCTCCGGAGTGCGGCTGATGACACAGCTCGCCCGCGAGTTCGAGGAGCACCCCGAGGTGCGCTACGGCCTGACCGCGATGTGCGTCGGCTTCGGGATGGGCGCGACCACCATCTGGGAGAACCCGCACTTCAACGCCTGATGCCGGACCCACGCCCGACGCTGGAACTCACCAAACGGCGCGGAGACGTGCCCGCGGAGGCCCGTCCCCGAGCGAAGCGAGGTGGACGGCCCCCATCAGTACCCCGATCCGCGACGTCACAACGTTAAGCAACCGAGCTGGCGCGCAGGCGCGCCTCCGCGGAGGCCCCCTTGCGAGAGAAGCGAGGTGGCCGGGCCCCATCAGTACCCCGATCCGCGACGTCACAACGTTAAGCAACCGAGCTGGCGCGTAGGCGTGCCTGCGCGGAGGCCCCCCTTGCGAGCGAAGCGAGGCAAGGGGGGCCGCAGCGGAGGTCGCCGGAGCGCACGTTCGCGGAGGAGGACGCGGCGCGGAGGTCCCGTCGGAGCGCAGCGAGGACGGGGCCGGAGCGTCGCGCCCGGACGGAGCGAACCAGAGATACGGAGCCACAGCATGAGCACGAAAGTCGCGCTGGACTTTCCGGACGAGGTCGTCACGCACGCCTACGTCCGCTACGCCCAGCTTCCCGGGGTCGACGGCCCGGTGGCCCTGATCACGCTCGACAACGGGCATGACCACACCCGGCCCAACACGTTCGGCCCGGCCGGGCTGCGCGAGCTGCTCGCGGCGGTCGACGAGATCGAGACCCACACCCCGCCGGTCGCCGCGGTCGCCGTCACCGGCAAGCCGTTCATCTTCTGCGTGGGCGCGGACCTGGCGTTCCGGTCGTCGCTGACCGACCCGGACCAGATCCGTCCCGCGATCGAGGCGCTCGGCGAGCTGGGCCACCGGGCGCTGCGCCGGGTCGGCGAGGGCCGTCTCGGCAACCGCAAGGTTCCCACGTTCGCGCTGGTCAACGGCGCGGCGATGGGCGGTGGCCTGGAGCTCGCGCTGCACTGCGACTACCGGGCGTTCTCCGCCGGCATCCCGGTCGTCGCGCTGCCCGAGGTGTTCCTCGGACTGGTACCCGGCTGGGGAGGCACCCAGCTGCTGCCGAACCTGGTCGGCGCCGAGGCGGCGGTCACGCTGGCGATCGAGAACCCGCTCAACACCAACCGCACCCTCAAGGGGCCGCAGGCGGCGAAGCTGGGGCTGGCCGACATCCTGCTGGAGCCCGCGGACTTCCTCGAGGAGGCGCTCGCCTGGGTCGGCCGGGTGCTGCGCGGCCTCGGCGAACAGGCGCGCGACGATGGCGAAGCCTCGCGCGGCCGGGGGCTGTCAGACGGCATCGCCGACCCGCGAGCGGCCCGTCCGGTCGTCGCGCGCGGCCAGGCGTGGGCGGACGCGCTCGCGCGCGGCCAGGCGCTCGCCGACGCCAGGCTGCACGGCTCCGCTCCCGCCGCCTACCGGGCCCTCGAGCTGATGGCCCTGGCCGAGACGGCCGACCGCGAGGCCGGCTACGCCGCCGAGACGACGGCGCTGGCGGACCTGGCGGTCTCCGACGAGCTGGCCGCCAGCCTCTACGCCTTCGACCTGACGCAGAAGCGCGCCCGCAAGCCGGTCGGCGGGCCGGACAGGTCGCTGGCCCGTCCGGTGACGAAGGTCGGTGTCGTCGGCGCCGGGCTGATGGCGGGACAGCTGGCCCTGCTGTTCGCCCAGCGCCTCGAGGTGCCGGTCGTGCTCACCGACCTCGACCAGGCCCGCCTGGACAGGGGCGTCGGCTACGTCCACCAGGAGATCGAGAACCTGCGGTCGCGCGGGCGGGTGTCGGCCGACAAGGCCAACCGCCTGCGGGCGCTGGTCACCGGGTCGCTGACCAAGGACGCGTTCGCCGACGCCGATCTCGTCATCGAGGCCGTCTTCGAGGATCTGAAGGTCAAGAAGGCCGTGCTGGGCGAGTTGGAGGCGGTCGTCCGGCCGGACGCGCTGCTGCTCACGAACACGTCCGCGCTGTCGGTGTCCGAGATGGCCGCGGGCCTGGCCCATCCGGAGCGGGTCGCCGGGCTGCACTTCTTCAACCCGGTGGCGGTGCTGCCGCTCGTCGAGGTGGTGCGGGCCGCGAAGACCGACGACGCGTCTGTCGCCACGACGCTGGCGGTGGCCAAGAGCCTCGGCAAGAACGCGGTGCTCGTCAAGGACGCGCCGGCGTTCGTCGTCAACCGGCTGCTCACCCGCTTCCTGGGCGAGGTGCTGGGCGCGATCGAGGCGGGCACGCCCGTCGCCGAGGCGGACACCGCGCTCGATCCGCTGGGCCTGCCGATGTCACCGCTGACCCTGCTCACGCTGGTCGGCCCGCCGGTGGCGCTGCACGTCGCCGAGACGCTGCACGAGGCGTTCCCTGACCGGTTCCGCGACCCGGCGGGCCTCGCCCGGGTGGTCGCCGCCGGCAAGACGAGCATCTACACGACCGGTCCGGACGGCACGCAGGTCGTCGACGAGGAGGCGGCGGCGCTCGCCCGCGGCTCGTCGGCCGGATTCGGCGCGGCCGCGGGGTCGGGGCTCGCCCCGAGCGGCGACGAGGTCCGTTCCTCGGCCCTCGCGGCGCTCGCCCAGGAGATCCGGCTGCTGCTGGACGAGGGCGTCGTCGCCGAGGCCGCCGACGTCGACCTTTGCATGATCCTCGGTGCCGGCTGGCCGTTCCACCTGGGCGGCATCACGCCGTACCTGGACCGTGCCGGCGTCAGCGAGAAGATCGCCGGCCGGCGCTTCAGCCCGCCGGGCGTGGCCACGGTCCACTGAACGGCTCGACGGCGCCGAGCGGCACGGGAGGGGTCCTCGCCAACCGCGCGAGGGCCCCTCGCGCGCGCTGAGCCTCGTTCAGGAGGTGTCGCGGCGCGTCGTGGCGCTACCGCGGCGTCGTCGGCTGCTCCTCGTGGCCCGGGCACCACTGGTCGGCGGGCACTCTCGCGCGCACCTGCTCCACGTGGTCGCCGCAGCCGGCCCAGGTGGTCTTGCCGCAGGTGGCGCAGCGGACGGGCTGACACATCGTGATCTCTCCTTCGGGGAAAGCCGACCGGGACCCGACCGCATCGTGCCAGACCGGGCCGGCCGGCAGGGCCTGCCCGCCTCCGCGTCCTCCAGCCCGGCGCGCGTCCGGCGCCGCGGCCCGGGGGCGGGTCGGTGTGTCGGTGTGTCTGTCAGGCGTCGGTGAGCTCACGGGGCACGGCGACGACGTCGACCAGGGCGCCGTTGCGCCAGACGGTGACCTCCAGGCGGCGGCCGATGGCGTGCTCGACCATGAGGCGCTGGATCGCGGTGCTGGTGTCGATCCGCTGCCCGTCGACGGACAGGACGACGTCGCCGCGACGCAGGCCGGCGCGTTCGGCCGGGCTGCCCTCGACGACCTGGGCCACGCGCAGGCCGCTGCGCCGGCCCACCTTGGCGGCGAGCGCCGGCGGCAGCGGCGCCTGGCCGCCCGCGATGCCGAGCCAGGCGCGACGCACCCGGCCGTGGCGCATCAGGGTGGCGATCAGCCCGCGGGTGGTTTCGTTGATCGGGACGGCGAGGCCGAGGCCGACCCCGGCCACCGCCGTGTTGACGCCGACCATCCGGCCTCGGCTGTCGGCGAGCACGCCGCCGCTGTTGCCCGGGTTGAGCGCGGCGTCGGTCTGGATCACCTCGTCGACGACCCGGCCCGCCTTGGTCGGCAGCGACCGTCCCAGGGCGGAGACGATGCCGGCGGTGACGCTGCCGGCCAGGCCGAGCGGGTTGCCCAGCGCGACGACCAGTTGGCCGACCTTCAGCCGGCCGGCGTCGCCGAGTGTCACCGGTGGCGGCACCGCGCCGCGCGCCCGCAGCACCGCCAGGTCGGACAGCGGGTCGCGGCCGATGACGTCGGCGGTGACGTCGGCGCCGTCGGTGAAGGTGGCCTCGGCCTGGTCGGCGCCCTCGACGACGTGCGCGCTGGTCAACAGGAACCCGTCGGCGGTCAGCACGCTCGCGCTGCCGGCCCCCTGCCCCCGCCGGCCGCGCACGCGCAGGCTCGCGACGCTGGGCAGCACCGTGCGGGCGACGTGGACGACGGCCGCCGAGTAGGCGTCGAGAGCCTCGTGCTCGGCGGCCTCGTGCTCGGCCGCGGCCTCCTGCTCCGCGGCCGCCTCGTGCGCGGCCGCGTCCTCTGGCGCGCCGCCGGACACGACATCATCGCTCATGCCGCGACCAACCAGCGGCGCCCATGGATCGTGCCCGGGTTCGCGCACGGCGGACATCTCGGACCAAGCCGGGACGCGCCGCGGGCGCCAGGCCGCCCGGCGGCGGCGACGTCGGCCGGCGCGACCACGCCGTCCCGGCGCTAGCCGGCGGTGGCAGCCGGATCCGGCAGGGCACCGGCGATCACGGTGGCGGTGAGGGCGACCTGCCAGGGGCGGGCGCCACCGGCGCGCAGCAGCTCCGCCACGTTCGCCGCCGTCGGCTCGCTCGGCGGCGACCAGGCCACCCTCCGGGTCAGGGCCGGCTCGATCAGGTTCTCCACCGGCATGGTGTGCCTGGCCGCGATCGCGTTCAGGCCGGCGCGGACCCGGGTGAGCCGGGCCGCGGCGACCGGATCGCGCTCGGCCCACCGGTTGGGGGGTGGCAGCCCGTCGCCGCTGGCGGACGCCGTCGCCGACGGCAGCTCGGCGTCGGGCAGCGCCGTCGCCTCGGCCAGCGCCCCCATCCACACGTTCGCGGTGCGGCGTAGCCGCGGCCCGGAGAACACCGGCAGCTTCACCAGCTCGCCGGCGTCCGCGGGAGCGTTGAGCACCGCGTCGATGATCGCGCTGTCCGGCAGCACCCGGCCGGGCGCGATGTCGCGAGCCCGAGCGATCTTGTCCCGGGCGTTCCACATCGAGCGCACCGCGGCCAGCTGGCGGCGGCTGCGGGCCCGGTGGATGCCGCTGGTGCGCCGCCATGGCTCGGCCCGGGGCTCACGGGGCGGGGCCGCGACGATCGCCGCGAACTCCTGCAGGGCGAACTCCAGCTTGTCCGCCTCGGCGAGCTGCTCCGTCAGCGCGTCGCGCAGCTCGACGAGCAGCTCCACGTCGAGCGCCGCGTAGCGCAGCCACGGCTCCGGCAGCGGCCTGGTCGACCAGTCGGCCGCCGAGTGCCCCTTCTCCAGTCCGAACCCCAGGACCCGTTCGACCATCATCCCGAGGCCGACCCGCTCGTAGCCGAGCAGCCGGCCGGCGAGCTCGGTGTCGAACAGCGTGGTCGGGCGCAGCCCCAGCTCGGCCAGGCAGGGCAGATCCTGGCTCGCGGCGTGCAGCACCCACTCGACCGAGCTGACCTTCTCCTGGATGACGCTGAGATCCGGCAGCGCGACCGGGTCGATGAGCGCCGTGCCGGTGCCGCGCCGCCGGATCTGCACCAGGTAGGCGCGCTGGCTGTAGCGGTAGCCGGAGGCCCGCTCGGCGTCGAACGCCACCGGCCCCTCGCCGACGGCGAGTCGCTCGGCGATCTCGGCCAGGGCCTTGGCATCGGTGATGACGGGTGGTACGCCCTCGACCGGTTCCAGCAGGGGGGTGACGGCGGGCGACACCGGCTCTGCCGCATCGGTCACGTCTGGTCTGCCACCCCCGCTGAGCTGCTGTGTTGAGTTCGGAACCGTCGACGTCACGATCGGCGATGGTACGTGTGAAAGCCGCTGTTGGCAGGCCGCTCGGCGGATCAATCGTACCGTTTATACGCTTCGTAGTGAGGCAACCCGCGACCGTGACCGGCGTCGGGCGAGTATGTGCGCGGCTCGCCCGACCTGGCCGGGCTGCCACCGTGGGTCCCGGGCGGTGCCGTCGGGGTCTCGCCGAGCGTCAGAAGCGTCGCCCTGGCAGGGGGACCACTCCGGCGAGGCGGGGCGGCAGCCCAGCCATCGCGGCCAGCAGATCGGCGAAGGCGTGCAGGTGGGCCGCGGTCCCCTGGGCGGACCAGGGCGTGCCCGCCCCCTCGTCGGGACGCGGCTGGCCGTCGCGGCGGCCAGCCGTCTCGGCCCAGTCCGGCGACCAGGAGCAGCGCACCTCGACGTCGAAGCTGTCACCGTCGTCGGCGAGCAGGCCGAAGCGGCGTGACGTGGTGGTGGTGACCGTGCCGCCGAGGGCGCGCGCGTCGGCGCCGTGCGCCGCCAGCGCCTCGACCAGCCACGACCAGGCCACCTCGGGCAGCATCGGGTCGGTGGCCACCTCCGGCTCCACGGCGGCCCGCGCGTAGCAGACCATCCGGGCGGTGCCCTCCCAGGCGGCGTGCCCGGCGGGATCGAACAGCAGGACGAACCGGCCGGAGGCGAGGTCGTCGGCGTCGTTCGTCAGGCCGGCGGCCAGCGCGAACGCGTAGGGGGCGACCCGGCTCGGCGGGGTCGTCTCGTGGACGGTCACCTCGGGACGCACGGCCGTGAGCGCGTCGCGCAGCGCCGCCGTCGCCGTGGCGAAGACGGCCGGGCCCGCCGCCAGCGGCGCGGCCTTCGCCGCTGTCGCGGCCCCGGCGTCGGGTGACAGCGGGGCGCCCATGGCGGCCACGTTAGGGCGTACGCGGAGATCCCGCTGCCCGGACGCCGGAGCGTGCTGTTTCGCTCCCGATGGGTGGGTTCGGTGGGGAACGACCCGACGTTGCCCGCCGGATCCGAGGACGACGCCGGAGGGGTAGGGCTCCGGCGCCGGGCTGCGCAGGCTCACGCCAGCGACCGCCGGGCCTGCCCCGCCCCGACCCTCCGCCGCGGCTCGGGCTGGGCGTCGGCCGCGGCGGGCGACCGGCCCGCCGTCGGGCTCGGGCTCCCGGCCGACGGGCGGACCAACCGCGCCGCCGGCTGGCCGGCCGGGTCCGGCGCGTGGGCACCGCGGGCGTCACGGCCGGTGTCCAGCTGGGTCAGGGGGGCGACCAGGACGGCGGCGCCGCACTCGACGCACGCTCGCTCGGGGCAGTCGGCGCCGTGGCCGTCCAGGCACTCCGGCTGCTCGAACGGCCGCTCGTCCGCGCACTCGGGGCAATACAGACGAACGGTCTGATCAAGCTCGCGCACGCGGAGCATGACCGCACCTCCTATGGCCGGCTGTGGATGCCGATCGGCACTTCCGCGAACTTTGACGGATGCGGGTCGCGCCGCCGCGTCCGGGGTCTCACGCGGCGAGGCGCTGTCCGCGCCAGATGCTCGCGACAACGGCCACCTCCGGTTCCCTCGGCCCCTGGTCGAGCGGCGCTCGGCGTCAGAGCCCGGCGCGGGGGAGAGCCCCCGGGGCACTGCCGCGGTTCGGGACGAACTGCCCAAAGCGGCGCGCGGGCCGGCCTGGCCCGGCGGGACAACGTGCGCCCTCTGCGCCCATTCGGACGGCACAGACGGTGCCACGACCAGGGCTGATCTCCACGCATTCCCCCCGGCGTGTCGCGGCCGGACCACGTGTGCGCCGCCCGCGGCACATGTCGCGACCGTTCCTGTTCCACCCGTTGGGTACCTGATGGGCGTTCGCCCGCCCGCGTGGTGGGGCGGCCCTCGTCGCGCGGGGCTGTTCCAGGGACCCTCGCCATGCCTCCGGGTGGCCGAAGGGGTAATTTCTACGGTACGTAGAAGACGCGACGCGACGCCGGTCGCCCGCGCGTGTCACGATCGGAGCATGGGCGTGAGCGCGAGCGAGGGTTCCCGGGCGTCGCTGGCCGATGGCGGGGGAGCGATGAGCGAGCGAACGGAGCAGGGCCGCGGCCGTGTGGGCGCCGCGGCCGACACGGTGACCGGCGGCGCCGCGGCCGCCGGCCCGGTGACCACCGCCGGTCCGCGCCGGCCGGGGCTGGCCGAGCGCGCGCGGCTGCTGCGCGCCGCTCGCCGGGAGCCGACCGACGTCGCGCCGGTGTGGTTCATGCGCCAGGCCGGGAGGGCGTTGCCCGAGTACCGGGCCCTGCGTGCCGGCGTCCCGATGCTCGACTCCTGCAAGGACGCCGCGCTCATCACCGAGATCACGCTGCAGCCGGTGCGCCGGTTCGGGACGGACGCGGCGATCTTCTTCTCCGACATCGTCGTGCCGCTGGTCGCGATCGGCATGGACATCGACATCGTCGCCGGCACCGGCCCGGTGGTCGCCCAGCCGATCCGCGACGCCGAGGGGCTCTCGGCGCTGCGCCCGCTCGCGCCGGACGACGTGCCCTACATCCACGACGCGGTGCGGCTGCTGCTCGCCGAGCTCGGCGACGTCCCGCTGATCGGCTTCGCCGGCGCGCCGTTCACGCTCGCCAGCTACCTCGTCGAGGGTGGGCCGAGCCGCACGCACGCCAGGACCAAGCGGCTCATGTACACCGCTCCCGACCTGTGGCACGCGCTGCTCGACCGCCTCGCGGACGTCACGATCGGGTTCCTGCGGGTCCAGGTCGACGCCGGCGTGGACGCGGTGCAGCTGTTCGACTCCTGGGCCGGCGCGCTCGACGAGGCCGACTACCGCCGCTACGTCGCGCCGCACAGCGCCAAGGTGCTGGGCGCGTTCGAGGGCGCCGGGGTGCCGAGGATCCACTTCGGCGTGAACACCGGCGAGCTGCTCACGGCGATGGGGGAGGCCGGCGCGGACGTCGTCGGCGTCGACTGGCGGGTCGCGCTCGACGAGGCCGCCCGCCGGATCGGCCCCGGCCGCGCGGTGCAGGGCAACCTGGACCCGACCGCGGTGTTCGCCCCGCCGGACGTGCTCGCCGGCAAGGTCAGCGACGTGCTGCAGCGCGGCGCGAAGGCCGAGGGCCACATCTTCAACCTCGGCCACGGCGTCCTGCCGGAGACCGATCCGGGCGTGCTCGCCCACATCGTCGACCTCGTCCATGAGGGATGACGGATAACGCGGCCCCGCCGCGAGACAGGACGACTCCGCCGCGGGAGCGCGCGGGTCCGTGGGTCAGGCCGGCCCCGTCCCCGCCGGCACGGAGGAGCGACACGACGTGCGAGTGGTGATCGTCGGAGGGGGCATCGCGGGGCTCGCCGCGGCGCACGCGCTGGCTGGCAAGGCCGAGGTGACGGTGCTGGAGGCCGGCGCCCGCGTCGGCGGCAAGCTGCGTACCACCCCGTTCGAGGGGCTCGACCTCGAGGAGGGCGCCGAGTCGTTCCTTGCCCGGGTCCCCGAGGGGCAGCGGCTCGCCCGCCAGGTCGGCCTCGGGCACGACATCGTCCACCCGGCAACCACCTCGGCGTCGCTGTGGATCAACGGGAGGCTCCGGCCGATCCCGCCGAACACGCTGCTCGGGGTGCCGACCGACGCGCTCGGGCTGGTCCGGTCCCGGGTGCTGTCCCCGCGAGGGCTCCTGCGCGCCGCCGCGGATCTGGCGCTGCCGCGCACGAAGCTGCCCGACGACCCGACGGTCGGCGAGTACGTCGGCGCCCGGGTCGGCCGCCAGATCGTCGACCGGCTCGTCGACCCGCTGCTGGGCGGGGTCTACGCCGGCCGCGCCGACGCGCTGTCGCTGCGGGCCACCGTTCCCCAGTTGGTGCCGATCCTGGCCGAGGACCGCTCGCTGCTGCTGGGCGCCCACCGGGTGCGGGCCAGGACCGCGCCGGTCGCCGCGACAGGGCCGTCGCCGGTGTTCGCCACCGTGCGCGGCGGGCTGGGCACGTTCGCCGCCCGGGTCGCCGAGGCCAGCGGCGCCACCGTGCGCACGGGAATGATCGCCCGGCGGCTCGCCCGGGTCGAGGGCGGCTGGCGGGTCGACGTCGACGAGGCCGGCGCGGCTGGCGACATCGGTGCCGTTGTCACCGGTCCCCGCGGCAACGCCTCGCTGGACGCCGACGCGGTGATCCTCGCGGTGCCCGCCGGCGTCGCCCGGGACCTGCTCACCCCGATCGCGCCGCACGCCGCCGCGCCGCTGGCCGGCGTGCCGTACGCCTCCATCGGGCTGGTCACCCTGGTCTACCGGGATGTCGACCTGCCCGCCGGCAGCGGCTTCCTGGTGCCCGCGCGTGAGCGGGCCACCATCAAGGCCGCCACCTACCTGTCGGCCAAGTGGCCGCACGTGTCCGCCGGCGGCCCGTTGCGGGTGGTGCGCGCGAGCGTCGGGCGAGCCGGCGCCGAGCAGGACCTGCGGCGCTCCGACGTGGAGCTCGCCGGTGTCGTCGCCGCCGAGATCGCGCACGCCACCGGGCTGTCGGCCCGCCCGGTCGCGAGCCGGGTCAGCCGGTGGGGCGGGGGGCTGCCGCAGTACCTGCCCGGGCACCTGGAGCGGGTCGCCATGGTGCGCCGGGCGCTGCCGCCGGGCCTGGCGCTCGCCGGCGCCGGCTACGACGGCGTCGGCATCCCGGCCTGCATCCGCTCCGGCGAGGCGGCCGCGGAGGCGGTGCTGGGGGCGGTCGACGACGCGGTCGTGGGTTCGGTCGCCGCCCGGCGGGGACCCCGGGAAGAGCTCAGCCAGCAGCACGCGAGTCGCGAGGAAGAATAGACCTATGTCCGAGTCCCAGCCTGTGCCCGCGACCCAGCCGGAGCCGGAGGCGGCACGCCCCGCGGCGGCGGCCGAGGCGAAGTCCGCCCGTGACCTGAACGCGGAGCTGCTTTACACCAGCTGGTCGGTGTTCGCCGCGCGCCGCCCGCTGCCCGCCGACCGCTCCGCCGTGGCGGCCGAGGTCGACGCCCTGCTCGACGGCGCGCTCGCCAAGGACGTCTACACCCGCGGCGTCTACGAGATCTCCGGCTACCGCGCGGACGCCGACGTGATGATCTGGTGGACCTCCCCCGACCCGGACCTGCTGCAGGAGACCTACCAGCGCTTCCGGCAGACCACCCTCGGCGCGCACCTCGAGCCGGTCTGGTCGGCCGTCGGCCTGCACCGGCCGGCCGAGTTCAACCGCAGCCACATCCCGGCCTACGTCCGGCGTGAGGACCCGCGTCCCTACGTCTGCGTCTACCCGTTCAACCGGTCGCTGGAGTGGTACCTGCTGCCGGACTACGAGCGGCGCGGGATGCTCGCCGAGCACGGGATCATGGGCCGGGAGTACGAGGACGTGCGGGCCAACACGGTGTCCGCGTTCGGCCTCGGCGACTACGAGTGGCTGCTCGCCTTCGAGGCGGACCAGCTGCACCGGATCGTCGACTGCATCCGCCACCTGCGCGCCAGCGCCGCCCGCCGGCACACCCGGCTGGAGACCCCCTTCTACACCGGCGCCCGCAAGGCGGTCACCGACATCGTCGCCGCCCTGCCGTAGCCGTCACCCGGCCGTGCCGGCCGGCGCTCCACGACCACCGAGGGGTCGGGCTTCGTGCCCGGCCCCTTCGTCGTCGGCGGTCGCGTGATGTGTGTGACGTCGAGCCAGGCGGCTGGGTACGGTCGGCGCCCGCGCAGGCGCCCCCACCCGTCGTGCGGACGCCGACCGCTCCCGGGCCGCCGCCCGGGCTTCGCGGACAGTAGCACTTCCGATCGGTTGTGTAACTCATTCGCCAGGCGCTGGGCACGCCGCGTGTTCATTGGCGGGTTCCCGAAGATGGCAATGGTCGAATCTGAACCAGAGATGGCGAGTTTTTAACAGAACGTAATCGTGGAGCGTTAGCCTCCGGATCGTCGTCGATGCCCGGGCTCGGTCGGTTGGCGTGGTCTGTTACCAAGGGGCGCTGATCGGTCGAGTGCCGGGAGCAGGTAAGTTGCCCCCAATGGTCGGCATGTCGGTCAACGCCCGGAGTGTTGGGGTCGGGCGAGGATCGCGACCGGCGGGAGCACGGTCGTGACGGTTCCGCGACTCCACGTGGCCAGGCCACGCCGGACGTGGGAACGGGGTGCGCGGGGGGCGCGCCGAGGCGGCGAGGTCGCGCGCGACTGTTCCGGCGCGCGGCCACCAGGCACTCGGGGGGATACCGGTGGAGCTGCCCACCGCGGAGGGGACGTTGCGGACGTTGCGGGGACTCGCCGCTGACCGGCCCGCGGGCGGCGCGCGTTGACGGCGACGATGCCCGGCGGCCGGGGCCCGGCCGCCCGGCCGGGTCTGGCGCCGCGCGATCCTCGGGACGGCCGGGCCGACGGCCGGCCCTCCGCCCCACCGGCGGAGCGACGCCGGGGCGATGGCGGCGACCCCGGGGCGGGCTCCGGGGGGCGGCCCGCGCCGCGCGCGCCCTACCGGGGCGCCGATCCGACGGCCGCGGGAGCGCGCCGCGGCGGCGCCCAGCCACCCGGCGGTGACTACCGGGCGAGCCTGCGCTGGGAACGCCGCTACGTCCGGGTACTCATCGCGTTCGACGTGGCGGCCTGCGTGGTCGCGGCCGGCGGTGCCTACCTCATCCGGTTCGGCGGCTTCGGCTTCCTGGACTTCCTGAGCTTCGACGTCTCGACCGTGTCGCCGCGGTGGTACCTGCTGTCGATGGTGGCGCTGCCGATCGTCTGGGTGGTGGCGATGGCGCTGAACCGGGCCTACGAGCCGCGGTTCCTCGGCGGCGGCTCGGAGGAGTTCCGCCGGGTGGTCAACGCCGCCGTGCGGGTGGTCGCCACCGTCGGCACCGTGTCCTACGCGACCAAGGCGGAGATCGCCCGCGCCTACGTGTTGATCGTCTTCCCGCTGGCGATCGTGCTGTCCGTGGCGGGCCGGATCGGCGGCCGCGGCATCCTGCACCGGATGCGCCGGCAGGGCCGCTGCATGCACCGGGTACTGGTCGTCGGCGCCGGGGAGTCGGCGGCGACCCTGGTGCGGCTCGCGCAGCGCGACCCGACGGCTGGCTGGTCGGTGGTCGGCGTCGTGCTCGACCGCCTGCCTGGCCGGCACAGCCGCGACCGGCCGGAGCGCAGCGGCTTCGACCTGCTCGGAGTGCCGATCGTGGGCACCTCCGAGACCCTGCACACCGCGATCCGGGCGACGCGGGCCACCACGGTCGCGATCAGCCCGCAGATGGACGGCGAGACCCTGCAACGGGTGCTGTGGAACCTGGAGGGCACGGACGTCGACGTGCTGGTCTCGTCCGCGCTCACCGACGTCGTCGGCCCGCGGATCTCGATCCGCCCGGTGGCGGGGCTGCCCCTGCTGCACATCCGGGAACCGGAGCTGACCGGCTCCCGGCGGCTGCTCAAGACACTGTTCGACCGGACGACCGCGTTGGTCGGCGTCCTGCTGCTCATGCCGCTGTTCGTGGGGCTCGCGCTCGCGATCCGGTTCACCAGCCGCGGTCCGGCCATCTTCAAGCAGACCCGGGTCGGGCAGGGCGGCAAAGAGTTCACGATGTTCAAGTTCCGCTCGATGTACCTCGACGCGGACGCCCGGGTGGCCGATCTCGCGGCCCAGAACGAGGGCAGCGGCCTGCTGTTCAAGATGCGTGACGACCCGCGGGTGACCCGGGCCGGCAAGTTCCTGCGCAAGTGGTCGCTCGACGAGTTGCCGCAGCTGTTCAACGTGCTCAACGGGACGATGTCGCTGGTCGGCCCGCGCCCGCCGCTGCCCCGCGAGGTGGCCCAGTACAAGGGCGACGTCCACCGTCGGCTGATGGTCAAGCCGGGCCTGACCGGCCTGTGGCAGATCAGCGGCCGCTCGGATCTGGAATGGGACGAGTCCGTCCGCCTCGACCTGCGCTACGTCGAGAACTGGAACCTGGCGATGGACTTCATCATCCTCTGGCGCACGGCCTTCGCCGTCCTGCGCCGAGAGGGCGCCTACTAGTACCGCCCGCCGGCGCCGCCTGACGGCGGCGCGCGGCGCCTCGTGAGGGCGTGAGACGTGGGCTGGCCATGGGATGTTCCCGCCGCCCGGCGTTCGTAGTGATAGCGGCCCAGGCCGGTCCGCGGCGCTACTGAGGGTCTCGGCGCGACACGGATGTCCCCGGATTACGTCAACGGGCCGCGACCGTGCGCGACAGTGTGGCCATCAATGAGATATAAGCCACTACTAAATCAGACGTTTTCACGTTGGCGTGGGGGAGCGGTCGCCGCGGTCGCCGCGGAGAAGGGCATGCCACATGGCCGTCGAGTCGAGCGGGCACAGCCGAGGCAACCCCCGGATGTACGAGTTGTTCGAGAGCCAGCCGGACGTCGGGCACAACCAGCCGGGCAAGAGCCCCACCGTCCGGGCCTGGCCCGAACTCGTGGACTTCCTGAAGGTTTCCGGGCAGCCGGTGCAGGGCCCGTGGCCGCCGCACCAGCACCCCCGCCCGAACCCCGACCACGAGGCGCTGCCGGTCGCCGTCCCGGACCCGCTCGCCGTCCCCGGCCCGCCCTCGGTCACCGGGGACGCCGGCCCGGCCCCGGCCAGCGATGACGCGGGCCGCGCGTCCTCCCGGGAGCGATGACGTGTATCCCTCTCGATTCCGCTACGAGGCGCCGCGTGAGTTGACCGAGGCGATCAAGTTGCTGCACGAGGGGCAGGGCGAGGCCAAGGTGCTCGCCGGCGGGCAGAGCCTGGTGCCTCTGCTGAAGCTGCGCTTCGCCGCGCCGGAACTGCTCGTGGACATCAACAACCTGCCAGGCCTCGACTACCACCGAGTCGAGCCGGACGGCACGATCCGGGTCGGCGCGCTGTGTCGCCACGCCACGCTCGAGCGCTCCGGAAGCCTCGCCCAGCGGCAGCCGACGATGGCCGCCGCGGCACCGCTGATCGCCGACCCGCTGGTGCGCAACCGGGGGACGCTGGTCGGTTCGCTGTGCCACGCGGACCCGCAGGGCGACTGGGCCGCCGCGGTCACCGCGCTCGACGGCCGGGTGGTCGCGGCGGGGCCGGACGGCGTTCGGGAGATCCCGATCCGCCAGTTCGCCACGGGCCCGTTCGAGAACGCCCTGAGGTACGACGAGATCGCCCTCGAGGCGGTCATTCCGGCGCCGAAGGGGACGCCGGCGGGCGGCTACCTGAAGCTGGAGCGGCGCGTCGGCGACTTCGCGACGGCCGGCGTCGCGGTCGCCGTGGAGCTGTCGGGTGGGCTCGTCACCAGGGCCGGCATCGCGCTGTGCGGGGTCGGCCCGTCCACGATCGCGGCCCTCGACGCCGAGCAGGCGTTGGCCGGGCAGGCACTGACCGCCGCGGCGATCGAGCGGGCGGGTGACCTCGCCGCCCAGGCCGCGCAGCCGCGCCGCGACCACCGGGGCAGCGTCGAGTACAAGCGGCACGTGATCCGCACCTTCGTGGTCCGGATCCTGCGGGACATCGCCGGCGCGGCGGAGAGGGCGGCCTGAAGGATGAGCCCACTGTTCGAGGAGATCGTCGAGGATCCCGCGGCGGCCGAGGTCCCGACCCGGCGGGTGGCGATCACGGTCAACGGTCAGCGTCGCGTCGCCGAGGTGGAGCCGCGGCTGCTGCTGGCGCACCTGCTCCGGCAGGGCCTGCGGCTCACCGGCACACACACGGGCTGTGACACCACCAACTGTGGCGCGTGCACGGTGCTGTTCGACGGAGAGCCAATCAAGAGCTGCACGATGCTCGCCGTGCAGGCCGACGGCCACGAGGTGACCACAGTGGAGGGCCTGTCGTCGATGAGCGAGCTCTCCCCCGTGCAGGAGGGCTTCAAGGACGAGCACGGGCTGCAGTGCGGGTTCTGCACGCCCGGAATGATGATGGCGGCCACGGCCCTGCTGAAGGCGAACCCGAACCCCACGGAGGAGGACATCCGGTGGGCGCTGTCGGGCAACCTGTGCCGCTGCACCGGTTACCAGAACATCGTCAAGGCCGTGCTCTGGGCCGCCGCGAAGCTGCGCGGTGAGGAGCCGACCCACGACGGGGCCGCCTGATGCGCCCCCGGGTGGTTCGCCACTCGGTGATCCTCTTCCCGCTCACTTCCAGCGACCGGACGCCGCGCGGCCTTCGGCGTGACAAAGGGGAAGGCTCGCCGTCCGCGAGCGCCTCCCAGAAGGAGGGCCGGCCATGACGCAGGCGCTCGACGAGATCAAGATCGGCGGCCTGGGCGCGAGCCGCCGTCGGGTCGAGGACAACCGCTTCATTCGCGGCAAGGGCAACTACATCGACGACATCACGCTGCCCGGCATGCTGCATATGGAGATCTTGCGTAGCCCGGTCGCCCACGCGCGGATCAGGGCGATCGACACCTCCAAGGCCTGGAACATCCCCGGCGTCCGGCTGGTACTCACCGGCGAGATGATGGCCACCCGAAACCTGGCGTGGATGCCGACGCTGTCCTATGACACGCAGGCGGTGCTGGCCACCGACAAGGTGCGCTTCCAGGGCCAGGAGGTCGCCTGTGTGGTGGCCGACGACCCGTACGTCGCCAAGGACGCCTGCGAGGCGATCGTGGTCGACTACGAGCCGTTGCCGGTGATCGTCAATCCGGAGCAGGCCATGGCCCCCGACGCGCCGCTGATCCGGGATGACAAGGAGAACCAGGTCGACAACGTCGCCTTCCACTGGCAGGTGGGCGACAAGGCGAGCACCGAGCGGGCCTTCGCCGAGGCGGACGTCGTCTCCAGGATCTCGATGCACTATCCGCGCTCGCACCCGTCGCCCATCGAGTGCTGCGGCTCGATCGCCGACTTCGACCGGGCCACCGGCAAGCTCACCGTCTACATGACCAGCCAGGCGCCGCACATCGTCCGCGCGGCGGTGGCGATGGTCGCCGAGCTGCCCGAGCACATGATCCGGATCATCAGCCCGGACATCGGCGGCGGCTTCGGCAACAAGGTGCCGATCTACCCCGGCTACGTGATGTCCATCCTGGCCTCGATCCTCACCGAGCGGCCGGTGAAGTGGATCGAGGACAAGACCGGCAACCTCATCTCGACCGGCTTCGGCCGCGACGTCTACCTCGACGGCGAGCTGGCGCTGCGGCGAGACGGCAGGATCCTCGCCGTCCGGATGCACACCACCTCCGACCACGGCGCCTTCTTCGGCGACGCGCAGCCGTCCAAGTTCAAGATCGGCCTGATGCACTCGGCGTTCGCCTGCTACGACGTCCCCCACGCGCACCTGACCGCGACCGGCGTCTACACGAACAAGGCGCCCGGCGGCGTCGCCTACCGGTGCTCGTTCCGGGTCACCGAGGCGATGTACTTCCAGGAGCGGATGATCCAGGCGGCGGCCGACGACCTCGGCATGGACCAGGCCGAGTTCCGCCGCGTCAACCTCGTCCGGGACGAGGACTTCCCACACCGCACCGCGTTCGGCTTCCTCACCGACTCCGGGCAGTACGGCAGGTGCCTGGACGTCGCGCTGGAGGCGATCGGGTACGCCGACTTCCGAAAGCAGCAGGAAGAGGCCCGCGAACAGGGCCGGCTGCTGGGGCTTGGCATCTCGACGATGACCGAGCCGCTCGGCGCCGGCAACAGCCGCGAGTACGACATCCTCGGCATCAAGATGTTCGACTCGGCCGAGCTGCGGGTTCACCTCACCGGCCGCGCGATCCTGCGCACCGGCGCCAGGACCCAGGGCCAGGGGCACGAGACGACCTGGGCGCAGATCGTCGCCCACGAGCTCGGCATCCCCGCCGACGACGTCGTGGTCGAGGAGGGTGACACCGACACCGCCCCGTTCGGGATGGGCACCTACGCCTCGCGCTCGACCCCGGTGGCCGGCGCCGCGGTCTCCATGGCCGCCCGCAAGGTACGCGCCAAGGCCCGCAAGCTGGCGGCGCACCTGCTGGAGGTCTCCGAGGAGGACGTCGAGTGGGAGCTCGGGCGCTTCTACGTCCGAAGCGCCCCGGACCGCGGCGCCACCATCCAGGAATGCGCGATGGCCGCCTACGCCAACATGCCCGACGGCCTGGAGCCGGGCCTCGAGGCCAGTGCCTACTACGATCCGCCGAACCTCACCTGGCCGTTCGCCTGCTACGTCGTCACCGTCGAGGTCGACCCCGAGACCGGCGTCTGGGACGTGCTGAACGTGGTCGGCGTGGACGACTGCGGCGTGCGCATCAACCCGATGGTCGTCGAGGGGCAGATCATGGGCGGCCTCACCGAGGCCTACGCCATGGCCTGCGTGCAGTTCATCACCTTCGACGCCGCGGGCAACTGCATCGGCTCGAACTACCTGGACTACCTGCTGCCGACCGCCTGGGAGACCCCCGGCTTCGAGCTGCACGAGGTCGTCACGCCCTGCCCGCACCACCCGCTCGGCGCCAAGGGCGTCGGCGAGTGCGCCACCGTCGGCGGCCCGGCCGCCTTCGTCAACGCCGTCATGGACGCGATCAAGCCGTATGGCGTGCGCAACGTGGACATGCCGTTGCTGCCGGACCGGGTGTACGAGGCGATCAGCCAGCGTCACGACGTCTCCGGGGCTCCTCCGGTGAAGGTCGACTGATGATGTCCGGGGACGGGCACCAGCCCGAGCCTGGGCCAGCGGACACCCGCGTCCCCGACGCGGTGGTCGAGGGCTGGGAGGTCCTCGGCCGCGCCGGCGAGCTGGCGGCGCGCGGCGAACAGTTCGCGCTGGCCACCGTCGTCTGGCGCCACGCGCCCTCCTCGGGGCAGCAGGGCTCGCGGGCCATCATCACGGCCGACGGCCAGCTGTCCGGCTGGATCGGCGGCGCCTGCGCCGAGCCGGCCGTGATCCGCGCGGCCCGGGACGTGATCGCCGAGGGCGCGCCGAGACTGCTGCTGCTGGGCGGCCCGGAGCAGTTCGGCGGGGCCATCCCTGACGGCATCGAGGTCACGCCGATCGCCTGCCAGAGCGAGGGCGCCCTGGAGATCTACATCGAGCCGGTCATCCCGGTGCCCAGCCTGGTCGTCGTCGGCCGGTCCCCGATGGCCAGGACCCTCGTCGATCTCGGCAAGGCGCTGGGCTGGCGCGCCGAGCTGGTGGCGGTGGAGCACTTCACCTCGGCCGACGTCGACCGGCGCGGCGTCGTCATCGTCGCCACCCAGGGGCACGGGGACGAGGAGGCACTCGCGACCGCGGTCGCCGCGGCCCCCGCGTACGTCGGGCTGGTGGCCTCCCGCCGCCGGGGCGCGTCGGTGCTCGGCTACCTCGCCGAGCGGGGAGTGGCGCGCGACCTGCTCGAGGCGGTGCACGTCCCGGTCGGCCTCGACCTCGGCCACACCACGCACCGCGAGATCGCGGTCTCGGTGCTCGCCGAGCTCGTCCGGCGGCGCGCCGCCGGCGAGCTGGCTCTCCCACGGCCGGAGGGGCACCCGCGGGGGCGAGCCCTCCTGCCGATGGCCGGTGCCGTGGAGGTGGTCGACCCGGTCTGCGGGATGACGGTGGCCGCGGCCGCGAGCGGCCATCCGTTCGAGCACGCGGGCACCACCTACTACTTCTGCTGCGCCGGCTGCCGCTCGAGGTTCGAGAAGGACCCGTCCGCGTACCTGCCCGTCGACGCGGCGGCCGGCGCCCGCGGGGCGCACAGGGAGGCATAGTGTTGATCAAGCAGGATTTCGAGGTCTCCGAGCCGCTCGACAGGATCTGGGCGTTCTTCCAGGATGTCCCGGGCGTCGCGGCCTGCCTGCCGGGCGCGGAACTCACCCAGGACCTCGGGGACGACAGGTACGCCGGCAACGTGCTGATCCGGATGGGCCCGGTGCGGCTGAGTTTCGCCGGCACCGCCTCGATCCTGGAGCGCGACGCGGCCGGGCGGCGGATGGTCGTCGACGCGGCCGGCGCGGACGAGAAGGGCCGCGGCAACGCCGCGATGCGGATGACCGCCAGGCTCGCCCCGCTGGGCGCCGGAACCAAAGTCGACGTGGACATGGACCTGCAGCTGTCCGGTGCCGCCGCGCAGTACGGCCGCGGCATGGTCGCCGACGTGACCGCCGTGCTCCTGCGTGACTTCGCGACCAACATGCGGGGCCGCGTCGACGCCATCGAACGAGGTCTTGACCTCAGCGCGGTCGCCGGGGTGAAACCGGCGAGCGGTCTGGCGATCGGCCTGCGCGCGCTGCGCATGGCGCTGACCCGCGTGTTTCGCCGCTTTTTCGTCCCGTACACCGCGCCGAACGCAGGCTGAGGGCCAAAGGGAACGCGGAATCGTCTTTCGCGCCCCGTTGCCCCCCGAGAAAACGGTAGGAGGACCGATCGCCGTGACGCTGTGGTGGATTGGCAACATCGTGCTGCTTGTGGTGGTCGTCCCGGTACTCGTGGCGCTCCTGAACCGGGTACTCGCCGCGCTGGAGCGGATCCGCGCCGCCTCGGACGACATTCTCGCCGGCGGTGGCGCGCTCGCCGCCACGCTGGAGCGCACCCCGTCGTCGCTGGCGACGACCGACCAAACCGTCCACGACATCGCGGTCGGCGCGGCCCGCTACGGCGGGTCGGTCGCGAAGCTGCTCGGCTGAGGCCGCGCGGCTGACGAACAGGAGGAGGAGAAGGTGCCAGCCGTCGCCTGGATGACCCTCGCGATCACCGCGCTGATCGTCGTCGCCGCCGCCCTGGGACTGTTCCGGGTCGCCTTCCACCTGAAGGCGATCCGGCGGACCCTCGGGTCGGTGGCGCTCGGCGTGCGGGTCGTGGCCGACCGGACCAGCCCGGTCCCGACCGTGGTGCCGTCCGTGAACGCCAGTCTCAAGCCCGTCCGCGACTTCTGCGAACAGATCTAGCCAATGGGAGGCGCGGACGTGAGATTTCTTCGCGCCCTCGGCCGCGCCGGCGACAGAGGGAGCATGCGGATGTACGAGCTCACCCGCCCGACTCGGCAGATAAGGCGGTGAAGGCGTGAACAGCGTGCTCGCGGTGGAGGCCGTGGACACCGGCATCGCCGGCTGGGTGACCGGCTATGTGATCACGGGCGTTGTCGTGCTGGTCGTGGTCGCCCTGGTCGTCCCGATCCTGGTGCTGGCGCGCCGCATCGGTGCCGAGGCCGCGCGGATCGACGAGTCGCTGGCGAAGGCCGCCGAGAACACGGCGGCGCTCGGCCAGCTGAACACGACGATCGACCACGCGCAGGTCATCGTCGCCGGCCTGAAGCGCGGGCGCGAACGGCTGGGAGGCTGACGTGGACACAGCTGACGTGGGCACAACGGTGCTGGCGCTCACCTCGACGCAGCGGGGCCTGTGGTGGGGAGCGATCATCGGCGGTTTCGCGATCGTCCTCGTGGTCGCGGCCCTGCTCACGATCCTCGTGCTGCTGGTGCGCGTGATCGACCGGCGCGTGGTCTCGATCAAGGGTCATCTCGAGGCGGCCGCCGCGAACACGGCGGACACCGCGCTGATCGAGCGGACGGCCGAGCAGGTCGAGGCGGTGCTCGCCGAGGGCCTGGAGCACCACCTGTTCCTCGGACGGGTCCTGGCGAAGGTGAGGAGCTGAGCCATGGTCGCCCTCTCGGTGATCGTCATCGTCCTGCTCATCGGCGTGCTGGCGGGCTACCTGTTCGTCGTCGGCGGGCAGCTGACCCGCATCGCCTCCAACCTGGAGGAATGCCGCGACCTCGCGGTCAAGGTCCTCACCAACGCCAAACTGATCGATCCAGGCCTCGACCACATCAACCGCACCGGCGGGGTGGTCGCGGGCGCGCTGCCGCTGCTGTACGGCATGGCCGAGGGCATCGTGGCCGGTGTGACACCACGGGAGCCGGCGCCGGTCGACCGCCGCCCCGCGCGGCCGGCCCAGGGCCGCCGCCGCTCGAGGCTGCTCGCCGGCGTCGGCTACGTCCCGCCCGGCACCACGGGTGCCAACGGTCCCCAGCCGGCCGCGCCCACCCAGCCCGCCGCGTCCGACGGCTGAGTCCGACCACTGAGTCCGGCGGCCAAGCACGCGGCAGGTCTCCTCCGCGGCCGGCGGAACCCGACGGAACGGCAGCCGTCCCGGTCGCGGCGAGCGTCACCACTACGCGGAACACCGCCAGCATCGCGGCGTCCGGCCCGGAGGCCGGCTGTCCGTTGGCTGAGGTACTTGCGGGGCCCCTCCTGGCGCGGCGCGAGCGGTTCAGGAAGCGGTGGGAGCCACGAACTGCAGGTCGAGCTCCACCTTCACCTTGTCCGCGAGGGCAAGCTTGTCGACGCCGATCGGAATGTTGAAGCCGATTCCGAACTCGCTGCGCAGGATCACGGCGCTGGCCGCGAAGCCCGCGCGGAGGCTGCCGTCCATCGGGTGCGTCTCGGAGCCGAAGTACTCGACGGCCAGCACCACCGGCCTGGTAACCCCGTTCATCGTCAGGTCGCCGGTGGCCTCGTAACCCTCCGGCCCCTCGGTCACCGACGTCGAGACGAAGATGATCCGCGGCTCGCCCACCGCGTTGAGGAAGTCGGCGTGATGGAGGTGGGCGTCGCGGTCGGCGAAAGCGGTGTTGATCGACGTCATCTCGATCGACGCCGTGACGGACACCGAGTCCAACGTCGCGCCGACCGCCAGCGCCGCGTCGAACTCGTCGAACCGGCCACGGAAGTTGCTGACGCCGAGATAACGAACCTGGAAGGTGACGCTGGAGGACTTCGGGTCCAGCTTCCAGGAACCGGGCGCGAGAGGGAGGGAATCGACGGCGGGCGCGGCGGGCGAGGGGACGGTCATCAGGACTCCGGGGCGGTGACGGGCGACTAGGTGGGATCACCAGACTGCGCGGGATCCCGGCCGGTCCACCGACAGAAAGAGACCACCCCCGCAGGTCGCAGAGTGATCGTAGCCAACCGGAGACCGTCGCTCAGGCCGATCCGGTTTCCGGCCGAAGCGGTTTTTCAGGTCGCCCTAGAGCGCGGTCGCGAGGCGGCGAGCCAGGAGTGCCAGGCGGGCGCGGAAGCGCCCCTCGGGTTCATCGAGGCGCCATCCGAGGACGTCCTCCAGATGCGCCACCCTGGCGGCGACGGAACTGTGATGCAGGTGCAGCACGGCGGCCGCCTGCCGTAACGAGTTCGCCTGGCAGTAAGCCTCGAGGACGGCGATGTCGGCGGCGCCGGACGGCGCCTGGGCGAGACCGTCGAGCGCGCGGACGTCCGGATTGGACCGCAGCCGGTCGACTGGGACGTCGGCGAGCAGCGCGACCGAGCCGAGTTCCGAGTAGTCGACGACCAGCGAGTCGGCGGAGCCCGGGGCGGCGAACCGCAGCGCGAGGCACGCCTGCCGCCAGGAATGCCGGGCGTCGAGCCCGTCGACCGGCCCGCCGATTCCGACCCGCGGCTGCGCGGCGCCGTCCCAGGGACCGGTCGACCAGTCGAAGCCCGCGCTCACCTGCTGTCCGCCGGCCGAGGTCTCGGCCGGCTGGTCGTCCGCGGTCGTGCTCGTCCGCCCGGACAGGCGTTCGGCGAGCGCGACGCGCAGGTCGCCGGACGGGCTCGCCGCCGCGGTCCGGTCCTGGAGGAGCACCGCCGCCATCCGGCCCAGGACCGCTACCCGGACGGTACGTCGCCCGAGCCGGCCCCGGGCCATCAGGGCGACCGCCTGAACCCCGACGTCCATCCCGGCCGGCAGGGAGATCGCCATCGCCCGCACCGTCACGTCGGGCAGCAGTCCCAGCAGACGCAGCGCGCGCGCCCGGTCCTCGGCCGACTCCCGGTCCGAGAGGACCAGTTCCACCAGAGCCGGGTCGGCGATGTGCAGCGACGGGCGAGCCCTCGTATTGATGGCCTGCGCGGCGATCGCCATGCGTTCCAGAACGAGCTCGTCCAACGGGCGAGGCGGGCCGGGCCGCTCCAGCCACACCCGGCCGCCGCCGCCCAGGCTCATCCACCCGGATACGTGCTTGGGCTCGGTGGATCCGTCCGCCGAGCGGGGCATACCGTCCTCGCTGTACCGCACCCGGCCGGTGTCCGGTGTCGCCAGCCCGGCGCCGCACTCGGCGAGCGCCGCGGTAGCGCGGACCAGGGAGGCCGCGTCCGCCCGAGCGGCCACCAGCGCGTCGAAGTACGCGATCACCCGAACCGCGCTCTCCGCGTCCGCGTCGAGCGCGGACAGCCGCAGCAGCAAGCCCTTCATCGCGTCCCGCCGCCGCTCGCCCCGGCAGCCGCTCGCACACCAGGAGGTTACGGCGTCTCCCGGTGCCGCCGCCACACCCGGACGATGGCGGCACCGGGGCGGCAGGCCGCCCCGACGTCGCCGCGCGTGCCGACCGGCGGACAGGCGGGACCCATGCGCGGGTCCCGTCGCCAGATGGCGGGCGCTGGCCCGTGAACGTCCGACGACTGGCGGGTGACCGAAACATGGGCGTTCGGAAGAGTACTTCCAGCCACAGCTGAGGAGACCCGCGATGACCTACCGATTCGATCCCGAGCTGGCAGCCGTGATCCAGATGCTGCCCGTGCCGGACTTCGCCGACCTGGCCTCGTTTCGCGCCTTGCTGGCCGAGTTCAAGAAGAGCATGCAGTTCGACACCACCGGGGTCGATGCGCGGGACGTGTGTGTTCCCGGGCCGCCGGGCGCTCCGGAGGTCCCCGTCCGGGTCTACCGGCCGGCGCATCCGGACCAGGGGACACCGACCGAGCCCACCGCCGCCCTGCTCAACCTCCATGGCGGAGGCTTCGTGATCGGCGATGTCAGTATCGACGAGGGGGTCTGCCTGGACCTGGTGCGTGCCCTCGGCGTGGTCGTGGTGTCGGTCGACTACCGGCTGGCCCCGGAACACCCGTTTCCAGCCCCACTGGAGGACTGCTACGCCGCCCTGGAATGGCTGGCGAAGAACACCGCCGACCTGGGCGTCGACCCGACCCGGGTCGCGGTCCGCGGGATCAGCGCCGGCGCCGGCCTCGCGGCCGGGCTGGCGCTGCTCGCCCGCGACCGCGGTGGCCCGCCGCTCTGCTTCCAGTTCCTCGGCGTCCCCGAGATCGACGACCGGCTGGACACCCCAAGCATGCGCCGGTTCGTCGACACCCCGATGTGGAACCGTCCCAACGCGGTCCTCAGCTGGAACTACTACCTCGGCGAGGGTGTCCCCGGCACGCCGGACGTCTCGCCCTACGCGGCGCCGGCCCGGGCGACCGACCTGGCCGGCCTGCCGCCCGCCTACATCTCGGTGATGGAGTTCGACCCGCTGCGCGACGAGGGAATCGCCTACGCCCAGGCACTGCTCGCCGCCGAGGTGCCGGTCGAGCTGCACCTGTTCCCCGGAACCTTCCACGGCTCGGGAATCGCGGCGCAGGCGGCCGTCAGCCGGCGGGAGAACCGGGAGGCGACCGCGGTGCTCGCCGCCGCGTTCGGCATTTCTTCTGAAACCGCCGGCTGACCCTGTCACTGCCACAGGGCAGGGTGAAGGCCGCCGGGGAGCGGTACGGGCGCCGTTGTTCGCGGACTGTCCCGAGCGGCGGCGAACAGGTCGCCTATTTCCAGCCATTGTGAGCGGGGCACCGTCTGATGGACGTATGACGATGCTTTCTGCTCCTTCCTCGACGATCGGCGGCCCGACCGGCTGCCTGCGCCATGAGGCGTGACGACCACAAGGAGCGTGGACATGCGGAAAATGGTGGGTTCGCCCGGGCGACTGGCGAGTGTTCGGCCAGGACGCCCACTGGGGGCGCTGTTAGCCGCGTCGCTGGCCCTGGTGGTGTTCGGGGCGGCGTGCGGGTCGGACGACGACGCCCCCGAGCCGGCGGGCACCACGGCGAACGCCGGCGTGCTCGGTCCGGTGGCGGCGGCGGCCGGAGATCCCGTGAAGGTCGGAGTCATCTCGGACGGCGCGACCGCCGCCTTCGACGCCTCCGTCCAGTTCGACGTCGCCGCCGCCACCACCGCATATCTCAACGAGCGGCGTTCCGGGATCGGCGGCCGCCCGATCGAGCTGGTCACATGTGAGACGCAGGCGGACCCATCGAAGGGTGCCGACTGCGGGAACCAGATGGTCCAGGCCGGTGTCGCCGCGGTCGTCATCGGCGAGTCGGGGGTCGCGGACAGCGTGTGGCAGCCGTTGGCGGACGCGAATCTGCCGGCGATGTTCTACGGTGCCGGCAGCCCGGCGATTCTCACCGACAGCGAGTCGACGTTCACCCTCGGAGACCCGACGTACTCCACGCTCCAGCTGCCGATCAGCCTCGCCAAGAAGCTGGGCGTCACCAAGGTGACCTCGGTGGTGATCGACGTGCCCGCCGCGCTGCACAACGCCCAGGAGGTCGCGCCCGGGGCGTTCGCCGAGGCTGGCCTCGACTACCAGCTCGTGACCGTGCCCCCGGGCACCGCGGACATGGCGCCGCAGATGCAGAACGTCGTCAACGGGGACCCCGGGCTCGTGTTCGTCCTCGGCAACGACTCCTTCTGCATCAGCGCGTTCAACGGGCTGAACGCCGTCGGGTATGACGGCGCGATCAGCGCGATCTCCCAGTGCGTCACCGACTCGACCCGTACCGCCGTGCCCGCCGAGGTGCTCGACGGGATGGTCGTCGCGGCCACCGTGCCGAACGGCGGGACCGATCCGTCCACGGTGCTCTACGACGCGGTGCTCGAAACCTACAGCGACGGTATCGACGCCGCTGGCGCGGTCATCGGCAGGGGCATGTACATGACACTCGCCGGCCTAGCGGCGGCCCTCGAGGATATTTCCGGGGACATCACTCCGGAGACCATCATCGCGACCATCAAGGCGATGCCGGAAAAGGAGCTGCCGGGCGCCGCCGGTATGAAGTTCCGGTGCA
The DNA here is from genome assembly GCF_016786325.1 of Frankia nepalensis. Taxonomy (GTDB): domain Bacteria; phylum Actinomycetota; class Actinomycetes; order Frankiales; family Frankiaceae; genus Pseudofrankia; species Pseudofrankia nepalensis. The sequence continues at coordinate 227 of NZ_JADWYU010000155.1, read as the reverse complement.
ACGGTAAGGCCGACCCGGAGAATCCCGCGGTCTGCGTGCGGGGCGGCCTGTCGGCGACACTGGACGACAAGGGCCAGCCCACGGAGTTCGAGGTGCTGGGCTCCACCCCGATCGGGGACTGAACGAGTCCACGACCGACCCGGCGGCTGGCCAGGTCCTCGGGCCAGCCGCCCGCGTCCGCGGGTCGAGCGCCCCCACCCCGGCGCACCCGCCGCGGTCGCACCCGG
>NZ_JADWYU010000154.1 GCF_016786325.1 Frankia nepalensis | reverse complement strand
GACCCACCCGCGCCGAGCGACGCGCCGCCCGCGCCGGACCGCGCCGCGCCTGGCGCGCCAAGGGCCGCGACCGCGCCGCCCGCCGCCCAACCGACCGGGCCGGCCGGCACGGAGCCGGCGCGCGGAGCGCCACCTGGCCGCCGCGCCGTCGGGGCATCCGGGAGCGCGCCGGGCGAGGAGACAACGGACGAGGCCGTTCGCGCGCGGCCCGCCGTGGCGGCCGGCCTGCCGGCCCGGCCGGTGGGAGTTCAGATGATGGCCGAACGCCACCACGACGTCGAAACACTGAACACCGCCGCCCGTCGCCTGCTGGCCGCCGACGGCACCCTGACCGGACCCGTCCTGCACGCCGCCGGCCGGGACTTCCAGGTCGGCGACGAGGTCATCACCCTCACCCAGGCCGGCCACACCCTCGTCCCCGCCGGTCGGCCCGCGTCGGCCTACATCCGCACCGGCACCGTCGGCGTCGTCACCGCCGTCCACCTCGCCGACAACGCCCATGAGCAGGCATTGGAGGTGTACTTCCCGAAGAAGGGCACCGTCCGTGTCCCGTGGAAGTACCTGACCCACCGGTTCGACGACGGCCGTGACGGCGGCCTCGGCCACGCCTACGCGATCACCGCCGCTAAAGCCCAGGGCGCCACCATGGACACCGCCCGCGCGGTCCTGTCCGACGACACCACCCGCCCCGCCGCCTACGTCATGCTCTCCCGCGCCCGCACCGACCTCCACGCCTACGTCCTGGGCCGTGCCGACCTCACCCACCGCGACGACGACGAAACCTGGCTGCCCGCCGGACCCGACCCCGACAGCCCGCTCGACCGGCTCGCCGACCACCTCACCCGCACCAGGAACGAACGTCTCGCCACCGACCACGACCCCACCGCCGTCGCCGCCCACATCCTTCGTCAGCGCTACACCCTCGCCGAGCTCACCGCCCTGCGCCTGGCCGCGGACGTTCCCGACGCGCCGCGGCGCGCGCCGGCGGCGACCGGCGCCACCGCGCCGAGGAACACACCCGCGCCGCACGCGCCCAGGTCCGCGCCGAAGCCCGCGCCGGACGCGCCGCCGGCCCAGGATGCGCCGTCGAGCAGGCAACGCGCCGGCGGCGACCCCGGCTCCTCGACCACCACCCCTTCCGCGTCGGACGCGCCGTTCGCGCCGTTCGCGCCGCGCGCCGCCCCGGACGCGCCGGGCGCGCCGGACCTCGCGCCGCCCGGCGCGCCACGGTTCGCGCCGAACGCGCCGACTACCGCGCCGGGTAGCGCCGGCCTGCCGCGCCAGGTCCTGTTGCGCCGCGCCGAACTCGCCACCGAAGCCACCGTGCGCACCACCGCCCGCACCCACCCACCACCCGCACTCGTCGAACGGATCGGCCCCCGCCCGGCCTCCGGACCCGACCGCGCCATCTGGGACGACACCGTCACCGCGCTGGCGATCTACCACGCCCGCCACCAACCCGACACCCCGGCACACGACCCCGGACCACCACCCGGCGCCACCCCCGACGACCGCCGCCACGACCCCTGGCTACACCACCACGACCAGGCCACCCACCTCGCCCGCACCTGGGCCAACGCCCTGCCCGACGGCCAGACCCGGACCCGCTTCCACAGCCCCCGCGAAGCCCTCCCCCGCGCCCGCGCGATCGCCGGCCTGCACGCCCTGCTCGACCACGGCCACCACCCCGACCACCTTCGCGCCGCCCTCGTCCGCGAACCCCTCACCGACCTACAGGCCGGCGCAGCCGTCCTCGCCCGTCGCGTCGTCGACCTGTGCGCGGCCGCCAGCCTGGACGGCGCCCACTACGAGCTGCCCGCCCCGCGCACCGCCCAGCAGGAATGGAACGACGTCACCCGCCTGCTCGACCTGGCCGAAACCAACCACCTCACCACCTGGCCAACCGGAGCGCTGTTCGTCGAACGGCGCGCCCTCGGCGACCAGCCCGACAAGCTGGAGAGCACCACTGACGTGCGCCGCGCGGCCACGCAGGTCCACGCGCCGGCGGCGGCGCGGGAGGCGCGACGGATCCGCATCGACGCCGCGCTCGACCGCCAGACCACCCACGCGCTCCACCAGGCGAGGGCGGAACCCGCCGCCTACCTCACCGCTCTGCTCGGCCCTCGTCCCGCCTCGGCTCCGGAGGCCACGGCCTGGGACGCGGCGGCCTACCGCGCCGAGCACTACCGCCACCACCACCTCGGCCTGCCCCACGGCACCCCCGCCCAGCCTGACGACCCCGACGCCATCCGCGGTGCCCTCGGCGACCGCCCCAGCGACCCGGCCGCCGCCGACGCCTACGACCAGGCACACCAGGCACACCAGGCAAGCGTCAACCTCGGAACGCCGTTCCTGCTGTAGAAGACCGGCCCCGACCAGCCGGACGCGTAGTTCGGAGGCCGCTGATCAGCCCCGCGCGGCCGCGGCCTCTGAGGCAGCGACAGCCGGAAACGCCGTACCGCCGCCCGACCGGGGCGCGGTCGGCGGCGCCTCGCGCGCACCGCCCCGCCCGGCTGGCTGGCTGGCCGGCCGGGTCTACGCGCTGGCGTTCGTGATCAGGCCGGGGTGGTCTGCCGGAGCTTCGCGACGTAGCGGCGCGCGGTGCCTTCGTGCAGGCCGACGGTGGGGGCGAGGTCACGGGCGAGCGCGTAGTTGGACCGAGGGTCCTCAGGGTCGACCGCGGCCACGAGAGCGGCCAGGCGGGAACGCTTGCTGACAGCCCTGGCCGGACCAGTCTGTACCGAAGGCCCGGCCGCACGGCGCCGGGCGTCCACCCCGGGGAGATCGGTCGAGGTCCCTGGCTGGCCGTGCGCTGCCCGCGGCTGGGCGAGGTCGGTCGGCCGCAACGCCGCGGGCCGTTCCCGGCCGCCCACCGGATCGGGCTCGATACGCTGCCCGGGCACCGCGGCTGGCGGCGTGGACCACGCGGCGCACCCGACCGCGGGTTCCCGACCGGAGACCGACTCGGCGTCGGATCCGGGCGAACGCGCCAGCCGTGGGAGACCGACCGCGCCGACGTCCAGCGACGGCTCAACCCCCGGTCCACCGGCGCCGGTTCCGGCGAGACACGCCTGCCTGGCAGGCGCCGACGCGACGTCGGGCCGGTGCACGGCGGTGGGATCGGCGGCACTGGTGAGCGAGCCGGCCGGCGCGCCGCGCGCGGGCCCGGTCATCGCCTCGACCCCCGCCTGCCCGGGGCTAGCCGACGACGCCACCGGGCAGACGTCCGCGCCGGCCGCACCGTCGGTCGCCACCGGCGCAGGGCGCGCCGACCCGGCGTCGCCGGGCGTCGGGCCACGCCGATGACCACGGCGAGGTGCGTTACTGTCGGCATGGGACGGGCGCGTGGTCGCGCGGATCTGTCGCATGAGCAGCTCATAGGCACCGATCAGCGCCAGCGGCGGCCAGGCCGCGATCACCCTGGCGGCCAGCGTTGGTTCGGCGTGCATGACGTTGGCGGCCAGGCTCGCCGCCGAACCCAGGACGAGCAGCGTGTAGGGCAGCCAGGTGCGGCGCCGCCCGGCACGGCTGTCGGCGAGCAGCGTCAGCGAGGCCGCGACGATCAGACCGTCGACGGAGATGGGGATGATCGCGGCGGCGATCGGGTCCTCGCCGTGCTCCAGGGCGACGCCCCTCATATGGCGGTAGGAGACGGTGGCGGCGATGCCGGCGACGGCGAGCACGGAGGCGACGGTGGCCAGCCGTGTCCAACCGTCCCCGTCCGGCCACCGGCGCCGACGCGGCGCACGCCCCCCGCCGGATGCATGGAGTGGAGCCGCGGCGGCAGGGTCGCGAGGGTCATGTGGCGGCGGGGTGGCGGGGGTTGCCGGTTGCTGGGGCGGGTGGAGCGCGGCCAGCTTGGCGGTTGGCTCGGGGGGCTCCCAGCGATGCGCGGTCGGGGTGGGGGCGGCGAGGGTCATCGTGCCTACCAGGTGGCGTGGTGGTCGAGCCGCAGGACGCGGCGCCCGGCCCAGCCGGGCAGGGCGGCGCCGGTCGCGTGGGCGGCGGTGAGCAGTTGGTCGAGGTCGTGGGCGACGCGTTCGAAGTCGAGGGTGGGCGCGGTGTCTTTGGCGATCGGCTGGCCCGCGGTGTCGAGCACGGTGTGCAGCGCGAACCGGCGCGGCGGGACAGCCGTGGCCAGGGTGCACGGGTGGGTGACGTCAGCGGTGGTCGCCGGGTGCGCGATGTCGCCGTATTTCTGCGGGTCGCTGGCCGGCGTGCTGTCGGTGGGGCCGGCGGGCAGGCCGCGCTGGTCGGCCATGGTGATGATGATCGTGTAGGCGTCGGGGTAGTCGGCCTGGACGACGTGGGCGGCCTGGCGGCAGTAGAGCCGGGCGGCCTGGGTCCTGCGGCGGTGGGTCGCGCGTTCGGCGGCGGCGATGGCGTCGAGCGCGTGTTCGAGGACGGCCGGGTCGACCGGCTCGATCTCGGCTGTCGGGGGCGGGAGGAACGAGACACCGGACAGGGCATAGCCGTAACCGGGCGGCGGCGTCGCCGGCAGACCCGTCAGACCGGAGGTGTCAGCTCCGGTGAACCCCCCGCCGCCATTGACGTGACGTGAATCACTATTGCTACGGGGTGTAGTGATGCTGTGGGCCAGCCAGGTCAGCAGGTCGGCCAGGGCGGTGGCGGCGTCCGGCGCGAGGCGCGCCCAGGTGGAGTCGGCGCCGGGTACGTCGATGCGCAGCCAGACTGCCTTGGTGTCGTCGGGGGCGGCATCAGAGAACACGCAGACATCGGTGCCGGCATCGTGCGACACGACGCGGTAGAGCCCGTCGTCGAACACGGTGACCTCCCTGGAGCAGAAGGGGTGGGCGACACGGTGGAGCCGTCACACGGTCTGCTGGTGCGCCCATGATGAGGGCGACGCGAGACGTCCACCAGTGCGGTAACCGACGGTGCTCAACACCGGGCGCCAGTTATCCACAGGATCGCATGGTACGGCTATTCACGCGCCTATTCCTGTGATACCACCATTTCGCCAAGGCTTAGTCCGCACCGCCAGCGCGAAACCACCAAGGCCTCCGTTCCTCGCCGGCCGGCCCCTGTCCGGTCGTGGGGCGGTGCCATGTCGCTCTGGGGCGTGACCTGCGTTGACCTGGGGTTTCGCTGTTCTCGCGGTCTGGCTGGTGGCGTTGCCGCGCTTCAGTGTCGAGGCGTCCTGGACCTGCTTGTTGGAGGACTTGGTGCATGCCCGCCCGCGACCAGAATGCCGCGCGCTGAATGCCGCCGACGGCCGCCGTGTCCACATCAGGACACGGAACGTCCCGATGTGGACAGCGAATGACCAGATGTGGCCATCGCATTTCCACAACAGGACATCGCGCGTCCGCGCGCGAACCGCCACGGTGGCGGTTCTGCTCGGCATGTGCCTGACCGCCAGCGCCTGCGGCAGCTCCGGCAACGATGACAACCCCCAGCCGGCCTCGAGCGGGCCAGGCAGCACGGCTACGGCGTCACCGGCCGACCCCACGACCGAGGTCCGTGCCGCCGTCACGGCAGCGCAGAAGCAGTACTTCGACGCCTACCGCGCCGCCGCGGCCAACCCTTCCGACCAGGCGCTCGTCGCCGCCCTGCGCGCGATCTACACCGACGACTCCGCCGCCGGCGGCGTCATCAGCGACCGGCTCGCGTGGTTCGCCGAGCGCGGCTACGTCGTCCGTCCTGACCCTGGCTCCTACTACGTCATCGAGGACATCAGCGTCGAGTCTCTGCCGCCGGCTGGACAGGCGGTCGCCACAATCTGCAGCTGGGACAGCGACCCCGTCATCGATGGAGTCAACCGAGCTCCCGACGGCCAGGAGATCTTCGTCCGGAACACTCCTGGCAGCGGACGTACCCGCACGACCTGGGTGGAGCAACCCGCCGGCAACTGGAAGATCAGCAGCGGCGCTGTCGTCGAAAGCTGGGAAGGCGAGAACCGGTGCCCGCCCCGGCCCGCCGCCTCCTGACCATGACCGGTGCCGCAATCGTCGTTGTCACCGTCCTGACCGCGGCTCCACCGGCCGCAGCCGACGACCCACTCTCGCTCAGATGGTGGGACAGCACAGGTGTTCAGGCTGACGGCCAGGTCGAGTCTGATGAGGACCGTCAACAGATACTCGCGTCGGTCTCCGCAGAGGACGACGAAGCCACGCCCGCCGGCGGAAACAGCCCCGCCGGGCCCGCACCGACATGTGTGTGGCGGCCGAGTACGGCGGTGACCGGCACGATCGGGCAGGTGGTTCCCGAGGACGGCTCGGTGCATGAGGCCGAGCGGGTGGAGCCGGACGGGTCGACGTCGCGGCTTTACGCCCGGATCTGCGAGGACGGCACGGTGACCGGCTGGCAGTGGTTCGCCCTGGCCGATGTGCCGAGTGTGCGGGCCTCCGCGGTGGACGACGTGCGCCGTCGGCTGCCGTTGCCCGAGCCGGTGCTCTCGCCGGACCTGACCCGGGGGCTGGTCGTGAACGTGGCGACGTGGTTCGCCGCTCCGGCGGGGCAGTGGGTCGCGGTGACGGGCACGGCCGAGGCACTGGGCTTGTCGGTGACGGTGACGGCCACCCCGGTGGAGTTGGTCTTTGACCCGGGTGACGGCGCCGCGCCGGTCACCTGCGCCGGACCGGGTTCGACGTTCGACCCGTCAGCGCCGCCGACCGTGGCGCCGGCCTGTTCCTACACCTACCGCGACGCCTCCTCAGCCGCGGCGAACGGCCGGTCCTGGGCGGCGTCGTTGTCGATTCGCTGGTCGGTCACCTGGACGGCGAGCGACGGCCAGTCCGGCGCTCTCGACCCGTTGATGACCACCACCGTGTTCGACGCCGTCGTGCGCGAGTACCAGGCCCTGGAGAGAAACGGCTCATGACCACAGCCCTGACCCCGTGGCCCACCCTCGCCGTCCGCAGGCGCGCGAAGACGCCGCCCGCCCCCAGCGCGCCGCCCGCCCAGCGTCCAGCCAGCTCGCGGCCAACCGTTCAGCTCGCCGATGGACGGCGACCCGCGAACCGCCTATGGATCGATGCGCCGCGCACGGGTGGTGGGCGATGACCTACACCGATCGGTGGGAGGACACCGGCCTGGACGACCGCCTCGACGCCCCCGCCGGGCCGAGCGCGGGGCGGGCGCCGCGCCGCTGGGGTGGGGTCCTGGCCGGGCTGCTGCTGGCGGTGCTGGGTGCGGGCGGGGCGTTGTGGCTGGGATCGGGCGGGCAGCAGACGGTGGACGCCGTGGCCCTCGCGCGCCCGGTCGCGCGCGGACAGGTCGTGACGGCAGGCGACCTGGCGCAGGTGCGGGTCGCCACGGACGGCGGCGCGGTGCGACTGGCGACGGCCGCGATCGCGCGCGACACGCTGGTCGGCCGGCAGGCGCTGGTCGACCTGCCGGCGGGGACGTTGCTGACGCCGGAGCTGGTGGGTTCGGTGGCGGGGCCGGCGGGGACGTTGACGCTCGGCGTGGCGGTGGATCCGGCGGGGTTGCCGTCGTCAGCGCTGCGCCCCGGTGAGCGGGTCGACGTCGTCGGGGTCGACCCGGCGACGAAGACCGCGGTGACGCTGGCCCGCGCCGTGACGGTGACCGAGGTCCGCCGCCCGTCGGGCACGTCCTCGACCGGCGAGACGGTCGTCTACCTGGCCGTTCCGGCGGAGCTCGCGGCCCGGGTCGCGACCGTGGCCGCGCTCAGCCCCGGAGTCCGCCTCCTCGGCGCCACCAGCGACACCTCCCCCGCGCCGGCCCTCACCACCGGTCCACCGACGGCGGGGACCACCGCGCCGACCGGCTCTGGCCCGACGGCGACGAGCGGCCCTTCCACCGGCGCGGGCGGTACGGGCAGCGCGGAGTCCACGCCTCCGACCACCAGCGGCGGCGCGGCGAACAGCGCGGCCGCCACGGGCGACGGGTTGGCGGGCACGGTCGGGGGTGGCCGGTGATGGCCGCGCCCCGCTCCCCCAGCAATGACGCCCGCGCCACGGCCGGCCAGCGGGTCCACGGTCCCAGCGCCCCGGCGACGGTCACCGCCCGCCGGGGCGGAATCCCGCCGTCGACGCCACCGCGTCGCCCGACCAGTCCCGAACCGGCGTCGCACGGCGCTGCGGACTGGAGGACGGCGACATCGACGGGGCCGGCCAGCGAGCACCGAGGGGCAGGGCGGCGGCCGGACCCGCCGCCGGTCGCCGTGATCGACGACGGGCTGGTCGCCGACTATGTGCACCGGATCGGGGAGCTGGTCGATGCCCGGCTCACGCAGGCCCGCCGCGCGGGGATGACGACGCGGGCCGCGGAGCGGGGCGCGCTCGTCGAGGAGACCATCACCGCTGTCCTCGTCGCGGCCCGCCAGCAGGCCGCGGCCGACGGCCGGCCGGCGCTCGCGCCAACGGTCGAGGACGTGATCCGCCGGCGGGCACGGGCCGCCCGCGCGGAACTCGGGCCGTTGGGGCCGGTGTTGACGGCGACGCACCGGTGGAGCGACGTCGAGGTCAACGGCGCCGTCAACATGATCTGCACCGAACGTGCCAGCGGCACCCGGCTCGAAGCCGCCTCCCCCTTCGCCAGCGACGAGGAGGTTTGGGAGTGGGCGGCCGGGCAGGCGGCGCTGGCCGGGCGGCGGTTCGACGAGGCCAACCCGTCGGTCCGGTTCCGGCTGCCGAACGGGGTGCGTGTGCACGCGGTGGGCCGGGTGACGTCGCTGACCCATCTGGACTGCCGGCTGTTCACCCCGGCGCTGGACACCCTGATGGGCCTGGCCGGGACGGGGATGTGCGGGCCGGACGTGGTGGCGCTGCTGGCCGCGACCGCGGCACTGCGGGTCCCGTTCGGCCTGGTCATCTCCGGCGGGACCGGGGCGGGCAAGACGACGCTGCTGCGGGCGTGGGCGAACGCCACCCCGACCGACCGGGCGTTGGAGCGGGTCGTGGTCGTCGAGGACGAGGCCGAACTGTTCCTGGACCGGACCCGGTGGCGCAACCTCGTCGAGTTCGAAACCCGCGAGGCCAACGTCGACGGCCGCGGCGAGTACGCGATGGAGCGCTACCTGACCGCCGACCTGCGCCGCCAGACCCCGGGCCGGGTCCTGCTCGGCGAGCTGCGCCCCGACGGCGGCGTGTTGCCGCTGCTGCTGGCCGCGGGGCAGGGCATCGCCCACGGCGTCGCGGCCACGATCCACGCGCCCAGTGCCGTCGACGTCGTCGCCCGGCTGCGCACCTACGCCGCGATCGGTTCGCGCACCGTGCCCGAGGCGGTGGTCCTGGAGACGATCGCGGCCACGGTCGACCTGGTCATCCACGTCGCGCAGCTACCGGCGGGCCGGGTGGTCACGAGCATCCGGGAGATCGGGGAGCACCGGGCCGGCACGGTCACCTCCGCCGAGCTGTGGCGCTGGCACCCCCGCGCCGGCCGGACCGTGCGCACCGAACTCGACCTGTCCGAAACACTGACCGCGAAGCTCGCGACGGTCACCGACCCCGACCAGTTCCGCGCCCGCCGCCCGGCCGCGGCCACCGGTGGTAGCTGGTGAGCGGCGGACTGCGGGTCCTCGCGCTCGCCGCCGCCGGCGCCACGGCCGGCGTCGGGGCCGCGCTGCTGGCCCTGTCCGCGTCCGGCCGGCTGACCTGGCCGGCCGCACCGCCACCGGGCCGGGCTTCTCCGCAGCGGCCAGATGCCAGCGGCGGCGGGGCGGCGGCCGGCCGGTGGCGGTCGCTGCCCGCCGCGGTCGGCCCGGTCGGGGCGGCCGCCGGCGCCGGGCTGGTCGTCGGGGCGCTGGTCGGGCTGCCCGTGCTCGCGCTGGTCGCCGCGGGGGTGGTGTGGCTGGCGCGGCAGGCCCGTGGCGTGCGGGCGGTGCCGGCGGTCAACGAGCTCGGCGAGGCGGTCGCGACCTGGTGCGAAACCGTCCGCCAGGAACTCGACGCCGGCCAGCCGCTGCGCGCCGCCGTCGCCGCCTCCTGCCAACTCCCCCCGCCACCACTGGCCGCTCCGCTGACGGCGCTGGCCCGCCGGCTCGAGGCGCAGGAGGCGCTGCCGGTGGCGCTGGCGGCGTTTCACCGCGAGGCCGGCCATCCCGCGGTCGGCCAGGTCGTCGCCGCGCTGACCCTGGCCTACCGCCACGGCGCGGGCGAGCTGGGACGGCTGATGGCCAGCCAAGTCGAGACGACCCGCCACCGGGTCGCCGTCGTGCGCGACCTACACGCCGGCCGGGCCCGGCACCGCCGCGCGATGGCCCTGCTGCTCGGCCTGTTCGCGCTGACCACCGCAGGGCTGCTCGCCGCCTGGCCCGCCCTGCTCACCCCGTACCGCACCCCACTCGGCCAGCTCGCGCTGGCCGCTGACCTCGCGCTCGTCGGCACCGCCGTGCGCGCGCTACTGCGCCGCTCCCGCCCACCCACGGTCCCCGACTTCTTCGGACGGGACGCGCGATGAGCGACCTACCCGCCGTAGGACTGCTGACCGGGCTGTGCGGCGCCGCCGCCACCACCGGCGCCTACCTGGCCCTGCGCACCGCCCTCACCCCACCAACCCAACCCGGCCAACCCGGCCAGCCAGGACGGTGGACGCGGACCGGCGCGGCCTGGCTCACCGGCCAGATCACCCGCGCCGCCGGCCCGGCCCGGGGACGGCGACTACTGCTCACCGACGACCTGGCCATCGCCGGCCGCGACCCCGTCACGCACACTGCCACCCGCCTCGCCCACGCCACCATCGCAGCCCTGGCCGCCGCACTGCTCACGGCCGGCACCACCCTCGTCGGCCTGCCGGTGCCGGCGCTCAGCGGCCCAGCGCTCGTCACGCTCGCGGTTCCAGTTGGGGTGCTGGTCGCGGACCGGCCGGTGCGGGCGGTCGCGAAAGCGCGGCGGCAGGAGACCCGGCTCGCGGTCGCCGCCTACCTCGACCTGGTCCGTGTCCTGCTCGCCGGCGGGCTCACCCTGCACGCCGCGCTGCGCCTGGCCGCCGACGCCGGCACCGGCTGGGCCTTCACCCAGATCCGCGCGGCGCTCGACACGGCCGCCGCCCGCCGCCAGCCACCCGACGCCGGCCTCGACCAGCTGGCCGCCCGGATCCCGCTGCCGGAGTGGCGCGAGCTGCGGCTCACCGTCACCTCGGCCCTTCGCGGCGCCTCGCCGGTTCTCGCCATGGAATCCAAAGCCACCCACCTACGCGCCACCGAAGCCGCCGCCGCCCGCGCCGAGGCCGCGACCGCCGACGCCGAACTCGAACTACCCGCCGCCGCGGTCGCCCTCGCGTTCGTCGCGTTCCTGACCTACCCCCTGCTCGCCGTCCTGACCGCCACCGGGATCACCCCCTGATGACGCACCGACCTGCCTACCCCTCGCAGGAGAAGTGGAGAGTGACCCATGCGCCGACTCGGCGCGCACCTCACCCTCACCGCACTCTGGCTCACCACCTTCCCGACCCGCCTCACCGACCGGATCGCCGACCGGCTCACCGACCGGATCGCCACCGTCGATGCCCGGTCGCGCGCCGGGCGTCGCGACCGGGGCGACGCCCTGGCCACCGCGGTCATCACCGTCGGCCTCGTCCTCATCGCCGCGGCCGTCATCTACGTGATCAGACAGAAGGCGCTCGATACCGCGAACAACATCTGCACCAACGCCGACCCGACCACCTGCCAGTGACCCCACTCACCCACGACGGTCCCCGGCGCCGCCGCCGCGCTGGCCAGGGCCAGGACCGGGGCGCCAGCCCGGTGGAACTGGCCTTGGTCATGGGCGCGGTGCTCGCCCTGTTCGCGCTGGTCCTGGTGTTCGGGATGCGCTGGCTCGCCGCCCAGGCCGCCGCCACCGCCGCCGGACGCGCCCTTGAGACTGCCCAGTCCGTTGACGGCACCGACCCGGCCGCCACCCAGGTCGCCACGGCGCTGGCCCGTTCCAGCCGAGCCATCACCGATGTTGACGTCCGCATCGACCGCGACACCACCACCGGCACGGTCACCGTCGCCGTCACCGTCCACGCCCTGCTCGGCGGCGCTGTCACCCGCACCGCCACCGGACCCGCCGCCCGCTTCCTCCCCCAAGCCCAGGCCCGATGACCACCCGCCCACGCGAACACCGACAAGGCGCCGAGGCGGACCGTGGGTCGTTCTCGGTCGAGCTGGCGCTGGCCTGGCCGATCCTGATCCTCGGCCTGCTCGTCCTCGCCGTCGCCGCCACCACCATCGGCGCCCGCACCGACGTCGCCCGCGCCGCCCGCGAAGCCGCCCGCGCCGCCTCCCTCGCCACCACGCCCGACCAGGCCGTCTCCCTGGCCGACACCACCGCCCGCGCGAACCTCGCCACCGGAACCTGCACCGACATCACCATCCACACCGGCCTCACCACCACAGGCCCCACACCCGGCGACCTCGGCCTGGTCACCGTCACCGTCAGCTGCCAGACCCGCCCGATCCCCGGCCTCGGCCTGACCCGCCAGCTGCGCGCGACCGGCGACGCGGTGCTCGACCGCTACCGCGGCGGCCTCACCCTCCCCGTCGCCCCATGAGCGCTCCCCTGATGTCGGCCGCCGCGCGGCAAGACCCGGCCGACGCCACCGGCACGGTCCGCCCGTGTCCGGCGGCCTGGCGCCGGGATGCGGGGACGGTCAGCCTCACGATGACCATCCTGTTCGCCGGCGTCCTCCTGCTCACCGCCCTGCTCGTCGACGCCGGGCGCACCCTCGACGCCGCCGGCCACGCCTCCGACCTCGCCGCCGCCGCAGCCCGCGCCGGCGCCCAGGCCCTCGACGAAACCAGCCTGCGCACCGGCACCCCCACCCTCGACCCCGACCAGGCCGAAGCCAACGCGCGCACCTACCTCGCCCGCCACCCCGAAGCCACCCTCACCGCGATCACCATCGACGGCCTCACGGTCACCGTCACCGTCACGACCCGCGTCGACTACCAGCTCCTCGACGCCCTCGGCCCAGGCCACGCCACCGTCACCCAGACCCGCTCCGCCCGCGCCACCACCCAACCCTGACCCGCCCACCCGCGGCCGCCACCCACGCCGACGCGCCCACGCTCCGACGCGACGCACCGCCCGGGCCCATCCCCGCAGGGAGACGCCGATGCCCCGCCGGGCCACCCCCACACCCACACCCCGGCCACCCGCCCCACCGGCCCCGATCACCTCACCCGCACCCCGCCGCCGGGTGAACGGGTCCCGTCTCGGGCCGCCCGGCCGCGGCAGACAGCCAGCCCGACCCGGCGTGGGCGAGGTCCTGCGCAGCCTGCTCGCGCTCACCACCCTCCTCGGCTTCCTCGCCGGCGTCCCCGCGCTGCTCTGGACCTGGCGCGCCAACCCGCTCCCGACCACCTGGCAACCCGACCGCTGGTGGAACCTCCTCCAAGCCGGCTACATCCACCCCGACGTCGCCCCCAACACCCTCGCGGCCGTCGCCTGGCTGCTGTGGGCCTGGCTCACCCTCTGCATCCTCTGGGAGATCATCACCCAGGCCGTCGCCGCCACCCACCGCCACCAGCGCGCCGCGTCCCGCTTCACCACCGGCCCGCCTGTCGCACCTGCCATGCCAGGACCCCGCGGGAGACACATCGGTACGCCCACGCCCTACCACCGCGTGGCCGCTGTCTCCCCCGCCGTACCAGGTCGGCAGACAGGCGCATCCCAGGCGACCACCGGGCCTGCCAGCGCATCTCGATCGGCGCGCATCCGAACCGCTCCTCGGCGCGGCGCGCCCGCGCCCCACGCCGTCCGGCGCGGCACCGCCCGCTGGGTCGCCGCCGCCAGCGTCGTGATCACACTGCTCACCAGCCGCGCCGCCACCGCCAGCCCCACCCCCGCCACGACTCACACCCCCGGCCCCGCCCCAGCCGCGACCGCCACGGCCAGCCCCACCGGCTGGGTCCACCTCCCCGATGACCAGCAAGCCGCCGACCCCGCGGGGACCGGCCCGGTGCTCGGAACCATCGGTCGCGCCGCCGGCCAGGACACCGCCCCACCGACGACGCTCGTCCCCACCGCCACCAGCCACATCGTGCAACCCGGCGACACCCTGTGGGACATCACCGCCGACGCCTACCCCACCGCCACCCCCGCCCAACTCCCCACAGCCGTCGACACCGTCTTCACCACCAACCGCGACGCCACCGACCCCGCCGGCCGCCACCTCACCCACCCGGACCTGATCAACCCCGGCATGGTCCTCGACCTACCCACCATCAGCCCCCACACCAGCCCCACCCAGCCAGCCCCGGACCTACCCGCACCAGCCGGCGACCCCACGACCTCCGCCCCACCGTCGGCAGGTGACACCGGGCCGACCAGCGAGCCGGCTGCGCCACCGAGCCCACAGACCGCCGACCCGTCGACAAGCCCGTTCGCCACCTCACTGCCCCCAGGTCAGACGGCCAACTCGACACCCCCGGCCGCTGGGCCCCCGGCCCCCAGCGCGGCCACCTCGACCGCCACGCCCGTCACCACCGGACCAGAAGGCCGCGAAGACCAGGACAGACTCGCCGTCGAGCCGTGGCAGCTCATCGCCGGCATCGGCGCCGGTGGTCTGCTCGCGGTCGCGCTCCTGGTCGCCGTCACCCACCGGCGACGCCGCCGCGACCACCAGACCACCACCAGCACCACCCCACCAACCCCCGACCCCGACGCCGCCGCCCTGCACACCGCGCTGCTCGCCAGCACCCCAGCCGACCCGACCGGCCGCCTCGAGCACGCCCTGCGCGCGCTGGCCGCCCTGCACGCCGACCCCCACGACGACTTCGGCGGCCCGACGCCTCAGGTCGTGCTCGCCCTGCCCGACGGCACCCTCGACGTCTACCTCCGCGACCCGCTACCCGCCACACCCGACCCGTGGATCGCCGACGCCCACGGCCAGATCTGGACCCTGCCCCCAGACGCCGACCTCCCACCCGTCGACCCCGGCACCCCACCCCCCTGCCCCGCCCTCGCCCAACTCGGCACCCAACCCGACGGCGCCGCCGTCTACGCCGACCTCGAAGCCCTCGGCACCCTCACCCTCAACCCCACCGACA
Organism: Frankia nepalensis; assembly: GCF_016786325.1. Lineage (GTDB taxonomy): Bacteria > Actinomycetota > Actinomycetes > Frankiales > Frankiaceae > Pseudofrankia > Pseudofrankia nepalensis. The sequence continues at coordinate 26,985 of NZ_JADWYU010000154.1, read as the reverse complement.
ACAACCCCACCGCCCTCGTCGGCCTCGCCCGCGCCCTGCTCGCCACCCTCGCGCTCAGCCCACTCGCCGCGGCCCCCGCCATCCACACCTTCGGCCTCGACCCAGCCGGCCTCGCCGCCGAAGACCGCGTCCACCCGGCACCCGACCTCACCACCCTCACCACCACCGCGACCAGCGAAACCACCGGCCTACGCACCGACCTCGCCACCGTCGCCGCACCCACCACCTTCACCGCCCGCGCCACCGCCCCCGACGACAACTGGGACCCCACCATCGCCCTGGTCGCCACCCCACCCACCAACGACACCGACAGCGACCAGCTCGCCGACCTCGCCACCCTCGCCGGCGCCGGAGGCACCGGCCTCGCCGTCCTCCAACCCGCCGCCCCCGGCCACACCTCCACCTGGCGCCTCACCCTCCTGCACTCCGACACCCCACCCAACCTCGCCACCACCAACGGCAACCAGCACAGCCACGGCGACGCCGACCCGGACCGCCTCACACCCAACGGGACCGTCGACCTCGCCGACGTCAACGACTTCGACGAAGACGACCCCGACGATGACGACGAGTTCGGACGCCAGCCCCGCCACCCCGCCGGCCACAGCGACGAGGAGAGCACAAGAACAGGCGGGCCACGCTGGCGGCTCGACCCGCTCGGCCTGATCCTCACCCCACCCACCCTCGCCGCCGCCGAACTCGACGCCCTGTGCACCCTCCTCGCCGACGTCGCCCGGCCACCCATCCCGGCCGCACCCCCAGCTCCATCCCCCACGCCTGGCGTCCCACCAGTCACCGACGTCCGGCCACTGCCGCCACTGCCACCCGGGACACCAGCCAGCGGAAGAAGCCGAGCCGACACTGGCTGGATCCCCGACATCCCGACATGGCGCCCTCCAGCACCCGCGGCGACAGCTACCCCGGCGTCCGCGACGGTCTTCCCGATCTGGACCCCACCAGCCACGGCCGCGCCAGCCGACCCGCCCGGCGACGAACCTTCGACCACCTCCGCGGCGACCACCGACCTGCCGGTCCCTGCCGCTCCCGCCCCCGAAGCGTCCCTACCTGCCAGCCCATCGGAACCCGCCGGCACGCTGAACGGCCACACCCCAGCCCGCCCGGCCAGCGGCGACACACCCGCGACCCCGGACAGCCAGACAGCCATGGGGCCGCCGCCCTACGTCGAACCCGACTGGCAGATCATGATCCACCTGTACGGGCCGGCGGACGCCACCAACCGCGCAGGCACCCACCCCACCCCCGACCTCGCCCGCGGCCGCACCCTCGAAATCCTCGCCTGGCTCGCCACCCACCCCGGCCGCACCCGCACCAACCTCGAAACCGCCATCTGGCCGGACGACAAACTCCTCGCCCGCTCCGTCAACAACCAGCTCGGCCGCGCCCGCCGCCTGCTCGTCCAACTCGCCGGCGGACACGCCCGCGCCTGGATCCCCACCGGCCAGACCCGCCTGCACCTACACCCCGCCGTCACCACCGACCTCGACCTGCTCACCCACCGCCTCGACTACGCCCGCCGCCACCGCGCACACCCCAAAGCCGCGATCCCCGTCCTCACCGACGCCCTCGACCTGATCACAGGCACCCCGGCCCTCTACGAATGGATCGACGCCGAACTCGGCTCCATCCTCACCACCACCGCCGTCCGCGCCGCCATCCTCCTCGCCGACCTCCACCTCGAAACCGGCAACCCGGCCGCCGCCCTCGACGCCACCACCCGCGGCCTCGAAATCCTCCCCGCCCACCCAGAGCTGTTCGCGCTGCGCCTACGCGCCCACCACACCGCCGGCGACCAACTCGCCCTCACCGCCGACTACCACGCCTACCTCCGCACCGAACAAGCCGACCCCACCTGGGACGGCGAAACCAACCCCGACCTCGCCTACCTCCACCGCATCCTCACCAGAAAAACCGCTCCAAAAAACGACACCCGTGCGCGCTGAGCACCGACCCAGGGTCACACTTGTCGAACCGCCGGGCGGCGGGCGGACGATCTGAAGCGGCCTGCCCCGACACCGATCCAGGGTGATCCCCGCGAGCCAGGGGACGCATCCATTCCTTGGGCGGGAAGCCGGCGGCATCACTCCCACAGCCAGCTGCCGGCAGCCATCTCCACCGCCAACCAACGGCAGGTACGGAGTCGGCCCGCGTACGTGACCACCCAGGACACACCAGGCCAACGGTCACGCGCGGGCGACGTGACGCCCTACCGCCCGGCGCGCGGAATCGACCGACGCCTCGGATCCCGAACAGCACACCCTCGGATGACTCCGAGACTGCTACCTCAGACACTGACGGACTCGACAGTGATGCCTCAGACAGCTAGTGTTGCTGCCGTGAACGACTCCGACGGCAAGGTCCACGAGGACGGAAGCCTCGTGGGCATCGGCTATCTGATGAAACGGCTCGGCAGATCCCGAACACGCTGCTTCCAGCTCACCAAACGCCCCACGTTCCCGAAACCAGCAGGTGAGACCGGACTCGGACGCATCTGGCGCAAAGCCGACCTTGACACGTGGATAGACGTCCATCGCCCGCGCGACCTGCAACAGCGCGCCGAGGGAAACTTCCCGGACCTCCGATAACACGGTCCCTGGGACGATGAACCCGCCGGCCGACATGTCGCGTCCATGGTCCCGACAAACCAGGTCCCGAACAGCGCCAGCCAGCTGGCACTGATGCCGGTACGGACCAGCTGGACCCACAAACCCTGGGGCGCAGACTGGCACGGGGACGCCGACCTGAACGGTTCACCGGCGTCGATCAAAACGCGCCGCCGCCCGCAGCTTCCGGTCGACCGAACGGGATTCGGACACAATCACAGTCTCGTCTCAACGTTGCCGGCCGCGGCGGCTCGGGGTGACGTGGACGAACGCGCCGGAACGACCTGGGGGGCGGCGAGCGTGCGTGTCCAGGCGCCGGGTGGCGGCGAGGTCGGTTCCGTGGCGAGGAAGGCCGCGGCGGTGGAGGCGAGGTGGCCGACGGGCAGGCCCGCGTCGAGCACCAGGCACCGGTCGTCAGGCAGCGCGTCCAGGTAGCGCAGGAAGGCGCGATCGGTGGCGGTGAGGAAGCGGGGGTCGACGAGGTGCGGGTGCACCGGCCCGCGCCGGCGTTGCCGCGCGGCGACCGCGGCGTGGGGCAGCCGCAGATATAGGTAGCGGCCAGGGCTCAGCGTGATGCCCGCGTTGGCCGCAGCGGTGAACGTCTGCGCGGCGTAGCCAGGGTCGGCGGGAACGCCGAACTGCGCGACGGCATGCTGGTGGACGATGTGCGACAGCGGGCCGCGGTCGAACAGCACGAGGCCGGTGCGCGCCCGGCGGGCGGCCTCGGCACGTTGCCGCTCCACCTGGCACAGGTGGTCAAGGCCGGACCGGACGTCGCCGAGGGTCCTCGGTGGGTACGGCAGCGGCGAGGAGAGGTCGGCCGCGTCGGGGATGACGGTGGCGCCGAGCTGGCTGGCGAGCACGGTCGCCAGCGTCGTCTTCCCCGTGCAGCGCAGGCCCTCCACGGCGACAAGTCCGTGGTGGGACGGCTGGTCGGATCGGGTCACGGAAGCCTCCAGGAGCCGGGCGAGCGCCGATGGTCGGTGCGCACGCTAGCGGCAGCCACCGACAACCCGAGGTGAAGCACACGCGCCCGCCGCAGGCTAGGACGGTGCGGTCGCCGAAGCTAGGCGGCTGGCTTGCGGGCGACGCCGGCCCACATCGCGGAAACAGACTCACTGGTCATCCGCCAAGCCGGCGCGGGGACGAGGCCGGGGTCGATCAGCTCCCAGCCGTCGAAGAAACGGGCCACCTGGTCCCGGGTCCGCGGAAACAGGGTGCCGGGGGCGGCGGCGTTGACCTGGTCGACGCCCGCCTTCAGGTGGGTCCTCTCCGGGTAGACGTCGAGCCCGAGGTGCGACAGCACCAGGTAGCTACCCGGCGCCACGGCCTCGCGCAACGCGCACACGGCGGCGTACGGGTCCTGGTCGTCCGGGATCGCATGCATGAGCGCGACGAGCATCAGGGCAACCGGCTGGGTCAGGTCGAGCGTCGCGGCGGCCTGTTCGAGGATGCTCGCCGGGTCGCGCACGTCGCCATCCAGGTAGGCCGTGACACCCTCAGGGGTACTGGTCAGCAGCGCTCGGGCATGCAGCAAAACCAGCGGGTCGTTGTCCACGTAAACGATGCGGGCATCCGCGGCGACGCGCTGAGCGACCTCATGGGTGTTGTCGGCAGCCGGCAGCCCGGTGCCGATATCGAGGAACTGCCGTATCCCGCAGTCGGCTGCCAGGAAGTGCACCGCGTTGCGCAGGAACGCCCGGTTCACCCGCACGCCCTCACAGATCTCGGGCACCGTCCGGATCATGGCCTCGGCGACAGCCCGGTCCGCCGGGTAGTTGTTCTTGCCCCCCAGCCAGTAGTCGTAGATCCGGGCCAGGTGCGGCATGTCGGTCCGCAACTCCCTCGGCACCGCCGCCTTCGGCACCGCCGACTGGAAGTTCCAGTCGTCGACCGTCCTGTCCTGTTCCGCCACTGGTGCCATACCCCTTGTCGACTCAGCCCGCTTGATGATCGTTTCGCTGTGGTCCAGGCACGCTAGGTGAGCCTTCGCGTGAACCCCTGCCCGTTCCGGGGCGGTCTCGGCGCAGGGCGCGATCGCGCCGGGTGTTGGCTACGAAGCCAGTGGGCGATGCCCGCGGGGTCGTCGCTGAGGACGGGCAGGTCGGTGACCAGGCCGTCAACCCCGGCGACCCGGAGTGGCCCGACGGTGCGCGCGCCGACCCCTCCCTCAGCCAGAAGGCGCACCGTGCGCTGGCGTCCGGTTGCCTCAAGGAGTCGTCGAGCGGCGTGGACGCGGCGCAGAGCGGCCATGGTCAGCGCGGCGTCCCGCGCGCAGCCAGGCGTGCAGACGACGACCAGCACGTCGATCGCGCCGAGGTGGGGACGGGCATCGACGATGCGGGTGTCCACGCCGAGCGCCAGACCGGCCGCCTTACCGTTCTCGCGAATGCGATGCAGGGCACGCGCGACGTCCTCGATCTCGGCAGGCACCGTGATCAGATCGGCGCCAGCCGTGGCGGCTGCGTCGATGAGCGCCATCGGCCGGCGCGCCAGCACATGGGCGTGGAACGGGACCGTCGTTCGAGCGCGCAAGGCCGCGAGCATCGCCGGGGAGAACATCAGGTCCGGCCCGAAGTACCCGTCCGCGATGTCAAAGTGGACCAGGTCAGCGACGCCACTGGTCCGATCGAGCTCCGCCCCGAGCGCGGCCAGATCCGCCGACCACAGCGACACATCAAGCAGAAGCCGGCGTTCGGGAAGCGCAGCCAGCCAACCGGCCGGCCGGCTCGCCGAGGTCGTCTGCTCGGTCGTCATCGGCTGCGCAACCTCTCGACCTCGGGGAGCCTTCGAGATCATGGTCGCAGTCGTCGCGGGGCTGGTCATTCCCCCGCGCACGAAGGAACCGTTCGAGCGTTGGTGGGCCGCTGACCAGCAAGTACGGGCTCACGGGCGGTCGGTTTCTTCGTGCCGCGAACTCATGCAGTCAGGATCATCGGTGGCAGGTCCTCCTGGTGGGAGGCCGGTACAGGTAACCGCCCGCCCTGCCGTCGGCCATCTCGGAGGCGGCGGGCCGGTGGCCGCCGGATGGCCTAGCAGGTCGCGTGGCGCCGGGTGCCTACAGGGGGTGGACCAGCGAGTGCCCGCTGCTTAGGTGAGGGCGCGCCACAGCTGCGCGGCCTGGGGTGGTCGTCCTCATGTTCGCGCCACGCGGGATGGTCAGCTCCGAGTCGCTTCGGCGTCATACCACGCTACTGCTGTCACGGTGGCGGTCTCGCGTGCCGTGTGGCCAGGTGTCTGCGCGCTGCGCCGGCCACCCGCTCCGCAGATCATCGCCCCGATGTCGGTCCGTCAGCCGTTGACTTGCCCCGGCTGGCTGCCGGTGAGGTTCCACCCGTGGACGGCGAAGTTCCGGCCTGTCGCGTACAGCTCGACGCCGAGCCGGGTGTACGGATAGGTGTTATCAGGAAGCGCATCAATCGGGAACCAGTCGATGCGGGAACACTTGTGCGGTTCGGCGTTGACCGGCTCGCCGTCCCAGTGCTGCGGCAGAAAGAACAAGCCCAGCCGCCCCTCCCCATGATCGTTCCGGAAACGCACGGTCGAGACGAGGCTGAGCGACACCGGGTCCAGACGAAGGCCGACCTCCTCGTGGGCCTCGCGGCACAGCGCGGTGCCGGCGTCCTCCCCGTCTTCGATCTTGCCGGACGGGCAATTCCACCAGTTGTCCGCAAAACCGGTACCGGACCGCAAGGCCAGCAGAACGGTGTCGTCTCGGACGAGCAGGAGCATGACGTCGATGACACTGGTATATGCCATGGTAGGCAGTCTCCCAGCGACGCAGGTCAGCGGGCGGTTGGGGCGAGGCCGAGAGCGGTGAGCTGCTCGGCGATCCAGCCGACCCGTTGGCTGGTGGACATGTTCGGCGGGATGTCGTAGATCCGCTGTCCCACGGTGGCGCAGATACTGCGCACGACCGGTCGGCGGCGGGTTGGATGTCGAGGACCTTCGACCGGTAGGGGTCGCCGATCTGGCGCTGGTCGAATTTGTCGCAGCAGTAGAACACCGCGTCGTAGACGTGTGCCCAGGCCCGGCAGAAGGTCTCCATGGCGTGCAGCACGGGGGCGTGGGGCCCGTTGGGGCCGCCGGGCAGGACGAGCCAGGCGTAGGCGAGGACGTTCGCTACAGTCTTGTCACAGATGATCATTGTGTGTTGGCGGGCGACGCGGAGCTGGCTGGATAGCTGTGCGGCGAACAGGTCGACCTCGGTCTCCAGGTCGAACTCGCCGCGGCCGTGCACGACGATCTCCTCGATGAACGGGCTGTTCCGGGCCGGTTCGGGCACGCAGGCGACGTGTACGCCATGTTCCCGGTAGTAGGCGGCCAGCGCGTGGGTCAACGTGGTCTTGCCCGAGGCATGGGTGCCTTCGACCGCGACGACCAGGCAGTTACGCAGCATCAGCGAGTTCCTTCCGCGGCCAGCAGTTGGTCGCCGCGATCGGCGGGACGGTACGCGGGACCGGGGCGCCGGGTCCGGTCGGACGTGACGTCTGCGCCGGTCATAGGAGTCGCAGTGGCAGGTCGGTGAGCTGGTCCCAGGCGGCGGCCTCGACCACCGCACCAGGGTGGAGGGCCTGCCACTGGTAGCGGTCCACGTTCCTCGCGGCGATCAGCGCGATCGCGAGCGCGTAAATGAGGAGCTGCCGAAGGATTTGTGAGGTTGCCTGGTCAGGTCCAGCCAGAGGGATATCGGCGGGCAGGGCGAGGTTGTAGCCGGCACAGATGTCTGCCAGCGTGATCGGCCCCGGTCCGCTACCGGTGTCATGAAGGCGAGCCAGACCTCGTTCCGCGGGTTGGCTGTGCCACGCGGCGCGCATGGCGGTGATCCCTCGTGCTGGCTGTCCCGCGCCGGCGGCGGGCAGGGCCGCGAGTTGGTCGCCGAGCCGGTGACCTGCCAGGATCGCCGCCTGACGTCGGGCCTGGACAAGCAGCGCGTCAATCGAGGCCGTGACGGCAGAGGTCTCCGCGGGCTCCTCGGCGGCGATGGCGTGGAAGCCGAACCGCACCGTCCCGTCGGTCACCGTCAGCGAGCGCGCCCGTGGCAGCGGGAGGTACACGGCAGCCGCGGCCGGGGAGTGGCCTGTCGCGTTGACCGAGAAGGCGGCCAGGAGGGGGGTCCGGTTGGCGAACGGCCGCCGTGCGCCGCCGAACGGGGTGTCGGTCCAGCTCAGGTTGGTCGCCTCACGCATGCGCGATCCGCAACGAACGGCGGGCCGCCGGGGGTCGGCCGGTGCGGCTGACCGTGTGGATCGAGCGGCCCAGGTACTTGGCGTAGTGGTTGCGCTTGAACCGGTACCGCGCCCAGATCTGGCTGATCGACTCGTCGAGCAGGTTGCCCAGCGGTTCCAGCAGGTCGGGGGCGTCGTAGACCGGCCAGGCACTCGCCAGCCCACGCGGGCTGACCACGATCATGTGGCCTTCGGTTTCCGGGGTCCAGGCGGTCAGCCGCAGCGCCGGCCGCCAGTCGTGCGCCGTGCGCAGTTCGGCCAGCCGCTCGAACGCCGCCGTGGCCTCCTTGACGGTGAGGAACTCGTGGTCGGCGAGATCGAGCGCGTTGCCCTTGCGCAGAGGCAGGATCAGCTTGAGCTTCCCTGCGTCGAGCACGTCGGCGATCTGGAGCGTGAACGGCAGCGCCGTCAGCGTCGAGCGGTAGACGACCGCCGACAGCGACAGCGGCAGCCCCGCGTCCTGGAACGCCCGCACCCCTTCCATGACCTTGTCGTAGTCGCCGCGGACCCGGTTCGTCGTCGCCCGAGGCCCTTCCAGCCCGACGTTGACGAACGCGACCTTGCCGGCCAGGTCACGCGCGTGCTGGAGGCCGCGCGTCGCGTTGGTCGGCAGGCCGATCACCGTGCCGGCGAACATGTCGACGACGTCCACGATGTCCCGGCGCAGCAGCGGCTCGCCGCCGGACAGGAACACCCGCGGCACCCCGGCCAGGTTGTCCCGCACCCGCTCCAACGCGGCCAGCGTCGGGTCGGGCTCCTGCAACGTCTCCGAGCAGAACGAGCAGTCGAAATTGCACCGCTTCGTCACCTGAAGGATCACCGACAGCGGACCATTCGCCGCTGAGGCGACCGCCTCCAGGTCCAGGGACGCCGCGAGATCGAAGTGGTGCCCGTCAGTGAAGACCACAGGTTCATCAGCGCGGCGGGACGCCTCGTCACTGGCGGACCGCGCCGTGGGATCAGCCGCAGGAACGGACGGGGAATATGCGATCATCAGGTCCTTCTCGACGTAGGCGCGTACGGCGACCGCCAAGCTGACCGCCACCCTTCGTGACGGCGAGCTGCCACGCCGACGCTGAACACCTCCAGCGTCCCAAGCGACCCACACGACGGTCATTCCCTACAGAGCGAACATCTGATTCGGGGCCTGCGTGGTCGCTGACCTGCCCGAAAGTAAGACCGCGAGCCCTTATCTTCGGCTTGGCAGCGGTGATCCGTTCGCGTCTTCGTGGGAGCTTGTAGTGCTTCCCGGCACGGCGATCCACGCTGTCGGTTGCAGGGTGTGCGGCCCCGCGCGGGACCGACGCCTCACGGCAGGCACGCGCGTCGCTGGCCACTGCTCGCAGCCATACGAGGCGACCGGCAACCGTGATGTGATGGTGTCGCTCGCGGCGACGCGCGTGGAGGACGCCTGGACATCCACGGATCATGATGGTCGAGCGCGGGCAGGCGTTCGGCGGCTGGCGGGGCAGAGCCAGGATGGCGGCTCAAGGAGTGACATGACCCAAGATCTCGAACAGGCCGTGAGGTTCCGCAGTCCCGACGGACTGCTGCTGGCAGGGAACTTGCTGCGGCCGTCGAGCACCCCGTTGGGGATCGCGGTGCTGGTGCATGGCGGGGGTGTGACCCGCGAGGAGGGTGGCTTCTTCACTCGCCTCGCGCATGGGCTGGCCGAGGCTGGAGTCGCGTCTCTCCGGTTCGACTTCCGGGCGCACGGCGAGAGCCAGGGGCGGATGGAGGACCTCACGATCGCCGGGATACTCGGCGACATCCGGGCCGCTGCCTCGCATGCCGCGAGGGCGGTCGGAGCGGATGCGGTGGTGCTGGTGGGTGCCAGTTTCGGCGGCGGGATATCCGCGCTTTTCGCTGCCCGCCATCCCGAGCAGGTTCGCGGCCTGGTGCTTTTCAATCCTCTCCTGGACTACAAGAACAGGTTCATCGACCAGAAGCCCTACTGGCAGGACGACCAGATCGACGAGGAGGCGGGGCGGCGTCTGGCGGAGGACGGACACCTGGAGCACTCGCCGACGTTCCGGCTCGGCCGCCCACTGCTCAACGAGGTCTTCTACCTGCGCCCGGACCGCGAACTCGGCGCTGTCACCGCGCCGACACTGATCGTGCATGGCACGAAGGACACCTTCATCCCCGTGGACAGCTCACGGGCGGCCGTCGGCAGGTTCGGGGGCGAGGCCCGCCTGGTCACGGTGGACGGAGCACAGCACGGCATCGCCGTCCACGACGACCCGACCTACGCCGACCCCCAAACCCAGATCTGGCAGGCGTCCGTCATCCGAACAGTGGCGGACTGGGCCTGTGAGCAGCTGCCAGCGGAAGAGCAACCGTCACCATAGCGTCTTTCAGCTCGCGCACCGACGGCCGTGCTACCCACGGCGTGAGCGCATGCACCGTGCGACTGACTTCGGTCCACGTGCGCACGGAACCCGTGATCCGGCCGATGCTCAGCGCCTGCGCGCCGACGACCGCGGCTTCGTCCGGCTCACCGAGGTCCGCCAGAACACCCGCCATCAGCGCCCGGAAGTAGCCATAGTCCCGCAGCGAGAACGCCGCGGGTCTCAGTTCCCGCTGGAAGATCGCCAAGGCCCGGTCGGGCTGCCCAGCAGCCGCGTAGCACAGCGCCGTCTGGAGCATCAGCAGAGCCGGACTGTAGTGCTGCGACATGTCCTGCTCACCGTGCTCGCGCACGCTGGCCGCGAGCAGGTCACGTGCCTCGTTCAACTTGCGTTCGACGGCCGCGAGATCTCGGGTCGTCAGGGCGTGGCCGCGGGCTTCCTGCTGCGCGGCTTCCGACCGCACCGAGGCCGGCAGGTTCCACGGCCCGTCCTGGACGGCCTGGGCCAGGGTCAGCATGCGCGCCCCGTCACGTTCGTCCCACGCCAGCTGGCTCTTCTTCAACAGGATGTACCCCTGCAACGGCAGGTCCCCGGCCTCCTGTGCCCACTGCTCGGCGCGGTCCTGCCAGTAGGAGGCCGCAGGTAGGAGACCGGCGTCCCGGTAGAGCCAGCCGACGAACTCCGCGGCCCGCGCGCCGAGACCGAGCAGCTCGCGTCGGTGCCCGAGCGGTTCTCGCCGCATGGCATCCTCGATCGACGAGATCGTGCCCAGCATGGTCGGGAGCGCGGCGGCCGGGCCTTGTGCGCCGTCGGCACCGGCGCAGGCCCGGATCTGGTCGCGAAGGTAACCGACAGGATCGCTGCTGTGGAAAGCGCCCGAAAGATCTCCAGCGAACGCCACCGCAGGCCCCCCGCCAACGCCCACGGAGGAGGGTATCGGCGTCGCCGTGCCCCCGCCGACTGCCGATGCCCCAGCCCCGAGCGCCGGCCATGGCGTCCCGAGATGCGACGGGATCTCGCCGCGCTCGGCCAAGGGGCTCGGCTGCTGAGGATGCCCAGCGCTGGGCGGCGCAACGGGTAGAGACAGATCGCGGTTCTCGCCGGGCCCGGTGCGATCGATGCGGCTGAGGAGGAGGGTGTCGGCGGGGGTGAGGTGTTCGCGGTCGTCGAGGTCGATCAGGTTGTGGACGCTGGTGTCGTAGACCTCGGCGAGCAGGGCGAGGAGCTGGGGAGTGGGCCGGCGGCGGTTGTTCGGCAGCGGCCAGTTCTCCAGCTCCGACAGCCGCGGAGCGGTCATCGGAGCAGCGCCCTGGGGATCGAGACCGACGCGTGCGGCGTAAGCGTTGATGTGGTTCGCGGCCTGCATCTGGGTCCAGCCATGCGCCACCCGGTGGGCCGCGCGGGGACGCAGCTGGTAGCGGCGGGCGAACTCGATCGCGATCTCGTCATGCGACATGCCCACCGCACGCATCCGCGCCCGCAACTCCTCCTGCTCCACCCGCTGGCTGGACCTGCTCATGACGCCACCGCGCATCCTCTCCAGACGTGAATGCTGATCGCTGCGCCCTCTATCCGTAGCACGAATCCATATCAGGGTAGTCAAACAATCACGGTTCGAGCAGCCGGGTGTTCGACAAGAGGCACGTGGGATATACGGGCGCGCCGTCCACGCACAGGAAGGCGGACCGGTGATGGCCCGGAGAGGGCTGTCGCGACGGAGGCGAAGGTGGGGCCGAACCGCCGGCGTCCGACGTCCGCTGCTCGCGGTGTGGTCGCCACACCCATGTCGATGTCCGCTCAAGCACTGGTGTCGCCGCGATCTCCGGAGCTGTCGGGCAGGGACGATCACTTCCTGGCGGCCGGAGGGGTGCGGGACGAGCGGCCGGTAGGGGGCTCCGGCAGCGGTCAGCAGGGTCGCTTATGCAGTGGATCAGCGGGTGACGATGATCGCGCAGGTCTTCTTGGCGATCGCGTTGGCGGCGATGCCGGCCTGGTCAGAAGTGAGATATCCGGGACGGGCGACCTTTGCGGTCGGTGTATAGGCGTGGATGTGTTTGCACAGCCGCTCGGCGAGGGCATGGCCGTCAACGCCGTGTCCGTGGGCGCCGAGCTCGGTAGACGGAGGAGCAGCAGTCGTCCAAGAGAGCTGGCCAGCTTCGGCGGAGGTACGTGGCTCAGCACCGGCCGCCGACGGTGGCAACGGAACCCAGCAGGAGACACCGAACAGATCTACATGATCGCTTCAGATAAGGGCGACCACACGGCGGTGTTTTCGCAGGTCAGCCTTCCCCCAGAGGCCGAACGAAATGTTCGCGGTGGAGGGAATGACCTGCCTCCCCGACGTCGGTCATCGTGGTGACGCGCCACACACCCGCCTAAATGATCTTGCGGCGACTCTCGGACAAAGGAGGCATTTATCCCGATCCTCCTACCCTCAAGGAAGATCCTTAACGCCAAGAGGGTCTACCCGAACCGCGCGGCAGACTGTACGCGCGTCGGGAGAAACACCAGCCGTGGGTGTCGGCGCTATGGGCGAAGAGAGCCCTTTCGCGACTATGGGAACGACCACGTACCGAGGACGAGAAATTTTTACCTTTCGTTTACGATGAAGGCCGCCTGACGGCTTTCCGAATTGGGGTGACACGTGGATTACCGGATCGGTAAGCGTTTCTCCTTCGACGCGGCCCACCATCTTGAAGGGCTCGCCCCAGGACACAAGTGTGCCCGTGTGCACGGACACACCTACACCGTCGAGGTCGTGCTCACCGCAGACCGCCTCAGTGAGCCCGGATTCGTGACCGACTTCGGCGATCTGGCGCCGTTCAGCGACTTCCTGGACAAGCACTTCGACCATCGCGACCTGAACGAGATGATAAACGTTCCACCGACCAGCGAGCTGGTGGCAACCCACCTGGCTCACTGGTTCATCGACAACCTGGAGCCGCTGATCCCGGGCAGGCTCGTGTCGATGCGCGTCGCGGAGACGCCTGGGAGCTGGGCCGAATACACCCCTCCCGGGCGCGACTGATGACCCCGACGGTGCAATCCGCAGCACCGCCTCGGGACCTCCTGGTCAGCGAATGTTTCGGACCCACCTTCCAAGGTGAAGGCGCCTCATCCGGCCGGCGCGCGCTGTTCCTCCGTCTCGCCACCTGCAACCTGTGCTGCGGCTGGTGTGACACGCCTTTCACCTGGGACTGGAGCCGCTTCGACCACGGCGCCGAGACCAGCCGCGCCAGTGTGGCCGACCTCGTCACCTGGGCGACGAGCTCCACGGCGACGCTCGTCGTGGTCACCGGAGGAGAACCGCTGCTTCAGCGGGACGGCCTGGCAGACCTGGTGACCTCGTTGACGGCTGCGGGCAAACGTGTGGAGATCGAGACGAACGGCACGCTCGTTCCCGGCCCTGCGCTGGCCACGTCCACCGCGCAGTTCAACGTGGGGATCAAACTGGCGAACAGCGGGATGCGGGAAGACCGACGAGTCCGTCCGGACGCCATCCGAACGTTCGCCGAGACAACGGCCTGCGTGTGGAAGTTCGTTGTCCGGGACCTCGCCGATCTGGACGAGATCTCCGGCTTGGAGGCCCGGTTCGGCCTTGCGCCGATCTGGATGATGCCCGAGGGCACCAACGCGGAGTCGACGCTCGCCGTAATGCGATCGCTGGCCGACGAGGTGCTGGCACGCGGATGGAACCTGACGCCTCGCCTGCACATCCTCCTGTGGGGAGACGCCCGTGGACGCTGACCTACTCACCTGGCATGACATCGCCGGGATCACCGAGGCGTTAGCCGCCGTGGTGATCGCTGACGGGGTCCCGGATGTGGTCGTGGGCATCCTGCGGGGCGGGATGGTCCCCGCGGTGCTGCTCGCTCACCATCTCGGTGTCCGGGATGTACGCGCCCTGACGATCACTCACACCCAGTCGGACGGCGTGAACGCGCCGAAGGTCGGACGGCCCGTCCTCACGAACCCAGATTCCGTCGGCCGCCTCGACGACCGGGACGTGCTGCTCGTCGACGACGTCGTGGGCAGTGGCGACACGCTCGACGCTGCCCGCAGCCATCTGGCCCACAGCCACCCTGGCAGCGTGCGTACCGCCGTGTGCCTCCTGAACCTGGCGAACTGGCCGGCCGCACGCGGTCCCGCGAGCGGTAATGGGCGTACTGCGACCTACATCGGACGCGAGATCCGGCGGTGGGTGGTCTTTCCGTGGGAGCGGCCATGACGGCGGTCGCGTTCTGCCTGCTGACCTACCGGCCCAATCATCCGTCGGGTATCGAGCGGAGCATCGCCGCGTTGACGGCTGGGTTGCGAAGCCTTGGCCACAGTGTCGTAGTCATTGCCGGCGGCCCCGCGGAGCCGGGAGACGAGGCCGAGCCAGGGCTGATCCGCCTGGAGTCGGTGCGGTTGCCACGGCCGGCGCTCAACGCCGACGTGCTCGCCGCGCTCGCCGAGCCCGGACCCGTCGTGGCCGAGGTGTCGCGTGTGCTGGGCGAGCGGCGGATCGAGGTCGTGTGCTGGGGCGCGCCGGTCTGGGGGCTGGGTTACCTGAACCCGGCGCCGCGCGGGGTACGGACCGCGCTGATGATGCACAACAAGATCCGCCCCGGATCGGCGGAAACGTGGAGGACGGCGATGGCCGCCGCCGACGTGGTCCTGCCCGCGAGCCCCTATCTCGTGGACGCGGCGGTGCAGGACGGCTGGGACACCAGCGCCTGGCGGGTGGTGCCCAACGGGGTTCTCACCCTTCCGCAGCCACCAGACCGCGAGCAGCGGGAACGGCTGCGCCAGTCGGGCCCGCTGCGGGTCGTCTCCCGGGTCGCGCCCGTCAAGGGGCAGGCCCCGTTCTTGGCGGCCATGCCCAGGCGGTGGGATCGCCGAGTGGAGATCGTGCTCGCCGAGGCCGACTTCGAGTTCGAGGTCGGCGAGCAGGCAGCGGCGCTGGCCGCGTGCCGTAAGCAGGCGGCGCGGCGTCCCGACGTTGTCCAGCTCCTGCCAGCGCTGGGGTGGTGGGAGGTGCCCTCGTTCTTCGCCGGCGCGGCGGCCACGGTCATCTCGTCCCTGGAACCGGAGACGTTCAGCCACACGGCTGCCGAGGCGCTGTCCGCCGGCACCCCGGTGATCACCTTTGGGCACGGCTACGTTCCCACGCTGATCGGCCCGGCAGGACGGGTTGTGTCGCTGAGGTCGGGCTTCCCCGCCGTCTGGGACGCGCTCGACGACCTGCTGGCCAACGCCGAGGAGTACCACGCCGCCAGCCGATCGGCACCCGCGCGGCTCGCCGCCCACACACCCGAGAAAGCAGCCGAAGCGTTCCTCGCCGCGACGGCCGCCGCCCCCGCCTAATGACAACCCGGATCTTCCCGGGTCTGGAACTCCGCCGTACGGGTTGTCCGTACGGCCCCGTCGCACCCCTTCCACGGACAAGAGGAGGGCCCCTGTGTTCGGGCTATATCCCGGAGATCGGGCGCTGGTGGTCGGTGCCCATCCCGACGATGAAACCGTCGGCATGGCCGGCACGATCGCCGCGATGACCGGCTACGGCATCCAGGTCGACGCGCTCGCCGTGGCCTGCGTGACCGCGCCGATGTACGGCGGCAGTTCTGACACCCGCACGCGCCTGGACGAGTTCCAGGAGGCGTGCGATGTGCTCGGTGTGGACCGGCGCAGGGTCGCCTGGCTCGACGACGAGCGCGCGGCCAGCCCCAGCGCGCATCTTCCCGACCTGGTCGCACTGATCGAATCGGGCCCGGACGTGTCCCTGGCGGTATCCCGGCCGGCCGCCCTGTTCATCCCGGCCGGTGGCCATCACCAGGATCACCAGGCCGTACATCTGGCCGCCCTCGCCGCGGTTCGGCCAGGCTTTCGCGCCGGCCGGCCGCTGCCGCGTGTCGTCCTGGGCTACGACGGGCCCGAAGACCGGGCCTGGCTCGCCGGTCCCTCACCCCGGCCCGTGCTCGTCGACATCACCCCGATGCTTCAGACCAAGGCCAAGGCGCTCGCTTGCTACCGCAGCCAGCTGCGGGAGGACCCGCATCCCCGCAGCGTCGAGAAGATCCAGGCGCAGGACTGCGCGGCCGGCGCGGAGGTGGGCACCCCCGCGGCCGAGCGGTTCGCCGTGTATCGCATGGCGTTCTCATGACGGGCATCAACCTGGCCGCTGGCCACGTCATCGTCGCGCACCAGCCGGCCTACCTGCCCTGGCCTGGCTACTTCGCCCGGCTTCTGGACGTCGACCGTTTCCTTCTGCTCGACCATGTCCAGTACTCGGCAGGCAGCTGGCAGCAGCGCAACCACGTGCTGGGCTTAGACGGCAAACGCCGACTGCTGACGGTCCCGATCCGCCGGCCACATCACCAACCGATCTGCGACGTCCTCATCGACGATGACAGGTGGCGAGGGCGGCACTGGCGGATCATCTCTGACGGATACCGCCGCGCCCCATTCTGGCCGCAGTGGGAACCGCGCCTGGCGGCCGTCTACGGCCGGCCCTGGGAGCGGCTCGCCGCCCTGAACGAGGCGCTGCTGCGACTTCTCCTCGATGGTT
The DNA here is from genome assembly GCF_016786325.1 of Frankia nepalensis. Lineage (GTDB taxonomy): Bacteria > Actinomycetota > Actinomycetes > Frankiales > Frankiaceae > Pseudofrankia > Pseudofrankia nepalensis. The sequence continues at coordinate 10,235 of NZ_JADWYU010000154.1, read as the reverse complement.
TCGGCATCTCGGTGGACATCGTGCGTTCGAGCGCGCTGAGACCAACGGGTCGCAGGACCGACATGCTGATCGACCTGTGCCGACTGACCGGCACGCGGACGCTGCGGGTCGGCACCGGCGCAACCAGCTACCTCGATGTCGACAGCCTCGCCCGCGCGGACATCGAGATCGAGATCGCGACCTACGCCCACCCGCCCTACGGCCAGGGCCGCCCGGACTTCAGCCCCGGCCTGTCTGCCCTGGATCTCCTGCTGCACCGCGGACCCGACGCTCGCAGCGTCCTGGCAGCCGGCGCGGCGAACAGCCCGTGGACATCGGCCACCCCCACGGAGGACGCCCATGCCGCCCGATGATCAACCCCCGACCAGCGGCGCCCTGCGCACCGCACCCGGCCCGGCGCCCACGCAAGCCTGGGTCACCCTCGAAGGCACCAACGGTGTCGGCAAGACCTACCTGGCCCGCATCGCCCTCCACCGCCTCGGACAGCGGTGTGTGCCGCTGGTCGAGCTTCCCGACCAGGCCCCCGCCCTGCTCCCGGGCCAGGTGATCAGCGCCCTGCGCGCGACCGGCGACTTGTTCCTGCGTACCGGACATCCGCAGACCGAGACCCTGTTGCTCGCCGCGCTTCAGGTCCACCGACACGAGGCCGCAAAGATCGCCCCGGGGCAGGTCGTCCTGGAGGACCGCGGCCCCCACAGCGTGGCCGTCTATCAGGCCGCCGTCCTCTCGGCTGAGGCTCCCCTCGACGAGGCGTTCGCCGTGGCCGATCGCATTCTGGAGCTGCTGGCGCAGTGGCGGCCCCTGCCCGCCACCACGCTCCTGCTTGTTGATGACCCGGACCGCTGTCTGGAGCGTTTCGAGCACCGCATCGGCCGCGAGGCCAGCCCGAGCGAGGCGGCGCTCATGCAACGGGTGACCAGCCTCTATCGGCTGTTCGCCGCCGCATCGCCACAAACGTTCGAGATCCTGGACCGCACCCACCTGGACGCGGACGCCTGCGTGCGGCGCATCGTCGCGGCCTGCGACCGAGCCGCGGCCCGGCCCCAGGAGCCCCGATGACCAGGGGTGGCGGCGAGGATGCGGTCACCCTGCTGTGGGCGCTTCGCAGCCCATGTCCCCTGTCCTGCCGGTACTGCTACTTCGGAACGATCGAGGAGCATCGAGATAGCCCCGTCATCGGTCCGGGAACACTGTCGCACCTGTCGCGCAACGACCTCCCCACGGCCGACGTACTCGCCTTCGCCCGCAGCATCGCCGGGTCGGCGGTGAAACGGGTGTTCCTGGCCGGCGGGGAACCACTCGTGTGGCCACCCGTCCTCAGCCTGATCGAGATCCTGAAGAGCGGTGGCGTGCAGGTCGTCGTCGCCACGAACGGCATCCCGCTGAACCGTCCCGACCTCACGCGCGCCCTCGTCGACCTCCAGGTCGACGCGGTGTCGGTGTCACTGGACTCCGTCGATGCCGCCTACCACGACGCCTGGCGCCCGGCACGCAACGGCAAGGACGGCTGGCAGCAGGTCATCGACGGCATCGGGTCGCTGGTTACCGCCCGCGGCGCCGCGCCCGCTCCGCGGGTCGGCGTCTACATGGTCGTCACCCGGCACAACCTCGCCGACCTGGCCGCGACCGGCCGCCTCGCCGCGGACCTCGGCTGCGACTACTTCGTCCCGCAGCCCGTCGCCCTCGATTCCGACCACACGCTGCACCGCCAACTGTCCCTGACCACGGACGACCTGCCGGCCCTCGGTCAGCAGTTCACCGCCCTCGCCGACGCACAGCTGCCGGTGTGGACACCACAGGCGAGCTACCCCGGTCAGGTCGCCGACGCGGTCCGGGTCCCCACCGGGTTCGTCCGCGGCTGCTTCGGCGGGCGAAGCCTCTTCTTCATCGAACCCGATGGGTCTGTCTGGGACTGTCCGTCGTCCCTTCGCATCGCCGCTACCCCTACCTCGCGGCGCCGGACGATTCTGGACGGCGCCGCCGCCCAGGTCTTCGCCGCGGACGACGGCCGCGCCGACTGCCCGCTGTTCTCGGTCGACTGCGTCAACATGTGGCCACTTATGGACTTCGACCAGGTCCTGTCGACCTCCGCTGGGACAGCTTCGTGAACACCCAAGATCCGATGGCGTTACTCGAACGGGTCGTTGCGCGGATGCCCGATCCGGTCGGCCGCGAGCAGGCAGCTCTGCTGGAAGCCGAGCTAGCCGCCATGCATGGCGTTGCGCATGCGATCGCGGTCTCCTCCGGAACGGCGGCCCTGCACACGGCGCTCGTCGCGTGCGACATCGGCGAGGGCGACGAGGTCCTGCTCCCAGCGCTCGCCGTGATCATGACCGTGGCTGCCGTCGTGCAGGCGGGCGCACGTCCGGTGTTCGTCGACGCCGGGCCGGACGGCGAGCCTCTGGACCTCGCCGACGCGGCCTCAAAGATCACGCACAGGACGCGGGCCTTGCTTCCCATCCACCTCGGCGGCCGGTCCGGCGACCTGGGCGCCGTCGCCGAGCTGGCCGCAAGCGCCGGGCTGGATCTCATCGAGGACGCCTGCCAGGCACACGGCAGTCGGTATCGCGGACGGCTCCTCGGCACCATTGGGAGGGCAGGCTGTTTCTCCCTCAAAGACGGAAAGTTGATCTCGTCCGGTGAGGGCGGCTACCTCCTTACCGACGACCCGGACCTGGCGGCCCGCGCCGCCGCGTTCCAGACCCACTGGCAGATCTCTGCCGCCGGCCAGCCGGCGCTGTCTCGCCTCGGCACGAACTACCGACTCGCCGAGCCACTCGCCGCGCTCGCCCGAGTCAGCCTCGCCGGCTTCGACAAGCGACTCGCCCGCCGCCGGCACGCCGCGAACCGTCTGGTCGATCTCGTCGGCGATGTTCCCGGCCTGGCCCCCATACCGGTCGCAGCAGGGGAACAGCCCAACGGATACAGCGCACTATGGCGGATCTTGCTGCCGCGACCGCGGCGGCTGTGCCGCCACCTCGCCGAGGTCGGCGTCATCAACAGCGTCGGAACCTTCGACCTGCGCGCCGCCCACCTGCATCCGGCCTGCCGCCCGTTGCATCCCGCGCTCTGCCCCCACGCCGCACACGCGGTCGACTCCCTGCTCGCGGTCCCGGTCCCGGACGACGACGCGCGCCTCGCCCAGATCGCGACTCTGATCAAGAGCGAGGTATCGGCATGGTGACCCTCGACGACCCCGCATTCCTGGGCCACACGTTCGTCGTTATCGACTTCGAGGCGCTCACCCCTAAAGGCCGGCCCGCGGAACCGATCGAGGTCGCGGCGGTCGCCGGCTCCTTCTGCACCCGCCACTGGGCCGAGACCGGACGGTTCAGCGCCCTGATGCGGCCACCTGACGACGTCGCCGTCACCCCGTTCGACGTCGCTCAGACCGGCATCACCGCCACGGAGCTGCGCGCCCAACGACCAGCCTCGCAGGTCATGGCCGCTCTCGACGCCCGCCTGACCGCGCCGCCCTACCGACTGGTCGCCCACCACGCGCCCACCGAGGCAGGTCTGATCGCCCGCCAACACGAACACTGCCCCCGGCTGGCCACAACACCGCTGCTGTGCACCGTCCGCCTCGCCCGAATCGCCTACCCCGAGTTGCGATCCCACAGCCTGGACACGGTGCTGCATCACCTGGGCATTCCACTGCCCCCGAACCGGCACCGCGCCCTGCCCGACGTGGAGCTGACCATCGCGCTGTTCGGGCGTCTGCTTACCGACGGCGCCGCCACCGGCCGATGGTCCACCCTCGCCGACCTCGACCGCCTCGGCGGCGTACCGCCCAAACGAGCGACGCAGGAACCGACGGACACTACCACTCAGCAGTCGCTGTTCTGATGCGGACCGTGTCAGCTGTGCGTGAGTTCCTCGACTTCGCTGATGCGGGCGAACAGTTCCTTGGCCTGCAATCGGGAGTCCTCGGCGATGTCCGCCCCGTCGGCGAGCTCCTGCTCGTCGAACCAGTGCACCCTCGTCTCCGGGGGCTGCACATCACCGTCCCAGAGCGCGACGAAGACATGGTCGACGTGGACGTGCCGTTCGCGGGTGTGGCTGTCCGGGCTCGCGGCCATCTCCACGATCCACCAGGGCGCCACCACGGGCGTGTGCGGGAAACCGTCCGGCAGCGGAGTCGCGGGACCGGCAACCAGGCGCGTGCGGCAACCCAGCTCCTCGACGACCTCCCGGACCGCGGCCTCCGCCGGGCTCTCGTCCGCCTCGACGTGACCTCCCGGCGGAATCCAGCCCGCAAACCGCGGATGCCACATCATCGCCACCCGCCAGCCCGCGTCCTCGCTCTGGCGAAAAACGAAGACCGTCGCCGTCGCCTCTTTGATCATCGCCTGTTTCTCTCCGCTCCCGCCTTCGCCGGCGCCCTCGCAGGAATGGCGCGAGCCTCCCATACCGCCCCCAACCGATCCCGACACGACACCCCACACCCACGCCAAGACACCGGTACGCCGTCGGCCCATCAGGCGTCGCGTACCCGGAAGCAGTACGGGAGGTGGCCATGGAACCCGTCTGGAACGGGGTCCTGACCTGCGACTACGAGCGGACCCGCCCCCAGGCCAGCCACCTGGAGTGGGACCTCTACACCGAGGCTCTCATTCGGTGGCCCCTGATCCTCATGGACGACCCCATGCCGTATGGCCAGCTCCGCCGCGCGGGCATCGTCGACATCCCCGAGCCGACCCACCGCGACCTGACAAGCGCCTGGCACCGCCAGCTCGCCAGACTGGACTATGCCGTCAACCTGATAACTCGGGCCACCCACGACCGGGACGTCGCCGGCGCCGTCCTCGACCGCGTTGACGATGCCAGGCGGCGAGGCGACGTCGGCGATCTCACGCGAGCGCTCGCGGCAGCGACCGCAGCGTTCACGAGGGTCAACGCGACGCACATCGTGAACTGGCTGCTCCCCGAAGACCACTGGGAACGCCTACTCGCCGATCTGTTCGGCTCCCGCGACGCCGCGCTGATCTGCCTGTCGGCGCTCCAGCTTCCCGCCGCGCCCGGACACATCCTGGCCACCCAGATGCAGCTCCCCCGCCAGTCGGAAGCGGCGACCGCCTTGGACGTCGAGATGGCGGCTCGACAGCAGGAACAGGCCGCCCCGGCAGCTGGCCTGATCGCACAGCGCACGCGGGCCGCTCGCCGGCGCGAAGCGTGGACCACCGCCGCCCTCCTCGCGGCGGCCGGCAACGACCAAGTCGTCACGGAGATCCGCGCAATGGCCTTGCTCCTGGGGTGGGCGGCCGACAGCGAGGAGCGCCGTAAGGAACTACGCGAACGCTTTCTGACCGCAGCGCACGCCTGGTGCGACCTCACCGGCACAGACCCAAGCCGGATCGCCGCAGCCGATCTCCAAGGAGCTGACGCCGATGCACGCCGTTGAGGTCACCAGGCTGGCCGACGCCACCGACCCTGTCCGGCACGGCCGCAAGGCCACCGCCCTCGCGACACTGATCCACCATGGCCTACCCGTACCCCACGGACTCGTCCTGCCCGCCGGTTTCCCAGACGACCAGCTCGCGAGCGCGGTCTTCACCGTGCTGGACTGGGCAACCTCCGTCGACACCCGCTACGGCCTCGTCGCCCGCTCCTCAGCGCCTGCGGAAGACGGTCCCGAGGCGTCCTTCGCCGGTCTCCACACCTCCCGATTCACCCCCACCCATCCCGAGGCACTTCTCGCTGCCATCCACGAGGTGCGCGCCTCCGCAAACACGCCTGCACTCGCCGCCTACGCCGCGCACCGCGACGTACGCCCCACCCCACACCTCGCAGTTCTCCTCCAACCAGCCATCCGTCCGCACGCCGCAGGGGTACTGGCCGCCACCTGCGACGCCGACGACCTTGCGCCGTGGGCCCTCGACGCTGTCCGCGGCCTCGCGCTACCGGTAGTCGACGGAAGCCAGCGCGGCGAACGCCACCACAGCACCAGCGACAGCCCGACGCCGGCCGAGCAGGATGTGATCCTTCTGCCCGGCGCCGCCGACGAGCTCCGCCAGCCACCCGGCGAGTGGATCGCCCTGCCCGTAGCCCACGGACAACCACCACAGCACGCCAAGATCCAAACCTCGGCAGCCGGCCTGCTCCACCTCTACGCTCCCGCTCCGATCCCTGACGCCCACCTGCTCACCACATCGACCCGGAACCGTCTTCTCCGTCTTGCCAGCCGTGCCGCCGCGGTGCTCAACCTCGACCGCATCGACATCGAGTGGGCCGTAACTGCCGACGACACCATCCATATCCTTCAGGCACGCCCGCTCACCAGCCCCGTCCCCGACCCCGCCGACAATGCGCCGCACGGCGACGACTCGATCTGGCATGGCATTCCCGCAGCACCTGGCCGCGGCACCGGCCCCGCCCATCACCAGCGTCACGAGGCCATAGCCCTCACGGACAAAATACCGGCCGGAGCCGTACTCATCTGCGACAACATCGGCCCTGAAGCGCTCCCGGCTCTCCTGGCCAGCCCAGCGGCGATCGCCGCGACATCCGGAGGGCCGCTCTCTCACGCCGCCATCGTCGCCCGCGAAATCGGCATCCCCTGCGTGACCGCCCTGCCCCGCGAACTCCTCAAGGTCACGCCCGGCACCCATCTCACCGTCGACGGAACAGCGGGCACGGCCCGACTCGCCGTCACCGCCGAAGAACCACCACGCCGACAGCCACCAGCACTCGCCGGCGCGGCTGTCGTCACGCAAACCCGACCGACATCCATCCCCCTCGACGGACGAGCGGCCACTCTCCTTCTCCATCTCTCGGGCGATGAACTACCGCTCCTACGCAACGACGCCGAAGCCGCCTCACATGCGGCCCAACCACCCGTCGGCGCTTTCCAACCCAGCGAAGAGCCAGCGCTCCCGCCACTGCCGACCGGCTACCAGGAATACCGCCTCCCGGGACTCGGAAGAATTGCCTGGCCTACCGATGCAGGCCCCCTCCCTAGCCGGCTGGTAGCCCTTGAGGACCGGGAAACAATTCACGAGCGGCCGACCCACCCCGCCAAACTCACCTGACCCATCGGCCCAGTATTGTGTACAACGCGGGCCGTAGGCGGATGACTGTGTGAGGCCATAAAATAGAACCCGCCAGTTCTGACCGGAACGCCTGCTGTGGCGAGAGGAGCACGACGTCTACCCAGAGGGATAATCTTCAAGAATCTATGACGACGACGGGAATTCCTGCCCGCGCGCCGTAGCGGTGTTGAATTTGGCGCATGGCCTGTTCCTTATCCTGCTCCATGTGCTGACGCAATTGCCTGGATGCGCCTGGCAAGCTCGATGTCGTGCTCGGCGACGTAGCCGCCGATGTCGCTGGAGCTGATGGACACGTGCACGGTCTTGTAGCCGAGCGTGGCGTCGGAGTGGTGGCCAATGTCGTTCTGGATGGCGGCGATGTGCGTGATGAACGCCGCGCCCTGGATGTGGGGTATCGAGTAGAGCCGTTCGATGCGCCGGCCGTCGGTCGTCCATCCGTCCAGCGTCTTGAGGTGTTCCTCGATCTGTTCCCTGGACAGCGCCTCAGCCATGATCCCTCCCTGGCTCGTCGATCGTGATGGGCGTGAGCACGTCCGCCAGATCCTGGCCGACGGGGTGAGCACGCCACGGGGCCATCGCCGCCGCGACCGTGTCCAGTTCCCGCCGGGCGCGTGCGGAGCCGGTCTCCACCGCGAGCGCGCTCGCCTGGCGCGCGAGTTCCAATGCCCGTTCCGGTTCTCCCTGCCGTGCGGCGGCGACCGCGTGGCGCGCCGACCACACCCCGACGTCGCGGCGGGCTGACGGGGGTGCGGAGGGGATGATCTGCTGCCAGAGACGGTCGGCGTCGTCGGCGAGACCGAGCCGGCCGTAGCAGGTGGCGCGCTGCACCTCGACGTAGCCGTCGGTGCGGCGGCAGGCCGTCCCCCACTCCTCGACGTCGACGTGATCCACGAGCCGGCCAGCCTGATCAAGCAGGAGATCGACCTGCCGGCGGTCGCCGCGCAGCGAGGCACCGTGTGCCTGCTGCTGCAAAGCGAACACCTGGACCTCGGGCGAGAGACGCCGCGCGTCGACCAGCGCGGCCTGGCACAGGTCGATCACGGCCGCCGCGTTTCCCAGGTCGGTGAAGGCCATCGCTCGGTCGACCAGTGCGCAGGCGACAGCATCACGCTCCCCGCAGCGGTGGGCCAGTTCCAGCGCAGCGTCGTGGCAGCGCATCGCTGCGGCCGGATCGCCGGCGTCGAGCCACAGCCAGGCCGCGAACGCGGCGAACGACGAGCCGACCTTCGCCATGCGCTGACGGGTCGATCCGTCCGCCGAGTCCACCAACTGCGCGATGATCTCACATTGGGAGGCGACCGTGCCGATCAGTGCGCCGGAGCCGAGCAGCATGTCCGCGTGGTAGTGGCCCTTCAGCTGGCTGTCGAAGTAGGAGACGAGCGCCGGGTCGACATGGCGGGCGCGCCCGGTGCCGACAAGACCCGCCACGACGGCTGATCCGGCGAGGAAGGTGAACCCGCGGCGGCCGAGAGCATCCACCCACTCGATGTTCCCAGCAGTTGCATCGAGACGCCGCCGCTTGGGAGCGCCACCGCGATGTCCTGACTCGAAGCCGGGACCGGCCTGCCTGGAGGACGGGTCCGCAGGCGGTGACCCCGGCGATCGATGGCCTCGGCGCGCGGTGTCGATGAGGAGGGTGTCGGCGGGGGTGAGGTGTTCGCGGTCGTCGAGGTCGATGAGGTTGTGGATGCTGGTGTCGTAGACCTCGGCGAGCAGGGCGAGGATCTGGGCGGTGGGCCGGCGGCGGTTGTTCGGCAGCGGCCAGTTCTCCAGCTCCGACAATCGCGGAGCAGTCATGGGCGCGGTGCCCTGGGGGTCGAGGCCGGCGCGGGCGGCGTAAGCATTGATGTGGTTCGCGGCCTGCATCTGGGTCCAGCCATGCGCGACCCGGTGGGCCGCGCGGGGGCGCAGCTGGTAGCGGCGGGCGAACTCGATCGCGATCTCGTCATGCGACATGCCCACCGCACGCATCCGCGCCCGCAACTCCTCCTGCTCCACCCGCAGACTGTGCCTACTCACACCGTATCCCCTCCAGATCAACCCCGCAGACCGGCGCTGGTCCACCGTTCCAGAAATGACAAGATCACTTCAATGATCAGCCGTTGCGGGCCCGAGCCGGCGGCACCAGTCGTCCACGACACCGCCCTCTCCACGAGGACGGCAGGCACCACAATGATCACTTAGCCTGGTGGTACATGTCATTCCCCCACCGCGAACATTTTCTTCGGCTGCCAAGAGTCCGATGAGCTGCCGAAATGGCGCGAGGCGGTGCGATCTGTTCGGCGCCAGGCGGTGCGTTAGTTCGCGCGCGGCAGGCGACAGGTGCGGGCAGGCACGCGCCCGCCATCGTCACCATCAGGCAACGGGAGCGCCGTGTCGTGGTGATTGCTGGGGGCGCGCGGCGGAGATCTGCGTGAGTGGCGCGTCGCCGCTGGGAGCCAGGCCGCTCTCCCAGGACCGACGGCGACGGCAACAAGAAGACCGCTGGACTCGGGCCCCTGTTAGGTGTCGTGGGATGAGTGGCGGCGCGCCGACGCCCTGACCGCGGCAAGGCGGTCAGGGTCGCGCCGACGACCAGTCCCGTGGTGTTCGGTACCGGTGTCCGTGGCCGTCAGTCTTGTCGGAGGTAGACGTTGGCCGCTGCTTGGGCGAGAGCCGCTCGGGTCGCCGCGGCCACTCCGAGGCGGTTCCAGTGCGACGTCACGACAAGGGTGAGGATGTCGGTGAGTTCGCAGGTGAGGAGAGCTTTGCGGGTGGCTTCGGCAGCCACCGGAACGCCCTCTCAGGTAGGAGAAGATCCGCAGGGCGCGGTCGAGAGAGGCGAAGGAGCCGGTCACCTGTCCGTCGGGTCTGACCACGACCACCTCGTCGGGGAACTGGAGCCCCCAGGCGGCGATGTGGATGTCGGCGGGGTCCGCGGGCTCGGCGACGATCGCGAACAGACGCGGTGCGAGGGCGAACACGAGGGCGTCCAGCAGGCCCGGGTCGGCCTGCCCTGACGGGTCGGCCTCGTCGAGGGCGGGTCCGTCGGTGTCGTCGATGTTCATGATCGCGGTCCAGTGGCGTGGGGTGGGATGGGCGGGCGGTGCGTGGCGGCTTGTCGGCTAGTCGCTGGTTGGTCAGGTTGGGGTGGCTAGTGGGCGGGAGTGGCTCACGTGGTCAAGCAGGGCTGCCAGTTCCGGTGGG
>NZ_JADWYU010000153.1:41982-42433 GCF_016786325.1 Frankia nepalensis | reverse complement strand
GGGGGGCGCGGGGGGGGGGGTGGGGGCCCGCCCCCGCGGGCGCCGGGGCCGGGGGGGGGGGGCGGGGGGGGGCCGCGGGGGCCCGGGCCCGACTGAAGCGCGACGAGGATCCTCGCCGGTGTCCCATGAGGACGTGCCGCGGTGGACGCCCGGCTCCGTCGCGACAGCGTCGGCGTCCGCCAGGCGCGGCCAGAAGCCGATGTCGGTTCGGCGGATCGCCAGGTCGCGTCTGGTCTCACATTGCAACACTACAGCTACACATAGTGACTTGATGGACGACATGGAACGGCAGGGCGGGCGAACACGGCGCAGGCCACGGCGTATGCCCCGCCGCGTTCCCCAGCTGGTCGGCAGGTCGCCGGCGGGTGGCGCGGTTCCGGGCGGGCGAATTCGACGGCGGCGCTCGGGCGCCGCGCCGGCCGGCGCTCCGCACGGGTGCGGCGGTCCAACC
>NZ_JADWYU010000153.1:0-41972 GCF_016786325.1 Frankia nepalensis | reverse complement strand
GTATGCCCCGCCGCGTTCCCCAGCTGGTCGGCAGGTCGCCGGCGGCGGTGCCGTCAGCCGGCGACGAGCTCCGGCCTGGCGTAGCCCAGCAGGGCCGCGCGGTCCTCGGCGAGGACGAACCCCGCCGTGATCGCGGCGGCGGTGCCGGCGGTGTAGCGCTGCTCGTAGTCCGCCCGGGACGGGTAGAGCTGGGCGAGGCGCGCCGCGGGAAGCGGCTTGGTCGAGCCGATGAGCAGGCAGATCGCCGACAGGGCCGGCCCTGGCTCGCCGGACAGCGCGACGGCCGGGACGTCGACCGGCGGCGTCCGGACCCCGCCGAGGGCGATGCCGTCGGCGTCGCGGCGGACCGACGGGAACAGCCCCTCGTTCACGGTGACGCGCGCGGCGCTCGCCGGCGGCTGACCGGTGTCGAGCCAGGTCGTGAGCCCACGCAGCGCGGCCTTGGCGACCACGTGCATCGGCCCGTCGTTGATCGGGACACCGCAGTCGATGTTCGCCGCGTTCGCGCCGAGCAGGTGCTTGTCGGCGTGCGCGGTGCCGGCGATCTCCCACAGCCGGAAGCGGTCACTGTCGGGCTGCCGCGCCTTCGCGGAGCCGAGGATGCTGGTGAGATCCGACTCGGCCTGCACGTCCATCACCGGCGCGCGCTGATCGGTCCGGAAGGTGGTCGTGGTGCCGCCAAGCAGCGCGCCGGTCAGGTCCGCGTTCTGGCCGGGCCCGACCAGGGGCAGACCGGCCGCTCCCCGGCTGAGCACGTAGAAGCCGTCGAACGCGCCGGTCAGCGGCTGGACACCGTTGTAGTAGGTCGTCATCGCGAACGCCGACTGCGACTGGCCGGAGGCGATCAGCTTGCGCGGCGCCAGCCCGCCGATCCCCGCTCCGCCGCGCACGCCGCGGGCCACCTGGGTCAGGATGTCGTACGCGAAGCCGTCGCCGGGATGGTCCAGCGACCCGTAGCGGGCCGGGTCGATGGCCTTCAGGCCCTTGCCGGCCAGCTCGGAGCCCGGAGCGGGCACCGTGACGAGCACCTGCCCGCCGAGGACGCCGAGCCGCTGGGCCGACACGCCGACCCAGATGTGGCCCGCCCGGATGATCTCCTCGTGCAGCGTCGCCCACTCGGGATCGGCGTCGACGCCTCCGCTGACGTTGAGCCACTCGACGATGACCGTGCCGCTGAACCGCTCGGCGTCCGCCGGCTGGCGTACCAGCACCCGCGTGCGGTACGGCGCGGTCCCGTCCGGCTCGAACCTCCACCGGCCGTCGCCGCTGAGCCCGCCGACCGCCTTGTAGGAGGTCGCGGTACCCGCCGCGGCGTACTCGTGCTGCACGTAGCCCGCCGCCGGCAGGTCCACCGGGATCGCGGTGCCGATGAACGGCCCGCCTCCGCCCGTCAGCTCCTGGGACAGGTCCGCGGTGGGTCCCGGCACGGGCGTCGGCGCGGGGGTGGGGCCGCCGCCGGGGCCGCCGGGGCCACCCGGCATGCCTGGGCCGACGCAGGCCGTGAGCGGCAGCACCACGGCGCAGGCGATGGCGGCCACCGTCCGCCGGCGCCAGCGCGGCGCCCGCCGAGGCCGTGCGCCGCCGGCGCCAGGTAAGCCGGGTAAGACGCCTGGTTTGGATCCGGGAAGTTTCATGGACAACCGCTTTCTACTGGGACAAACCCACACGGGCTGGGCGCCGGTAGTCTGCCGCCGTTTTGGCGGTCGCACCATCCGCATCCGGAGACGCCAGATCGGGGGTCTCCATCTGGAGACCTCCGGACGTTTCACTCGGAAAGATGGCGGGTGACACTCTCCCCGTGGAGAATGCACCCCCGATGTCCGGACGGAGGACACAGGACCGGGTGGAGGAAAAGGCGTGGTGAGCGGCGGGCAGGCGCATCCGCCCACGTTCCGCGCCGACCCGCTGGCCGCTCTCCGCAAGAAGTACACCGAGATCGTCGCGTCGCTGGACCGTGACACGGCGATTCGCGGACTGGTCACGACCGTTCCGGGGGCGACCGGAGTCGATGTGGCATGGGTGGGCCTGCCCGCGGAGGCGGACGTGCTCGCGCTCGGGAACCCGGTGAATCTCGAAACGGATGTCCTGCGCGGCCTGGTCGTGCCGCGCGGGGTGGGCCTCGGCGGCCTGGTGATGGCGGCCCGCCGGCCGATGTGGGTCAGTGACTACCTCGGCGCGCAGGAGATCACGCATGATTTCGCGTGGCACGTCTCCCAGGAGCGCATCGTCTCGATGATCGCCGTTCCGGTCGTGTCCGACGGCAGGCTGCTCGGCGTCCTTTACGGGGCCAACCGCCAGAAGACCGAGTACAGCGATGTCATGGTCGGCGGATTGGAGACCGCCGCGAGCGCGCTGGCGACCGCGCAGATCGTCGCGGAACGTGCCCGGCACGCCGCCGAGGTGGCGGTCCATGAGGAGCGGCACCGGCTCGCGCTGGAACTGCACGACGGGGTCGGCGCGATGCTGTTCACGATCGGCGCCGGCATTCGGACGCTTTCCGCCGAACCCGACCTCGAGGCGGGCGTTCGCTCCCGGCTCGCCACCCTCGAGGCCCAGACCGCGCAGGCCGCGGCCGCCCTGCGCGGGTCCATGCGGGTGCTGTCCACCACGCCGCGGCGCCTCGCCCTGGGCGTCGCGCTGCGCGAGCACTGCCGCGCCTTCAGCGAGCGAACAGGAGTTCCCGCGCGCGTCCTCACCCTGACCGCCCTACCCGACCTGCCCGCCGCCTCGGCCCAGACCCTGGTGGACGTGACCCGAGAGGCCCTGGTGAACGTGGAGAAGCACGCCAGGGCGAGCTCCGTGGTCGTGTCCGTGTTCGCGATGGCCGACGGCGTCGCCGTCGCGGTCTCCGACGACGGCCTCGGTATCGACCCCTCGGTCGCCGCCGCGGCGACGGGCGCGGAACCAGCCACGGGCCCGGACGCGGGTCCGGGCATGGGGCACGGCCGGGGCCTGGGACTGGGCCTGGCGAGCATGACCGAACGCCTGGGACGGGTCGGCGGGACGCTGAAGATCGAGCAGAACGAGGACGGCGGCACGACGGTGCGCGCCTGGCTGCCGGCGTGAACGCGGCGTCGCCCCGGACGGTGCGGGTGCTCGTCGCCGACGACCACCCGATCGTCCTCGACGGCGTCACCCTCGCGCTGCGGCGCACCCCGTGGCTGGAGATCGTCGGCTACGCCCGCACCGGCCGGCACGCGATCGAGGCCGCGGCGCGGCTACAGCCCGACGTCGTCCTGCTCGACCTGCGCCTGCCGGACATGCTCGGCCCGGAGGCGACGGCCGGCCTGCTCGCCGAGGCGCCGTCTCTCAAGGTCATCCTGTTCACGGCCTACCCGGACCACGTCGCGATCGAGGCCGCGCTCGCCGCCGGGGCGCGGGGCGTCGTCGTGAAGGACACCGAACGGGCCGACCTGGTGGAGGTGATCCGCAAGGTCGTGGGTGGCGAGCGGGTCGTCGCCGCCGACCTCGGAGCCGACGGCGCCGCCGCGCCCCGCCGCGCCCTCGACGACCGCGGGATCACCCGCCGGGAGTACGACATCCTCCGCCGGGTCGCGATGGGCCAGACCAACCCCGAGATCGCCGACGCCCTCGGCCTGACCCGCAACACCGTGAAGACCTACCTGCAGCGCCTGCTGGAGAAACTCGGCGCCCGCAACCGCGTCGAGGCGCTCGCCCGCGCGAACGAACTCGGCATCCTCTGACCAGCCGAGGGGCCGCGACCAGCCGAGGGGGGTCGCGCCCTCCTGTCCAGGCAGGTCATCTTTGGAGGGCTGCCCCTGGACACCAGGGCGCGGCTGGCGGCCAGCGCCGCTCCGCCTGCCACGCATGATCGCCGTTTGTGCCCTGGGGAGGTCGTGGACAAGGGGCGGGGCGCGACCTCCGCGGGGCACAAACGGCGATCATGTTCGGTGCCGAGACAGGGCGGGCCTCGGGTGGGGTCGGGGTTAGTCGTTGGTGGCCTCGGTGAGCCGTGGGGTCGCCGGCTCGCTGGCCGTGGCCGGCGCGGTGGCCGGCGAACCTGCCGGCGCGGTGGCGAGTTCGGTCGGTTCGCCGAGGTAGGCCTCGCGGACGGCCGGGTTGGCCTGGATCTCGGCGGGGGTGCCGTCGGCGAGCACCTGGCCTTGGTGGAGGACGACGATGCGGTCGCAGGCCGACATGACCAGCGCCATGTCGTGGTCGACGACGAGCACGGTCAGGCCGGTGCCGTGGGCGAGGTCGCGCAGGCCGGCGGCGAGCTCGGTGATCTCCGTGATCGACAGGCCGGCGCCGGGCTCGTCGAGCAGGACGGCCGCCGGGTTGGCGGCCAGGGCGCGCGCGATGCCGACGAGCCGCCGCTTGGCCATCGGCAGCTCGGTGGGCAGGCGCAACAGGTCGTCGGCGAGGCCGAACCGCTCGAGCGCCGCCCGCGCCGGCTCGGGGAGCCGGCCGTCGGTGCGGCCGGCGTTCTCGGCCGCCACCCGCAGGTTCTGCGCGACGGTGAGGTCCTCGAACAGCTCGCCGGCCTGGAAGACGCGGCCGAGGCCGTGGCGCGCCCTGGCGTCGGGCGCCCGGCCGTGCAGCGGCCACTCGCCGAGCAGCACCTGGCCGCCCGTCGTCGGCGCGAAGCCGCCGATCGCGTCGAGCAGCGTCGTCTTGCCGGCGCCGTTGGGCCCGACGAGCCCGGTCACCTCGCCGGGCGCGGCCCGCAGCCGGGCGCCCGACACGGCGGTGACCCCGCCGAAGCGCACCGTCACGTCGTCGGCGACGAGCGGCTCGCCGGCCCGGGCCGGCACGTCGCCGGTGGGCAGCGGCGCCGGGTCGTACTGGGAGCGCTTGCGCCAGGCGACGCCGTTCTCGTGGACGATCACGGTGAGCACCAGGGCGGCGCCGAAGATCGTCGCGTAGTTCTCGGCGATGAAGCCGACGTGCAGCTCGGAGATCGCCAGGTAGACCAGGCCGCCGAACGCGAGGACGCCGCCGAGCAGGCCGCCGGAGATCGACGTCACGCCGGCGATCACGGCCAGGCTGACCAGGTTGATCGACTCGATGAACGAGAACTGCGTGAACGTGACCGACGAGCTGCGAAACGCCAGCAGCACGCCGGCCATGCCGGCGAGCGCCGACGAGATCACGAACGCGGACAGCTTGGCCCGCGCGACGCTGATGCCGACCGAGGCCGCGGCCCGCTCGTTCGTGCGCACGACGAGCAGCCGCCGCCCGAGACCCGAGCGCCGGACCGCGGCGACCGCGGCCCCCGCCAGCAGCAGCCAGAACAGGCAGTAGTACCCGTACCGGTCGGGATGGGTGGCCGCGTCGACGTCGAGGCCGAACACGGCGGGCAGCCGCGGCTGCATGCCGGTGATGCCGCCCGTGTAGTGCGTGCTGTCGAAGAGCACACCGGACACGGCGACCGCCATGCCCATCGTGAGGATCGCGAGGTTGACGCCGCGCACCCGCAGCGCGGGCAGCCCGACGAGCAGGCCCGCCAGCGCACCGACGGCCGCGCCCACGAGCGGCGCCAGCAGGAACGGCACGTGCGCGCCGATGTCGAGCCGCACGGCCACGTAGGCGCCGAGCCCGGCGACGGTCAGCTGGGCGAGGCTGATCTGGTTGGCGTACCCGATGAGCACGACCAGCGACAGCACCAGGATCGCGACGATGACGGTCGTGATCGCGGCGTCGCGCCACTTCGCGTCGCCAGTCGCGAGGATCGCGACGATCCCCGCGAACGCGACCGCGAGCGGGATCGGGCGGAACAGGCCGGCCGCGACCGGCGCGGCGGGCACCGCGGGCAGCCGGTTGCTGGCCTGGTCGCGCCGCAGGATCAGGATCGCCATGACGGCGACGAACGGGACTGTCTGCGGCCAGCCGATCTGGAAGCGCTCCGGCACGTGCTCGGCGACCAGGTGGGTGACGACGCCCTCGCCGACGCCGAGCGCGAGCCCGCCGCCGAGCGCCGGCAGGTAGCCGTCGAAGCGGCCGACGAGCGCGGCCGCGAGCGCGAAGGCCATGACGGTGAGCATCGCGGTGTCGAACTGCCCGACGATCGGGGCGACGAGGATGCCGGCGGCCGCCGCCAGCATCGAGCCGAGCCCCCAGTTGATGCTGCCGAGGGTGTGCGGTGAGGCGCCGAGCGCCTGGGCCGCGGACTCGTGCTCGGCCATCGCCTTGGTCATCAGCGGCAGCCGGGCCCAGGCCGACCACGCCGCGAGCCCGCCGACGACCACCACCGCGACCGCGAAGATGACGATCCGCTCCGTTGGCACGGTCAGGCCGAACAGGTGCGCGGCCGAGGACGGCAGCGAGGTGTTGGGCACGCGGGCCGCGTTCGGGAAGACGCTGTGGGCCAGCCCGACGAGCAGCCCGAGCAGGCCGAGTGTCGCGACCATCCGTGACAGCTGGGTCCGGTGGCGGATCGGCCGGATGACGAGCAGGTAGACGGCGGCGCCGAACAGCGCCGCGAGGACCAGCGTCACGACGGCGGCCGCCGCGGCCGGGAACCCGTGGTCGTCGCGCAGCCAATAGAACAGCAGGGCGCCCCACAACGCGATACCGGCGTGCGCCAGATTGATTGTCCGCGACCCTCGGTGGATCGCCACAATACCCACAGCACTCACCGCGTACACGCCGCCGACGCCCAGGCCTAACAGCGCGAACTGAAGGATGGTCCGTGCGTCCATACGCACCCCTAGCCATGTTTTCAGGCGAGCGGAGGCCCGGAGTGAGTCCTTCGCTTTCCATTGCGGGTTATTGTCCGCCGAGTGTAGGCTTGTGAGCGCTCACTCGCAACCCGGACGATGCAACCCGGACGATCCAGCCGGAGGACCAGATGGCGGACTTGGCGGAGTTAGCCCTCGAGGCGCGCGGGCTGTCGGCCGGCTACGGCCGGGTGCAGGTGCTGCGCGACGTCAACCTGACGGTCCGCCCGGGCGAGGTGGTCGCGCTGCTGGGCCCGAACGGCGCCGGCAAGACGACGCTGCTGCGCACGCTGGCCGGCTACCTGCGTCCCGCGGGCGGCGAGGTCCTGCTCTTCGGGGCGAGCTGCGGCCGGATGCCGGTCTACAAGCGGTGCCGGCAGGGGGTGTCGTTCATGGGGGAGGAGCGGCACGTCTTCCCCGGGCTCACCGTGCGCCAGTCGCTGCGGCTGGTGCGCGCCCAGGGCGAGCAGGCGGCGCTGTTCCCGGCGCTCGCGGACCGGGCCCGCCACCGCGGCGCGCTGCTGTCCGGCGGCGAGCAGCAGATGCTGGCCCTCACGCTCGCGCTGGCGCGCAAGCCCCGGCTGCTGCTGATCGACGAGCTGTCGCTCGGCCTCGCGCCGCTGGTACGTGAGCGCCTACTCGACACCGTGCGGACGACCGCCGACACCGGCGTCGGCGTGCTCGTCGTCGAGCAGAATGCCCGCTCCGTTCTCGACCGCGCGGACCGCGCCTATGTCATGCGGCGCGGCGAGGTCGTCGAGGAAAGGCCGGCCGACCATTGGCGGGCCGACCTGGACGGCCTGGCGGCGCTCTACCTCTCCTGATTCTTTTCCCTGAATCTTTTCCAGGTCCTGAAGGGCTTCTTCGGGCCGTTTCGCGAGTTAGTTCTCCGGGAGGATGACCATGTTCAGATCTCTGCGGTTCCTGCGCGGGCCGGCGGCGTTAGCGTCGCTCGCCGTGCTGGCCGTCGCCTGCGGAGGTGGCGGCGACGACACGTCGTCGGGCACGGCGGGCGGCCCGAGCGGCGACCCCATCAAGATCGCGGCGATCTCGGGGCTGTCCGGCGGCGTCAGCACCAACCCGGAGTACGCCTCCGGCGCGGACGCCGCGGTGAAGGCCATCAACGCGCGCGGTGGGATCAAGGGCCGGCCGCTGGAACTCACGCACTGCGACAACCACCAGAACGCCACCGACTCGGCGAAGTGCTACCGCGACATCCTGGCGGACAAGGACATCGTCGCGATCGCCGGCGGCTCGGACAACTACCACGACGCGACCGCGACCCAGATCGAGGCCGCCAAGCTGCCGATCATCGGGCAGTTCCCGGTCTCCAAGTTCGACCTCACCAACCCGCTGTCCTTCAACGTCAACGGCGCGGTCGTCGTCGGCTTCCACGGCCTCACCCAGGACGTCGTCGCCAGCGGCGCCAAGAAGGTCGGCCTGGTCACCCTCGACATCCCGACGGCCGACGTCATCCGCAAGTCGGTCGGTGACGTCCTTTCCAAGGCCGGCGTCGAGATCGTGAACAACGTGCGCATCGCGCCGTCCACGGCCGATCTGTCCGCGCCGGCCCAGCAGGTGACGCAGGACAACCCCGACGCCGTCATCTGGCTGACGTTCGCCGCGCAGACCAGCGTCGCGGTCAAGGCGCTGCGCTCCACCGGCTACAAGAAGACCGTCGCATTCGCCGGCAGCGCGTTCAACCGGGCGGACATCGAGGCCATGGGCGCCGGCGGCCCGCTGACCGTCGGGCTCGTCTTCCCACCGGCCTGGGACACCTCGACCACGTTCGGCAAGCAGTTCAACGAAGACATGAAGGCCTACTCGCCGGACGGCAAGATCGACGAGCTCAGCCTGGGCAGCTGGCTGGGCGTCCAGCTCTTCGCGCAGCTGGCGGCCACCCTGCCGACCATTGACAGGGCATCGGTGCTCGCCGGCCTGCAGAAGATGCCCAACGTGGACACCGGTGGCCTGACCCCGCCGATCAGCTTCGCGGACAAGAGCCCACTGCCCTACGCCTCGGTCTACAACCCCGCCTACTCGGTCGTGCACGTCACCGACGGCAAGGCGGACTGGGACGGCAACCTGTACGAGTTCGGCACCGCGAAGGTCATCGAGCCCGGCGCGTAGACCACGGACGGCCGGCGCCGGCGAAATGTCCGCCGTGGCGCGGTCCATGGCTCGCGGATCGGCGGACAGGTCGACGGTCCCGGCCGGCCCTCGGCCCTGGCCGTCCGGGATTGCCACGGCCCCCGGACCTGTCCGTCAGAGCGCGGTCCGCGGCCGCGTTCTGACGGACAGGCCGGGTGAACCGGGCGCCACGGGAGGTCGGCGCCCGGAGAGCGGAAAACCGCTGGTCGCGGTACCGCGGCTTTGACAGGGTCGGATTGTGGCAGACGAGGCCCCCGGCGACCTGACGACGCGGCGCCCCACCCCTGAAGACCATCGGCGGGTGCTCGCCGTCCTGGACGACTGGTGGGGCGGCTTCCAACGAGAGCACGGCTCGGCGCGGCGCAGGTCGCTGCTGCCACGGCTGTACTTCCAGCACTTCGCGGACAGCAGCTTCCTGGTCGAGCGGGACGGGCGACTGGTCGCGTTCCTCATCGGGTTCGTCTCGCAGTCGCGGCCGGACGTCGGCTACATCCACTTCGTCGGGGTCGACCCGGCGGCGCGCCGGACGGGGATCGCCGCGAGCCTGTACCGGCGCTTCTTCCAGCACGTCGCCGCCCGAGGCTGCCGCCAGGTCACCTGCATCACCACCCCCGGCAACCGACTGTCCGTGGCCTTCCACACCGGCATCGGTTTCGCGATCAGCCCCGGGGACACCGTGATCGACGGCGTCTCGGCCCACAGCGACTACGACGGGCCGGGGCTGCCGTGCGTCGTCTTCACCCGCGCACTCGACGACTTCCTGGACCCGGCGCCGGACCCGGTGGGGGTGGATCGCTGAAGCGAGCCGCGGGGCGCGGTCAGCCGCGGGTGGGCAGGCCCACGCGGTCGGGGACGACGCGGTCGATGCCGTCGAGCAGGCGTTCCGGGGGGTCGGGCCACCAGCGGCCGGCGGGCAGGGCCCGCAGGGCGCGGCGCAGCTCGCGGCTGTCGGACCGGACCGGCACCACCCGCGCGGGAGCGGCCGCGGCCAGCACCCCCAGATACCAGTGGCGACGGGTCGGCGGCCAGCCGTCCGGGTCGAGCAGCACCAGGCTGTCCGGCATGTCCACCTCGCCGCGGCGGAACCGGTCGGCCGCCGCGGCGACCGCGACCTCCAGGTCGCCGACCGCGCCGGCCTCGTCGTAGCGAGCCGTCCAGGCCGCCGCGACCTCGGCGAGCGGGTCGGCGTCGTGCACCACGTACGGGGTGGCGACGCCCCGGCACTCCCGCCAGGCCGCCGCCGCCCGGGCGCCGGGCGACATCGTGTCGTCCGGCAGCACGAGGGTCACGTTGGCGGCGCTGGCCAGCGGGGCGACGACCGACCGCGTCACCGTGTCCGGCGACGCCGTCGGGTCCGGCCCGACGACGCACACCACCGTCGAGGAGAGCCGATGCACCCCTCGACGCTACCGCCGTCCCCGGCGGCGACGCCCCTGCCCCCGCGCTCGACATGATCGCGGTTTGTGCCCTCGGGGTGTCGTGGACGCGGTCATTTCACGACCCCCCGAGGGCACAGTCGGCGATCACATGCGGCCAGTCGATGGTGGCGGTGGCGCGGCGCGGCGCGGTCGGCCTGGCGGTCGGGTCCGCGCGGGTCAGGCGTCCGGCGGGGGTCAGCCGGCGAAGCCGAGTTCGCGTAGTGCCTTGCGGTAGGCGACGCCGAGCGCGTCGAAGGCGCGGTGTATCTCGTCGGCGGCGAACACGCGGGCTGGGCGCTGGGACTCGACGATCACCTTGTCGGGCGCCCAGATGCGATCTTCCACTGCCTGCAGCCCCACGCCGTCCACCGGGCCGTCGCCGTAGACGGCCGGGTCGAAGGCGGCCATCCAGTACAGCCGCAGGGTCGTCGCCGACGTCGGGGCGCAGACGGAGAACAGGACGGTGCTGGGGCCGGTCGCGCCGCCGAGCCAGACCGCGAACGGCAGCTCGATGCGGTATTGGAAGGCGGTCTCGCCGACCGGGCGGCGCCCGTCGGGGCCGGGTTCGGCGACTGGGTTGACGCTTGGGTAGCGGTAGTCCGCCTCGACGGTCCACTCGGTCCGGCGGACCGGGTACGGGTCGACGGCCAGGACCTCGTCGTTGCCGAACGTGTCGGTGTGCAGCACCGAGAAATGGCCGATGTCGCAGAAGTTCTCGACCTGGCGGGCCGCCTGGCCGTTCCAGTTCTGGACGGTGCCGACGTAGTGCGGCCAGGCCA
This sequence comes from Frankia nepalensis, assembly GCF_016786325.1. Classification (GTDB taxonomy): domain Bacteria; phylum Actinomycetota; class Actinomycetes; order Frankiales; family Frankiaceae; genus Pseudofrankia; species Pseudofrankia nepalensis. The sequence continues at coordinate 30,944 of NZ_JADWYU010000153.1, read as the reverse complement.
GGTCCTCGATCTCACCGAAACGCGGGCGGGGGCGGGCCTCGTCCGCCTCGTCGGCCAGGCAGGCCCAGACCAGCCCGGCCGCCTCGGCCACCCGCACCGGCCGCGCGGCGATCAGATCCGGGATCTTCTGACCGGGCTGCTGCGGAATGTCGACGCAGGCGCCGGCGCCGTCGAACGCCCACGAATGGTACGGACAGCGGACCCGGCCGTCGGCGTCGACCTGGCCGCCCGACAGCGGCACGCTCCGGTGCGGGCAGCGGTCGACCAGCGCGGCGACGGTGCCGGCCGCGCCGCCCGGGGCGGACGCCGGCCGGCGCCACAGGACGAGCGGGACGTCGCAGAGCTCGGCGCGGACCGGGGCGGCGCCGACGTCCGCCGCGCGCGCGACCGGGTGCCAGTACCGCGCCGAGGCGGCGAGGAAGGCGGCGTCCAGCGCGGCGTCGCGGTCCGTGGCCGCCGAGCCGCCCGTCGCCCATACGGCGTTGACCACGCTGTTGACAGCGCCGCCGCGGCCGGCGCCGGCCGGCTGGCCGTCGGGGCTCGCGGGCTCGGACGGGACGGCTGACGGCGCGGACACGGGCGGCGCCGTCGTGATCGGCGTGGCCGCGCCGACGTAACCGAGCAGGTCAGCCAGGGGAGCGGGATCGACGATGGTCACCAACGGACCGTAGGCGAGCCCCGTTGCGCCGGTGTTGCCCCCGAGCAACAGCCCCGGCGAGACGCCGGGCCGCCGACGGCGTCGCGCCGACCGCCACCGGCCATTGGCCATTGGCCATTGGCCACCGATCACTAACCATCGGGTCGCGTCGCGCCGACCGCCACCCGCGACGACCGATCGCCGACGACCGACCGCACTCACTCGTCATGGCATCGCGGGGAAGACGAGAGGCACCGCCAGCCGGCCGTGACGAAAGTGCGACAGTGCGCGGCCGATGGGGTAGACCCGTGGGTTATGACGTTCGGTTCAGCCATGTACCCGGCCTATCCGGCGCCGTCGGCCAAGGCCGTCGAGCTGTACGCGTCCCTGGTGGACTTCCTGCGGACGGAGGTGTTCCCGGCCGAGAAGGCCTACGAGGAGTACCGCGAGCAGGCCGGCCCGGGTGACCACACGCTGCCGCCGGTCGTCGAGGAGCTGAAGACCAAGGCGAAGGCCCGCGGGCTGTGGAACCTCTTCCTGCCGGCCGAGTCGGGCCTGACGCAGCTGGAGTACGCGCCGCTGGCGGAGCTGACCGGCTGGTCGACCGAGATCGCCCCCGAGGCGCTGAACTGCCAGGCCCCGGACACCGGGAACATGGAGCTGCTGCACCTGATCGGCACGCCGGACCAGCAGAAGGAGTGGCTCGAGCCGCTGCTGGACGGGTCGATCCGGTCCGCGTTCGCGATGACGGAGCCGGCGGTGGCCTCGTCGGACGCGACGAACATCGAGACCCGGATCGAGCGGGACGGCGACCATTATGTGATCAACGGCCGCAAGTGGTGGATCTCGGGGGCGGCCGACCCGCGCTGCCGGGTGCTCATCGTCATGGGCAAGACGGACCCGACCGGGCCGACCCACCGCCAGCAGACCATGGTGATCGTCCCGGTCGACACGCCCGGCGTCGCCATCGAGCGCTCCCTGCCGGTGTTCGGCCGGCAGGACCAGCACGGGCACTGCGTGCTCACGCTCACCGACGTGCGGGTGCCGGTCACGAACGTGCTGGGGGAGGAGGGCGGCGGTTTCGCGGCGGCGCAGATGCGGCTCGGCCCCGGCCGGATCCACCACGTGATGCGGGCGCTGGGGGCCGGCGAGCGGGCGCTCGCGCTGATGGTCGCCCGGGCCCAGAACCGGGTGGCGTTCGGCAAGCCACTGGCCGAGCAGGGCGCCGTGCGGGAGCGGATCGCCGAGTCGCGCATCGAGCTGGAGCAGGCCCGAGCCCTGTGCCACAAGGCGGCCTTCGTGATCGACAGCGAGGGGAACCGGGCGGCCCGCCACCTGGTCTCCGCCGCGAAGGTCGCGGTCCCCCGGGCGGTGCTCAGCGTCATCGACCGGGCGATCCAGCTCCACGGCGCCGCCGGCGTCAGCGACGTCACCCCGCTCGCGGCGCTCTACGCCCGGCACCGGGCGATGCGGATCTTCGACGGTCCGGACGAGGTCCACCTGGGCACGCTGGCCCGGCGCGAGCTCGGCGGCGAGCCGCTGTTCACCTTCTGACCCGGGAGCCGGGCATGCCTGAGTCGCCGGTCGGGCTCGACCTCGACCACCTGGAAGGCTTCCTCAAGGAACACCTGGAGCTCGCGGGGCCGCTCTCGGCACGGCTGATCGCCGGCGGGCGGTCCAACCTGACCTACGGCGTGACCGACGGGCGGCGGCGCTGGGTCGTACGCCGCCCGCCGCTGGGCCACGTGCTCGCGAGCGCCCACGACATGGGCCGGGAGTTCCGCGTCCTGTCGGCGCTCGCGGACTCGCCGGTGCCGGTGCCGCGCGTGGTGGTCCGCTGCGTCGACCCAGAGGTCGTCGGGGCCGAGTTCTACGTCATGGACCACGTCGACGGGCTCGTCATCCGCACCGCCGCCCAGCTCGCCGAGATACACGCGGGCGGCGGCGGCGAGGCCGTGCCGCGCGTCCTCGCGACGACGCTCGCGACGCTGCACGCGGTCGACCCGGCCGAGGTGGGTCTCGCGGACTTCGGCCGTCCCGAGGGGTACGCCGAGCGGCAGGTGCGCACCTGGCGGCGCCAGCTCGCCGCGTCGCGGTCGCGGGAGATCCCGGGCCTGGACGCGCTGGCGGACCGGCTGGCGGCGGCGGTGCCGGTGGCGGCGCGGTCGGGCATCGTGCACGGCGACTACCGGCTCGACAACTGCATGCTGGACGAGTCGCTGACCCGGGTGGCCGCGGTGCTGGACTGGGAGATGGCCACGCTGGGCGACCCGCTGGCCGACGTCGGCTCGCTGTGCATGTGGTGGGACGGCCTGGTCGGGCTCGACAGCCCGACGGCCGCCGCTCCCGGGGAGCATCTCGGCGTCTCCTCCGACGTGGCGCTCACCGCCTATGCCGCCGCGGCGGGGTGGGAGGAGGCCGAGCTGCGTTCGCGGATGCGCTGGTATCTCGGTTTCTCCTACTTCAAGCTCGCGGCGATCGCCGAGGGCATCCACTTCCGTTTCCTGCGTGGTGAGACCGTGGGCGCGGGTTTCGACCGGATCGGCGCGATGACGGCTCCCCTGGTCGTCCGGGGCCACGCCGCCCTGGACGCCTGACCGGCCGCGGACCGGCGACGCGGCCCGAGCCCTGGGGAAAATTCCCGGCCCCGGGCCGCGTCACCCGGTCTGGTCTGTCGGTCCGCGGCTTCGTCGTCACCGTTGCCTGATCGCGGGGGACGGTGCCACCGGGGTCGCGTCGAGCGCGCAGCAGTGCGGAGGGCGCGCCCGCTCACCGGAGAACGCCGGCGCGGCGGCCGGGGCCGGTTCGGCGGGGCGCGCCGGGTTGCGGATGCCCGCGACGGCGGCCAGGCCGCCGGCGGCGCAGAGGGCCGCGCAGATCCACACGGCGACGCGAAAGCCGCGGTCGAAGACGGCGGCGTCGAGGTAGGCGGCCCCGGCGAGCCCCGCGGCCGCGGGAAGTACGGCGACCGCCAGCAGCTGGGCGGTGCGGGCGACGTCGTTGTTCACGGCGGAGGCCACCCCGGCGTGCTCGGCCGGCGCCGCGCCCAGCGCCGTCGACGTCAGCGGCGCGACGGTGATCGCCAGACCGAGGCCCAGCACCGCGACGGCGGGCAGGACGTCGCGCAGGTACCCGTCGCTCTGCCCGGCTCTCGACAGCAGCGCGAGCCCGGCGGCGGCGACCAGCGGGCCTGCGCTCATCTGCAGCCGTGGGCCGATCCGGTCGGCGAGCGCGCCGGAACGGGAAGACAGCGCGAGCATGAGGATCGTGACGGGGAGCAGCGCGGTGCCAGCGGCTATCGGCGAGTACCCGTCGACCTGCTGCAACTGGATCGGAAGCAGGAACAACGCGCCGCCGAGCGCCGCGTAGACCGCGAAGGTGACCAGGTTCGCCGCGGTGAACTGCCGGGACGAGAACAGGCCCGGCGGAAGCATCGGCTCGGCCGTCCGCCGTTCCGCGACGACGAACGCGGCGAGCAGCAGGACTCCCAGCAGCAGCGGCACGATCACCAGCGGCGACGTCCAGCCGCTCGCTGGTCCCTCGATGAGCCCGTAGGACAGCCCGACCAGCCCGAGCGTCACCAGGCCCGCGCCGGTCAGGTCGATCCGGCGAGGCGCGGCCGGATCGGTCGACTCCGGGACGTGCCGGGCCGCGACCGCGATGACCACGACGGCGAGCGGCAGGTTGATGAAGAAGATGAGCCGCCAGGAGACCGCCGACACCAGCCAGCCGCCGAGGAACGGGCCCACCGCGGTGGTCACGCCGGACAGGCCGGACCAGGCGCCGATCGCGCGGGAACGGTCGCGCTCGGCGAACGACGCCTGCAGGATCGCCAGGCTGCCCGGGGTGAGCAGCGCCGCGCCGACGCCCTGCAGCGCCCGCGCGCCGATCAGCGCCGACGCGTTCGGCGCGAGCCCGCACAGCAGCGACGCGACCGCGAACCAGCCGACTCCGAGGGTGAACACCCGCCGCCGGCCATACCGGTCACCGAGCGAGCCGCCCACGAGCAGCAACCCGGCGAGAGTGAGCGTGTAGGCCGTCACGACCCACTGCAGCGAGGCGAGATCGGTGTCGAAGTCCCGGCCGATCGCCGGCAGCGCGACGCCGACGGCGGTCGCGTCGATCGCGGCGAGCCCGGACCCGAGCACGGTCGCGAGCAGCACCCACCGCCCCGGCGCCGACGAGAACGTCAACCCGCCCGGCGGCTCTGGCACACCCGGACCCTACGTCCGGCCCCAGCCGCTGTCCTGGGCGCCGAGGCCGGCCGCGCCGGCGCGGCCGGGAGCCGCTCAGGGCATCGAGCTGCTTCAGGCCATCCGCCAGAGCCGTACCGTCTTGTCGTGGCTGCCGGTGGCCAGGATGCGTCCGTCCGCCGTCAGCGCCATCGATGCCACGCCGTTGGTGTGGCCGGTGAGTGGCTGGCCGATCTGCTGGGGCCGGGCGGGATCGGTGAGATCCCACAGGCGCACTGTCTTGTCGACGCCACCGGTCGCGAGAGCGCGTCCGTCCGCCGACAGCGCCACCGACGCCACGGCGGCGGTATGCCCGGTGAGTGGTTCGCCGATCTGCTGGGGTCGGCGGGGATCGGCGACGTTCCACAGGCGTACCGTCCGGTCGTCGCTGCCGGTGGCGAGGGTGTGTCCGTTCGCCGTGAACGCCATCGACGCCACGCTACTGGCATGGCCGGCCAGTGGCTGGCTGGCCCGCCGGACCTGGGCGGGGTCGGCGACGTCCCACAGCCGCACCGTCCGATCGGTGGCACTGGTGGCGAGGGTGCGCCCGTCCGCCGTGAACGCCACCGTCCAGATGGTGGCGGTGTGGCCGATGAGTGGCCGGCCGATCTGCTGGGGTCGGGTGGGGTCGGTGAGATCCCACAGCCGCACCGTCCGATCCCAGCTGCCGGTGGCGAGGGTGCGTCCGTCCGCTGTCAACGCCATCGACGCGACGCTGCTGGTGTGGCCGGTCAGTGGCTGGCCGATCTGCTGGGGTCGGGTGGGGTCGGCGACGTCCCACAGCCGTACCGTCCGGTCGGCGCAACCGGTCGCGAGGATGCGCCCCTCCGCCGCGAACACCACTGACCAGATGCCGTAGCCGCGGTCGGCGAGAGGCTGGCCGATCCGGCGGGGTCGGGCGGGGTCCGTGACGTCCCACAGCCGTACCGTCCGGTCGTCGCCGCCGGTGGCGAGGATGAGTCCGTCCGCCGTGAACGCCACCGACCGAACGGCGCCGGTGTGGCCGGTGAGAGGTCCGCCGACCGGCCCGGAACCGGTCGACAGGGCGGGTGCCGGCCGAGGGGGAGCGGGCGCCGGCCGAGGCGGAGGAGGAAAGGCCGGCTCGTCGACGGGCGGGGTGCCGCGCGCCGGTACGGGGAAGGTGGGGGCGGTCGCGGGTTTGGCGCGGCCGGTCAGGCTGCCGCGGATCTGGTCGAGCAGATGGCGGTGGGCGTCGTCGGCCGGCCGGTCGAACAGGTCGATGGACACGACGGCGCCGAGCAGACCCGGGCGGGGGCAGTCCTCGACCCGGATGGGCAGGAGCTTGCGGCCGAAACCGGTCGGGTCGGCGGCGTGGGCGGCCTGCCACTCCTGCTTTCCGTACATCGACTTCAGGTAGGACGCGGACAGGATGGCGATGGTCCGTTCCGCGTGCTGGACGCCTTCGTCCATCCGGAACCGCCAGTTGTGTCCGGGGACGAAGTCCCAGGCCTGGATCAGGACCCGGTATCCGGCATCCTCCAACTGCCAGGCCACCCACTCGGCCCAGGCCCGGTCGACGCCCGTGTAGGAGACGAAGAAGTCCCACCCTTCCGCGCCGGCCGTGCGCCCCGTGATCGTCACAGGCCCGATCTTCGCATCGCCGGACGCCCGCCCTGCGCAGGTCGGTCACGTCGCGGCTGAGCTGTGCGGGAACAGGCCGCCCTCGCGTCCCGCTCCTTCCCGGCGACCGGACTCCGGGTACCGACACTCGTGGTGAGCCCATCGGCGGCCTGTAGCCGCCTCGCGGCGGCTACAGGCCGTAGGAGCGGCCGATGATGTCGCGCTGGATCTCGCTGGTGCCGCCGTAGACGGTCGACACGATGGTGGCCCGCAGGTGGGACTCCATGTCGAACTCGGTGGTGTAGCCGTAGCCGCCCATCATCTGCATGCCCTCGATCGCGACCTTCTTGGCGGTCTCGGTGGCCTTGAGCTTGGCCATCGACGCCTCGCGGGGCAGCTGCGTCTCCGGGTCCGCGTCGACCCTGGCCGCGACGTCGTAGACCAGCAGGTCGGCGCAGGCGAGTTCGGTGGCGAGGTCGGCGAGGCGGTGCCGCAGGGCCTGGAACGAGCCGATCGGCTGGCCGAACTGCGTCCGCTCGCGCACGTAGGCGACCGTGTCGTCGAAGGCCCGCCTGGCGCGGCCGAGCATGGTGGCCGCGAGGATCAGCCGTTCGCTGTTGAGCCCGGCCATCAGCTGCGGCCAGGCGCGGTCCACGGCGCCGACGACCGCGTCGGCCGGCAGGAAGCAGTTGGTGAGGAAGAGGTCGTTGACCTCCCGCCCGCCCATGGTGGGGATGCCCCGGACGGTCAGGCCGGCGACCCCGGCCGGGACGCAGAACATCGTCAGCCCGGCGTGCCGGTCGCCGTGGGTGGACGTGCGGGCCACGAGCAGGATGTGGTCGGCGAGGTGCGCGTTGGAACACCAGGTCTTCTGGCCGTTGATCACATACCCGCCGTCGACGGCCTCGGCGCGGCAGCGGATGGCGGCGGCGTCCGACCCGGCGCCGGGCTCGGAGATCGAGATCGCCTCGACGGCGCCGTTCGCGGCGCCGGTGACCACGGACTTGCGCTGCTGCTCGGTGCCGAACCGCAGGTAGGGCCCGACCGCGACCATGGAGGTGACGAACCCGCCCAGCGGGGCGAGGCCGTAGGCGATCCGCTCGGCGAAGATCGCGGTCTCCGTCATGCCGCCGCCGGCGCCTCCGTAGGCCTCCGGCAGGCCCGCGCCGAGCCAGCCGAGCCGGGCGCAGGCGGCGTAGAGCCCGGGGTTGTGCGGGTGCTGGCCGTGCTCGCTCAGCGCGTCGCGCTGCTCGCGCGTGCCGGCGTGGGCGCGGCAGAAGTCGTCGACGGCCTCGGCGAACGCGTGCTGTTCGGCGGTCTTCACGGGGCGACTCCGGCCGGGGTGTACAGCCCGGCGATCTCGTCGGCGTAGCGGTCCAGGATGACCCGCCTGCGCAGTTTCAGGGTGGGGGTGAGCTCGCCGGACTCCGGCGACCAGGTCTGGGGCAGCAGCTCGTACCGCTTGATCTGCTCGGCGCGGGCCAGCCGCTCGTTGACGGTCTGGACGAGCCGGTCGAGCTCGTCGCGGACGGCCGGCTCGGCGGCCAGCTCCCCGGCCGTCACGGCGGCGAGCCCCTGGGCCTTCGCCCACAGCGGCGCCGCCTCCTCGTCGAGCGTGATCAGAGCGGTGACGTAGGGGCGGCGGTCACCGACGGCGACCGCCTGGCCGACCAGCGGATGCGCGCGCAGCAGGCCCTCGATCTTGCTGGGCGCGATGTTCTTGCCGCTCGAGGTGATCAGCAGTTCCTTCTTGCGGTCGGTGATGGTGAGGAACCCGTCGGCGTCGAAGGTGCCGATGTCGCCGGTCGCGAGCCAGCCGTCCTCGTCCACCGCCGGCGCGATCCGGCCGTCGGCGTCCAGGTAGCCGAGGAAGACGATCGGGCCGCGGACGAGGATCTCGCCGTCGTCGGCGAGCCGGACGTCGACGCCGGGGATGGCCCGGCCCACCGCGCCGACGCGGAAGGCGTCCGGCCGGTTCACCGTGGCGCAGCCGGTCGTCTCGCTCATGCCCCAGACCTCGAGCACGCGGATGCCGAACCCGGCCAGGTACTCCAGCACCTCGACCGGGATCGGCGCCGACCCGCTGCTGGCCCACCGCAGCTCCTCCAGGCCCAGGCGGGTGCGCAGCGGCCGCAGGACCGCCTGTTCGGCCTCGGCGAGCGCCGCCGCCCGCTCGGCGCCGAGCGTCCCGCCGGAGCCCTCGACGCGGAACGCCTCGGCCGCCACGGCGTGCGCCCGCAGGATCGCGGACCGCTGGGGCTCGGCCAGCGCGCCGACCTGCATCCGCAGGCCGGCGGCCAGCTTCTCCCAGACGCGCGGCACGCCGAAGAACGCGGGCGGCCGGGTGCGTGCCAGGGCGGGGACCACCTGCGCCGGGTCGGCGCAGACCGTCACGTGCAGCGCCTTGTAGGCGGCGCGGTAGATGCCGAGCTCGCGCTCGCCGATGTGCGCCAGCGGCAGGTAGGCGATCGAGGCGGCGTGCATGGGGGTCGGCGCCGCGAGGTCGACCGCTGCCGCCTCGTAGAAGGCGTTGCGGTGGCTGAGCACGACCCCCTTGGGGTCTCCGGTCGTGCCCGACGTGTAGAGCATGCACAGCGGGTCGTCCGGGGTGATCGTCGGCCAGGTGTCCTCGATGACGGCCGGGTCGGCCGCGTGCAGCCGCCGGCCGGTGTCGAGCAGGTCGGCCCAGGACGTGAAGCGGCCGTCCCCGGCCGGGACAGCGGCCGGGTCCACCACCACGACCGCGCGCAGGGCGGGCAGCGCGTCGAGCGCCGGCGCCCAGCGGCGCACCTCGTCGGCGCCTTCGAGGACGACGACGGTGGCGCCGCTGTGGTGGGCCACGTAACCGATCTGCTCGGCGGACAGCGTCTGGTAGGCCGTGCAGCCGATCGCCGCGAGATGCGCCGCGCCGAGGTCGACGACCCAGTGCTCCACCCGGGGAGACATCATGATCATCATTCGGTCGCCGCGGCGCAGGCCGAGCGCGCGCAGGCCGCGCGCCGCGGCGAGCGCGTCGGCGCGCAGCTGTGCCCAGGTCAGGGTCACGTCGCCGGCGGTCAGCGCCGGTAACGCGCCGAACTCCTCGGCGTTGCGGCGCAGCAGCAGCGGAAGGGTCAGATCGCGGACGACCTCGGCGACCTCGGTGGCCGTCGGATCGGCGGACAGCGTCACGGTGCGCTCCCTGAGGGCTCGAAGGGTGAAGCGGGGTCGGTGTGCCCGAAGTAGGCCGCCTCCACGAGGTCGCGGCGCTCGCGCAGCTCGGCGGCCCGGCCGGCGAGCGCGACCCGGCCGTGGTGCAGCACCACGGCCCGGTCGGCGACCGACAGCGCGAGGTCCAGGTGCTGCTCCACCAGCACCACCGCCATGCGCCGCTCGTCGGCCAGCGCGCGGATGGTCGGCAGCAGGCCCCGCACCGCCAGCGGCGCGAGCCCGAGGCTCAGTTCGTCGACGAGCAGGACGCGCGGCCCGGCCAGCAGCGCCTTGGCCAGCGCCAGCATCTGCTGCTCGCCACCGGAGAGCAGCCCGCAGCGGCGTCCCAGCAGGGGGCGCAGCGGGGGAAAGTGGCCGAGCGTCTCGTCCAGGTCGGCGCCGCCGCGCCGCCGGGCCAGCCGCAGGTTCTCGGCCACCGTGAGCTGGTGGAAGACCCCGCGCCCCGCGGGCACCAGGCTGACCCCGGCGCGCGCGGTCCGCTCGACCCGCCGCCCGCGCAGCGGCGTGCCGAGCGCGACGACGCTGCCGCGCAGGGCGGGCAGCAGACCGACCGCGGCCAGCAGGGTGGTGGTCTTGCCGGCGCCGTTCGGGCCGAGCAGGGCCAGCACCTCGCCCTGGGCCACACTGATCGACAGGTCACGGACCGCCGGCACGCCGTTGTAGCCCGCGCTCAGGCCGGAGATCTCCAGGGCCGCTGGTGGTGGGGTCATTCCGCGACCGCGCTTCCGAGATAGGCGGCGATGACCGCCGGGTCGTCGCGGATCGCCGCCGGTGGGCCCGACGCGATCACCTTGCCGAAGTCGAGGACGTAGACGCGGTCGCAGACGTCGAGCACCAGCGTCATGTCGTGGTCGATGAGCAGCACGCCGACGCCGGTGGCCGCGATCCGGCGCAGCTCGGCACCGAACTGGCCGCTCTCGTGGGTGTCCAGCCCCGCGGCCGGCTCGTCGAGCAGCAGCATGGCCGTGCCGCCGACCAGGGCGCGGGCCACCCCGACGAGCTTCTGCTGGCCGAGCGACAGCTCCGTCGGCCGCCGGTCGGCCGCGTCGCCGAGGCCGAGCATCTCCAGGGCCGCCTGGATGCCGTCGGCGTCCGGACGCCGACGGCCGAAGACGTCGCCGACCACGGTGCGCCACCCCGGCCGCTCGATGGCGACCGCCAGGTTCTGCGCCACGGTCAGGTCGGTGAACAGCTCGCCCGCCTGCCAGGTGCGGGCCAGGCCCGCGGCGCGGCGCCGGTGCGGCCCGGCGCCGTCGAGGCGGCGGCCCGCGAGCGTCACCGCGCCGGTGGCCGGGGCGAAGCCGCTGACCGCGTCGACCAACGTGGTCTTGCCCGCGCCGTTCGGGCCGATGAGCCCGACGATCTCACCGCGATCCACGGTCAGCGTGACGCGGTCGTTGGCCAGGACGCCGCCGTAGCGGACGGTCAGCGCGTCGGTGGCGAACAGCGGGTCAGGCGGCATGGCTGGGCTCCGGGCTGGTCGGGACGGTACCGGCCGGCTCGGTGCCGGTCGGGGCGGCCGCGCCCGGCGGCGGCGCCTCGGGCGGGCGCCGCCGGCGCGACAGCCACGCGCGCGCGTGGTGCCCGGTCGTGCCCGCGAGGCCGAGCGGGTTGAGCACCGCGGTCACCAGCAGGCCGCCGGCGGCGATGAGCTGGTAGTACCGGCCGGCCTCGACGGTCTGGGTGAGGAACGTGTAGAGCACGCCGAGCGGGCCGATCAGCCCGGCGATGATCGCGCCGCTGACGCTCGTGATGCCACCGACGTAGGCCATGGCCAGCAGCGTGAGGCCGGCCAGCACCGTGAACGAGGCGTCGGACAGCTGCCCGCGGCTGTACCCGATCAGGCAGCCGCCGATCCCGGCGAGGAACGCGGACAGGCCGAAGCCGAGCAGCTTGGTCGCGGCCACGTTGATGCCGGCCGCGGCGGCCGCCCGCTCGTTGGACCGCACTGCCAGGAAGCCCCGCCCGGTGGCGCCGGCCATGAGCCGCGCGACGGCGAGGGTCAGCAGCGCGACGATCACCAGCACCGTCAGGGCGAACCGGGCGGTGGTCAGGTCGGTGCCGCTGCGGACGGCCAGGCTCAGCCCGAACAGCGACGGGTCCCGGATCAGGTTGCCCTCGAACGGGGTGAGCGCCGGGTTGCTGAAGACGAAGCTCTGGACGGCGATCGCCGCCGCGAGGGTGACGACGGCCAGCTGCGCGCCGCGGATGCGCAGCGCGGGGATGCCGACCACGACGCCGACCGCGGTCGCGACCATCGCCGAGATCAGGATGGAGAACGGGAACGGTACGTGCGCGCTGGTGGTCAGCTTCGACAGCGCGAACCCGGCGGTGCCGGCGAAGGCCATCGTGGCCAGCGAGATCTGGCCCAGGTAGCCGGTGAGCAGCACCAGCGACATCGCGAGCAGGGTCAGGATCGCCGAGGTCACGACGCCGAAGCGCCAGGCGCCCGAGGTGAGCAGGGTCGCCGCGGTGGCCGCGGCGAGCACCAGCGCGACCGGCGCGGGGCGCAGCCGCGGGATGGTCACCGCGGCCAGCCGGGTCTCGGTGACCTCGCCGCGCGACGGGATCCGCCCGCCGAGCAGGAACAGCGCCACGATGACGACGACGAACGGCAGCGCGTCACCGAGGCCGGCCTGCGCCCAGCCCGGCCACCAGGACTTCGTGCCGAGCCACAGGATGACGGTCTGGAACGACCCGAGCAGCAGGCCGGCGGCGCAGGCCAGGCCGATCGAGGCCAGCCGGCCGACCAGCGCCGCGGCGAGCGCCGGCACGACGTAGAACGTGTAGGAGGTGGGGTCCAGGCCGATCGTCGGCGCCGCCAGCACGGCGACCAGGCCGCAGACACCGCCGGTGATGGCCCAGACGACGGCGGCGAGCCGGTCGGGCGACAGGCCCATCAGCCGGGCGGCCCGCTCGTCCTCGGCCCCGGCCCGGGTGGCGATGCCCGGCCGGGTGAACCGGAAGTAGGCCCACAGCAGGGCGGCGACCGCGACGGCCGCCCCGGCGAGGACGAGGTCGCTGACGTTGACGTGCGCGCCGGCGAAGGTCAGCACCTTGGCCGGCAGGAGCGGAAGCGCCTGCAGGCTGGTGGTGTCGAACCGCAGCGTGACCAGCGCCTGCAGGAAGATCATGAGGCCGACGGACGCGACGACCTGACCCAGCACCGGCGCGCGGCGCAGCGGGCGGAACACCAGCAGGTGCGCCAGCAGCGCCCAGACCACGGCCGAGGCCACCCCGATCGCGACCGCCGGCACCCGGTCCATCGGCCCCGACCCGAGCCCGACGCTGCCGACCGGCAGGACCAGCGTCCCGTCGGCGCGCAGGGCGGCGACCGCCCAGACCGCCCACAGCGCGATCGAGCCCTGGGCGAAGTTGACGATTCCGGTGGCCGCGTAGACGCCGACCAGCGACGACGCGAGCACGGCGTAGACCGCGCCGGTCGACAGGCCCAGGAAGACGAACTGCAGGAACTCACCCATCAGCGGACCTTTCCGTGCCCGCGGGCCGCCCGGTGGCGGCCCGCGGGCGACCGCTCAGCTCGCGCCAGGGATCCTGGCGAGAATGTCGGGCAGGGCGGTGAGGAAGGTGCCGGTGACCGGCTTGGTCGTGCCGTCGGGCTGCACCTCGAACAGCAGGATCTGGGTGGTGCAGTTGGGCGAGGTGGCCTTGCCGCAGGTGAGCTCCGGGCCGAGGAAGCCCGGGAACGCCGTCAGTCCCTTGAGCGTGGCGAGGATGCCCTGGCCCGTCAGCTCCGCCGCCGGCGCGGTCGCGAGGCCCTTGGCGAAGTCGGCGAACAGCGAGAACGTCCCGTAGGCGTAGTAGTCGGCGGTGCCGTTCTCGGCGTCGATGTACTTGCTGGCGATCTTCAGCTCCTCCTGGCTGTTGGCCGGCGCGTGGGTGGACGCGGTCGGCAGCCAGGTGGACGAGTAGATCGCCGAGTTGGCGGCCTGCGCCGGTGCCTGCTTGATGAAGCCGGTGCAGGCGGCGAGCAGGACCGTGCCCTGGTATCCGAGCTGGCGCATGTTCTGCAGCAGCCGGGTGCAGGTGGCGTCGTTCGGCGAGGCGATCAGGCCGCCGACGTCCGGGTCGGAGGACACGATGGACGAGGCGAGCGCGGTGAAGTTCGGGTTGGTGGGGGAGTAGTACAGGCCGGTCACGTCGATGCCCAGCGCGGCGCCGATGGGCTTGAGCACCATGTCGATGGTCTGGTGCGACGACGGCGTGTCGGCCAGCACCAGGACCGCCGACTTCTTGCCCTGCTGCTGGAAGGCCTGCAGGGCGCCGATCAGGTAGGCGGCCTGTGGGGCACCGAAGTAGACGCGGTTGGTCGCCTCGGAGCCGGTGACCGAGTCGAACGGGATCATGCCGACGAGCGGGATCCCGGCCGGGGTGAGGATCGGCAGCGTGGCGCTCGAGGTGAGGTTGTAGCCGTCGAGGGCGGCGACCACGCGCTCGGAGACGAACTTGTTGGCGCAGGAGATCGACGTCTCGGGGGTGCCGTCGACCGCGCAGTCGATCACCTCGATCGGGTGGCCGTTGACGCCGCCCAGGTCGGAGTTGATGTACTTCACCGCCGCCTTCGACCCGGTCCCCACACCCGGCGAGGCCAGCGGCCCCGTCGAGGGGTTGAAGAAGCCGACCCTGATCGGTGTCCCCGTCGGGACGCTCGCGCCTGGCGCGCCGGGGGAGTCGGACGAGCCGTCGTCGCTACCGCCGCAGGCGGCGAGGCTCGCGGCCACGCAGACCGCGGCGACCAGTCCCGTCGCTAATCGGACAGCTCTGCGCTGCATGTTCGGTGGTCCCTTCTGCGGCAGTTTCGCGGCCGCGCACCGTGCCTGGTGGCGGCGGATGCGAGCCGCGGGTAGGCCGGTCTCGGCTCATCCGCGGGTGTGACTGGCGTCACGCCGGACGCTAGCTAATAATGAGGATGACGTCAACCTTTCCCTTTGGGAGGTGTCGCCCCGTGCCATGGCGCTGGTCAGGCGCCACCGGGCACGCCGCCGCGGCATGAAAGGCTCGGAACATGGCAGTGGAGGTGCGTAATGGCCCGACCTAGGCAGGCGCCGCGGGAGACCCCGCCCGCGAGCGCGCCGGCGCGGCGCACCCGCAACGATCCACGCCGGGAACAGACGCCGAAGAAGCTGATGGCGGCGGCGCGGGTGGTGTTCGAGCGGGACGGCTTCTACAACGCGCGGCTGTCCGACATCACCGCCGAGGCGAACCTCGCCGCCGGCACGCTCTACAACTACTACCGGTCCAAGCACGACCTCTTCCACGACGTGATGAAGGAGGTCGTCGCCGAGATCACCGCGATCGCGCCGGGCCACGTCAGCGGCCAGGTCGACCCGGTGCGCCGCCTCGAGGAGGTCAACCGGGTCTACGTGCAGGCGTTCCGCCGCAACGCGCGGCTGCTCAACCTGCTCTACCAGGCGCGCGACGACGACCAGCGGCTGCGCGACGAGTGGGACCAGATCGCCAGCTACTTCCAGGACAAGGTGGTCGCCGCCATCAGGTCCTGGCAGGCCGCGGGGCTGGCCTATCCCGACCTGGACCCCCTGCACACCGCGCACGCGCTGACCTTCATGGTCGAGCGCCTGGTCATGGCCTGGTCCTACGACGGCGTCGACTACGACGAGGAGACGCTGATCGACACGGTGAACAAGATCTGGGTCCGCGCCCTCGGTCTGTCCACCGGCCCGCACTCGCCCGCCAGGCCGGCTCCCGCCGCGGGCACGGCGGCCGCCTCCCCCTAGCGCCGCCCGCCGGCCCGCCATGCGCGAGGCGCGAGGCGCGGGCCCGGCAACTGGGCCGGGCACCCTCCTGGGCGCGGCCGGCCCGTCGGACCCGGCCGACCCGGCCGACCGTCCCAGGCCGATCGTCGGGTGGACGGTGGCGTGCCCTTCAGGGCGCGCGGCATCTGGTGGGCGATGTCGGCGCGGGAGATGGTGAATCCGCCACGGATGTCGCGGCCGGGCGCGGCGTGGCAGGTGCCGGCCGGTGTCAGATGTGCCCGCCGGGATTCGTCATAGGCATGACGGAGCCGGAAGGGGAGACATGACCGAGGCGCACGACGTACTTGCCGAGCGGTTCGAGGAGCAGCGGCCCCGCCTGCGCGCGATGGCCTACCGGATGCTCGGCTCGCTGGCCGAGGCGGACGACGCGGTGCAGGAGGCGTGGCTGCGGCTGGCGCGCGCCGAGGCCGGCGAGGTCGCCAACCTGGGAGGTTGGCTGACCACCGTCGTCGCCCGGGTCTGCCTGGACACGCTGCGCACGCGCCGGACGCGGCGTGAGGAGCCGTTCGGCGTCTCCCTGCCCGACCCGGTGGTCGGGCGGGAGGACGCCGTGAACCCCGAACAGGAGGCGCTGCTCGCCGACGCCGTCGGCCTCGCCCTGCTGGTGGTGCTGGACACGCTCACCCCCGCCGAGCGGCTCGCGTTCGTGCTGCACGACATGTTCGGGGTGCCGTTCGCCGAGATCGGCGCGCTCGTCGGGCGGTCGCCGGCGGCCGCGACCCAGCTCGCCAGCCGCGCCCGGCGCCGGGTGCGCGGCGCCCGCGTGACCTCGGACGTGGACCGCGCCCGGCACCGGGAGCTCGTCACCGCGTTCCAGGTCGCCGCGCGTGACGGCGACCTCGACGGCCTGCTCGCGGTGCTCGACCCGGACGTGGTGCTGCGCGCGGACCCGGGGGCGGCGGCGGGCGGCCTGGCCGAGGCCCACGGCGCCCAGGTCGTGGCCGAGCGGGTGTCGACCTTCGCGTCCCAGGCTCCGTTCGGGCGGCCGGC
Organism: Frankia nepalensis; assembly: GCF_016786325.1. Classification (GTDB taxonomy): domain Bacteria; phylum Actinomycetota; class Actinomycetes; order Frankiales; family Frankiaceae; genus Pseudofrankia; species Pseudofrankia nepalensis. The sequence continues at coordinate 14,499 of NZ_JADWYU010000153.1, read as the reverse complement.
GCTGGTGAACGGCCTGCCGGGCGTGGTGGTCATCCGGGCGGGGGTGTCGCCGGCCGCGGTTCTCAGCTTCGCCGTCCACGGCGGCCGGATCGTCGAGATCGACGTCCTGGCCGACCCGGACCGCCTCCGCCACCTCGACCTCACCGGCCTCGCGTAACCGCCCGCCGAGGTGGCCGGCAGGCTCGACAATCCGCGCTGAAAATTTGGCCAAGTCAAACTATGGCTCGGAGACTCCCAGCTCTCGTAGCATGCCGCCATGCATTTCGGCCTGCACTTCGACTTCCGCAACCCGGCCTTCGCGGGGACCGCGACGGCGGACCGCTACGCGGCCGCCCTCGACATGGCGGAGTGGGCGGACCGGCTGGGCTGCGTCACCATCACCGTCGCGGAGCACCACGGATCGGCGGACGGCTACTTACCCAGCCCGATCCCGATGCTCGCCGCGATGGCGGCGCGCACCACGAACGCCCGGTTCACCATCGCCGCGCTCATCGCGCCGTTCCACGATCCGCTGCGGCTGGCCGAGGACCTGATCGTGCTCGACAACCTGAGCAGGGGGCGGGTCGACCTCATCGTGGCCGCCGGCTACGTGCGCGAGGAGTTCGCGATGTTCGACGTGCCGATGAAGGAGCGCCCGCGGCGGGTCACCGAGGTGGTCTCGACGCTGAAGGCGGCCTTCACCGGCGAGCCGTTCGACTACCGCGGCCGCCGGGTGCACCTCACGCCCGCGCCGTTCCGGCCGGGCGGCCCCTCGGTCTCACTCGGGGGGAGCAGCGAGCCCGCGGCGCGGCGCGCGGCGCGGATCGCCGACGGCTTCGTCCCCTCGGACCCGCGGGTCTGGGAGTTCTACCGCGACGAGGTCCAGCGCCTCGGGCGTCCGGACCCAGGTGCCAGCCCGATGGGTTCGGCCGGGACCGTGGCGCTCGCGGAAGACGCCGAACTGGGCTGGCGGCAGATGGCGCCCTTCTTCCTGCACCACACGAACGCGTACGGCGCCTGGCAGGCCCAGGACGACGTCGCGAGCCCCTATCGCACGGTGCCGGACGTCGACGCGCTGCGCGCGACCGGGCGCTTCCGCGTGCTGAAGCCCGCCCAGTACGTCGAGGAGCTGAAGGCCGCCGCGACCCCCTTCGCGCATTTTCATCCGCTCTGCGGCGGGATGCCGATCGACGTGGCCTGGTCGAGCCTGCGGTTGTTCGAGCGCGAGGTTCTGCCCGCGTTCGGTTAGCGGGCCCACGCCGGTCGAGGCCGCCGCATACCGGGCTCGCTCGACGCTGGGCATCGGCTTGGCCGATGCCGGTGGGCTCACCAGATCGTCACCAACACGTTGGCGACCGCGGCGGGCCGCTGGCTGGCCGGCTGACGAGGTGCGTCAGGCGTCAACTCGAGGTTGACGAAGAGGTTGGCGTCAACCTATGGTTGACGCATGGTAGATCCAGTGCAGGTGACCACCCCCGTTCGACTCGACGACCTCATCGATGGGATCAAGCAGACGCACACGGGCGTCCTCGACCAGCTGTCCGGCGCGGTCATCGTGGCCGACCACCTCGGCGACGTCGCCGACCATCTGATTGGGCACTTCGTGGATCAGGCGCGGCGCTCGGGCGCGTCCTGGACGGAGATCGGCCGCAGCATGGGCGTGACCAAGCAGGCGGCCCAGAAGCGGTTCGTCCCGAAGGACCCCGGTGAGGCGACCGACCTCGACCCGAGCCAGGGTTTCGCCCGCTTCACGCCGCGGGCGCGCAACGTCGTCGTGGCGGCGCAGAACGAGGCGAGCGCGGCCGGCAACGAGCAGATCACCCCCGAGCACCTCGTGCTGGGCCTGCTGGCCGAGCCGGATGGCATCGGCGCCCGCGCGCTGGTCGCCCAGGGGGCGGCGCTCGACACGGTCCGGGCGGCCGCCGCCGCCGCGCTGCCGGCGGGCGACGGCGAGCGGCGGGAACTGATCCCGTTCGACGCGCGCTCCAAGAAGGCGCTGACGCTCACCTTCCGGGAGGCGCTGCGCCTCGGCCACAACTACGTCGGCACCGAACACCTCCTGCTCGCCCTGCTGGAGCTGGAGGAGCAGGAGGCCCCGGAGCGTGGCTCACGGCTGCTCGGCGACCTGGGCCTGACCAAGCCGGCGACGGAGTCCTACATCGAGACCGCGCTCGCCGCGCTGGTGACCAACCTCGCGGCCATCGACGAGGCCGAGGCCGCCGGCTGAGCCGGCGTCCCTACCCGGCCGGCTCGGGCGGGGCCGGCCGGGCGAAGGGGCGCAGCGTCGCGCGCACGACGAGGCCCGCGGCCAGCGACCAGAAGGCCGCGCCGATGCCGAGCAGAGTCATGCCGCTCGCGGCGACCGCGAAGGTCACGACGGCCGCCTGCCGGTCGGCGGGCTCGGCCAGGGCCGCGTTCAGGGACGAGGCGAGCGTTCCGAGCAGCGCGAGGCCCGCGACCGCCGTCATCACCCCGGCCGGCGCCGCGGTGATGACGGTGACGAGCGCGGTCGTGAGCAGGGCCAGGACGAGGTGGGTCCAGCCGGCGAGGTTGGCGACCAGCCAGCGTCGTCTCGGGTCCGGGTGGGCCTCGGGGCTGGCGGCCAGCGCCGCGGTGATGGCCGCCAGGTTGATGGCGTGGCCGCCGGCGAACGCGCCGGCGACCGTGCCGACGCCGGTGACCGTCATCGACTCGCGCCAGGGGACGGTGTAGCCGTAGGAGGCCAGCACCGCCACTCCCGGGACGTTCTGTGACGCCATCGTGACGATGTAGAGCGGGACCGCGAGCGACAGCACCGAGGCCCAGGTCAGGGTGGGCGCGGTCAGGTCGACGCGCGGAAGCAGCGGGCCGTCCGGGCCGCCGTGGCGGGCGAGCCAGATCCCGATCGCGACCATGGCGACGGCGAACGCCGCCGGCACCGCCCAGCGGGGCGCGAGCCGGGACAGCGCGAGCCACGTGACGACGGCCGGCGCGACGAGCGCCGGGTGGTCGAGCAGCCCGTGCACGGGCGCGAGGCAGAGCGCGAACAGCACCCCGGCGAGCATGGCCTGCGCGATCGCGGCCGGGATCGCGGCGATCAGCGCGCCGAGCCGCGGCCACAGCGCGGTGAGCAGGATCAGCCCGCCGACGACCAGGAACGCCCCGACGGCGGCCGGCCAGCCGCCGTCGACCGCTCCGGTCGACGCCAGCAGCGCGGCGCCCGGGGTCGACCAGGCGAGCACCACCGGGATGCGATGGCGGCGGGACAGCAGCACCGTGCCGAGCCCCTGGGCGACGGTGACGGCGAGCAGGCCGGAGGCCGCCTGCGCGGGGCTCGCGCCGACGGCCCGCAGCCCCGTCAGCACCACCACCGACGCGCTGGCGAAGCCGACCAGCGCCGCGACGACACCGGCGCTCGCGAGGTGCATCCGTTCCATATACGGAACACTAGTCATAGGGTTCCATATATGGAACGCATCGGCGATAGGGAACACATCGGCGGGCCCGGCGCGTGAACCCCCAGGTGGCGGCCGCCGTCGGCGCCCGGCTGCGCGAGACCCGGCGGGTCAGGGCCCTGTCGGTCGGCGCGCTCGCGGCGCGGGCTGGCGTCGGCAAGGGCTCGCTGTCGGAGATCGAGAACGGCGTCCGCAACCCGACGCTGTCGACCCTCTACGCGCTCGCCGGCGCGCTCGGCGTGCCGCTCGCGACCCTGCTCGCCGAGCGGGCCGGCGCCGAGATCGCCTCCCCGGGCATCGTCGCGCGGCTGCTCGACGCCACCCGGCACGCCGACGGGACGACGGTCGAGGTCTACCTGCTCCACCTCGACCCGGGCGCCCGCCACCCTTCGACCGCCCACGGCCCCGGGGTCGTCGAACACCTGCTGGTCACGCACGGCCGCGTCCGTGCCGGCCCGTCCGGCCGCGAGACCGAGGCCGGCCCCGGCGAGACCCTCACCTGGGAGAGCGCCACCACCCACGCCTACCGGTCCCTGGGGGACACCCCCGCCGAGGCCGTCCTCACCATCCGCTCACCGTCCCGGGACGACGACCAGCGCGAGTAGCGCTCTCGGGGGTTCGCCGGCTGGGTGTGCCTTGGTGCCGAAGAGCGTCCTGGTCATCCCCGCTGGTCACGCCCAGATCCCACGGCTGGCCGCCAGGCCGGGAACGGCCACGTCCGTTGACGCGCGTCGGTGGGCCGCTTCGGCTCGCGAGGAGAGGCGATCTGGCGTGCCGGTTCCTACGCTGCGCCTTGTGGGCGGGGCGCGGTGAGCGCTCCGCCGGGCTCTCGGCTGGCGGCTCGGCGGAACTGGGAGGGGGCGGCCGGATGCGGGACGTCGTCGGCACGCTCAGGGCCGACGGGCCTGGGGCGATGATTCTGGTTCGGCTGCTCGTCGGGGCGGTGTTCCTGTCCGAAGGCATCCAGAAGTTCCTGTTCCCGGACAAGCTCGGGCCGGGACGGTTTGAGAAGATCGGCATTCCGGCACCGGGATTCTTCGCCTACCTGGACGGAACGGTGGAGATCGTCTGTGGGCTGCTGGTGCTGCTCGGCCTGCTGACTCGGCTGGCCTGTATCCCACTGCTCGTCGACATCTGTCTCGCGATCGCGTTGACGAAGCTGCGCGCGTTGGCTCCCGGCGGCTTCCAGGGCGTCTCCGGCTTCTGGGGCGTTGCCCATGAGGCCCGCACCGACTGGTCGATGCTGTTCGGCCTGCTGTTCCTGCTGGTCAGTGGACCCGGCAGGTACTCGCTCGACGCCCGCCTCGCCCGGCGCCTCACCCCCGGGACGCTAGATGTGGGCCGTCCCGGGAGCTGAGGCCCCACCGCCGCGACCTGTACGGAGTAGTCGGCGCCGGTTGCCGGCGTCGCCGCCAAAAGGGCGTGCGGAGCGGCGTCAGGGTCTGCCAGAGTCACGGCGCATGGCCGCTGTGGAGGGGTTTGTGCTGGATGACGACCGCGACAGAGTCGACCGGGACGCCGTCTGGGCGTTCCTGTCGACCGAGGCCTACTGGGGCCGGTGGCGCCGGCGCGCCGACTGGGAGGCCCAGGTGGACGGTGCCTGGCGGGTCGTCGGCGCGTACGAGGCCTCGACCGGCCGGCTGGTCGGGTTCGCGCGGGCGGTCTCCGACGGGGTCGCGTTCGCCTATCTCGCGGACGTGTTCGTGGCGGAGGAGGCGCGCGGGCACGGTCTCGGCGCGGCGCTCGTCGCCACCATGATCGACGAGGGGCCCGGGGTTTGTTTCCGGTGGATGCTGCACACCGACGACGCGCACGGCCTGTACCGGCGGTTCGGCTTCGCCCCGCCCGACGGGACCTGCCTGGAGCGCCGGCCACGCCGGTAGCCCGGCCCGATTCGCCCAGCCGGCGGCTGGCCGTCGGCTGGGCCTTCCCTCGGGCGCTGGGCCGAGGTCCTCCCTCGGGCGGCCGGTTACGCGTCCCGTGCGCCGGGCTCGGGGAGCCGGCCGTGGGCCCGCAGCATGGTCTCGAAGATCAGAGCGAGCTCCGCGGCGTCGTCGCCGGCGTGATGGGTGTGCGCGACGCCGGCCAGCCCGAGCGTCCGCTTGATCTTCTTCTTGCTGGTGCCGGCCCAGTCGCTGCCGGTCAGCCCCATCCAGTAGCTGCGCAGGTCCACCCCGGAGCCGGTGGCCCCGAAGGGGCTGTGACCGAGGAAGCGCAGGAAGTACCAGTGAACGAACATGCCGTCCCAGACGGCGGGGGCGGCGAGGAACACGGGCCGGCCGATCGGGCGTAGCTCGTCGACCCAGTGCGCGGCCGCCTTCATCGCGTCCTCGGCGCTGGGTGCCTCGCGCAGCAGCCGGTCGCGGTCGAGGCCGGAGACGGCGAGCGCCTCCGGCACGAAGTCCGCCGAGATGGGGCGCAGCTCCGTGTAGAACGTCAGGTCGGTCCGGCCGGCGACCATCATGCCGAGCGACAGCATGCTGTAGGGCCCGGGGATGGGCCCGTCCGCTTCCACGTCAACGGCGATATAGAGCTCTGGCAACCCACCCACGCCATGAGTCTCCTATATCCCCGTCCGGGACGTTGCCGGGCCGTCGTACCACGCGCGGCCGCTCCGCCCCGCCGCCACCACCATCGGCGGCTGACCACCAGACACCACCCCCCACCACCGCACAGGGCCTCCCGGGATCTCCGGGAGGCCCTGTGCGGTGGTGGGGCACTCCTGCTCGCCGAGCGCCCCGGGCGGTGGGTGTTCTTGGCGGGGGTGCGCCCTGGCCAGGCGTTCGGTGTCGGTGGTGGTCAACCGCGACGCGCGAGTGCCGCTGACCGCCTCCGGCGCGATATGCGCGCGACGCCCTCCTCGAGCCGTGTGGACCGCGGGTCCGTGGATTTACAGGTCGAACTCGTTGTCGCGGACGCCGGCCAGGAAGGCCGACCATTCTGCCGGGGTGAAGTACAGCACGGGTCCGGCGGGATTCTTGGAGTCGCGCACCGCGCGGCCGCCGTCCGGCAGCGGGGCGACTTCAACGCAGTTGCCCCCGGTGCCGCCGGAATAGCTGCTCTTGCGCCAGGTCAGGGGAGTGAAGCGGGCGGAGAACGGAAAAGCGGGGATATACGTGTGCGTGGTCATGTCACATGTCCTTGGCTATGGCTGCGAGCAGTGAACGGGTATTGTCGGGATTATGGGCAGTACCACGGAGCTGGTTCATCCAGCTCTCATAACGGCGGACTTCGGTCGATTTTTCCAGGTAGAGACTGCCGGTCGGGGCCTCTATATAGACAGTCTCCGGGGCTCCGCCGGTGTCAGCGAACCCGATGAGGGTGAAATTGGAGATCATGCCGGCGTGCGCGCCGGCACTGTACGGTACGACCTGCAAAGTGATCCCAGGCTGCTCGGATAACGAGCGGAGTGCCTCGAGCTGGCGGCGCATGACGGCCGCGCCGCCCACGTGGCGGTGGATCACGCCCTCGTCGACGATCGCCCAGAAGTCGAGCGGTGGGACGGTGGTGAGCACCTGTTGGCGGGTGAGGCGTAGCTCGACCGCGCGATCGACCTCGGTGGCCGACAGGGACGGGCTGGCAGCGCGGATGACGGCGCGAGCATAGTCGGCGGTCTGAAGGAGACCGGGCACCAGCAGGCCCTCGAAGGTGGAGATCGCGGAAGCCTCGGCCTCCAGGCCGATGTAGATCTGGAACCAGCGGGGGACGGCGTCCCCGTAGGAGTGCCACCAGGCGGGGCGGCGCGACTCCTTCGCGAGCGCGAGCAAGGCCTGGCGCTGGTCCGGGTCCTGGAGGCCGTAGAGGTCGAGCAGCTCGGCGACGTTGCGGGGCACGAACCGGAACTGGCCCGCCTCCATGCGGCTGATGGTCGGACCAGAGCGATGGATGTGCTCACCGGCCTGGTCGACGGTGAGGTCGCTCGCCTCGCGCAGGCGGCGCAGCTCGGCGCCGAGGCGGCGGCGCCGCACGGTCGGTCCCGGGATGCTCGGCATCGCCTCTCCTCTCGCCGAGATCGTGATCGCTCGTTCGGCCGCAGTCTGCCAGGTCGCTCGGTGGGCTGACGATCGCCCCATGGGGAATGCCCGGTTACGCATCGCGCGTACGTACTTGCGTATGCATGTGCCCGGAGTAGATTCTGACGCGGGCCGTAATCAGGTGGTAGCGGTCGAGCACGGCATCTCCATCTACGCGGCCGGCGTGTCGCGGGAGAGAGGGTGGGCCGGGATGGACGATTCCCCGTTTGCCGTCTGGGACGCCCAGGGCCGGACCCTGGGCGCCTTCGATGACTTCGACACCGCGCATCGTCGGGCTCACCAATGGGCCGCTGGCCTGGCCGTTCTCCTGCCGCTGACGGTTGATGACCGTCTGGCAAGAGTAAGTCGCCGGATCTGGTCCGCCCGTTGTGAACTGATCGCCTGGGCCGAGTTCGCGGTCCTGCCCGGTTGCGACCAGTCCGCGACTTCGGTGGCCGCCGGCTCGGTGGCCGCCCCCGGCGAGCCGTCCGAGGCCGGCGTCTCCGGCGGCCGTCCGTGCCCCGCGGCCGCGCCGTCCGGCCACGGCCGGCGCGCCGGCTGACGGGAAGGCCGCCGACGGCGCCGCTCGGAGCGCGAGCGAACGCGGGCGCGATCGTCCGGGGCGCTCATGGGGCCGATCGTCGAGTGGCGATCCTGACGGCACGGATCCCGTCGACCTCGCCGAGGCCGACGGCTTCGCTCGCCACCTTGGCGTCCTTGGGGGCGTTACGCCGGGTTCGCGCGACTCTTCGCGATCAGGTGACGTTCGGAAGTCGGGCTCTACGAAGAGGCGCTACTATGTGCTCCCAGTAGCGAGAGCGGCATTCTACAGCTGTGATCCTTCTGCTGTCGGCGGGTACGGCGTCGGCGGTCCGATGCGCGGGGGAGACACACCGGTGGAGGTGGGTGCGCGCGACGGGGCGGGAGCACCGCCGCGGCCGGCCCGCGAGGCGACCCCCGTCCCGCCACGGCGCCGTCGTCGTGGGCGCCGGTGACCTCCTGGGCGGAGCGCGCCGTGGACCAGCCGTCACTGGCGCGACGGTCGCGGACGGGCGGCGCGCGGCAGACGAGGATCATCGTCGAGGCCGCCAGGCGGCTGATCGCGACCAAGGGTGCCTCCTTCACGACCCAGGAGCTCGTGAAGGAGGCCGGCATCGCGATGCAGACCTTCTACCGCCACTTCCCCAGCAAGGACCAGCTTCTGGTCACAGTCATCGAGAACATGGTCACCGAGCAGGTCGCGCGCTACGACGAGGCGGCTCGTGACCTGCCCGACCCCGTCGCCCGACTGCGCCGCCATGTCGTCGCGGTGCTGTCCGAACTGGACGGCCAGGACCGCGCGGGCGCGGGCCCGAGGTTCATCACCAGCGAGCACTGGCGCCTGCACCAGCTGTTCCCGGAGGAGATGGCGCGAGCGACCCGGCCCTACGCCGACCTCGTCGCCCGGGAGCTGCGGGCCGCCAGGGAGGCCGGCCTGCTCGCCCCGGCGGACGTGGACCGCGACGCCGCGCTCGTCGCGGGGCTCCTCCTGTCGATGTACCACCACCACGCCTTCGCGCCGGCCACCGAGCCGGCGGAGGCGATCGCCGAGCACGTGTGGGCGTTCTGCCTGGGCGGCCTCGGCGCGGCTTCCGGGGCCGTGACCGGCCCGGGCTCGACGACCGGCCCGCGCTCGACGACCGGCCGGGGCTCGACGGTCACGGAGGAGCCCGGCGGATCCGTCCCGGCGAAGCCATCGGCGCCGCGGCCGCGCGACGACGAGCGGACCTGAGACGGCGGGGCCGGATCCTGGCCGCCGCCGGCCGGCGCGGGTTCCAGGCCGGCCGCCCGGGTCGCCGGCGGGATGACGACGCGGCGGGATGACGACGTGGCGGGCCGAGGACGCGCCGGGCGTGGCGGAGTCTGTCACAGCCGGCCGCTACGGTGGCGGCGTCGCGGCCCGCCGTCCGAAGGAGCACGCCATGGCCGAGATCAACGCCGCCGTCCCGAACACACCCGTCTGGATGGACGTCGCCAGCCCCGACCTGGACGCGACCGTCGCGTTCTACTGCGCGCTGTTCGGCTGGGAGGCACGCCGATCGCCGGACCCGGCCGCGGGTGGCCACACCGAGTTCACCCTGCGCGGGCGCCGCGTGGCCGGCGCGGGCCCGGACTTCTACGGCCAGCCGAACGTCTGGACCACCTACCTCGGGGTGAGCGACGCCGACGAGGCCGTACGCCGCGCGCGGGCCGCCGGCGGCAAGACCCTCGTCGAGCCGATGGACGTGCTCGACGCCGGCCGGCTCGCCGTCCTCACCGACCCCGTAGGCGCGCCGATCGGGCTCTGGCAGCCCCGAGCCAACTCCGGGGTCGAGCTTCTCGACGAGCCGGGCGCGATGTGCTGGAACGAGCTGGCCGCCCGGGACGACGCCGCCGCGCGCGCCTTCTACCAGGACGTCTTCGGGTGGGCGGCCGACACCCAGTCATGGGGTGACGACGTGACCTACACCCGGTGGTCCCTCGACGGCCGGCTGGTCGCCGGCCTCATGCGGATGAACGACGCCTGGCCGGCCGAGATCCCGTCGCACTGGATGGTCTATCTCGCCGTCGACGACACCGACGCCTGCGCCGAGAAGATCCTCAGCCTGGGCGGCTCCGTCCCGGTGCCGCCCACCGACATCCCCCCGGGCCGTTTCGCCGTCGTCAACGACCCTCTGGGCGCCCACTTCTCGATCATCAAGCCGAACGTCCCGCTTCGCGGTTGACCCGCCATGAGGCGGGGGTAAAGCGGTGGCTGGCCGACGGCGTCTGGGCTGGCGCCGAGATCAGTGGTAGGCGGCGCAGACGGGGACGCCGGGGATGGGCTCGTTCTGGCCGCCCTGGGCGACGGCCGTGGCCGGGAGGTAACCCCAGGCCTTGGTGTAGCCGAAGGCGTTCGCCCGCGTGTCGTCGCCCTTGGTATAGAGCCACCAGGTGTTCGTGTTGCCGCGGATGACCGGGTTGCCTCGGCCCTGGAGCTGGCAGATCACCCATACCTGGTCGGCGGTCTTCATGAAGCCGGAATCGTCCAGCGGCCGGCTGTCGTCGGCGCCCACGTTGGCGTAGACGGGGGCGTCGGCATAGGTCCGGCAGACGTAGCGGGCGGGCCATCGCCGGCCCTGGTAGTCCTCGGTCGCGGTCGCCTGCCGCGGGCAGGACGCGCCCGGTGGGGGCGGCGAGACCGGCGGGGGCGCGGCGTCGGACGTCGTCTGTCCCGGTTCCGGCCGACGGCTGGTCGTCGCGGTCGTCGCGGTCGTCGCGGTCGGCCCGGGGCCCGTCGCGGACACGATCGTGACGGTTCCCGCGCCCGCCGTCCCGCCCGAGCCGTCGTCCCGGTCTCGTAGCGCGAGCGCGATCGCCCCGAGCGCGACCAGTAGCGCGACGGCGCCGGCGGCGACCCCGACGAACGCGCCGCCGCGCCGGGTACGGGTGGGGCTCGGCGCCGAGCCGCGCACCGGCGAGGGAGCGGGCCCGGGAGGCGGCGACGGAGCGGGCCCGGGCGGCGGTGGGGGTGTCGGCAGGGGTGTCGGCCCGGGCAGCGCGGGCAGCGGCGGCACCGGCTGGACGACGGTGGTCGTGTCCGGCGGGGCCGCCACCGCGGCCGGCGCGTTCGGCGCGGGCGCCAGGGCGGTCAGCCGGTCGGTGATCTCGGTCCAGCCGGGTCGGCGGTCGGGGTCGGCGGCGAGCAGGTCCTGGATGAGCGCGTCCAGGTCGGGCGGGACGTCCGGCCGGCCGAGGGGGGTGATGTCGCCGGCGACGATGCTCCGCAGGATCTGCAGGGGCGCCCGGCCGGGGAACGGGGTGCTCCCGGCGAGCAGGGTGTAGAGGGTGACGCCGAAGGCGAAGACGTCGGTCGCCGGCCCGGGTGTCTCCCCGGACAGCGCCTCGGGCGCCGCGTAGGCGGGGGTGAACGCGGCGGCGGTCGTCGCCTGGTCGGCGCCGTCGAACAGCCGGGCGATCCCGAAGTCGGACAGGACGGGGTCGTCCGGGCCGCGCAGCAGAATGTTGGCCGGTTTCAGGTCGCGGTGCAGGATGCCGGCGCGGTGCGCCGTCGCGAGCGCGTCGGCCACCGCGAGCATCAGGCCGACGGCCGTGGCGACGGGCAGCGGCCCCTCGTTCATGATCCGGTCGCGCAGCGAGCCACCGGGGAAGTACTCCATGGCCAGGTAGGGGCGGTTCTCCTGGGTGGTGCCGGCGTCGAAGACCGTGATGACGTGGGGATGGCCAGTGAGCCGCCCGGTGGTGCGGCATTCGCGGATGAACCGGCGCCGGGCGTCCTCGTCGTGCAGGTCGGCGTGCAGCACCTTGACCGCCACGTACCGGTCGAAGATCTCCTGGTAGGCGAGATAGACGGTGCTGAATCCGCCGCGCCCGACCGGCTCGAACGCGCTGTATCCGTCGATCATCGGGCGGCTTCCTGCCAGTGGCGGTTCAGGCCGGGCGATGTTCCCTCGGGCCGTCCGGCCCGATTCCCAGCGGTGCCCAGTAGGTGTCCGCGCCCGGCGGCGATGTCCGTGCCGCCGGGCGTCAGGCGGGTCTCTGACGGGACCGGGAGGTCAAAGATCAAGGGTAGTCGTCGCATGTGGGAATTCCGGGGACCGACCCGTCCTGACCGGCCCGCGCGACGGCAGTCGCGGGAAGGTAGCCCCAGCCGTGGGTGTAGTCGTGGGTGTTGGGGAGGGCCCTGTCGCCCTGGGTGTAGAGCCACCAGCCGGTGACGGCCGAGGTGCCCTCGCCGGGGGTGGTGCCGGGGGTGTTGCCGCGGCCCTCGAGCTGGCAGATCACCCAGATCTGGTCGGCGGCGAACATGTAGCCGGAGTCGTCGAGCGGCTGGTCGTCGGCGGCGGCGACGTTGGCGTAGACGGAGGAGCCGGTTCGGATCTCGCAGACATAGTGGGTGGACCACAGCCGGCCCCGGTAGTCCCGGGTGGCGGTGGCCTCCTGCCGGCAGGACCCACCCGCCGTGGGCGAGGCCGACGAACTCGGCGGGGTCGGGGAGATCCGCGTCGCGTCGGCGTCCGGTCCGGCGTCGGTGGGCTCGTCGTCGTCCCCGCCGAGCGGGAACAGCGCGAGCGCCGCGGCGGCGAGCGCCAGCAGCGCGGTGAGCGACAGCGCCAGGAGAAGACGGGCGCGCCGGGGCCGAGCCCGCGCGGGTTCGGGCGACGACGGCGGCCGCGGCGTCGAAGAGGGCGGCGCCGAAGCGGGCGATGCCGGGGAGAGCAGCGTCGGGGAGAGCGGCGTCGAGGAGGGCCGCGCGGGGGAGGGCGGCATGGGGGAGGGTCGAGTCGAGGAAGGCGGCGTCGGCGATGGTCGCGCCGGGCCCGCGGCCCTCCCCGGCGCCAGGGCGGTCAGCCGGTCGGTGATCTCGGCCCAGCCGGGGCGGCGGTCGGGGTCGGCGGCGAGCAGGTCCTGGATGAGCGCGTCCAGGTCGGGCGGGACGTCCGGCCGGCCGATCGGGAGGCGATCGTCGGCGAGGATCCGGAGCAGGAGCTGGACCGGTACCTCACCCGCGAACGGCGTGGTCGCGGTGAGCAGGTTGTACAGGGTGGCGCCGAACGAGAACATGTCGGAGGCCGGGCCGTGCGTCTCGCCGGAGAGCACCTCGGGGGCGGCGTAGCGGGGAGTGCACGCCGCCGTCGTGGTCGCCTGGTCGGTCCCGTCGAACACGCTCGCGATCCCGAAGTCGGACAGGACGGGGTCGTGCGGGCCGCGCAGCAGGATGTTGGCCGGTTTCAGGTCGCGGTGCAGCACACCCGCCCTGTGGGCGGTCGCGAGCGCGTCGGCCACCGGAAGCATCAGGCCGACGGCCGTGGCGACCGGCAGCGGTCCTTCTGCCTTGATCCGGTCGCGCAGCGAGCCGCCCTCGATGCGCTCCATGGCGAGGAAGGGCCGGTTGTCCCAGGTCGCGCCCGTCCGGTAGACCGTGATGATGTGCGGGTGCCCGGTGAGCCGCCCGGTCGCGCGGCGCTCGCGGTCGAACCGCCGCTGGGTGTCGCCGTCGCGCAGGTCCGCGTGCAGAACCTTGATCGCCACGTGCCGGTCGAGGTCCGGTTCGTAGGCGAGATAGACGGTGCTGAAGCCGCCGTGCCCGATCGGCTCGAACGAGCTGTACCCGTCGATCATCGGACGGCTCCCTGCCGGTGATCGGGTCATCACGGCCACGCTACAACAGGGCAACCCAACCGATAACGGACAGCGCCGATGATCTGGAGGGAAGCCTGGCGCGCCGGGCTCGCGGCCGCCCGACCCGGCGGTCCTGCCCGCGTGAGACCACGGACGGGACCGCCAGGTCCGGAGCCGACTCAGCGACGGGCGAGGGCGAGCTCACGCTGGTAGGTGTCGAGACGGGCGGCGAGGGCGGCGGGTTGGCTCAGCGCGGTCAGGTGGCCGCCGGGGAGCTCGTCGAACGGGACGGTGGGGCCAAGGCGCTCGGCGACGACGCGGCGCTGGAACGCCAACGGGAAGAACCGGTCGTCGCGGCCCTGCAGGAAACGGGTCGGCACCGCCGGCCAGGCGGGCAGGGGCCAGGGCTCGACGAACATGGTCTCCGACGGGCCGTGCGGGGGCGGACCCGCGAACGCCTCCTCGACGATCCGCGCGGGCACGTCGTGGAAGAACTCGACGCGCGCGTCGAAGTCGGCGTCCGGTGTCCTGCCGGCCCGGGCGGCGTCGGCGGCGCGGGCCGCCTCGTGGCCGACGTTGTCCCACCACGCCTGCGCCGACTCGCCGGGGCGCGGCACCATCGCGTTCAGCAGGACCAGCAGGTCGACGTCGACCCGCGCGCAGACCAGCGGCGCGATGAACCCGCCGAGCGACTGCGCGACGACGACCAGCGGCCCCTCGCCGCCACCCGCCTCGATCGCGTCGACGGCGGCGTCGGCATACCGGTCGAGCCCGGCGGCCGGGTCGGTCGGGTAGTCCATCGTCACGGCCGTGGGGGCGCGCGCCCCCCCCGCGACACCGCGTTGCCCGCGGCGCTCGCCCGCGGCGGGACCAACGCCGAGATCGCCCGCGAGCTGTTCATCGGCGAGGCCACCGTCAAGACCCACCTGCTG
>NZ_JADWYU010000100.1:98467-119860 GCF_016786325.1 Frankia nepalensis | reverse complement strand
TCGGACAGCACGCGGCCGGCGGCGGCGAACGCGATGTCATCGACCAGCGGCGCCCAGTTGCCCGGATGCACCCTGCCTCCGTGGGTCCGGCGGGCTACATATGCCTCGTTCGTCGCGATCCGGCGGACCGTGACCGCTGCCCACTCGGCGCCCTTCGGTGACGGGATCCCCTCGTTGTTGAGCGTGGTCGCGATCCTGGTCAACGGCGTGGCCTCGCCTACCTCCCGGATGATCCGGGCGACCACCGGCGCCGTCACCGGGTCCGGGTACTGCGCGACCAGCTTTTTGGTCTCCGGGTCGTACTCCCGCCGATAGCCATACGGCGCCGACCCCTGCGGACGGCCCTTACGGATGCCCCCGGCCACCCCCCGACGGACCCGCAAGGAGATCTTCTTGGTCTCGGCTGCCGACCGGATGCCTTCTTCGGCGAGCGTCTCCCAGTCACGGGCGTTGGCCATGTCATAGGTCCGGTCATGGCTGGCAACCCTGATCAGTACGCCGTGGTCCTGGCAGTAGTCCAACAACTGCGACCACTCCGTCAGCTTCCGATCACCACGGGACGCCTCCCACAGCCACAGGGCGTCCCCCCGGCCGGCACGCAGATCGGCCAACAGCCGCGCCCAGTCCTCCCGGTCCCGGCGGGCGAACTCGGACGCGGAACGGCCGTTGTCGGTGTAGACATCGACCACGTCCCACCCAAGGTCGGCGCAGTCCTCCCGGCCCTCGGACTCCTGGTCACTGACCGACTTCCCGTCGTCCAACACCGACCGACGCGCATAGATCAACGCGGACCGCACATCCGCGCGCGCGAGGATCGCCGAGACTGCTTGCCTACCAGTACCCATACTGATAATTGTAGGTAGTAACCGACATGACGTCTGGGCCGCGTGTCGACGGACAAGTCGAGGCCCCAAGGCCGGGCTCTGACGTACCGACCTTGAGGCCCGGCGCGACGGGCGACAACGGAAGGCCCCGGCACCGGTGGGCCGGAACCAGCGGGGTCAGAACGCGCGGGGGTGGAAGTCGGTGAGCGAGCAGGTGAGGGTGAGGACGCCGTCCGCCCGGTAAGTACGGCCGGACGGGAAGACGGAGCGGACGAGGGACTGGGCGGCGACGTTCTCCGCGAGGATCTCGGCCGCCAGGGTGGTGAGGCCGAGCTCGGTGGCGCGGGCTCCGAGCGCGGTCAGCAGCTGGCGGCCGACGCCGCGGCGGTGGTGCTCGTCGACGACCTCGACGGCGATCTCGGCCGTGCCCGGGCCGGTGCGGGAAAGCCGGGCCATGCCGACCGGACGCGGGCCCTCGGACGTGCACAGCTCGGCGACGAGGGCCAGCCGGTCCTGGCCGTCGACGTCGAGCAGCGACGCGCGGAACCGCTCGGACAGCCGGTGCAGCGGGGCGTGGAACCGCAGGTAGCGGCTGCGCTCCGACAGGCCGGCGAACAGTTCGTCGAGGATCGCGCCGTCGTCCGGGGTCAGCTCGCGGACCATCGGGAGGGCCCGTCGGATGGCGCGGCGCGAGCACGGCGAGGTGGCCGGGCGGCGGGCCTGGCCACCTCGCTGGCGGGGGATGCCGCCCGGGCCGCCGCTCTGGCCGGCGGCGCGGGCCTGGGCGCGGACTGGCGGGTAGGTGGAAACCGTCATGTAACAAGTGCAATCTAAGGAGCCCGGATCGTCGGCCCACCGTCGTCTCCTGGACGCCCCGGTCACACGGTCGCGCGCTCGACACCCGCCGTCTGGCCCGCCGCGTCCGCCCAGCCGCCGATGAGCGCACGCTTCTGGCGATCAAGAGCCGTCGTGGGGGCGGTGACGTCCTCGATCATCAGAAGTGCGCACCGCTCGGAGGTTCTTGTCTGTTTTGTCCCCGAATTCCGCCCAGAGTCGAGGATCTAGGCGTGGACCGGCGCCGAACGGGCTGGAGATCGCCGATCGGGCGCGCGAATCGGCGCTTCGCGACCCGCGCACGCGGGAGCCACGCGAAGCGCGGTGGGCCCCGAAGCGCGGTGGGCCCCGAAGCGCGGTGGGCCCCGGGTGTCAGGGGCCGTGGAGGTCAGCCGGCCGGCGTGCCCAGACGGGGGCCGGGGCGGAAGGCGATGCGCAGGGAGTTCGGGGCGCGGGTGAGGGTGTTGTGGAAATGAATTTCGCTGTCGTCCGCGACCTTTATGTCGTCGAGGCGCCGGGTGAGCTCCTCCAGCGCGACGCGCAGGTTCAGCCGGGCGACGTTGGAGCCGAGGCAGCGGTGCGGGCCGGCGCCGAAGGCGACGTGGCGGTTGGGGGAGCGGGCGGCGTCGAACGCGTCGGGGTCGGTGAACTCGTCGGCGTCGTGGTTGGCCGAGGCCCAGTAGAGCAGCACCTTGTCCCCGGCCTTGACCTGCCGGCCACCGAGCTCGACGTCGCGGGTCGCGGTGCGGGCGATCGCGCTGAACGGGGAGTCGAGCCGCAGCAGCTCCTCGACCGCGCTCGGGATCCGCTCCGGCTCGGCGCGCAGCAGGGCCGGGATCTCCGGGTGGCGGGTGAACCGCAGCATGGTCAGCCCCAGCGCGCCGGCCGTCGTCTCCAGCCCGCCGAGGACCAGCAACTGGACGATGCCGACGGCCTCCGCCTCGTCGAGCGGCCGGCCCTCGTGCTCGGCGGCCAGCACCGCGTCGACCACGTCACCGCGCGGCGGGCCGCCCCGCCGCTCCTTGAGCAGGTTCGTGATCCAGGCCGACAGGCCCGCCCAGCCCTCCTTGGCCCGCGGGTGGTTGGGCACGGACGACACCGAGGCCATCTCGGCGACCTGCGCGATCTCGTCGCGCGGGGCGTGCAGCGCCAGGTCGAAGAACGTGACGCTGGGAAACGGCCGGGCGAACTCGTCCATGAACTCGCACTCGCCGCGTTCGATGAACCCGTCGATGAGCTGGGTGACCAGCGCGCGGGCCGGCTCCTCCCAGTGCGCGATCGCCTTCGGCGTCAGGTGCGCGTTGACCATCCGCTTGTAGACCCGCTGCTCCGGCGGGTCCACCTCGACCGGGATGTTGCGGACGGAGCCGCGGTACGGCGGGATGTTCAGCCCCTCGGTCGAGGTGAACGTCTCCCAGTCCTGGGCGACCCGCAGCACGTCCTCGTACTTCGTCACCACCCAGAAGCCGCCGTGGGCCTCGCTGTGCGCGACCGGGCAGAGCGAGCGCATCCTGGCCAGCGTCTCCGGTAAGACCGGGGCGAGCTCGGGCGCCACGTGGTTGAACTCCCGCAGGCACCACTCGTCCGGCATCGGCTGGGCCGGGCCCGCGGCCGGGGCGTCGGCCGCGGTCGCCGACGACGATGCTTGGTCCATCGATCCTCCAAGGTCAGTGTCGGCGGCCGGCGGCGCGCCGGTCAGTCCGTCTTGATCCAGACGGCCTTCACGTTGAGATAGGAGTCCAGCGCGTGCTGGCCCATCTCCCGGCCGTAACCGCTCGCCTTGTAGCCGCCGAACGGGACGGCCGGGTCCATGTCCAGCATCGTGTTTACCCACACGGTGCCGACCCGCAGCTCGCTGGCCAGCCGGTGCGCCTTGCCGACGTGCTGGGTCCACACGCCGCCCGCCAGGCCGAACGGGCTGTCGTTCGACCGGGCCACGGCCTCCTCGAGTGTGTCGAACGGCAGCACGCTGGCGACCGGGCCGAAGATCTCCTCCCGGGCGACCCGCATGTCATCGCGCACGTCGGCGAGGACGGTCGGCGCGACGAAGTAACCCCTGGCCAGGTCGCCGTCGGTGAGCCGGTGCCCGCCGGCGGTCGTGCGCGCCCCCTCGGCGCGGCCGAGCTCCAGGTAGCCCACGACCCGGTCGAGCTGGCGCGCGGACACGACCGGCCCGATCGCGGTGTCCGGGTCCAGGCTGTCGCCGACGCGCAGCCCGGCGGCGAACGCGGACATCCGCTCGACGAACTCGTCGTAGATCGGCCGTTCGACGTAGACGCGGCTGCCGGCGCAGCAGATCTGGCCCGAGTTCAGGAACACGCCCATGGAGACGCCCGGGATCGCCCTGTCCAGGTCGGCGTCGGCGAACACGATGTCCGGGGACTTGCCGCCAAGCTCCAGCGTGACCCGCTTGACGTTGCCGGCCGAGGCCCGAATGATCTCTTGTCCGACGGCCGTCGACCCGGTGAACGCCACCTTGTCGACGCCCGCGTGAGCGGCGATCGCCGCGCCCACCGTGGTCCCGTAACCGGTGACGATGTTCACCACGCCGGGCGGCAGCCCGATCTCGACGAGCAGCTCGCCGAGCCGGATCGCGGCGAGGCTCGCCTCCTCGCTCGGCTTGAGCACCATCGTGCAGCCGGTCGCGAGCACCGGCGCGATCTTCCAGATCGCGTTGCTGATCGGCCGGTTCCACGGCACGATCGCCCCGACGACGCCGACGGGTTCCTTCTGGGTGTAGGTGAGCACGTGGCCCGGCAGCGAGTTCTGGATCGTCTCGCCCTGGATCTTCGTGGCCCACCCGGCGAAGTAGCGCAGGACGCTCGCTTCCCACGAGGTGCGCGCCTTCGTGCGGAGCGGGCCGATCGGTACGCCCATGTCGAGCGTCTCGAGGACGCGGAGGTCCTCGAAGTCGCGCTGGACCGCGTCGGCGAACGCCCACAGCAGGTCCTGGCGCTGCCGGGGGGTCATCCGCCGCCACGGGCCGCCCTCGAACGCCGCTCTCGCCGCCGCGACCGCGCGGTCCACGTCCGTGGCGTCGCCCTCGGCGAGTTCGGCGATGACCTCGCCGGTGGACGGGTTGACGCTGGTGAAGGTCCGGCCGGACGTCGCCTCGACCCACTCGCCGCCGATCAGCAGCTTCTTCGGGCCGGTGTTCAGAAACGGGAGCGCCAGCGCCCCCACGGGTGGGATGACCGTCGTCACGGGTCTCCCTAACCGAGCAGCTCGTAGAAGTGGACCGCCGGCGGCGGGTCGAGCGAGAGCGCGTCGCTGACGGCGCCCTTCGGCCGGGCGCGCATCGCCGTCATCGCCGCGTCCAGGTCGTCCGCCTCGACCTCGTAGATGGCCAGGTAGCCGGGCGTCGACGCCGGCGCCTTGATCGGGCCGGCGTCACGCAGCCGGTAGCGGCGCGCGGCGGTGAACCCGGCGCAGGCGAGCATCTCCGGGAGGTGCTCCTCGTCGTACCACCGGTTGAACTCGTCCTCGCGCTCCGGGCTCGCCGGGCTGGAATGCACGATCATGATGCCTCTGGGCACGGCGCGCTCCCGGGGGACGGGCCGGTCGCCGGCGGCCGGCCGCGAGTTGGCAGTCTAACAGGGTGAGCAATCACTCTCTAGCCGTCGAACGGGCGACGGCTCCCTGGCCGCCGCCCGTCCCGGCTCGCGGGCGCGTCAGGCGCCCGGCACCAGCGCCGGCGGCAGGCCGATGCTGCGCTTCTCCAGGAAGCCTTCCAGCCCCTCCGGGCCGAGCTCGCGGCCCAGCCCGGACTGCTTGAACCCGCCGAACGGCACCAGGGGGAACGGCGGGTAGCTGCCGTTGACCGCCACGCTGCCGGTCCGCAGGCGGCGCGCGACCGCCAGCGCCCGGGCCGGGTCGCCGCTCCACACCCCGCCCGACAGGCCGTAGTCGGAGTCGTTGGCGATCCGGACCGCGTCCGCCGCGTCGTCGGAGTCCTCGTAGGGGATGAAGCTCAGGACCGGCCCGAAGATCTCCTCGCGGGCGATCCGCAGGCCGTTGTGCACGTCGCCGAGGATCGTCGGCGCCACGTACCAGCCCTTCGGCAGGTGGGCGGGGCGCTTCCCGCCGGCCACGACGCGGACGCCGTCGGCGACGGCGCCGGCGATGAGGCCCTCGACCCGGGCCCGCTGGCGCTCGGCGACCAGTGGGCCGACGATGACCGCCGGGTCGTGCGGGTCGCCGACCGGCTCCGCGTCGGCCGCCGCGCCGGCGATCGCCAGCGCCTCCTCGTAGCGCGACCGCGGCACGAGCACCCGGGTGTGCGCGCCGCAGACCTGGCCGGACAGGTGCATGCCGCCGTGCACGACCGTCGGGACCACCGTCGCGAGGTCCGCGTCGTCGAGCAGGATGGACGCCGACTTGCCGCCGAGCTCCAGGGACACGCGTTTGACCTGCTCGCCGCACAGGCTCATGATCCGCTTGCCGGCGGCGGTCGACCCGGTGAAGGCGATCTTGTCGACGCCCGGGTGCGTGACCAGGTGCTCGCCGACCTCCCGGCCGCCCGGCACCACGTTGACCAGGCCGGCCGGGACGCCGGCGGCCTCCATCGCCTCGGCGAAGACGTAGGCGGACAGCGGCGACTCGGGCGCGGGCTTGAGCACCACCGGGCAGCCGGCGGCGAGCGCCGGCGCGGTCTTCCACGCGGCCAGCGTGATCGGGGCGTTCCACGGCACGATCGCGCCGACGACGCCGACCGGCTCCGAGGTCACGATCCCGGCGCGCGGGCCGGCGGTGACCAGCCGCTCGAACTCGTAGGAGCGGATCAGCTCGGCGTAGTAATCGAAGACGACCGCGACGAGGCCGGTCTGGGCGGCCTTGGACTGGCTGGCGGCGCAGCCCATCTCGTCGGTGGTGACCCGCGCGATCTCGTCCTCGCGCTTGCGCAGCTCGGCGGCGGCGCGGGTGAGCACCTCGGCCCGCTCGGCCGGACTGGTGCGCGGCCACGGGCCGTCGTCGAAGGCCGCGCGCGCGGCGGCCACGGCCCGGTCGATGTCGGCCGTCGTGGCCGCGGGGACCCCGCCGACGGGTGCCTCGGTCGACGGCGAGATCACGTCGAGCGTCTCGGTGCCGGCGGGCTCGGCCCAGGCACCGTCGATGTAGAACGTGCGCCGGTACAGCTGGGACTCGCTCACGTCGCCTCCCGGTAGATCGTCCAGGCGACCGTAGCACTAGGGAGCGAGCACTCGCTACCGTTAAGTATGTGAGGGCTCACTTGGGGAGCTGCCGGTTAGCGGCGGCGCCGGCCGGGCTCCATCGTCGGGAAGAAACCGTGGACGGTGCCCTCCGTGACCAGGCTCACCGCGCGGTCGCGGTTGAACAGGTCGTTGTGCCGGCTCTCCAGCGCGAGCACCAGGGCGATGCCCATCACGGCCCGGGCGGAGATGTCCGGGGACTCGAACTCGTAGCCGTAACGGTCCTCGACCTCGCGCCAGGCCTCGGCGAGGCGGTCCATCGCGACGGTGAAGTGCTTGCGGTAGAACCGGCGCGCCACCTTCGGGTCGCCGAAGAGCACCAGGCCCAGCAGCGGGAGGATCTCCTCCAGGGTCGCGATGAGCTGCCGGTACAGGCCGTTGAGGGTCTCCAGCTGGCGCTCGGGGGTCAGCGGCTCGTCGAGGTCGACCACCTGGGTGGCCGCGACCAGTTCGTCGACCGCCTGGCGCAGCGGCTCGAAGACCGCCTCGTAGAACAGTTGGTCCTTGCTCTCGAAGTGGCGGTAGATCACGCCTTCGCTGATCCCGCCCCGCTCGGCGATCTGCTTGATGGTCGTGCCGTTCATGTCGCCGGTCTCGACGAACGCCTGCCGGGCGGCCTTCAGGATCGAGCTCTTGCGCGCCTCGGCGGTCAGCCGTCGCGGCCGCGGTCTGGCCTCTGGCTCGGCGGGCACGGTCGTGCTGGAAGACGGGACTGTCTCAGTCATCGGTCCTCCCGGTGCGCTGCACCATCCATCGGCCCATCAGCTCGTTTCACCACCGCGATCTCCGGGCGTTCCGAGCCGCCGGGCCGGCCCAGACCGGCCGGGCTCGCCGGTCGGGTCGACCGGCTGAGCTGGCTGACTGGGTTGGCCGGTTGAGCTGGCCGGTTGAGCACGGGAAATCCGCCAGGTGAATGAACGTACGCTATCTTACCCCACCCGATCTTGAATCCTGTCGCCTTCCGCGCGGGCAAGATTTACCCTGATCTCGACGTCGACGTCGGTGACTTGACACGCGGGGAACGGCGATCTTAGGCTCCGTGAAAAATGAGGGCTCACTTACTCGTGGCGAGGTCGCCTTGTGGCAAGGTCATCTCGTGGCGAGGTCACCCGGAGGCCGGCGAGGTCACCCGGAGGCCTGAGCCGTGTCGCCTGGCGGGAGCAAGGCCATGCATGACGTCGTGATCCGCGGCGGTGAGGTCGTCGACGGCACGGGAGCGCCGCCCCGGCGGGCCGACGTCGCCGTCGACGGCGGCCGCGTCAGCGAGGTGGGCGTGGTCACCGGGCGGGGCCGCCGCGAGCTGGACGCGAGCGGGCGGCTGGTGACCCCCGGCTTCGTCGACATCCACACCCATCTCGACGCCCAGCTGTTCTGGGACCCGGTGGCGAGCCCGTCGAGCTGGCACGGGGTGACGACGGTCGTCCTGGGCAACTGCGGGGTCACCTTCGCGCCGGTGCGCCCCGGCCAGGAGCGCTACCTCGCGGAGATGATGGAGTCCGTCGAGGACATCCCGGCCAACACGATCATGACCGGCCTCGGCTGGGGCTGGGAGTCCTACGGCGACTACCTGCGGGTGCTCGAGGCCCGCCGCCTGGGCGTGAACGTCGGCGGCCTCGTCGGGCACTGCGCGCTGCGCTACTACGTCATGGGGGAGCGCGGCCTCGACGACGCGCCCGCCACCGACGACGACGTCGCGACGATGGCGGCGCTGGTCGGCGAGGCGGTCGACGCCGGCGCGCTCGGTTTCTCCACCTCCCGCAGCTTCCTGCACACGGTGCCGGACGGCCGCCCGGTGCCCGGCACGTTCGCGCGTCCCGAGGAGCTGGCCGCGATCGCCGGCGCCCTCGGCGCCCGCGGGCGGGGCACCATCGAGGTCGTCCCGCGCATCGGCGAGCGCGACGGGCCCACCCGGCAGAACTCGGTCGCGGAGCTCGCCTGGATGGAGGAGGTCAGCCGCTCCTCCGGCCGCCCGCTCAGCTTCGCGATCACGCAGAGTGACCGCAGGCCGGACCTGTGGTCCTGGGTGATGGAGCAGGTGGCCGCCGCCCGCGCCCGCGGCGCCGACCTGCGCCCGCAGACCTCCGCCCGCGGCACCGGCATCCTCTACGGGCTGGTCGGCCGCACCCCCTACGACGCCCTGCCCGCCTGGGCGGAGCTGGCGGCGCGGCCGCCCGCCGAGCGGCTCGCGGCGATCGGTGACCCGGCCACCCGCGCGCGGCTGGTGGCGGCGGCCGACGAGCCGACGAACTCCGCCGGCCCGCTGGCACCCAAGGACCCGGCCAGGCTCTACCTGCTGCCTCCCGGCCCGGCCGGCTACGACGTGCGGCCGGAGAACAGCCTCGCGGCCGAGGCGGCGCGCCGCGGCACGTCGCCCGCCGCCGCCTTCCTCGACTTCGTCACCGAGACCGGGGGAACCGGGCTCCTCTACTATCCGGTGCTCAACCAGGACCTCGCCGCGGTCGCCGCGATGCTGACCAACCCGGACGTCGTCGTCGGTGTCGGCGACGCCGGCGCGCATGTGGCGCTGACCATGGACGCCGGCCAGTCGACCTACTTCCTGCGGCACTGGGTCCGCGAGACCGGCCTGCTCGACGTCGCCACCGCCGTCCGCAAGCTCACCGGCGAGGGCGCGGCGCTGTTCGGCCTGCGCGACCGGGGCGTGCTCGCTCCCGGCGCGCACGCCGACATCAACGTCCTCGACCTGGAGCGGCTCGACCTGGACACGCCCCAGATGCGCGGCGACCTGCCGCTTGGCGCGCGGCGGTTCGTCCAGCGAGCCCGCGGCTACGACTACACCCTCGTCAACGGAGAGGTTTTCATCGATCATGACGAGCTCACCGACGCACGCGCCGGCCAACTCGTGACGGCGGGCTGACGTGGCGGCCTCCACCGAACAGCGGCCGGCCGGCGACGGGCTGCCCGGCGCGGGGTTCCGGCTGGACGGCCGGGTGGCGGTGGTGACCGGGGCCTCGTCCGGCCTCGGCGCCGCGGTCGCCCGGGCGCTGGCCGGCGCCGGCGCCAGGGTCGCCGTCGTGGCGCGGCGCGAGGACCGGCTTGCCACGCTCGCCAAGGAGATCGACGGGCTCGCGGTCGGCGCGGACCTGCTCGTGCCGGAGCAGGTCGACGCGGTCGTGCCGCGGGTGGCCGCCGAGCTGGGCGGCCCGGAGATCCTGGTCAACGCGGCCGGCAACGTCTTCTCGGAGGACCGGGCCGAGG
This sequence comes from Frankia nepalensis, assembly GCF_016786325.1. Taxonomy (GTDB): domain Bacteria; phylum Actinomycetota; class Actinomycetes; order Frankiales; family Frankiaceae; genus Pseudofrankia; species Pseudofrankia nepalensis. The sequence goes on along the minus strand of NZ_JADWYU010000100.1, from coordinate 109,776 downwards.
ACGAGCCGGCCGACGCGGTCGCCAGCACGCTCGCGCTCAACCTGGTCGCGCCGTTCCGGCTCTCCCAGCAGGTCTTCGGCCACATGAGGGCCGCGGGGCGGGGCGCGATCACGAACGTCTCGTCGATCAGCGGCCGGGTCGGCATCCCCGGCATCCCGCAGGCCTCCTACGCGGCCAGCAAGGCCGGGCTGTCCGGGCTCACCGCGGAGCTCGCCGTCCAGTGGGCGCGGCACCGGATCCGGGTGAACACGGTCGCGCCCGGCTTCTTCCGCAGCGAGATCACCGAGAGCCTCTACGCCACCGAGCGGGGCCAGACCTGGTTGCGCCGCAACACCCCGTTGCCCGACGACGGGATCGCGCAGGACATGGTGGGCGCGGTGCTGTGGCTCGTCAGCGACGCTGGCCGCTACGTCACCGGGCAGACGATCGTCGTCGACGGGGGCTGGACCGCCCGCTAGCCCACCGCGCGCCGGCCGGCCCGGCGGCCGGTCCGATCGGTGGCCCGGCCGGTCGGTGGCTCGTCAGGCTGGTGGGTGCGGCGGCCGGTGGGGGAAGCGGTCGAGGCTAGGAGGAGGCCGACAGATGGAGTACGACCTGGGTCCGGCGGCGGCGGCGTTGCGCCAGCGGCTGCGCGGGCTGGTCGGTGAGCACGTGCCGGCGGACTACCTCGGCGCGTTCACCGCCGACCCGGCGGACCTCGCGATCGCGCAGCGGTTCTGCGCGACGCTCGCCGAGGAGGGCCTGCTGTGCCTGGCCTGGCCGGAGGAGTTCGGCGGCCGCGGCGCGTCGCTGTGGGAGCAGACCGTCGTGCGCGAGGAGATGTGGGCGGCCCACGAGCCGCGCGGCGCCCAGTACATGGGGGTCAACTGGGTCGGGCCGACGATCATGCGGCATGGTTCGGCGGAGCAGCAGGCTCGGCATCTGCCGCCGATCGCGCGCGGTGAGGTGATCTGGTGCCAGGGCTTCTCCGAGCCCGGCGCCGGCTCCGACCTCGCCTCGCTGCGCACCGCCGCCCGCCAGGACGAAGCCGGCGACGGGCGGGGCGGCCGGGCGTGGCGCGTCTACGGGCAGAAGATCTGGACGTCGTACGCCACGATGGCGCAGTGGTGCTTCCTGCTGGCCCGCACCTCGACGGGCGGGCGCAAGCAGCAGGGGTTGACGATCTTCCTGGTTCCGATGGACGCGCCCGGGATCGAGGTCCGCCCGATCGACTGCATGATGGGCCCGCACCATCTCAACGAGGTGTTCTTCGACGGCGTGCGGGTGACCGAGGCGGACGTGCTCGGCACCGTCGACGCGGGCTGGGCCGTCGTGCAGGAGGTGCTGGCCTTCGAACGGGTCGGCATCGCGCGCTACGCCCGCTGCGAGCGGCTGCTGCAGGCCGCGCCGGTGGTGCTCGGCGACGCCTGGGCGGACCTGCCGGCGGCGCTGCGCGGCCGGTGGGCGCGGATGCTGGTGCATGCGCGCCGCGCCCGGCTGCTCGCGTACCGCGTCGTCGCCAGACAGGGCACTGGCCAGGTCAGCCCGGTCGACTCCGCCGCCTACCGGATCGCGGTGACGAAGCTCGACCAGGACAGCGCCGAGGTGCTGGTGGAGATCATCAACCTCGTCGAGCTGGAGGGCGCCGAGGCCGACTACTTCCGGCGCGAGGTCGAGGACCACGCCCGTTACTCGGTCTCGGCGACGGTTGCCTCCGGAAGCATCGAGATGCAGCGCATCCTGCTCTCCCGCGCGCTCACCACCGCCTCCGGCCCGCTGGGGACCGCGCCGGCGCGAACGGTCGCGACCTCGTGAAGGACATCGCGAAAGACTCCTGGATGATCTTCGTGGCCAAGTTTCGATCTTCTTCTCGACCGACCTCGGCGAGGGGTCCCCGCCGATCTGCCTGCCGAGCCGTGATCGGGGGGAATGTTCATGACCGGGTCTGAGACGGGTCTGGCAGATCGGTGGGGTAGCGGCGGCGTGGAGCTGGAACTGTCGGCGGAGGCGGCCGAGTTCGGGCGGACGGCGCGCCGCGCGCTGGAGGACGCCGGCGGCGACGAGCTGGTCCAGGCGGCGGAGCGGGAGCCCGCGCGGCGCGCCGACCTCGTCGCGCCGCTGCTCACCGAGCTTGGCGCGTGGGATCTCGACGCCCGGGGGAGCGCGGACGAGCTGGAGGCCGCGGCGGCGCTGTGCCGGGCGGCCGGCTGGTGGGCGCTGCCGTACCCGGTCGCCGAGCGGCTCGCCCGCCCGGTCGACCTGGACGCCGACGCGTTGGTCGTCGTCGCGGGCGCGGCGCCCTCGGCCCCGGTCGCGGGCCTGAACCTGCGGCTCGCCGCCGTCACGCTCGACGGGCGGCGCGCCCTGGCCGCCGCCCGCGAGCCGGCGGGCGGGCCGGCCGGCGACCCGCGCAGGACGGCGTTCGTCACCCGACTGGACCTCACCGCGCTCGATGGCGCGCTGGGCGAGGCGACACCGGCCGACCTCGCGCTGGGGCTGGTGCTGCCGTGCTGGACGCTGCTCGGCATGCTCGACCGGGCGATGGCGCTGACCAGGACCTACATCCTGGAGCGTGAGCAGTTCGGCCAGCCGCTGGCCCGTTTCCAGGGGGTGCAGTTCCAGCTGACCGACGCCGAGGTGGAGCGCGCCGGGCTCGCGGAGCTCGCCGGCTACGCGCTGTGGAGCGTCGAGACCGGCCGGCCGGAGGCGGTCGACGACGCGCTGGCTCTTCGGCTCGCGGCCGTCGAGGCGGCCGACGTCGTGTTCCGGGTGACCCACCAGCTGCACGGGGCGATGGGCTTCTGCGACGAGACGACGCTGTCGTGGCTGTCCCGGTACAGCCTGCCGCTTCGGCGGCTGCCGCTGGGCGCCTCGGCCACCGCCGACGCGCTCGCCGCGCGCCTGGGTCGGCGCGGCCTGACCGGGATCTTCGGCCCGAACGCCGACGCGGTGCCAGCGTGAGCGCGGGAGCAAGCGAGCGGAGGTCTCGTCCGAGGTACGAGGACGAGGCCGGAGGGAGCGCGGCGACGGAGCGAACTCGAGAAACAGTGAGCGCGGGAGCGAGCGTGGCGACGGGGCGAACTCGAGAAATGACGAGCGTCGCGCCGGCCGCCCGCGACCTGGCCGAGTTGCGCGCCGAGCTGCGCGCCTGGTGCCGGGCGAACGTGCCGACCGGCTGGCGGCGAGCGCAGACCGGCATCGGTGACGAGGAGTTCGTCGCGTTCCAGAAGGACTGGTTCCAGCGGCTGCGCCGCGCCGGCTACGCCGTGCCGCACTGGCCGGCCGAGTGGGGCGGCGGGATGTCGGCGGCCGAGCAGATGGTGCTCTACCAGGAGCTGGCGGCGGCCGACGCGCCCCGGCTGGTGCTGGCCTTCGTGTCGATCCACCACGCCGCGTCCACCCTGCTGACCGCCGGGACGGACGAGCAGCGCCGCAGGCACCTGCCCGCGATCCTGGACGGCGAGCTGTGGGTGCAGGGCTTCTCCGAGCCCGAGGCGGGCTCCGACCTCGCGAGCCTGCGGACCACGGCGAGGCGGGAGAGCCGGCCCGGCGGAGACGTCTTCGTCGTCAACGGGCAGAAGCTGTGGGCGAGCGGCGCCGTCCACGCCGACTGGTGCCTGCTGCTGGCCCGCACCGACCCCGCCGCGCCGAAACGGCGCGGCATCTCGTACTTCCTGCTCGACATGTGCACGCCCGGGCTCGACGTCCGCCCGATCCGCAACGCGATCGGCGACGCGCACTTCTGCGAGATCTTCCTCAACGACGTCGAGATCCCGGCCGAGAACCTCGTCGGCCCGGAGAACGCCGGCTGGCAGGTGGCGCAGGCGACGCTCGCCGCCGAACGGGGGATGACCATGCTGGAGCTGGCCGAGCGGCTCGGCAACGTCGGGCTGCGCGCGCTGGTCGACACCTGCCGGACCCCCGGGCCGGACGGGCGCCGGCCGATCGACGACACGCTGGTCCGGGACCGCCTCGCCGGGTTCGACGCCGAGATCGCCGGGCTGCGGGCGCTGTGCCGCGACCTCGTCGAGCGCCACGACACCGGCGCCGTCGGCCCGGCCGACGCCTCGGTCGTCAAGGTCTACTACAGCGAGCTGCTCCAGCGCCTCACCGGATTCGGCGCCGAGATCGCGGGACTCGCCGCCCACACCGAGCTCGCCAAGCCGGCCTCGAGCGGCTGGGAATCGGGCGCGTGGCTGCTGGACTTCCTCGGCTCCTGGGAGTGGACCATCCCGGGCGGCACGAACGAGATCCAGCGCACGATCATCGGGGAGCGGGGCCTCGGCCTGCCCAGGGAGCCGTGACGACATGAGCACCTATTCAGCGACGACGGTGTCAGCCACGACGGCACCGGCCACGGGCGCGGCCACGGACGAGGCCGAGCAGCTGCGGGCCGAGCTGCGCGCGGTGGCGCGCGACCTGCTCGCGAGCGGCGCGGCGCCGTCAGCGGGGACGCCGTCAGCGGGGGAGCGCAAGGACGACGGTGAGGCCGACTGGGCCCAGCTCGCCGAGGCGGGCTGGCTGGGCCTCGAGGTCCCCGAGCAGCTCGACGGCGCCGGCGTCACGTTCGCCGAGACCGCCGTCGTCTGCCAGGAGCTGGGCCGCGCCGCGGTCCGCGCGCCCTACCTGGGCACCGCCGTGCTCGGCGCCGGCGTCCTGCTGGCGGCCGAGCCGTGCGCCGGGCGCGACGAGCTGCTGGGCGCGCTCGCCAGCGGCGCGCCACGGCTCGCGGTAGCGCTGCCCACCGGCGACGCGGCCCTCGGCGCCCGCGCCGCCGCGGTGTCCTTCCGGCTGGCCGGTGGGGCGGGCGGGGCGACGACGCTCGACGGGCGCGCGGACTTCGTGCCCGACGCGGCCGGGGCCGACACGCTGCTGGTGCCGGCGCTGGACGAGGCCGGCGCGCCCGTCGTCGTCCGCCTCGACCCCGCCCAGCCGGGTCTCGAGGTCACCGAGACGCCGGTGCTGGACGTCAGCCGCGGCGTCGGCTCCGTCGCGGCGGCGGGCGCCGTGGTCGACCCGGGCGCGGTGTGGCCGCTGGTGGGTGACGGGTGGTCGGCCCTGCGGCTGCTGCATGCGCGGGCCGCGCTCGCCGTCGCCTGCGACGCCCTGGGCGTGGCCGAGGCGATGATGGAGACCACCGTCGCCTACGTCGGCGTGCGTCAGCAGTTCGGCCGGCCCATCGGCTCGTTCCAGGCCGTCAAGCACGGCTGCGCCGACATGTTCATCCAGGTCTCGGTCGGCCGCGGCCTCGTCGCCGACGCCGTGCGCGCCCTGGCCTCGGTGGGCCAGGACGTCGGCGGCGCCACCGCGCCAGATCTCGCGGAGGACCTGGCGGCGGTCGAGACCGCCGTCTCCCGGGCCAAGTCGTACGTCGGCGCCGCCGCCGTCGACGTCGCCGGCAAGGCCATGCAGCTGCACGGCGGCATCGGCTACACCTGGGAGAGCGGCGTTCACCGCTACCTCAAGCGTGCCGCCCTGTCCCGCTCCCTCTTCGGCTCCCCGGCCGCGCACCGCGCCCGCCTGGCCCGCCGCTTCGACTGACGGTCCAACGGCCCGGGACTTGTCCGTCACAACGCGAGTTATGGGTCGCGTGCTGCCGGACAAGTCGAGAGTGATGGTGACCCCGCGATGGTCAGGGCCGAGGCCGGGTGGACCGGCTTCCGACTTGTCCGCTGATTCGCGAGCTGTGGACCGCGTTCTGACGGACAAGTCTGGGGCCGGCAGTCCCCGGCGTGGAGGGCGAGGGCGGCCGGGCGGGTCGGGACGCGGACTTGCCTGCCGATCCGCGAGCCACACCTCGCGGAACGACGGACAGGTTCGGGCCGGTGGCTCGGGGGATCCGGGGCATACTCCCGTCCGGCTCGCCGCCGGGCTCCTCGCCGGAGTCCCGCTGTCCCGGGTGGTTCGACCAAGGACCCGGTCGTTCGGCCGAATCGGATCTGGCGCCGACCGGCGTCCTCTGGTTAGCATGTGAGCGTTCGCTCTCTTAGGAGGCCTTGTGTCGTTCAACTGGTTCGTCTCGGTCGACGACCACCTCATCGAGCCGGCTCGGCTGTGGCAGGAGCGGCTGCCCGAGCGCTGGCGGGACACCGGGCCGCGGATCGTGCGTGACGGCGAGTCGGAGTTCTGGGTCTACGAGGACCGCCAGATCGTCACCACCGGTCTGAACGCGGTGGCCGGCAAGACGCGCGAGGAGTTCTCGCCCGAGCCGATCACCTACGAGGACATGCGGCTCGGCTGCTACGACCCCGCGGCGCGGGTGGCCGACATGAACCAGGGCCACGTGCTGTCGTCGATCCTGTTCCCGAGCTTCCCGCGTTACTGCGGCCAGGTCTTCCACGAGGCCAAGGACAAGGAGCTCGGCCTGCTGTGCGTCCAGGCCTGGAACGACTTCATCCTGGAGGAGTTCGCCGGTGACCACCCCGGCCGCTTCATCCCGATGATGATCATTCCGCTGTGGGACCCGGCCGCGGCCGCGGCCGAGATCGAGCGGACGGCGGGGCTCGGCGGCAAGTCGATCGCCTTCTCGGAGAACCCGACCAAGCTCGGCCTGCCGTCGATCCACTCCGGCTACTGGGACCCGGTGTTCCAGGCGTGCAACGACACCAGCTACGTCATCTCGATGCACGTCGGCTCGTCGTCGAACCTGATCCGCACCTCGGCGGACATGCCGACGCTGGCGTTCATGGCCTACTCGGCGGCGGCGAACCAGGCCGGCACCCTGCTCGACTGGCTGTTCAGTGGCATCTTCCCGAAGTACCCGAACCTGAAGATCGCCCTGTCCGAGGGCTCGATCGGTTGGATTCCGTACTTCCTGGAGCGGGCCGAGCAGGTCATCGACAAGCAGCGGTTCTGGGCGTCACGGTTCGACATCGACATGAACGCCTCGCACGAGCGCGGCGAGGCGAAGGGCGCGGCGTCGTTCGACCTGGACACCGACATCCGCAAGCTGTTCCACGACCACGTCTACGGCACGTTCATCGAGGACAACGCCGGTCTGCGGCTGCTCGACGTGATCGGCGAGGACAACGTCATGCTCGAGTGCGACTACCCGCACTCGGACTCGACGTGGCCGGACACCATCTCGATGGCGAACAAGTGGCTGGGTCACCTGCCCGAGGACGTCCAGCACAAGATCACGGTCGGGAACGCGGCCCGCGTCTACAACTTCACCCCGGCGGACCCGGCGACCATCCCCGCCTAGGCGGGGCGCCCGGACCGGGCGCCCAGGTAAACAGGGCGCCCAGGCAACCCGAGCAAGGCGCCCAGGTAAGAGGTCAGGCAGGCGGGAAGAGGAGACGGTATGGACCGGGAAGCGTTAGAACACGGCATCGCGCGCCGGCTGCTCGACCACATCGAGCACCGCACCACGGACATGGCCGACGACGTGCTGGAACTGCCGGTCGACGTCTACTCGGCCGAGCGGCAGGCCGAGGAGACCGAGGCGCTGTTCCTCGACCAGCCGCTCGTGCTGTGCCTGTCGGGGGCGCTGCCCGGCCCGGAGACCTACCGGACGGTCGACATCCTCGGCACCCCGGTCCTGCTGACCCGCGACGGCGACGGCCAGGTGCACGCGATGTTCAACGCCTGCCGGCACCGCGGCGTGCGCCTCGTCGACGGCGCCGGCGAGGCGATCCGCCTGACCTGCCCCTTCCATGCCTGGACCTATGGCCTTGACGGGAAGCTCGGCCGCATGCCCGTCCCGGAGGGCTTCGCCGGGATGCGCAAGGAGGACAAGGGCCTCGTGCGCCTCGAGGTCGCCGAGGGCTATGGCCTCATCGTCGGCCGCCTGCGCCCGGGACCGCCGATCGACATCGACGAGTACCTCGGCCCGGAGCTCGCCGGCGAGCTCAGCCTGCTGGACTTCGCCAGCTGGGAGCCGCACGGCGAGCCGCACACCCACCGGGTCGCGGCGAACTGGAAGGTCACGCTCGACACCTTCCGCGAGAACTACCACTTCAACTACCTGCACAAGACGACGCTGGCGAGCTACGCCTTCGGCGGCGTGCTCACCTTCGACGCCTTCGGCCGCCACCTGCGCAACGCCTCGGCGCTGCGCTCGATCGTCGAGCTGAAGGAGCGGCCCGAGGGGGAGTGGGCCGACGTCAACCAGCACTTCAGCTACCAGTACGCGCTGTTCCCGAACGTCAGCCTCACCTTCGACGCCCGGCACGTCGAGCTGTGGCAGATCCTCCCGGTCGACGAGAGCACCTCGGAGGTCGTGCACACGGTCTACCTGCGTCCCGGGCTGTCCGACGAGGAGCGGTCCAAGGCCGTCGACATGGCGCCGTGGATCTGCGAGACCGTCGTCGACGGCGAGGACTTCTGGGTCGCGGGCCGCACCGAGCCCGGTGTCCGGCTCGGCCTGCTCGACACCGTCGTGTTCGGCCGCAACGAGCCGGCGCCGCAGCACCTGCACCGCGGCTTCGAGGACGTGCTCGCCGAGTACCGGGCCCGCCGCGCCGCCGAGGCGTCGGCATGACCGGCGCCGGTCTGGGCGAGGTCATGGGCCTCGCCGCGTCGACGGTGGCGCCCGCCGCGTCGGACGCCGTCGCGGTGGTCAACGAGATGGCCCGCCGGTTCCAGTCGGGCGACCACGAGGGTGCGCGGGCACTGATGCACCCGGACATCCGGGTCCAGCAGCCGGCGTCGCTGCCGCACGGCGGCTGGCACACGGGGGCGGCCGGCCTGGCCGCGATGAACGTCGAGGCCGCTCGCCACTGGGACCGCGCGATCACCAATCCGGTGGTCTTCGGCGAGGGCGCCCGCGCCGTCCAGATCACCACCCAAGTCTGGACGGCCAAGGCGACCGGCCGCTCGGCGAGCGTCGACGTCATCGAGGCGTTCGCGGTCGCCGACGGCCAGATCGTCGAGATTCGCGTCTTCCAGCAGGACACCCACCTGCTGCTTGGCCTGCTCGCGGCCGAATAGCCCGCCGCGGGCGCCGGGCGCGCCCGGCCGGGAGGCACCTCCCGGCCGGGGACACCCAGGGCGCTGGGCGCCCGGACCGGCCTACCGCTTCCAGAACGGTCGGCGCGACCGGTCTCTGTCCGGCGTCGCGAGACTCTCGAGGGTCTCGACGGCGAGCGTGAAGCGCCGTTCGACCTCCGTGCGCTCCGTGGTCGGCACGGCCAGCTCGCGGTGCAGCGCGTCCAGCGCGTCCAGCGCCTTCCTCGGCTCGCCGCCGCGCCGCCACTCGGGCAGCGACGCCAGGATCCGTTGCGCGAGCTCCGCCAGCAGCGCGGCCCGCGCCCCCGCGTCCTGCCCGCCGGCGCCGCGCAGAAGCGCCAGCTGGTCGGCCACGAAGGCGGCCAGCGTCCGCGCGCCCGGCGCCGAGCCGGTCGTTCCCGACCCGGCGGGCGGCCGTGGCACCGGCCCTGCCCCGCGCCCGGACCAGGACCCGGGCCGGGATCCCCCCGGTCGTGGGGCGGCGGCCGGCGGGGGCGCCTTGAGGAAGTCGGGCACGTCCAGTTCGGCGCTCATGGCCGAGTACTCCGCCTCGGGCTGCGCGGCCAGCGGGGGCGGCCCGGCTGGCGGGGGCGGCGCGGCCGGGGACGGCGGCGGCGCCCCACCGGCCGGGCCCGGCCGGCCGCGCACGCTCATGCGCTTCATCGGTGCCGCCAGGCGCGCCATCGCGGGCGCCGCCATGACCGGCGGCGCGGCGGCCACCGGCGCGGCCCAGCCGCTGGGGGACTCGACCGGCTGGGTCACCCGGTGCATGGCGCCACTCTCGTTGACGACCCGCTGGTCGACGGCGATGAAGGCGGTGAACCGGGAGAGCACGCCGAAACGCAGCGACGTCTCGACGATGGTGGTCTCCAGCCGGTCATGCTCGCGTCGCTCGGCCTTGGCGACGACGTACTGGTCCTCCAGGTCACGGATCCGCGCCCGCGCCCACAGCGCCGTCAGTCCGCGGTTCGCGCTCGGCGTCGCGGGAACCGTCGCCTCGAAGGAGGCGTCCCCGGAGCCGGTGTCCTCGGAGCCGGCCGCGGGGACGTCACCCGTGACGGTGACCGTCCCCGTCGGCGTTCCGGTGTAACGGCCGGTGATGACGACCGGGGCGCCGGGGAAGAGGTCGGGCAGCGGCGTCGGCGTGAGCGAGCCCGGGTCGATCGTGAGACCCGCACCCGGAGCCGGGGCCACGAGCCGCACGCCGGTGACCAGCGGCGTGTCGATCCGGCGGTGGATGGCGCGCATCGCGTCGTCGAGCCGGTCCTCCGACTCGACCAGCTCGCAGCGCCCGCCCGGCCCGGCCAGCCGGCGCAGGAACGCCTCGTTCACCGCCCGGTCGATGCCCACCGTGTGCACCCGCACGGCGGCGAGGCCGGCGGCGAGCTCGCGCAGCAGCTGGTCCTCGTTGCCCACCTGGCCGTCGGTGACCAGCACGACGACCCGGTCGCGGCCCTCGTCGCGCAGCAGGCGGGCGGCCTGGCGCAGCGGTGTCAGCAGCTCCGTCCCGCCGCGGGCCTCGAGGCCGCCCAGGAACTCCACGGCCCGGAACCGGTTGCGGTCGCTGGCCTGCGTGAGCCCGGACGGCAGCAGCGGCGGAGTGTCGACGCGGTTGTCGAACGCCAGCACGGCGAACCGGTCGGTGCCCCGCAGCGTGTCGACGATCCGCCCGGCGGCCCGGCGCGCCGCGACCATCTTCCAGCCGCCCATCGATCCGGACCGGTCGAGCACGATCACCACGTCGCGGTCGCGCGCCGGGACGGCCCCGGCCGGTGGCAGGAGCGTGAGCGCGAACGTCCCGCCCGGCGACGCCCCGCCCTCGCCCCGGCCGTCGCCGTCGTCGCTCACCGCGTCCGGCAGCACCGCCAGTGACGTGCTCACCGCGTCGCCGCCGTCGAAGGCCAGGCGCAGCAGGAAGTCCCGGTCAGCCCGCTCGCCCGGCTCCAGCCGGACGCGCAGGCCGTCCGCGCGCCGTTCGGTGATCACGGTGTGCAGGCTGGACGCGACGGCGGCCAGGGGCAGGCCCGCCGGGTCGACGTCCACGGTCACCGACAGCCGCACCGGGTTGGGGAAGCCCGGGAGCAGCACCGGCGGGCTGATCCGCGAGGCGTCCGGCACCGCGTCGGTGTCGGGGGCTACGCCGTCGCCGACCTGCTCGCCAGCCAGGGGGGCGCCGGGGACGTAGCGTGGAGCGACCACGAGGGGGAACCGGAAGGTCGCCGCGCCGTCCTCGTAGGGCAGCTCGCCCGCCAGGGTGAGCCGGACCGTGACGCGCTCGCCGGGCAGGATGTTGCCGACCCGCATGGTGAAGACACCGGGGCGCTCCTCCTCGGCGATCGACGCGCGCTTGCCCCCCGCGCAAGCCCCCGCGGTGTGGGGGG
>NZ_JADWYU010000100.1:69451-98457 GCF_016786325.1 Frankia nepalensis | reverse complement strand
CCCCGCTGGGTCACCCCCGGGGGGCGCCCCCCCGGGCCTCGCCCCGCGCGCTTGCCCGCGTCGATCGCCGCGTCGTAGTCGGCTCTGGCCTGGCCCCGCTCCTTGAGCTCGGCGTCGACGACCCGGCCGTCGGCCTCCATCCGCATCGCGGTCACCGCGGCGCGCGGCGGCAGCGGGAAGATGTAGGTGGCCTCCAGCGGCTCGTCGTGCGGGTTGTGGAAGCCCTGGGTGAGCGTGCAGCTGGCGGCGAGGCCGGTCAGCGTCGCCTGAACGTCGAGAGTGTCGAGCGGCAGGTTGCCGCGCTCGGTCCGCAGGCAGCCGAGGCCGTCGTCCTTCCGCTGGTCGAGCGGCTCGACCCAGCCCATCGTGTCGATCGGGCCGACGCTGTCGATCCGGTCGATGCGCGCGCTCATGGGCATTCCCCCTTCGTGGTTTCCGCCAGGCCGAGCCGGCCCAGCAGGTCGAGCAACGGGGCCGCGGCCCGTTCGATGGCGGCGAGTTCCTCGGCGTCCGGCATCCGCGTGGCCGCGCTCAGCACGACCGTGACACTGTCAGCAAGCCGCACGGCCGGGGCTACGGACGTCGTGATGTTGACAGTGTTTGCATGAGTGATGACAGTGTCGTCGGCCGAGTCCGTCGCGCTCTTCAAGGGTCGGGCGGCGGTCGCCGCGGGAGATCCGTTCGGGCCCGCGGTACCCGCGGTGGTGCCCTCCTCCACGGGCGTCCGGCCGTCGGCGCCGCGTCTCCAGAACGCGCCCGCCGCGGCGGTGCCCAGGGCGTCGGAGGTGTCCAGTACGCCGACGGTGTCCAGGGCGTCGGCCGGACCGGCGGCGAGTGGAACGGGCTTGGCCGACGGCCGGCCGACCACCGCCGTGAGCTGGCGGTTGGAGGCGCCGACGAGCCGTTCCTGGATCTCGGCGAGTGAGCGGCCCTCGGCCTGCAGCTTCTTGATGGCGGCGAGCTGGAGCGCGTGGCGCGGTCCGTACAGCACGGCGCGGCCGCTCGCCGCGACCGGCCGGTCGACCAGCCCGATCGTGGTGTACCACCGGATGGTCCGCGCGGTCGGCAGCTCGCCGACCCGCCCGCTGCTCTGGCCCGTGTAGTTGCCGGCCAGCAATGCCGCGACCTGGTCGGGGAGCTGCGCCAGCGTCCACAGTTCCGCGTCCATGCCCGCCATGATGACAGTGTCATAATGACACTGTCAATATGGTGCGAGAAGGTCGGACGTCAGGGTGTTGGGCGATCTGGAGCCGCCCGGTCGATGGCGTGGATCCGGCTAGGGCGCCGCCTGGGCGGCGTCGGCCAGCTGATCGATCGCGCGCTCGATCCGGGTGATCTCCTCGGTGAGCAGCTTCGGGTCATCGAAGGCGTTGGTGAGCAGGGCCGCGCCCTGCACCCTGGCCAGCAGCGACACTGCCTCCGCGGGCGCGTCCGGGACGCCGAGCTCGGTGAGCTGGCCGGCGGCCCAGTCGATGAGGGTGCGCAGCAGCCGAGCGGCGCAGGCGCGCAGGCCGCCGTCGAGCTTGCCAAGGTCGGCCGAGAGACCGCCGATCGGGCAGCCATGCGCGGCCACGAGATCCGCGGCCTCGGCCCAGTTGCGCGCCAGCCCCTTGAGGCGGGATCTGGGCGTCGACCGCCGGTCGAGCGAGGCGAGCAGGTCGTCGACGCGGCGCGCGTGCTCGTCCACAACGGCACGCAGAAGATCATCGCGTGTCTTGAAGTAGTAGTACACGTTGCCAAGCGGCACGTCGGCGGCCTTGGCCACCAGCGCCAGCGTCGTCCCCTGGACTCCATGGCTGTGCGCGATCTCGGTCGCGCTGCGGATCAGCCGTTCGCGCTTTCCCGGCCTGGCCGTCGTCGACCGGGGTCCTGTCGGCCGCGCTGCCGGCGGTTGCGCCGCCTCCTCTGAGTCAGACATCTCACTGACAACTCTACCCAGGCTTGGTGCTCCCGATCGTGTGGTATGAGTTAGTTAACTTACTAACTCATCCTCTGGAGATCATTGATGGCAGCCCCCGCCCAGACGGCTCCCGCGCCAACCGACTCGGTGCTCGCGACGCGGCGCGGCAAGCAGACCCTGGCGCTGCTGTGCGCGGTCGGATTCCTCGACTTCGTCGACGCGTCGATCGTCAACGTGGCACTTCCCTCGATCCGCGCCGATCTCGGCTTCACGATCCAGAACCTCCAGTGGGTGCTGGGCGGCTACCTCCTCACCTACGGCGGGCTGATGCTGCTCGGCGGGCGCGCGGCCGACCTGGTTGGGCGCCGCCGTCTCCTGCTCGCGGGCACGGTCGTGTTCCTCATCTCCTCGGCCGGCGGGGGCCTAGCGCAGGACGACGCGGCGCTCATCGCGTTTCGACTAGTCCAGGGGGTAGGCGCGGCCATGATGCTCCCGGCCGCGCTCTCGCTCCTGACCACCACGTTCACGTCGCCCAAGGACCGGGCGAAGGCACTCGGGATGTGGGGAGCCCTGGCCGGCCTCGCCTCCGCCGTCGGCGTCTTCCTCGGCGGGCTCATCTCCGCCGGGCCGGGCTGGCGGTGGGTCTTCTTCGTCAACCTGCCCGTGTGCCTGGCCGTGCTGGGCGCGACGCTGCGGCTCATCCCGCGCGACCGTGACCGGGACCGCGGGGGCCTGGCGAACTTCGACGTCCTCGGCGCCCTGCTGGTCACCGCCGGCATGCTGCTGCTGGTCTACACGATCGTGGAGGCGCCCGGGCATGGCTGGGACGCGACACGCACGGTCGCGGGACTCGCCGGATCCGGCCTCCTGATCCTCGCGTTCGCCGGGTACGAGCTGCGTCACCGCAACCCCGTCGTACCGTTCTCGATCTTCCGGATCAGGGGACTCGCCGCGGCGGACGTCACCCAGGTGCTCGCGATGGCGGGCTTCTACGCGATGTTCTTCTTCGTCACCCTGTACATGCAGAACGTTCTTGGGTTCTCCGAGATCGAGGCGGGGGCCGCGTACCTCCCGACGACCTTCGGCGTGGCGATGGCGGCCGGCGTCGGCGCCCAGCTGATCACCCGGCTGGGCACGCGGCCCGTGATCGTGACTGGCGCGCTGCTGGGCGCGGCCGGGATGTTCTGGCTCTCCCGCATCCCGGCGGACGGCTCCTTCCTCGCCGACCTCCTGGGCCCGCTGCTTGTCCTGGCCGCCGGGCTCGGCCTGGTCTTCGTCGGCGTGACAACCGCGGCGCAGACGGGCGTACCCGAGGAGGCCGCGGGGCTCGCGGCGGCGCTGATCAACGCCTCCACCTGGCTGGGCGGGGCCCTCGGCGTCGCGATCCTCAGCGCGGTGGCGACGTCGCGCACCCGGGACGTGGTCGCGACCGGCACCCCTGAGGCCACGGCCCTTACCGAGGGATTCCAGAACGCGTTGCTGGTGGCCGCGATGTTCCTCCTGGCCGCCGCCGTGATCGCGCTGCGCGCCACGAACTCCCGCCCGCCCGCGCCGCCCGCCCCGACGACGATCCCGCCGATGGTGCCCGCGCCGGAGGCAACGGTCGAGGGGTAGAAGTCAGCCGCCGGCAGTGGCGACGAAGCGTCACCGAGGCCCCGGCACCGCGAGGCGGCCGGTCCTGCCGGGGCCTCGCCGACGAGTCGCTGGCCGCCCCGGGAGCTGTCGCGGACGAGTCGGCCGACCCGGCGGTGGCCGGCTCAGCCGCGTGCCGGCGTGTGCCGGTCTCGCCAGGCCAGGTGGATCGGGCCGCCTCAGCCGCTGGTGTGGATGGTGAGGGTGCGCAGGGCCTTTTCCGGAGCGGCCTTCTTGGCGTTCTCCGGGGGCTCGCCGCAGACGAGGACGGGGATGGTGCGGGAGTTCTCGACCGTCGACTCCGCGAGCCCGGGGCCGGACGGGCCGTCCCAGGCGAGCCGGACGTCCGCCGAGCGGCGGTCGGGAGCGACCTGGGTGCTGACCGAGGTGATCCTGTGGTCCAGCCACGACCAGCCGAAGCGCTCGAACAGCGCGCTCTCCGTGACCTGGGCCCACATGTCCAGGGCGGTGGTGCCTCGGTAGTGGCCGCGCAGCGGCGGCTTGCCGTCGCGGCGCAGGATCGTGTCGAGGGTCTCGGCGTCCAGGAAGCCCCAGGCGAGGCCGTCGGGCAGCGTGAAGCCGGTCGGGGCGAAGCGGTGGCCGCCGGTGTGGCTGCAGCGGCGGACCCGCAGGTCCGGCCAGTCCGCCGCCGCGTCCAGCGCGAGCCGGGTGCCCAGCCGCCCGCAGCAGCTGTCGCGGCTGCCGTGCCCGCACAGCAGCACCTCGGGCGGCGCGGGCCAGCCCTCGTCCGCCGGCGCCTCCCTGACCAGCCGGGTGATCCCGTCGGCGAGGTGCTCGTCGGGCACGACGTGGTCGGTGCCGGTGAAGCCGCCGGCCGCCGACCGGCGCCAGATGGTCACGCCGACCCCGGCGCGCACCCCGGCGACCAGCTCGGCGGCCGCCCCGGACACCACCGCGTCGGCCGGCGGCCGCACCGCCAGCAGCCGGGCGCCGAGCCCGCGCCGGCCGAGCTCCGCGAACAGCGGCAGGTCGCCGATCTCCTCCGGCCAGGGCGGCGGCGTCTCGATCAGGACGAACAGGTCGCAGACCAGGGCCGTCCCGATCGGATCGGCCCCCTGGGCGCGTGTCCAGGGGGCGCACCGGAAGGACGCGCCAGCCGATGCCATGGACGTGGTGCCGACGCTCACGATGGTCACACCTTCCGCTCGCCGCGCCTGGAGGCGGGATCGTGGAGTTGCTGGTACCGGCGAGCGCCGGGCGCCGTGAAGCTGGAGGCTAGCCGAGCCCGGCCCGAAGGGGCGCGAGCGTACCGTCGTCGGTGGCCTCGTCGTTGCCCGTCACCTGCCGGAACCGTTCCACCCAAGGCATAAGGTAATCCTCACCTGAGGTAATTCCCTCCGGTACGGGGAGCTGTAGGCGGATATCGGTCACACCGGCCGCCACCAGCGCGGGCAGGCCGTCCAGCGTCGCGTCCAGGTCGGGTTGGCCGTCCCGTCCCAGCACGTTCGGTAGCTTCCCCGCGATGCCGAGCTCGAACGGATCGCGGCCGAGCGCGGCGACCGCCGCCCGCATCCGCGGGATCGTCTCGATCAGAGCGGCGACGTCCTCGGAGGCCGGCCCCCACGGGATCCAGCCGGCGCCGAACCGCGCCAGGCGGCGCATCGCGCCCGGGTTGACCGTCCCGCTGACCCAGACAGGCACCCCGCCCGGCTGTACCGGCTTCGGGTTGAGGTGGATGTTCTCGAACGACAGCTCGGGTGAGTGGTAGCTCGCCCGCCGCTCGCGCCACAGCGACTGGCACACCTCGAGGGTGTGGTCGAGCAGCCGGCCGCGCCGGGCGAAGTCCAGGCCCGCCGCCGCGTACTCCTCGCGCTGCCAGCCGATGCCGACGCCCAGGTCCAGCCGGCCACCGGACAGGACGTCCAGGGTGGCGGCGGCCTTGGCGAGCACGATCGGCCGGCGCAGCGCCGCGAGCAGGATGCTGTTGGTGAACCGGATCCGGCTCGTCATGCCGGCCAGGAACGACATGGTGGTCATCGGCTCGAGGAAGTGGCCGTCCGGGCCGGTGGGCTGCACGCCGCCGGCCCGGCCGCCGATCTCGGGCCGGGCGTAGTCGTCCATGTGCTCGCCGAAGACGACGTGCTCGCCGGAGAGCACGACCCGGTCCACGCCGGCCCGCTCGGCGGCGACGACCCGGTTCAGCAGCGGCCGCCACGTGCCGGGATCCTCGGCCGACAGGGCGGCGTAGCGGATCGAGAACTGGGCCGTCCGGCGCGGGGCGGCCACTAGGCGCCGGCCTCGGTGAGCAGCGCCGGCGGGAGGCCGATGCTGCGCGGCTCCAGGAAGCTCGCGAGCCCCTCCTGGCCGAGTTCGCGGCCGAGCCCGGACTGCTTGAACCCGCCGAACGGCACCAGCGGGAACGGCGGGAAGTCCGCGTTGATGTTGACCGCGCCGGCCCGCAGCCGGCGCGCGACCGCCAGCGCCCGACGGGGGTCCGCGCTCCAGACCCCGCCGGCGAGCCCGTACGGGGAGTCGTTGGCGATCCGCACCGCCTCGTCGGTGTCGTCGAACGGGATCACGCACAGCACCGGGCCGAAGATCTCCTCGCGGGCGACGGGCATCGTGTTGTCGACGTCGCCCAGGATCGTCGCCTCCACGTACCAGCCGTGCGGCAGGTGGCCCGGCCGCCCGCCGCCGGTGACGACCCGGGCGCCGTGCCGGGTGGCGTCGCCGATGTAGCCCTCGACGCGGGCGCGCTGGCGCTCGGCGACCAGCGGGCCGATCACCGTCGCGGAGTCGTGCGGGTCGCCGAGCGGGATGGCCGCCGCGGTCGCGCCCGCCGCCTCCAGCGCCTCGGCGTAGCGGGAACGGTGCACCAGGATGCGGGTCTGGGCGGCGCACACCTGGCCGGAGCGGTTCAGCCCGATGCCGACGACGGTCGGCACCACCGTCGCCACGTCCGCGTCGTCGAGCAGGACGCAGGCCGACTTGCCGCCGAGCTCCAGCGAGACGCGTTTGACCTGTTCGCCGCACAGGCTCATGATCCGTTTGCCGGCGGCGGTCGACCCGGTGAAGGCGATCTTGTCGACGCCCGGGTGCGTGACCAGGTGCTCGCCGACCTCCCGGCCGCCCGGCACCACGTTGACGACGCCCGGCGGGACGCCCGCGTCGCGCAGCGCCTCGGCCAGCACGAACGTCGACAGCGGCGCCTCCGGCGGAGGCTTGATCACCACGGTGCACCCGGCGGCGAGCGCCGGCGCGGTCTTCCAGGCGGCCAGCGTCACCGGCGCGTTCCACGGCACGATCGCGCCGACGACGCCGACCGGCTCGTTCGTGACCAGCCCGGCGCGGGCGCCCGCGACGACCGTCCGTTCGAACGGGTAGCTCGCCGCGAGCGTCGCGTAGTAGTCGAACACCGGCGCGACCAGCCCGGTCTGCGACGCCGGGTTGCTCACCGGGCAGCCGATCTCGTCGACGGTGACCGCCGCGATCGCCCCGGCGCGCTCGGCCAGCAGCTTCGCCGCGCGGGCGAGGACCTCGCCGCGCTCGGCCGGCGCGAGGCGCGGCCACGGGCCGTCGTCGAACGCGGCCCGGGCGGCCGCGACCGCGGTGTCGATGTCGCCGCCCGTGGCCACCGGCACCTCGCCGACGACCTGCTCGCTCGACGGCGAGATCACGCCGAAGCGGTCGGCGCTCGTGGGCGCCGACCAGGCGCCGTCGATGAAGAACGCGTCCCGGTACATCAGCCGCTGGTCCACGCCCGCCCCTTTCGTCTGCCCATCAGCTGCCCGTCGGCGCCGCCCTCACTGGCCGGCGCCGTGTTCTTCGGCCGTCGGCGTCCTTCGCTGGCTCGCGACGCCGTGGGCCGGGTGCCCGCTCGCTCCCGCGCGTCCACCGCCGCCCGCCGCCCCGTCCGCGGCGGGCGGGCGGGGGCGCCTCAGCCGAGCATGTTGATGCCACCGTCGACGACGATCGTCTGCCCGGTGATGTAGCCGGCGTCCGCGGAGCAGAGGAAGCCGACGACCGGCGCGAGGTCGGTGGCATGGCCGACGCGGCGCAGCGACGTCTTCTGCACGCCCTGCTCGAGGATGTCGGGCGGCACGACCTTGAGGGTGGCCTCCGTGTCGATGACGCCGGGCGCGATCGCGTTCACCGTGACGCCGAACGGGCCGAGCTCGCGGGCCAGCGTCTTGGTCATCGTGATGACGGCGGCCTTGGACATCGAGTAGTGCAGCGAGCGCGGGACGGTCGCGTACACCGACGCCGAGCTCTGGTTCACGATCCGTCCGAACTGCTGGCGCTTCATGTGCGGGATCGCTGCCCGGCACATGTAGAAGGTGCCGCTGATGTTGATGTCGATCATGCGTTGCCACATGTCGAGGCTGATCTCCTCGGCGATGGCGAAGTCACGGTTGGCGTAGAGCGCCGCGTTGTTGACCAGGAAGTCGACGGACCCGAGCTCGGCGGCCACCCCGTCGACGGCGGCGACGCAGCCGGCGGCGTCGGCGATGTCGAGGACCAGGGTGCTCGCGGGTAAGCCGGCCTCGGTCAGCTCCTTGGTCATCGTTTCGGCCGCCGCGCCGTCGATGTCGGCGACGACGACGTGCGCGCCGCGCCCGGCGAGGTGTCGCGCGTACTCCGACCCGATCCCGTGCGCCGCGCCGGTGACGACCGCGACGCGCCCGGTGAAGTCAGTCATCTGGTCCCCTCTCGCGAACGCCCCGGGCGGCTCGCCACGGGCCCGTCCGGGCTGCCCGTCCAAGGATGCAAGGGTACCCTTGCATCAATCCGGCCCGCAAGGAATGATGTGCCCGGGAGCGGCGGGTGAGCGCCGAGGCGAACCTCCGGGCGCGGTGCGGCCGCCGGCCACGCCGGCCTGGTTTCTGGAACGCGGTCATGGGCCGGGAGGCCGCGGCCAGGCCAGGGAACTGGTCGAGGCCGGGCGGGAACCCTGAACCGCGCGGAGAAGACGACGGGGTTTGGGATGAACAGAGAGCGTGACCTCGAGGCGCTGCGCCGCATGCTGCGGATCCGGCGCTTCGAGGAAGCGGCGATGGACATCGTGCGCAAGGGCCAGGGAATCGCCGGGTCGGTGCATGTCTGTATCGGGCAGGAGGCCGCGGTCGTCGGGTCGTGTCTGGCGCTGCGGGCGGACGACTACATGGTCGGCTACCACCGCTCCCACGGGCACCCGATCGCCAAGGGAGCCGCGCTCGGCCCGCTGATGGCGGAGCTGATGGGCCGGCGGACCGGTGTCTGCCACGGCAAGGGCGGCTCCATGCACCTCGCCGACTTCAGCGTGGGCAGCCTGGGGGAGACGGCGATCGTCGGCGCCGGCATCCCGCAGGCCGTCGGCGCCGCCTACAGCGCGCGCGTCCGCGGCACCGACCAGGTGGCGCTGGCGTTCTTCGGCGACGGCGCGGCGAACATCGGGTCCTTCCACGAGGGCCTCAACCTGGCGGCGGCGTGGGGCCTGGGCGCGGTGTTCGTCTGCGAGAACAACCTGTACGCCATGTCGACGGCGCTCGCCGACACGATGGCGAGCGAGTCCGTCGCGGCCCGCGCCGCCGCCTACCGGATGCCGGGCGTGATCGTCGACGGGCAGGACGTGGACGCGGTGTACGACGTCGTGAGCGCCGCCGTCGAACGCGGCCGGGCCGGCGGCGGCCCGACGCTCGTCGAGGCGCGGACCTACCGTTACCGCGACCACGCCGAGTACGGAAACATGGACCTCTCGCACCGGCCGGCCGAGGAGGTCGAGCACTGGCGCTCCCGCGACCCGGTCGAGCTGTTACACGCCCGGCTGCTGGCCGACGGGATTTCCGAAACCGAGCTCGCCGCCCTCGCGGAAACCGTCGCCGAAGAGGTGCGCGCGGCGGTCCGGTTCGCGAAACAAAGCCCGCAGCCGGCGCCCGAGGAACTTTTCGAGGACCTCTGGGCCACCCCGATAGAAACGACGCCGGCAATGCCCGCGCCACCCATGCCGTCGCCGCCCGGGCCGGTGCCCGTCGCGGCCGTGCCCGCGGGGGGCGCGCGGTGAGGACCATGAGCTACCGCGAGGCGCTGCGGGTGGCGATGCTCGAGGAGATGCGGCGCGACCCGTCCGTCGTCGTGTTCTGCGAGGACGGCCGCTTCTGGACGATGCCCACCAACGGGTTCGTCGACGAGTTCGGCCCGGACAGGGTCCCCGTCATGCCCATCTCCGAGGAGGGCTTCACCGGCGCCGCGATCGGCGCGGCGATGACCGGCCTGCGGCCCATCGTCGACTACACGATCGCCAACCTCATGTACGTCGCGTGGGACCAGATCGTGAACCACGCGGCGAAGAACCGCTACCTGTTCGGCGGCCAGGCGAGCGTGCCGATCGTCTTTCGCGCCGCGATGAAGTACGCCAACGCGACCGCCGCCCAGCACTCCGACCGGCCCTACCCGCAGCTGATGAACGTCCCCGGACTGAAGATCGTCGTGCCGTCGACGCCCGCGGACGCGCTCGGGCTGCTGAAGTCCGCGATCCGGGACGACGATCCGGTCGTCTTCTTCGAACCGCTGCGGCTGTGGGGCGTCAAGGGCGAGGTGCCGGACGGCGACCATCTCGTCCCGATCGGCCGGGCGGCCGTCGCCCGCGAGGGCGAGGACGTCACCGTCGTCGCCATCGGCGACGCGGTGCCAGCGGCGCTGCGGGCCGCCGCCGGGCTCGCCGAGCGCGGCGTCGGGCTGGAGGTCATCGACCCGCGCACGCTCGTCCCGCTCGACAAGGCCGCGATCCTCGCCTCGGTGGCGAAGACCGGCCGGCTCGTCATCGCCGACCCGGCGCACCGGACCTGCGGCGCCGCCGCCGAGATCGCGGCGATCGTCGCCGAGGAGGGCTTCGCCTTCCTGCGCGCGCCGATCGTCCGGGTCGTCGCGCCCGACGTGCACCCGCCGTTCAGCCCCGCCCTGGAACGGCTCATGTACCCGACCCCCGAACGGATCGCCGCCGCGGCGGCGGCCCTGGTACGCGGCGCGGCGCCGGCCGCGGACCCGGCGCCCCCCGCCACGGCGGCGACGGACACGGCGGCGAGGGACACGACGAAGGAGCTGGTCGGCGGATGACCACCGAAGTGAACCTGCCGCAGTTCGGCATGGGGATGACCGAGGGCACCGTCCTGCGGTGGTTCAAGAACGAGGGGGAGCCGGTCGTCGAGGACGAGGAGATCGCCGAGATCGAGGCCGAGAAGACCAACGTCGTGGTCGTCGCCCCGGCGACCGGGGTCCTGAGCAGGATCCTCGTCCAGCCGGAGGAGACGGTGCCTGTCTTCACCCCGCTCGCCCTCATCGAAGGTGTCGACCAGTGACCGTTCTGGAGGACTCCGGGAGGGCGGCGGAGCCCGGCCGTGGCCGGGCGGCCGGCAAGGTGGCGATCGTCACCGGCGGCGGCCAGGTCCCCGGGCCGGGCATCGGCACGGGCAGGGCCACCGCGCTGCTGCTCGCCCGGCACGGCGCGGCCGTCGTGCTCGTCGACCGCGAGCCCGACCGCGCCGAGGCGACCCGTAAGGAGATAGAGCAGGCCGGCGGGCGCGCCGTCGTCGTCGGCGGCGACGTGACCGTCGCGGCCGACGCCGAGCGGTTCACCCGGGCGGCGCTCGACGCCTTCGGCCGGCTCGACGTGCTGGTCAACAACGTCGGCGTCTCCCGGCCGGGCAGCGTCGTCGACACCGCGGAGGAGGACTGGGACGACCTGCTGGCGATCAACCTGAAGTCCGTCTACCAGGTGTCGCGCTTCGCGATCCCGGCGATGGCCGCCACCGGCGGCGGGTCGATCGTCAACGTCTCCTCGATCGGCGCGCTGCGCGCGATCGGCTTCGCCGCCTACTCGGCCGCCAAGGGCGGGATGATCTCGCTGTCCCAGGAGATGGCCGCCGCCCACGGACCGCAGGGCATCCGGGTCAACGTCGTCGTCCCGGGGTCCGTGCGGACGCCGCGGACCCAGGGCGCCGCCGAGAAGCTCGGCCAGGACCTCTCCGAGATCCAGCGCACCGCCGCCTCCGTCCTGCCGCTCGGCACCGTCACCCACGGCACCGGCTGGGACGTCGCCTACGCGGCGCTGTTCTTCGCCAGCGACGAGTCGAGCTGGATCTCGGGCCAGGTGCTCGCCACCGACGGCGGCGCGAGCGTCACGCTGCCCGCCGTGGCGCTCGCCGGCCTGCGCGGCCCGACCCGGTAGCGGCGGCCGCAGCGTGACCATGACGCCTGAGGACCTGGCCATGACGTCCGAGGAACTGTTCACCCGGTGGGGCGCGGCCTGGGTCACCCGCGATCCGGGGGAGCGGGAGCGCCTCCTGGCGGCCTGCTGCTCCGCCGACGTGGAGTTCATCCCGCCGGACGAGCGCCCCGTGGTCCGTGGCCGGCGGGCGCTGGCCGAGCACATCACCGCCTACACCGCGAGCTGGCCCGACGGGGTGACCGTCGAGCTGGTCCGCCCGCCCGAGACGCACCACGGCTGGAGCCGCGGCTACGTCCGCTGGACGTTCCCGGCGACGCGGCTCGTGGGCTGCGACCTCATCCGCATCGAGAACGGGAAGATCGCCACCATGCTCGTGTTCGCTGAGAACGGTGCCGCCGACGGCGCCGGCACCGACGCTGGCAACGGCGCCGAGAACGGCGTCGAGAACGGCCCCGACAACCGGGAGCAGACGTGACCGCCGGCGGCAGCGCCCGCGAGGTCCGCGAGTCGCTCGGCCACGTCGTCATCGACGCCGACGCGCATCATGTCGAGATCAGCGTCGCGTTCGCGGACTTCGTGCATGACCACGGCGGCGGGCGCCTGCTCGACGACCCGGCGGTGCGGGCCGTCGGCCTGGCCGACGGGTCGGGGGAACGGGTGCCGTCGCTCGCCGAACGCCGCCGGCTCCACCTGTCGGCCCGGCCGGTGTGGTGGACGCCGAACGACACCCTCGACTACGCCACCGTCGCGATGCCGTCGCTCTACCACGAGCGCCTCGGCGAGGCGGGGATCGACTTCGCGGTGGTCTACCCGTCGCGGGGCATGGTCCTGCTGGGCATGGAGGACACGGACACCCGGGTCGGCCTGACCCGGCTGTACAACGAGTACGTCGCGGCGGCCTACCGGCCCTACCGGGACCGGCTCGCGCCCGTCGCCCTCATCCCCGCGCACACTCCGGACGAGGGCATCGCGGCGCTGGAGCACGCGGTCTCGCTGGGGCTGCGGGCGGCGCTGATGCCGTCGTTCGTCTGGCGGCCGATCCCGGCGTTCGCCGACGCGCCGCCCGAGTACCGATCCCGCCTGCAGCGGATCGACAACTTCGGCCTCGACAGCGACCACGACTACGACCCGTTCTGGGCGAAGGCCGTCGAGCTCGACGTCCCCCTGTCATGCCACTCGTCCGGCTTCAGGCTCAACGGCCACTTCTCACCGTCGAACTACTCGTACGCGGCCGGCCACTTCGCCGCGGTCGGGGAAGCGACCGCCAAGTCGCTGTTCCTTGGCGGGGTCCTCACCCGATTCCCTGAGCTGCGGATCGCGCTGCTGGAAGGCGGCGTCGCGGGCGGCGTGCGGGTCCTCGGCGACCTGGTGTCCCGGTTCGAGAAACGCGGCGCGGACGGGCTCGGCCGGCTCGACCCCGCCCGGCTCGACCCGGCCGAGTTGGCCAGGCTCGCCGCCAGGCATGCACCGGAGCTGACCCGGTACCGGCCCGAGCAGCTGGTTCCCGGGGTCTCGGCCGTCGACGGGCAGGTGGACGACTTCGCGCGCGCCGGGGTCGGCTCGGTCGAGGACATCCGGGACGCGTTCTGCCGCGGGTTCTACTGGGGATGCGAGGGTGACGACCCGCTGGTCGGCCTCGCCTACGACACCCGGGTCAACCCGCCCGGTGCCCGACTGCGCCCGATGATGGGCTCCGACCTCGGGCACTGGGACGTCCCGTCGTTCACCCACCCGTTGCGCGAGGCGTACGAGCTGGTGGAGGACGGCATCCTCACGCCCGCGCAGTTCGAGGAGTTCACCTGCGCGAACGCCGTGCGGTTCTACGGCGGCAGGTCGACGGCGTTCTTCGCCGGCACCGCCGTCGCGGCGGACGCCGAGCGGGTCCAGGCAGCCGACCGGGTCCAGGCAACCGACCAGGCCGCCGGCGGCGGGATGGCGGGCACCAGGGAGCTGGAGTACACCCCATGAACGCGGAGATGCAGCGCGACTTAGGCAGGCGCACGCTGGACCTGATCGACCGGAAGACCACGGTCCTGGCCGAACGCACGATGGAGGAGCCGCTGGAGGGCTACCGGTCGCTCGAGCAGTTCGAGCGGGAGCGGCGGCTCATCTTCAACCGCTACCCCATGTTCGTGGGCCTGTCCGGTGACCTGCCCGAGCCGGGCTCGTGGCTCACGTTCGACGCCACCAGCACGCCCATGCTGCTTACCCGAACTGACGACGGCCGGGTGCGCGCCTTCCTGAACATGTGCCAGCACCGCGGTGTCAGGGTCGTCGACGCCGGCCACGGCAGCGCGCGCCGGTTCACCTGCCCATTTCACGCCTGGTCCTACAGCCTGGAGGGAAGGCTCGTCGGCCTGCCTGGGGGCGAGGGATTCTCCGACATGCGCCGGGAGACCCGAGGTCTGATCGAGCTCCCGGCCGAGGAACGCCACGGCCTGATCTTCGCGGCGGCCAACCCGGACGCGCCCTTCTCGCTGGACGAGCACCTGTCCGGTCTCGGCGAGCACTTCGCGTCGTTCGGCTTCGAGACCTGGAATCAGATCGCCGCGACCCACCCGCACCCGGTGGCGACGAACTGGAAGGTCGTCTGGGGCACCCACTGCGAGACCTACCACTTCGCCCACCTGCACCGGGACACCGCCCGGCCGCTGGTCTACAGCAACACCTCGCTCGCGGACTTCTACGGCGAGCACGCGCTGATGACCTCGACGATGCGCACCGTCGACAAGCTGCGCGAGACGCCCGAGGAGGACTGGCGGCCGGTCGACGACGGCCAGATCAACCTCAACTACCGGCTCTTCCCCAACCTGAGCTTCTCGGTGGTCGGTGACCGGCTGGAAATCTTCGCCATCTATCCCGGCGGGAGCCTGCACGAGACGGTGGCGCTGCACTATGCCTACCGCCGCGAGCTCCCGGCGACCCCGGAGGAGGCCAAGGCGCTCGAGGAGGCGGTGCACTGGGCGTGCCAGACGGTGGTCGACAAGGAGGACTACGCGATGGCCGAGCGGGCCGGCCTCTCGCTGCACTCGCCGTTCGTCCCCCCGACGCTGGTCTTCGGCCGCAACGAGCCGGTGATGCAGCACATGGCGCTCACCCTGCGCCGCGTGCTCGGTCTGGCTGAGCAGACGCCGGTATGACCGGCACCCGGGGCGCCCCCGGCCTCGCTCCCGATCTCATCCCTGTTTCCGGCCCCGGCCCCGGCCCCAGCCCCGGCACCAGCCCCGCGAGCGGGATCGCCACCGGCGCGCTCGCCGGTCGGGTGGCCATCGTCACCGGGGCCGCCCAGGCGGCCGGGCGCGGCTATGCCCGGGCGCTCGCCGCCGCCGGGGCGAGCGTCGTCGTCGCCGACAGGTTCGCCGACGCGGGCGCCGAGACGGTGGACCTCATCGAGAAGGACGGCGGCACGGCGCGGTTCCAGTTCCTCGATGTCACCGAGGAGGACAGCGCCCGGGCGGCGGTCGCCTTCGCCGTCGACCGGTTCGGCCGGCTCGACGTGCTGGTCAACAACCCGAACCGCTACCGGGACACCAGGTTCACCCCGCTCACCGAGCTGACCGTCGAGCACTGGGACACCACGATGGCCGTCATGGTGCGAGGCACCTTCCTGCTGTGCAAGGCGGCGGTGCCCGAGCTGGCGAAGTCGCCCTTTCCCGCGATCGTCAACCACACCTCGTCGGCCGCGTACGGGGTGCGCAACTGGCTCGACTACGGGACGGCGCGCGGCGCGGTCATCGCGATGACGAAGTCGCTGGCCAAGGAGCTTGCCCCGCTGGGCATCCGGGTCAACGCCCTGTCCGTCGGCAGCATGGCCTCTGAGGCGCTCGCGCTTGGGGTGCTGGAACGCGAGGAGCAGATGACCGGCACCCCCGAGTTCGCGATGCAGCTCATCGGCCGGGTCGCGACCGAGGAGGACGTCGCCGGGCCGGTCGTGTTCCTCGCCAGCGACGCCTCCAGATACATGACCGGGCAGACCATCTCCTATGACGGCGGCAAGTTCTTCCTGGGGTGAGGCTGGCGCTGCGCGCCAGCCATCGGGCGCTGGGCGCCCTCCAACGTGGTGCCGGGTCCGGGCATATGGCGGTGGTCCGCCGATCTCGGGGTACTGAGGTGGCCGAGTTGGCACTGCGCTGATGCGCCGTCACCAGGAGGAGATGCCTTTGGCAGTTCCATGCGTGGGATGTCCAGGACGGGAGAGCACCGTGTCGGAGCCGGCATCGGAGAAGCCCACCGGGTACCTGAGGCCCGGCCAGCGCGGCGCGGCCGGGGGACTGACGCCGGCCCAGGTGATGGAGACGCTCGCCGCTACCTGGACGCCGGGTGCCATGGCCGACCCGGGCATCGTCGAGCGCTGGGCGACGCTGTTCGCCGACGACGTCGTGCTGGTGGAGCCGGAGTCGCTGCCGCATGGGGGCGTCCACCGGGGGCTCGACGCATTCCGGGCCGTCCAGGCCGGCATGCGCGCGCACTGGGACCAGCGGATCGAGGGCGCCGAGTACTGGCGGTGCGCCGAGGACCTGTACGCGCTGCGGATCGTCATCCGGTGGACGGCGCGGGCCACCGGCCGCTCGGTCGTGCTCCCGATGATCGACATGATCCGGATCCGGGGCGGCCAGATCGTCGAGATCGAGGCCTTCGTGCACGACACGGCGGCGTTGCTGGACACGTTGTCCTGATGTTCCCCCTGGCAGGCTGGCCTGGTCCCTCCCTCATGACCAAGGAACAGGATCTTGAAGGCTGGGTGCCGTCGAGGCGCCTGCTGGGCGATCGCCCGGCAGAAATTAAACGAATGCTCACTTATTGCTATTCTGTGGCTGGATAGCCCAGATCAGTCGGCTGACCGCAACCTGTGAGCGCGAGGTGGTAATGGACACGACGGCGGCGCCCCCGAGCAAGATCGGCGTCACGATCGACGACGACTGGGTGGAGCACCACTTCGACCACCAGTCGCCGGAGCTGGCCCACGACTTTCACCCGACCCTGGCCCGCGCCCGGTCGCGCTGCCCGGTCACGCACAGCGACCAGCACGGCGGCTTCTGGATCGCCACGGGGTATGAGCATGTGCTCGGCGTCGCCCAGAACTGGGAGACGTTCAGCTCGGCCAGCGGCATCACGATCGCGCCGACCGAGTCGCACACGATCCTGCCGGTCACGATCGACCCGCCGCTGCAGCGTGAGTTCCGCCGTGTCATCAACCCGTACTTCCGACCGGTCGTCGTCGCCGAGTGGGAGAAGCAGACCCGCGAGCTGGTCAACCGGCTGATCGACGGCTTCATCGAGCGCGGCTCCTGCGACTTCCAGGAGGAGTTCGCCCGGCCGCTGCCGGGGCTGGCGTTCTTCGAGTTCGCGCTGCACGCCCCCAAGGAAGACCTCGCCATGGTCAACAAGTGGGCGATGACGACCGCGCAGCCCGTCCCCGAGGCGCGCGAGTGCCTCTTCAAGCTCGCCGGCTGGATCGCCCAGCTCATCGCGAAGCGGCGCGAGACGGGGCCACTCGGCGACGTGATCGACGGGGTCCTGGACGCCCAGATCGAGGGCCGGCCGATCACCGACGCCGAGGCGATCGGCACCATTCACCTGCTCATCCTCGGCGGCCTGGACACCACGGCCGGAGTGCTCGGAATGTCGATGCTGCGGTTCTGCGAGCACCCGGAGATCCCGGCGATGCTGCGCGAGCGGCCCGAGCTGATCCCGAACGCGGTCGAGGAACTGCTGCGGCTCGACAGCTCGTTCATCTCGGTCGCCCGCACCGCCCGCCAGGACGGCGAGGTCGGTGGCTGCCCGATCAAGGCCGGCGAGCAGATCCTGCTCTACTGGGCCGCCGCCAACCACGACGAGAACGAGTTCGAGGACCCGGAGACGTTCAACCCGGAGCGCGCCCGCAACCGGCACATCGCCTTCGGCGCCGGCCCGCACCGCTGCGCGGGCTCGAACCTGGCCCGGATGAACCTGCGCATCGCCGTCGAGGAACTCGTCAACCGGCTGCACGACATCAAACTGGCGCCGGACGCCGACGTGCACTTCCACTCCACCTACAACCGCGCCCCGGTCGCGGTCCCCATCACCTTCACCCCGGGTCCGCGGCTGTCGCCGGTGGAATCGGAGTAGCCGCTGGCTGCGCGGGGCGGGCCCCCCCGCGCCGCGGGGGCCCACGCCCGCCGGGCGGCCGGCGAGCCGCTCGGGCCGCTCGCCGGCGTGCCGCTGGCGCTCAAGGACGTGCTCACCGCGAGGGGCATGCCGACGACCTGCGGCAGCCGGATCCTTGAAGGCTGGTATCCGCCGTACGACGCGACCGTGACCGCGCGGCTTCGGGCCGCCGACGTCGTGATCCTCGGCAAGGCGAACATGGACGAGTTCGCGATGGGCTCGTCCACCGAGAACTCCGCCTACGGTGCGACCCGCAACCCGTGGGACCTCGCCCGCATCCCCGGCGGCAGCTCCGGCGGCTCGTCGGCCGCCGTCGCCGCGTTCGAGGCGCCGCTGGCGATCGGCACGGACACCGGCGGGTCGATCCGCCAGCCGGCCGCCGTCTGTGGCCTCGTCGGAGTCAAGCCCACCTACGGCGGCGTCAGCCGCTACGGGCTGGTGGCGTTCTCGAGCTCCCTCGACCAGGCCGGCCCGCTGGCCAGGACCGTCACCGACGCCGCGTTGCTGCACGCCGCGATCGCCGGCCACGACCCGCTCGACTCCACCAGCGTCGACCGGCCGGTTCCTCCGGTGGTCGAGGCCGCGGCCCGCCGCGAGGTGCCGGGGATGCGGATCGGCGTCGTGCGCGAGCTGTCCGGGGAGGGCTACGAGCCCGGTGTGCAGGCCCGCTTCGACGAGGCGGTCGCGCTGCTCGCCCAGCTCGGCGCCGAGATCGTCGAGGTCAGCTGCCCGCACTTCGACTACGCGTTGGCGGCCTACTACCTGATCGCGCCGAGCGAGTGCTCGTCGAACCTGGCCCGGTTCGACGCGATGCGCTACGGCCTGCGGATCGGCGACGACGGCGAGGCGGGTGCCGAGGAGGTCATGAGCCGTACCCGCGACGTCGGCTTCGGTCCCGAGGTCAAGCGGCGGATCATTCTCGGCACGTACGCGCTGTCGAGCGGCTACTACGACGCCTACTACGGCCAGGCGCAGAAGGTGCGCACACTGATCAGCCGGGACTTCTCCGCCGCCTTCGAGCGGGTCGACGTGCTGGTCTCGCCGACCACCCCGACGGTCGCGTTCCCGATTGGCGCCAAGGTCGACGACCCGATCGCCATGTATCTCAACGACCTGTGCACGATCCCGGCGAACCTCGCCGGTGTGCCGGCGATGAGCGTGCCGGTCGGTCTGTCGGACGGCCTGCCGGTCGGCTTCCAGATCATGGCCCCCGCCTTCGCCGACGACCGCCTCTACCAGGTGGGCGGCGCGTTGGAAGCCGCTCTCGACGCCCGCCGCGGCCACTCCCTCCTCGCCGCCGCCCCCGCGCTCTAGCGCCGGGCGGAGGGCTGGGACGGGCCGCGGGTCACCCGGACGGGTCACACGGAAGGACAACCACCATGGTCGCGCTGCGCAGTACGCGGCAGGACCGGACGCTGCTGATCGCGGTGTGGGCGCTCACCGTCGTCGTGCTGGTGCTCGGCGGGATCGTCGTGAGCCCGATCCTGCTGGTCTGGGGGACGGTCGGCCTGATCGCCGCGATCTACCTGACCAGGATCCACATCCGCGACACCCGCTCGCGGGGGAACCGGCCGGGCGACGGCCCGGGCGCGGATGGAGCGCCGGAGCCGTCGGGCCCGGACGCCGCCGAGACAGACACAGCCGACGCCGAGGAGCCCAGGTGAGCACGCCGGCCACCGTCCTGACCACGCCCGCGTACGACGACGCGGTCGCCCGCTACGAGCCGGTGATCGGCCTGGAGACGCACGTCGAGCTCGGCACCGCGTCGAAGATGTTCTGCGGCTGCTCGACCGCGTTCGGCGCGACGCCGAACAGCCAGGTCTGCCCGGTCTGCCTGGGCCTGCCCGGCGCGCTGCCGGTGATCAACGAGGCGGCCATCCGGTTCGCCGTCATGATCGGGCTGGCGCTGAACTGCCAGATCGCGTCCTGGTGCCGGTTCGCTCGGAAGAACTACTTCTACCCGGACATGCCGAAGAACTTCCAGATCAGCCAGTACGACGAGCCGCTGTGCACGAACGGCTGGCTCGCGGTCGAGGTCGAGGGCGAGGTGCACCGGGTCGGCATCACCCGGGTGCACCTGGAGGAGGACACCGGCAAGTCGCTGCACGTCGGCGGCGCCACCGGGCGCATCCACGGCGCGACCCACTCGCTGGTCGACTACAACCGGGCCGGCATCCCGCTCGTCGAGATCGTCACCGAGCCGGACGTGCGCTCGCCCGAGGTCGCCCGCGCCTACGTCGAGGAACTGCGTGAGCTGTGCCGCTCGCTCGCCGTCTCCGACGTCCGGATGGAGCAGGGCTCGCTGCGCTGCGACGCGAACGTGTCGCTGCGGCTCCGACCGGCTCCCGGCGAGCCGGAGGCGCCCTTCGGGACCCGTTCGGAGACGAAGAACCTCAACTCGCTGCGCTCGGTCGAGCGGGCCGTCCGCTCCGAGATCATCCGGCAGGCCGCGCTGCTGGACGCGGGGGAGCGGGTCGTGCAGGAGACCCGCCACTTCGACGAGGCGTCCGGGCGCACGTCGTCCGGCCGCTCGAAGGAGGAGGCGACCGACTACCGGTACTTCCCCGAGCCCGACCTGGCCCCGCTGGCCCTGTCCCGGGAGTACGTCGAGGCGGTCGGTGCCTCGCTGCCGGAGCTGCCGTCGCAGCGGCGCGCCCGGCTGATCGCCGAGCATGGCTTCTCCGGCCGGGACCTCGTCGACATGGGCAACGCCGGCGTGCTCGAGCTCGTCGAGCAGACGATCGCCGCCGGCGCGACGGCGGCGGCCGCCCGCAAGTGGTGGCTCAACGAGCTGGCCCGGCGGGCCGCCGACGCCGGCGTCACCCCGGCGGAGCTCGCCATCCAGCCGGTGCAGGTGGCTCGCGTCATCGAGCTGATCGCCGAGGGCAGCCTCACCGACGCGCTCGCCCGCAAGGTGATCGACGGCGTGCTCGCCGGCGAGGGCGGCCCCGACGAGGTCGTCGCCGCGCGCGGCCTCGCGGTCGTCACCGACGACTCGGCGCTGTCCGCCGCCGTCGACACGGCGATCGCCGCCGCCCCGGACATCGCCGACAAGGTCCGTTCCGGCAAGCTCAACGCCGTCGGCCCGCTCGTCGGCGCCGTCATGAAGGCGATGAAGGGCCAGGCCGACGCGGCCACCGTCCGTTCCCTCCTCCTGGAGCGCCTCGGCGCGTGACCGGCGGGATGTGAGCCGGGCCCCGGCCGGGCGGGGCCGGGCCGGTGAGCGTTAGTGATCAACGTGACGCCGCGGCGCGGCCCCTGGCGGTTGGCCTTGTGGAAACATGAGTCGAATGGCCGCCTCGTCCCGGACCCTGTTCGCCACCAGCGACCTGCACGTCCGTTACCCGGACAACCGGGCCGTCGTGGAGGCGATGCGGCCGACGGGCGACGAGGACTGGCTGCTGGTCGTCGGGGACGTCGCCGACCACGTGGACGAGGTGCGGTGGGCGCTCGCGCTGCTCGCCAGCCGGTTCGCCCAGGTCGTCTGGGTGCCCGGCAACCACGAGCTGTGGACGCCGAAACGCGATCCGGTCCAGCTCCGCGGCGTCGCCCGGTACTGGCACCTCGTCGACCTCTGCCGTGAGCTCGGCGTGCTCACCCCCGAGGACCCCTATCCCGTCTGGGACGGGCCCGGTGGGCCGGTGGTGGTCGCGCCGCTGTTCCTGCTCTACGACTACACGTTCCGGCCCGAGGGCACGGCCACGAAGGACGAGGCGCTCGCCTACGCGCACTCCACCGGCGTGGTCTGCTCCGACGAGTTCCTGCTGCATCCCGACCCGTTCCCCACCCGGGACGACTGGTGCCGTGCCCGGGTCGCGCAGACCGAGCGCCGCCTGGCCGACCTGCCGGCCGACGGGCCGCCGACGCTGCTGGTCAACCACTTCCCGCTCGTCCGTGAGCCGACCCGGGTGCTGCGTTACCCCGAGTTCGCCCAGTGGTGCGGCACCGAGCTGACCGCGGACTGGCACCTGCGCTTCCGGGCCGCCGCCGTCGTCTACGGCCACCTGCACATCCCGCGCACCACGGTCTACGACGGCGTGCGCTTCGAGGAGGTCTCCCTCGGCTACCCGCGGGAGTGGTCCCGTCGCCCCGCCCGCTACCAGCGCCCCCCGCTGCGTCAGATCCTGCCCGCCGAACCGGTCGACTGACGCCCGTCGCGCCCGGGGCGCTCAGCCCGGGCCAGCCGAGGTGACCGGGGCGGGAGTGGCGCCCGAGGCGTCCACGGCCGTGGCGGGCGGGGGGAGGTTGCCGTCGAGGGCGTTCAGGAAGGCCGCGGCGACCGGGGCGGCGGACTCGGCGCCGAAGCCGCCGTTCTCGATGAGCACGGCGAAGGCGACGGTGCCGCGGTAGCCGACGAACCAGGCGTGGGTCGGCGGCGGGTTGCCGGGCGCGTACTCGGCCGTGCCGGTCTTGCCGAACACCTCACCAGGGAAGGCCACCTTGGCCGCCGTGCCGTCCGTGACGACGGCCCGCAGGAACGAGCGCAGGTCGGGCAGGATCTTCGGCGGCAGCTCGTGGCTGCGCGTCGGGCCGCCGACCACGAACGGGGCGTGCCAGGTGCCGCCCGCCACCGCCGCGGCGACGCTCGCGAGCTGCAGGGGGGAGGTCGCCACCCGGCCCTGGCCGATCGCGGCGGACGCCACCTCGACCTTGTCCCTCGGCATGGGGTAGACCCCGCCGACGCTCGCGATCGGCAGCGGTGCCGCGCCGTCGAACCCGTACAGCCGGGCCGCCTGGGCGAGCGTGTCGGCCGGCAGCGAGTCGGCCAGGCTGACGAAGGCCGTGTTGCAGCTGTGCGCGAACGCCTCCCGCAGGTTGATCGGCCCGAACTCCTCGTCCTCGGCGTTGACGAACGTGCGCCCGCCGACGTTGACGGTCTTCGGGCAGTCGAGCCGGGTGTTCGCGTCCCGCCCGGCCATCAGGGCGGCGGTCGCTGTCACGATCTTGAAGGTGGAGCCGGGCGGGTAGCTGCCGCGCAGCGCGCGCCCGTAGCCGTTCGTGGGGTGGTTGGCCGCCGCGAGGATCCCGCCGGTGCGGGTGTCGACCGCCACCATGGCGCCGATCGGATGTGTCGAGGTGGCCAGCGCCAGCTCGGCGGCCCGCTGCACCCCGAGGTCGATGGTGGTGCGGATCTGGTCGCCGTCGGTCATCGGCCAGGTCTGCGGCGTCCGGACCACGGTGCCGCGGGAGTCACGCAGCACGATGCTGCCGCCGCGCGGGGCGAGGCGGCCGTCGTAGACCCGCTCGAGCCCGGTCGCCGGGGCGACCTGACCGACGAGGTTCCCGGCGAGCTCGGGGCTTTCGGCCAGCGGCTTGCCGTGAGCGTCGAGCAGCTCACCGCGCTTGGCCGTCGACCCGGTGCGGTCGAAGCGCAGGCCCGGGGCGAGCTGGGGGTGCACCGAGGCGAGCGCCGCCCCCACCCTCCATCCACCGCCGACCTTCGTCAGGGACAGCTCGCCCGGGTAGATCCACGGCGCCGGCTGCCCGGCGAGCCGCAGCGTCGCCGTGTAGGGGACCGTCGCGGTGGTCTCGGCGCGCCGGACCTCGCCGACCGTGAACGCGGCGTCGGTCAGCCGCAGCCGGTCGCGCATGTCAGCCATCGTCGCGACCAGGGTCGGGACGTCGATGCTGCCCGGGACGGTCACCGCGGCGATCCCCGCCTCCGCTCGGGCCGCGTAGGCGTCGGCGGGGTGGCCGGCCGCCTGTCGCCAGGGGAGGGAGGCCGGCGCCACCGTCGCGCTGGACGGGCTGGACGGGCTGGACGGGCTGGGCGTGCCGGCGGAACCGCCCGGCCCAAGGCCCGGGGTCGTGGCGGTGGCCAGGGCCGGTCCGGTCCGGTCGAGCGCCCGCCAGGCCGCGAGATAGGCCTGGGCGACATCGCGGACGGCCCGGTCGGCCGCCGCCCGGTCCCGGTGCGCCTTCCAGAGGAAGCCCCCGCCGACGCCGGCGCCGAGCAGGACGACGACGGCCATCGCGAGGGCTGGCCCGCGCCGCGACCTCCGGCGCCGCCCGCCGGACAATGCCGTGAAACCGCCTGGAGTCAAAGGCACGGCGCCACCTCTCCGATCGCCGCGACGGCCCGCCGCATGGCCCCAGAAGGGTGGGTCCAGGAGCGCCGACTCCCGCACCTTACTTTGTGTAGTTGGATGATTGCTAAACGTGTGCTTGCCAGGCCAGGGATGGCGCCCGGAGGGCTGGCGCCGGGTGGTCGCTCCAGGGCCGCGGCACGGGGAACGCGCGCCGGCGGATTCGCCCGGCCGGCCGGCACGACGGACCGACGGAGCGCGATGGTGCCTGGTGGAGGCGGTGGAGCCCCGTCAGGCCGGGGTGGCCAGGGAGCCGAGCTGGCCTGTTATCGGGGCCAACTGGGCGCGCTGCGCGGTACAGGCGAGTACCTTCACCCCGGCGTTCCAGGCGGCCTCGTTCGGGACCAGCGCGCCGGACACCGCGGGGACGTCGGACCCCGCGTTGCCGGTGTATCGGAGGAACTCGGCGCCGCATTCGGAGGCCGCCAGGGCGTCCAGCGGCGACATCCCCGGCCAGGCGCCGGGCAGCCGCCAGCCGAGCTGCACCAGCTTGATCACCTCTGCCTGGTGTGACGCGCCGCAGGGCACGACCACGGCGGCGCTGGAGCCCTCGGCGCCTGCCGGTGCCAAGGACACGCAGTCGCCGGGCTTCAGCGTGGACAGCGGCGTGGGCGCGACGGGCACCCCGCCGGCGGTGCGCACCGGCACCGGCGCCGTGGCGGCGGAACTGGCGCGGGCCGCCCCGGGGGACGAGGCCACCGGCGTGGTGGGGCGATTGTTGCTGTGCCGGAGGGCGACGACGAGGCTGATCACCCCGGCGAGCACCGCGAGGAAGGCGACCATGCGGGCGAGCCGGCGGCGCCGCGGGCGTGGTGCCCAGATGATCCGGTGCATGCCGCCGGCCAGCCCGCGGTTGGCCGGCATGACCTGACAGCGCCCCGGGTCCCGCCGGTCACCCGGACGGCCGCGCTCGACCGCGGACGGCTCGATGAACCGGGCGGCCCGGACGAAACCCTCATCCAGGCGCAGGTTCTCGAAAGGATCCGGGTGCTGCCCCGGCTCCCGCTCCGGCGACGCCATGGCAGCAACGGTAAACCCACGCCGGCCTATCTCGGTGGTCTTTTCATCAACGATCGTACAGACAACAACGAATACCCCACGGACGCGGGTCGATTTGGTGGCGAGCTGGGTCCGGGGGCCATCTCGGGCGGACGTCCGGTGACTATCCGATAGCGGCGAGTGTCGCTATCGGAGAGTCGGGCCGGGCGCTTCGTCGCGGCTATGCCGAGCGGTCAATCGCCGGGCTCGGCGCCCACGGTCGTCCGGGAACCGGCCCGCCGCGAGCCGCGGGCATGACGAGGCGGGCCGGCGACGGCCGGCCCGCGGCCGGGCGCGGCCCGTGGCCGGGCGGAGCATGCCCCGCCCGGCCGTTCCGGGTCGCTCAGGTCGGGTCGGGTCAGCCGACCGTGACGCTGACGGCGCGGGCGTACGGCGCGCCGATGATCTTGGCGATCTCCTGCAGGATGTCCGCCGGGACGGCGTCGTCGAGGGACAGCGACATCAGCGCCGCTCCGCCCGCCGCCAGCCGGCTGACCTGGGCGTTCGCGATGTTGATGCTCGCGTCGCCGAGCAGCTCGCCGACCGCGCCGACGATGCCGGGCCGGTCCTCGTACCGGAAGAACGCCAGGTGCGCCTCCGGCCGCAGGTCGACCTCGAACGCGTCGATCGCGGTGATCTTCTCGACCTGCCGGGTGCCGACCAGCGTGCCCGAGATCGAGACCACCGTGCCGTCCGACAGCGCGCCCCGCAGTGTCAGCAGGTTGCGGTAGTCGGGGCTCTCGCGATGCGTCTCCAGCGCCACCTCGACGTGCCGCTCCTTGGCGAGCAGCGGCGCGTTGACGTAGGTGACCTGCTCCTCGACCACGTCGGTGAACACGCCCTTGAGCGCGGCCAGCTGAAGGACGGAGACGTCGTACTCGGTGATCTCGCCGCGGACCTCGACGGTCAGGTTCTCGGGCAGCCCGCCGGCGATACCCGTGAACACCTGGCCGAGCTTCTCCGCCAGCGGAAGGCCGGGCCGGACGTCCTCGGCCACCACGCCACCCGCCTGGACGTTCACCGCGTCCGGCACGAACTCGCCCTGCAGCGCCAGGCGCACCGAGCGGGCGACGGCGAGCCCCGCCTTCTCCTGTGCCTCGTTCGTCGACGCCCCCAGGTGCGGGGTGACGACCACGTTCTCCAGCCCGAACAGCGGCGACGAGGTCGCCGGCTCCTTCACGAAGACGTCCACCCCGGCCCCGCCGACCTGGCCCGAGCGGATCGCGTCCGCGAGCGCCTGCTCGTCGACCAGCCCGCCGCGGGCCGCGTTGACGATGATCACGCCCTTCTTGGTCCTGGCGAGCTCGTCCGCGCCGATCAGCCCGAGCGTCTCCGGGGTCTTCGGCAGATGGATCGTGATCATGTCGCTGATCCGCAGGAGCTCGTCGAGGTCGACGAGGCGCACGCCCATCTGGGCGGCCCGCGCCGGGGCGATGTAGGGGTCGTAGGCGACCAGCTGCACGCCGAAGGCCGCCAGGCGGTGCGCGACCAGCTGGCCGATCCGGCCGAGGCCGACGACGCCGACGACCTTCTCGGTGAGCTCGACACCGGTGTACTTCGAGCGCTTCCACTCGCCGTTCTGCAGGGCCGCGTCGGCGGCCGGCACCCGGCGGGCGACCGCGAGCAGCAGCGCGATCGCGTGCTCGGCCGCGCTCACGATGTTCGACAGCGGCGCGTTGACGACCATGACGCCGCGGGTGGTCGCGGCGGGGACGTCGACGTTGTCGAGGCCGATGCCAGCACGGGCGACGACCTTCAGCCTCGGCGCGGCGGCCAGCGCCTCGGCGTCGATCTTCGTCGCGGAACGGACGATCACCGCGTCCACGTCGGCGAGAGCGGGAAGCAGCGCGGACCGGTCGGCGCCGTCCACGTGGCGAACCTCGAAGTCGCCGGACAGCACCGAAAGCCCTGCCGGCGAGAGCTCCTCGGCAACGAGTACGACGGGCACTGGGATCTCCTCATCGAGAGCGCACAGATCGCGGCGACGGTGGCGAGACTGCCCCGCCCACCGGCGCCACCCCGGGCGACGCCAGCCGACGCCCCCGGCGGCCTAGAGCCTATCGACCTGCGCGCGTGAGCCCCGTCTCATCCCTCGCCGAGTCGGTCGGGCCGACGAACGGGCCGGGGGTCCGCACTGGATCGGTTGTTTGGTTATTTGGCGATCCAGGACATCATCGAGCGGAGCTGCTCCCCGACCTTCTCGATCTGGTGGGCCTTGCCGTCCTCGACCAGCTTGGTGAAGTTCGGGCGGTTGGCGTCGTCCTCGGCGACCCACTCGCGGGCGAAGGTGCCGTCCTGGATCTCGTCCAGGATCTTGCGCATCTCGGCCTTGACCACCGGGGTGACCACGCGCGGGCCGCGGGTGACGTCGCCGTACTCGGCGGTGTCGGAGATCGAGTAGCGCATCTGCGAGATGCCGCCCTCGTACATGAGGTCGACGATGAGCTTGAGCTCGTGCAGGCACTCGAAGTAGGCGATCTCCGGCTGGTAGCCGGCCTCGACCAGCGTCTCGAACCCGGCCTGGACCAGCGCGGACGCGCCGCCGCAGAGCACCGCCTGCTCGCCGAACAGGTCGGTCTCGGTCTCCTCGGTGAAGGTGGTGCGCAGCGTGCCGGCGCGGGTGCCGCCGATGCCCTTGGCGTAGGCGAGCGCGGTCGCCAGCGCCTTGCCGGTCGCGTCGGTCTCGACCGCGACCAGGCAGGGAACGCCCTTGCCCTCCTGGAACACCCGGCGGACCAGGTGGCCCGGGCCCTTGGGGGCGATCATGAAGACGTCGACGCCCTCGGGCGGGGTGATCAGGCCGTAGCGGATGTTGAAGCCGTGACCGAAGGCCAGCGCGTTGCCCGGCTTGAGGTTCGGCAGGATCGACTCGGCGTAGATCTTGCGGTGCGCCGTGTCGGGCGCGAGGATCATGATGATGTCCGCCTCGGCGGCGGCTTCGAACGGGGTGACGACCCGAAGGCCCTCCTCCGCGGCCTTCGCCCGGCTCTTGCTGGTCTCCGGCAGGCCGACGCGCACGTCGACGCCCGAGTCCCGCAGGTTCAGGGCGTGCGCGTGGCCCTGGCTGCCGTACCCGATGATCGCGACCTTGCGGTCGGCGAGGTCCTCCAGGTTGGCGTCGTCGTCGTAGTAGATCTCGACCATCGTGGGCGAATCTCCTCATTGCGGCGGTTCGGCGGAATCGGCGCTCCGCGCCTCCCCGCCGCCCCGCCGTCGGGCGCTGAGCGCCCTCCTGGGGTTCGTTCGGGGTTGCGTCTAGAACGTCTTTGGTTGGGTTGGGCTGACAGGTTGCGACCGCCGGGCTTCCGGCCTGAGGGCGTCAGCGGCGGCGGGTGATCATACCTTCGGGCGCGGCAGGGTCAGGCCGTGCGCTCGAGCGCGCGCAGGCTGCGGTCGGTGATGGAGCGGGAGCCGCGGCCTAGGGCGACCATGCCGGACTGGACCAGCTCCTTGATCCCGAACGGTTCCAGGACCCGGACCAGCGCGTCCAGCTTGTCACGGGTGCCGGTCGCCTCGATGGTGACGGCGTCGGCGGCCACGTCGACGACCTTCGCGCGGAACAGGTTGCTGAGCTCGAGGACCTGGGAGCGCACCGCCGCGTCGGCCCGCACCTTGACGAGCAGCAGTTCGCGCTGGACCGAGACCTCCGGGTCCATTTCGACGATCTTCAGCACGTTCACCAGCTTGTTGAGCTGCTTGGTGACCTGCTCGAGCGGAAGCTCGTCGACGGCGACCACGATGGTCATCCGAGAGATGTCGCTGTGCTCCGTCGGCCCGACGGCCAGCGACTCGATGTTGAACCCACGCCGGGAGAACAGGCTGGCCACCCGGGCCAGCACCCCCGGCTTGTTCTCGACGAGAACGGACAACGTGTGGCTGGTCACGGCGTCCTTGCCTTTCCAAAGACTCTGCGGCGTGCCCGATCGGAATACCGAGCACCAGGGGCGGTCTGCTCACGAGGATTGCGTGACCCAGCCACGCGGCGCGCAGGCGTGCCTCCGCGCAGGCCCGGCCGCGTGCCTGTGTCCGGACGGGGGCG